>CALGNZ010000046.1 GCA_937957915.1 uncultured Granulosicoccaceae bacterium | reverse complement strand
GTGCCGGTAGTTACAACCTCTGTTTCGGGTTTAGTTGTGTCGGTAGTGCTGGCGCGCGGCTTTGAAGGCGACAAAGTAATTGCGCAGCGGCGATGGTCGTGCCACTGGCTGCAATAGACGAGCGCCTTTTGTCGCTATTTTGCGAAGCAGATGTTGTTGTGATCGCAGATAGATATACAAAGGTCTGCTCGCTGTACCCGCGTGCAGTAACTCTGCAGCGGTAGCCTCCATTTCTTTGTCCAGCGATTGCAGTTGCTGTTTGAAAAAAGTATCTAGTGCAGGATCTTCAACGCCAGGTTGAAGCTGTTTGGGGGACAAGCCATTCGCCTCCAGTGACGTCAGCGGCAAGCACAGTAACCTGGCGTTAATGTGGTCTGGCAAATGACGCAGGCAGCGAAACCGCGAAAGCGCAACGCCGGCTCTGGCCACGGGGTTGTTTACTGTGTTCTCGACCCCTGTCAGGGTCAGGCAGGCAACGGCGCCCGTTGACCAGTGGAAGAGTTTGTTGGCCTCGTCGGTGGACGGGCTGCCGAATTGTAGTAAGTCAGCATAGCCTGATAAAATATCAAGCAGATGATTAGCAAGCCCCGGATCTTTATTCAGGTAGGGCTCGAGTAATTGCGTTATTGGATGCGCACGGTGCTCTCCTGACAGCTCAGCGCGCCACCAGTCTGTCTTGCGCATCGTTACTTCCGGCTCCTGGCTGTTGAATGCCAGTTGGCTCCAGATACTAATTAATGTGGTAACCAGCTGCAGGTATTCGCGAGCATCAGTGTCCGCATGCAGAATTGCGTAGTAGCGAGAGCTGCCGGCAGGGATGGCGCTGTCTATCCACTCCTGTGCCAGCGTCTGTGCACGCGCCTGGTCAGAAGTTGGTTCAGGCCGCTGCCTTGATTGCTGTTCGAGCGGCTGTTCGAGCGGCTGTACAGGTGGCGGCGACTGGCGGTCAGTTGGCTGCGGGTTCCGTGTGTTTTGTGCTGGCGGCTTTGTCGTCAATTTTGGCGCTTGGTTTTGGGCTCGACTGGCTGTTGATGCTGCGAGCGATGCGAGCATTTACTTTCTTTAGAATTACAAGTTTGCGGTCTATGCGAAACAATATCGAATGGTCAGTGATCCGCTCGGCAATGGATTCAATGCCTTCTGCAAGGTACCGGCGTTTATCCTGATCAAGTACTTCAAGTGCGATAGTGTACGCCTCGTCTGTTTCGGATAACAGGGCAGCCGGTATTTCTACAGCGGGTATCGGTGATACGGCCCGCAGTAAATCACAAACGATCGGATATTCCAGTCTTGCCAGATGTTGCATGCGCTGAGATTCCTGTTTGATCAGATGCAGCCGATCGGATTCGTCGGTGTCGCGCAGGGCGCGTCGCATTGCAGTGGTTATCAGGTCATTCAGTACGGCCAGTGCTTCTTTTTGATCGTCGAGTTCCGCGCCCAGTCCACAGGCGGTGTCATAGCAGTGGTCGATTTTTTTCTTGATGCCGGTAATCAGTGTCGGGCTGCTTTCTTCGCCCAGGCTGGTGCACTGCAGTGCGAGTTCGCCGATGTGTTGATTAAACTGGGCGAGTTCCAGTTGATCTCTTTGCTGGGCTTGTGCAAGTTGCTCTGCCAGTGACGTTTTGTTGTCGCCAAAAAAGTGGCTATGCCGCGCCTTTCTGATGATGTGGCGTTCCCATGCTCCAGGCCATTCTGAAAATTTCAGTGCTGACATTTGCGAGTTCCGATTCACTTAACAGTCGTAGTATAGGTCGTCACAGTTAAACTGCAGGTGGAGCCCTCTATTTTTGTTTTGATTGGTCAGTAGTCGGTGCAGGGTTACTTTTTGGTAGTAAGTGTTAACCCTGGCTGATGGTCAATTGACTGACGTTTTGCAGGGTGTTTTGAGCATGTGGTCTAACCTGTTGAACAGAGCGATTCGGCTCAAAAATGCGGCCACTCGGCGAACACTGGTTTCGGACAGTGTTTGTGGCCATTACGGTTGTCTATCCACTGGTGAATGGATTAACCGTCGTTATTCGCGAGATGCGAAAACAAGGTGTGAGAGCAGGTCTGTGGGTGTTTGCAATATGGCATCTGCCTGCCAGGTATCGGGGTGATCATCGCTTGCACTGAGGTAACCCCAGCTTGCGACAAAGGTTTTCATCGCCACGGAATGACCGGCTTCAATGTCACGTTTTGCATCGCCGACATATGCGCACGTGGCGGTATCTACTCCGGCCCGTTTGCAGGCCAGGCGCATTGGCGCAGGATGCGGTTTGGCGTGAGTTGTCGTATCCGAGGCTACGATGCTGCAGCAACGGTTTGTGATGTTCATGGCGTCGAGGAGTTTTAAGGTAAGCCCTTCGGGTTTGTTGGTGACGATGCCCCACGGAACACTGGCGGCCTCAATCTGCTGCAATAGTGTTTCAACGCCTTCGAACAATGCGCTGAAATCTGCGATATTTGCCTCGTAACTGGCGAGAAACTCCTCGCGAAGATCAGCCATTTGCGTGGTCGGGTCGAGATCGGGGAAACCAAGTTTCAGCAGCGCGATACTGCCATGCGACACCTGCTCGCGATAGCTTGTGGCAGGCACCGGTGCGCGGCCGTGCCTTTCGAGTACACGATTCAGTGCGGCACCCATGTCGGGTGCGGTATCGATCAGAGTGCCATCGAGATCAAAAAATACGGCAGAGGTGTTTGGCGTTGTTGCACTGATTGTATTCATATCTTTTCGAATAAATAACGCATGGTGTTTGCTTGTGCTCTACCCGCGTTTAATCAGCAATGAGATTAACCGAGGAAAGGGGGCGGCGCGCCATGGATGGCTCACAGCCGTGCTATTCACTTCTGGTTGAATGCAATAAATAGTTTACCGACAGGTCATTGTCGGTTCGATACACTTTTGTCAGCGGGTTGTAATTCATGCCGGTGAGATTGTCGATGGCGAGGTCTGCCTGCCGACACCAGTTGGCAAGCTCTGATGGTTTGATAAAACGTTGCCATTGATGTGTGCCTTTTGGCAGCAGTTGCAGCAGGTATTCTGCGCCGACAATGGCAAACAACCATGATTTGCCATTGCGGTTGAGGGTTGAGAAAAATGCAGACCCGCCGGGCTTTAGTAGTTTGCCACAGGCTTCGACGATGGCCGCGGGTTCGGGCACGTGTTCGAGCATTTCCATGCAGGTTACAACGTCGAACTGGCCGGCATTGGCTGCGGCGAAATCTTCTGTAGATGCGCATTGATAATCGACGGCTACTGCTGCCTCTGCCGCATGCAGTCGAGCGATATCGAGAGCTGCCTGTGAGAGGTCTATGCCGGTTACGTCGGCACCGACACGGGCCATTGATTCCGACAGTATGCCGCCGCCGCAGCCGACATCCACGACGCGCTTGCCCGCAAGTGGCGCATGTTGCTGAATGTAGCCGAGCCGCAGCGGGTTGATATCGTGGAGTGGTTTAAATTCACTTTCGGCGTCCCACCAGCGACTGGCCAGGTCGCTGAACTTATCGACTTCGCTCTGATCGATATTGTTTGAAACGTTGTGTGCGATATCGTTGTTCACAAGGCTGTTGTGTCCGCTGCTGATTTGGTTTGTGTCACTGATTGTATCTCTGTGCTGCTGTGTTTGTATTCGTGCGTCAATAGTGCCAGCGCGATTGGTAGCGTGAAACTGTTCAGGAGGTGAAGCGGGCATTGAAGCGAGTAGCGCTCGTGCCTTTAGACTCCCCTGCGCCTGAATTACCCCGCGATTGATTTAAACGGTTCCTGACCTGATTCGAACACCCCAGCTGCGGGCGTTATCGATGAGGGCTGATTCATCAAAACAAAGGTGTTCACCGTTGTGCAGCATTTGTTTGCCGGCCACCCACACATTCGATATGTCGTAGCGATTGGCCGAATAGACGATGTGCGAGACCGGATTATAAACGGGCTGGAGTTCCAGCCGGTTGAAATTTACCACGGCAAGATCGGCTTGCTTTCCCTCCTCTATAGAGCCGGTTATGGCGTCAAGCCCGATCGCTTTGGCCCCGTTTATACTCGCCATGCGTAAAATCTGTTCGGCGGGCAGGGCGGCGGCGTCGCCAGCCTTGTCTTTACCACTCAGTGCAGCGCTGCGCATCTCGCCGAACATATCAAGATCGTTGTTGGAGGCTGCCCCGTCAGTGCCGATGCCAACGTTAACGCCGGCGTCGATCATTGCGGCGACCGGTGCGGTGCCACTGGCAAGTTTTAAATTCGATTCCGGGCAATGCAGGACACTTGCACCACAATTGGCAAAGGTGGCTATTTCGTCGTCAGTCAGTTGCGTCATATGCACCGCTGCAAGTCTCGTGTTGAGCAGGTCAAGCTCTGCCATTTTGGCAATCGGTCTTATGCCGTGAGTCTGCAGGTACTGCTCAACTTCTCCGGCGGTTTCGTGCAGGTGGATATGCACGCCCATGCCGAGCTGATCACTGAGCTTTCGGATCTTGCCCAGGGTTTCCGCCGACACTGTGTACGGGGCATGTGGAGCGAGCATGCAGGTGATTAAGGCATTGTCGCGGGTGTCTTCAAACAGTTCGAGCCCCTTGCGCAAATATTCGTCTGCGTTGCCCGCCCATGCGCTTGGGAAGTCCAGTGTTATCAGGCCGACGCTTGCGCGAATACCGATTTCGCCGGCCACCCTCGCGACAGTATCGGGAAAGAAATACATATCGTTAAAGCAGGTGACTCCGCCACGCAGACTCTCAGCTATCGCCAGGCGAGTACCATCCTCAACAAACTGAGGGTCGACGTGCCGGCCTTCCGCAGGCCATATATGTTCAGACAGCCATGGCATGAGCGGGATGTCATCGGCAAAGCCACGCAACAGATTCATGGCGAGGTGCGTATGGGCGTTGACCAGTCCGGGAATGAGTGCCTGGCCGGGTAATTCGACAAGATCGATTTGCGGGTAGTGATCGTGTGCTTCGGGCCACGGGACAATAGCGCTGATGGTGGCGCCGTCGACTATGACTGCATGGTTTTCCAGCACCCGGTTGTCGCTATCGACGCAGATAACCCACTCGGGGATCAAGGCGAAGGGATTTTTCATCAGTTGTACTCTTGCGGGGCGCTTGAGTGGGCGCTTGAATGGGGTCGCGTCACTTTCTGCCAGCCGATAGCGGTGTCGATAACAAAAGTTCACAATTTTACGCGCGGGTTGTTACTTCCCCGGCTCGATAGCCAGGGCGCTGCACCAGCGCATGAGTCCACCATAGCGGCGGAGTCTGCAGACGGCAAGCGTGGACACAAATCCGAATCGGTGACGAACTCGCTACTGCAAGGTCGGTGCTCTTGCGGAGCATTTTTCTGTGTATTTGGCGGGCAATAGTCAGGCGCCGGCAATGCCGTTTTTTAGGGTAGTTTTCAGGCGAGTTAGCGGGTGACTTTGGCAAGATTGAAAAACCGGCTCTGTTGGTTTGTCTGTCAGACGGCACAGGCCGTCATCAGGTGACCTGTAAGCGTCGTAACGGCGGTAGCCGCGGGGTACCAAATTCTCTGC
Source organism: uncultured Granulosicoccaceae bacterium (assembly GCA_937957915.1). Taxonomy (GTDB): domain Bacteria; phylum Pseudomonadota; class Gammaproteobacteria; order Granulosicoccales; family Granulosicoccaceae. Next base: position 108,423 of record CALGNZ010000046.1, on the reverse strand, counting down.
CTGAATGTTCCCTCTGTGGTACTATTGTGGGCTTGCGCGAAACCCCCGCAGTCAACTGTGCAAATAGAGTCAATCTAGAGTAGAAATGTCCGATTTTGCTAAGGAAATTATACCGGTAAATCTCGAGGACGAGATGCGCCAGTCCTATCTCGATTACGCGATGAGTGTAATCGTAGGGCGAGCCTTGCCTGATGTTCGCGATGGATTAAAGCCCGTGCACCGCCGCGTGTTGTACGCGATGAGTGAACTCGGCAACGACTGGAACAAGGCGTATAAGAAGTCGGCGCGTGTGGTCGGTGATGTGATCGGTAAGTACCACCCGCATGGCGACACAGCGGTGTACGACACTATCGTCCGTATGGCGCAGCCATTTTCAATGCGTTATATGCTGGTTGACGGTCAGGGCAACTTTGGCTCGATAGACGGAGATTCTCCGGCGGCCATGCGTTATACAGAAGTTCGCATGGCGCGTATCGCCCACGAACTGCTGGCAGATCTCGACAAAGAAACCGTCGATTTCACCGAAAACTACGATGGCTCCGAAACCGAGCCCGCAGTATTTCCGACGCGTATCCCTAACTTATTAATCAACGGCTCCTCGGGTATTGCCGTTGGTATGGCGACGAATATTCCGCCGCACAACATCGGCGAGATCATCAGCGGTACCCTGGCCATGCTCGATAACCCGGATATCGAACTGGCCGAGCTCATGGAGCACATACCAGGGCCTGATTTCCCGACACACGGAATTATCAACGGCGCGCGCGGTATCCGCGAGGCCTATGCCACCGGTCGGGGTCGTATACACGTGCGGGCATTGGCAAATGTCGAGCACAACGAGAAGACTGGCAAAGACACCATTATTGTCAGTGAGCTGCCGTATCAGGTGAACAAAGCGCGGCTGCTCGAAAAGATCGCCGAGCTGGTGAAAGAAAAGAAAGTCGAGGGCATCACCGAACTGCGCGATGAGTCTGACAAAGATGGCATGCGCATGGTCATCGAGCTGCGTCGAGGTGAGCCTGGTGATGTAATGCTCAACAATCTGTACAAGCAAACTCAGCTGCAGACGGTGTTCGGCATCAACATGGTCGCACTGATCGATGGACAGCCGCGTTTGTTAACGCTGCAGGAAATCCTTAACGCGTTCATCCGTCATCGGCGTGAGGTTGTTACACGCCGCACGTTGTTTGATTTACGCAAGGCTCGAGAGCGAGCGCACATCCTTGAAGGGCTGGCGGTCGCACTTGCGAATATCGATCCTATTATCGCGCTGATCAAAGCCGCACCAAATCCACCGGCCGCCAAAGAGCAGCTGATTGCCGGTGTATGGCAGCCAGGCAGCGTAGTCGACATGCTCGAGCGCGCTGGCGCTGCTGCGTCAAAGCCGGAAGATCTGGGCGAGGAATACGGTCTGCATGAGGATGGCTATCATCTGTCTGCCGCACAGGCACAGGCGATACTCGATCTGCGATTGCATCGTCTCACCGGCCTCGAACAGGAAAAAATAATTGATGAGTATCGCGAGATACTTGTCCGCATTGAGGGCTTTCTGGAAATACTGCAAAGCCCGGATCGGCTTCGCGAGGTAATCCGAGAGGAACTCGAAGCGGTAAGAGATCAGTACGATGACGAGCGTCGCACCAATATTATGGTCGACTACTCGGAGATGACCGTTGAAGATCTGATTTCCGACGAAGATGTAGTGGTTACCTTGTCGCACGCGGGTTATGCAAAAGCGCAGCCCCTGTCTGACTACGCCGCACAGCGCCGCGGGGGTAAAGGAAAATCCGCCACATCGATGAAAGATGAAGACTTCATCGACAAACTTTTTATCGCCAGCATGCACGACACGGTATTGTTTTTTACCAGTGTCGGTAAAGTGTACTGGAAGCGTGTTTACGAGTTGCCGCTGGCAAGTCGTGGCGCACGCGGACGTCCGATTATTAATCTGCTGCCTCTCGAAGAGAACGAGCGGGTGAGTGCGGTGCTGACGATCCGTGAATATTCGGATGACCAGTTTGTGTTCTTCGCCACCAGAAATGGCGTGGTTAAAAAGACCTCGCTGGCTGACTTCTCGCGACCGCGGGCGAACGGCATCATTGCAATTGATTTGCGCGTCGACGACGAGTTGATCAACGTGGCTCTGACCGATGGCAATCGCGATATCATGCTGATATCCAGTAATGGCCGTGCTATGCGCTTTGAAGAGAGTGCGGTTCGGAAAATGGGTCGTACTGCAGCGGGTGTACGCGGTATCCGCATGTCAGCAGAAGACGCTTTGATCGCGCTGATTGTGGTAGAAGAAGGTGATATTCTGACCGCTACTGCCAACGGTTATGGCAAGCGAAGTTCAGCCGAAGATTACCCTGCCAAGGGGCGCGGTGGTAAAGGTGTTATTGACATCAAGACCACAGAGCGCAACGGTCCTGTGGTCGGGGCAGTGCAGGTCAACAGTGACGACGAGGTGATGCTAATTACCAACTCTGGCACCTTGATTCGAACCGCCGTTGAAGGCATCAGCACACTGGGTCGTAATACTCAGGGCGTGCGTCTTATTCGAGTGTCGGAAGGCGAAAATCTCGTCCAGGTGGAGCGTGTTGCAACCACTGATAAAGGCGACGATGCTGTGCCAGGTGACGATGTGCCAGGTGACGACACGCCAGGTGACGACACGCCAGATAACGATGGGTCGGACCCAAGTGACGATGCGAGTACTGACGCCGACGCTCAGGCAGATAGTGCCGACAGTGCAGAAAATACTGCAAATAAAGATAAAAATGATAGTGAGAGTGCCTCTGATGAAGGTGCCGATTCAGATGCTGGAGACCCAGAGGATGGCGATGCTAACTAGCTAGTGCACCTTGCGAGCGCAAGCTGGTTGGTGACTATAGTCATCCATCGTGCGCGCGCTCTGAGCAGGTGAATAATAGCTGGATTGCCTGAACGTTTTTACAGGAATACAGGTCTCCCCAACATGATAAACACTGTGTGTCACCACACTGTTGTTCCGATAGATAGGCTACAGCCTGAATGGCCGTCTTTTTCCTTTGAGCCGGTCGCCTCAAACACAGCCAGGGCTGCAATGCCGGTCTCGATACCAGCGTCAGAGCGTTTTGCCTCTGTCTGTTTGTCTGCGGTATCTGCCTTGATCGGGGGCTCACCATCCCTGTCGACTTCCAGCTTAATGTCTTCGTTCTGCACCCTCGCTATTACATCGGCAAGGTCTTTTTCAGATCTGGTCATGTCGATACGGGCTTGTCGGGCAGGATTGTCGACAAGCCTGATTAATCGGTGACATTGCACCTGCTCTAACTCTGTTGCCCGCCTCTTTAATTACCCTCGTCGATTGCAAGAGCCAAAAGCTCGCTAATCGCTATCTGAAAATCACACAGCTCAATAACATTGCTGTTACAAGGATCACTCAGTGACTTACAAAATACTGAAAATAAATAACCTTTCGGAAAAAGGGCTGGAGCGCTTTCCAGCAGGCAAATACGAACTGGGGTCTGAGATATCCAGCCCTGATGCGATTATGCTGCGCTCGCAAAAGCTGCATGATATGGAGTTTGACGCGAATTTGAAGGCGGTTGGGCGAGCTGGCGCCGGCGTTAATAACATTCCTGTGGAGCGGCTATCCAAGCTTGGAGTTCCGGTATTTAATGCGCCAGGTGCGAACGCCAATGCCGTCAAAGAGCTTGTTATCGGCAGCCTGTTTTTGTGCGAACGCAACCTGCACCATGCATTCAGTTATACCGATCAGTTGAGTGCAGTTGGCGAAGCGCTGGATCAACAGGTGGAAGATGGCAAAAAGAAATTTGTTGGTCGTGAGCTGCCCAGCCGCACACTTGGAGTAATCGGCCTTGGTGCCATCGGTGTTGAAGTTGCTAACACTGCAGCGGCACTGGGTATGAATGTTATTGGTTACGATCCGGCGGTCACCGTTGCCAATGCATGGAAGCTCAGTGCCGGCGTGGAAAAAGCCAACAGTGTTGATGATCTGCTGTCACGCAGTGAGTTTGTCACCTTCCATGTGCCATTGATTGATGCGACCCGTAATATGATCAATGAACAGCGTCTGCACTCCATGCAGGAGAACTCTGTGGTACTTAATTTTGCCCGCTCCGGTGTAGTAGACGACGAGGCAATATTGAAGGGCCTCGATAGCGGTAAAATCAAAACCTATATCACCGATTTTCCAACGCGTGAAACCATTGAGCATGAGCGGGTAATAACGCTCCCTCACCTTGGTGCCTCTACCGCCGAAGCGGAAGAAAATTGTGCCATTATGGTTGCGGACCAACTTCAGGAGTTTCTGGAGCACGGTAACATTCGCAACTCTGTGAACTTTCCTAACGTTGAGTTAAGCCGAAAGAGCGATCACCGCCTGGCGATGATTCACCGTAACGTGCCGGACATGGTCGGACAAATCTCACACCAGTTGGGTAAGTCTTCCGTTAATATTGAGCATATGATTAACGAGTCGCGTGGAGATGTGGCGTGCACACTGATTGATACCCATCAGCAAGTGGACGAGCAAACCATGAGTGCAATCAAAGGCATTGAAGGTCTGCTCAAGGCTCGACAAATTTAAATCAGGCAAGCCCGGACATGGTTACAGATGATGATTTCGGGCCTGACGCTGATTCATACAGAGGGTTTGCTCCCGTGCAAAGAGCTGGGCAAAGAGCTGTGCAGAGCGCCGTGCAACGATTCATGCAAAGTTTCATGCAAACAGCTGTGCAAAGATCAATAAGTATTCGTCTCGAACGTGCCGCTCTGACTGCAGTTGGTCCATGCAATGGCAGTTGTCTGTGTGTAACCTCGTCACTGTATCAATAGATCGAGTTCTTCATGACGCAGAAAATTGCCATTATTGGTACCGGATTAATAGGCGGCTCTTTTGCGCTGGCGTTACGTGACTCCGGGTTGGATGTGGAGATCAGCGGCCATGGGCGCAGCGAGTCCAATTTGCGCCGCGCCGCTGAACTTGGAATCGTTGATCGGTACAGCACCAGCCTTGCCGAAGCTGTAGACGGCTGCGAGATCATTTTGCTGGCAAGCCCTGTAGGCGTGATGGCATCATTGCTGGCGCAGCTTGGGGACTGCATCGGTCCTGATACGATCGTTACAGATGCAGGCAGCGTTAAACAGGCCGTGATTGATGGTGCGAGGGCGGGGTTGAAGTATCCCGCCAACTTTGTGCCGGCACATCCAATCGCCGGCACCGAACACTCCGGTGTCGAGGCGGCATTTGCGACGCTATACCACGACAGGCGGGTTATATTTACACCGGTTGAAGAAACCGCGGCGGTGCCACTGGAGAAGGTAAAGGAGTTGTGGCGTCGGACCGGAGCGAGCCTGGAGACAATGTCGCCAGATCGCCATGATCAGATCTTTGCAGCGACCAGTCACTTGCCGCATGCACTGGCCTTTTGTCTGGTTGAAACGCTGTACCGAATGGACCAGCAAAACGAGGTCTTGCGTTATGCCGCGGGTGGTTTTAGTGATTTCACCCGTATTGCCTCCAGCGACCCGGTGATGTGGAGAGATGTCTGTTTGCACAATCGCCCGGCGATACTGGCAGCGCTTGGGCACTTGCAGCAGGGCCTGGATGTACTGGTGGAAGCAATCGACAAACAGGATGGCGACAAGCTGTACGATTATTTTGAAATTGCCAAACAAACGCGTGACACAAAAATTCTTGGTGCTTCTGCCAGGGCAAATCGGGATGACTAGATGACCAGGAATATTGTGATATGCGGCCCGGGCGGCCGGGTAGCTGGTGATACTACTGTGCCCGGTGATAAATCCCAGTCGCATCGGGCTGTGATTTTTGCTTCACTGGCCAATGGAACGAGCCGCGTAAGTGGTTTTTTGGCAGGCGAGGATAGTCTTAACACGCTCGAGGCTTTTCGCGCCATGGGCGTTGAAATAGATCGCCCCTCTGATACCTCGCTGGTAATACAGGGTGTCGGGATGCATGGTTTGACTGCGCCAGCGGCGCCGCTGTATATGGGCAACGCGGGTACTGGGATGCGCTTGCTGGCGGGGGTTTTGGCGGCGCAGCAGTTCAGCTCAACGCTAACCGGTGACGAGTCGTTGTCTCGCCGGCCGATGGCCCGCATTATAAACCCGCTTGTCGAAATGGGGGCGTCGCTTGCCGGTGATAAAGATAACCGGCCGCCTCTGCATATTGCGGCGGCAGCTGCTATCCGCGGCATCGATTATCAATTGCCGATGGCCAGCGCGCAGGTTAAATCATGTGTGCTGCTGGCAGGGCTCTATGCTAATGGCAAAGTAACCGTCACTGAGCCTGAAGTGACTCGGGATCATACCGAGCGCATGTTACGTACTTTTGCTTATCCGGTTAACTCTGACAATCGGACAATAACGCTCGACGGTGGTGGTCAACTGCAGGCCTGTGAACTGGAGATAACAGCAGATATTTCATCGGCCGCTTTTTTGATGGTTGCAGCATGCATCGCCGAAGATTCTGATATTGTGCTGCGCAACGTTGGCGTCAACCCGACTCGCACTGGAATCATTGATATCCTGCGGCTGATGGGCGCCAATATCACGTTATTAAACGAAAGGCAGGCCGGTGATGAACCGGTCGCTGACATCCAGGTGCGGTCGTCGAGTTTACGAGGGATTGAGGTGCCTGAGCATCTGGTGCCTCTGGCGATTGACGAACTGCCCATCGTTTTTATTGCGGCTGCCTGCGCTGAAGGAACAACTGTTGTTACTGGCGCAAGTGAATTGCGAGTCAAGGAAAGCGACCGCATCGCCGCAATGGAGTCAGGGCTGCTTGCTCTCGGCGTCGACGCAACTGCAACGGCTGATGGAATGATAATAAAAGGTGGCCCGTTTGGTGGCGGTTCAGTTGAAACACACTTTGATCATCGCATTGCTATGTCGTTTTGCATTGCCAGTCTTCGGGCTTCTGCACCGGTGACGATTAATGATGCGCATCATGTTGAAACGTCATTTCCGGGGTTTTTCTCACTGTGTGCAAAGTTGGGTCTGAAAATTAGCGGAGAAACACGGTGATGGAATCACTGCAGCGGCGCCAGCTGCCAGTTGGCGATCCAGATGGCCGGTAAGAAAAACGTACTGTCAATGTCTGCTGATAAAACTACGCCTGTAATTACTATTGACGGACCCAGTGGTTCCGGCAAGGGCACCATCTCGCGAAGCATAGCCGCGCAGCTGGATTTTCACTTTCTCGATAGTGGATCGCTATACAGAGCGGTGGCTCTTGCGTCGATCAATCGCCGTTTGGCTGCCGACGACATCGCAGCACTGGCGCAACTGGCTGCCACGGTACCAGTGCAGTTCGAGACAGGTGAGAGCGGAGAGGCCAGGGTGTTGCTGGGAGGGCAGGATGTCAGTCGTGAGTTGCGACAGGAAGAAGTCGGAGACAGAGCCTCGCGGGTAGCGGTGCATGCTGCAGTGCGTGACGCTTTACTGGACCGGCAGCGTCGCTGGCGTCAGCCTCCTGGGCTGGTGGCCGACGGCAGAGATATGGGGACAGTTGTTTTCGCCAATGCGAATCTGAAAATATTTTTGACCGCAAGTGCCGAAATTCGTGCTCAGCGACGATATAAACAGTTGATTGAAAAGGGTATATCAGCTAATATTGAGGGCTTGCTTGAGGACATTCGCGAACGTGATCGAAGAGACACTGATCGGGCAGTAGCGGCACTCAAGCCAGCGCCAGACGCGGTAACCATAGATTCAAGCGCACTAACCATCGAGCAGGTGGTCACAAAAGTGCTTGATTTATCAAAACATAGACTATGATTTCTCGCCAGATGGTGCTTGTCTGCAAGTATTCATATTAGTTATCCACGTGAGACCAGGCGGCGTGCAGTTCCATGCGCGGCGTCGTTCGTAGAGTGTTAGCTGTAGTTGTTTCAACATCGTCGACGTTTGATCGACAAACCGCTGCGCCGGATCGCAGCGATTTTTCATAGCCTTGCACTGGTCCGGTCAATGTGCACTGTAAATATTCCTCGGGAACACGAAATTTAATGTCAGAATCTTTTGCTGAGATGTTTGAGGAGAGTATCTCCCAAACCCAAATGAAACCAGGTGCCATTCTATCCGGCACAGTAATAGAAATTAGCGGTGACTTTGTCATGGTTAACGCTGGCCTCAAGTCTGAGGGCGTTATCCCTGTTGAGCAATTCATGGATGAGACAGGCACTGTGTCTGTCGTTGTCGGTGAGGTAGTTGAGGTTGCACTTGACTCCGTTGAAGACGGATTTGGCGAAACTCGCCTCTCACGCGAAAAAGCCAAACGTGCGAGAGCATGGGCGCGGCTTGAGAAAGCTCAGGAAACGGAAGAAATTGTTACTGGTTCTATTACCGGAAAAGTCAAAGGCGGTTTTACCGTTGAAATTAATGATATCCGGGCGTTCTTGCCGGGTTCACTGGTCGATGTCAGGCCGGTTCGTGATACCAGTTACCTTGAAGGCAAGGAACTTGAATTCAAGGTAATCAAGCTGGATCGTCGCCGTAACAACGTGGTGGTTTCACGTCGTGCAGTGGTTGAGTCTGAGTACAGTGCTGAGCGCGAGCAACTGCTCGAAAGCCTGCAGGAAGGCCAGGAAGTGACGGGTATCGTCAAAAACCTGACCGACTACGGTGCGTTCCTGGATCTCGGTGGTATCGACGGACTGCTGCATATCACTGATATGGCCTGGAAGCGCGTTAAGCATCCAAGTGAAGTCGTTGAAGTTGGCCAGGAAATGAAAGTCAAGGTGCTGAAGTTTGATCGCGAGCGCAATCGCGTATCACTCGGCCTGAAGCAACTTGGCGATGATCCGTGGATGGATCTGATTCGACGTTACCCTGAAAACACTCGTATCTTCGGTAAGGTTACCAACATTGCTGATTACGGTTGTTTCGTCGAGATCGAAGAGGGCGTTGAAGGCCTGGTTCACGTCTCTGAAATGGACTGGACCAATCGCAACGTCAACCCCAACAAGGTTGTGCAGTTGGGTGATGAAGTCGAAGTCATGATTCTTGACATTGACGAAGAGCGTCGCAGAATTTCACTGGGTGTGAAGCAGTGTAAGCAAAACCCCTGGGAAGAGTTCGCAGAGAACTTCAACAAGTCTGACAAAGTATCGGGCAAGATCAAGTCGATCACTGACTTCGGTATTTTCATCGGACTCGACGGTGGTATTGACGGTCTCATTCATTTGTCTGACCTGTCGTGGAATGATACTGGCGAAGATGCAGTGCGTAACTTCCAGAAAGGCCAGGAAATCGAGGCAGTGGTTTTGGCTGTCGATCCTGAGCGTGAGCGCATTTCTCTGGGTGTCAAGCAACTCGAACAGGATCCGTTCGGTCAGTTTGTTGCAGACAACCCGAAGGGCACTATCATTAAAGGCACTATCACTGAAGTCGATACAAAATTAGCGATGGTCAATCTTGGTGAAGGAGTCGAAGGCATTCTCAGAGCGAGTGAATTCTCGCGTGATCGTGTTGAAGACCTCAAGATGCATCTCAAGGAAGGCGACGAACTGGAAGCTAAGTTCATTAATATTGATCGAAAGGCCAGAGCAATTTCGCTGTCAATTAAGGCGAAAGAGAACGACGAGGAAGGCGAAGCTATGCGCGATTACGCACAGTCTGCACCTGCCTCAGCCACCACGCTCGGCGATCTGATGAAAGAGCAAATGGGGTCTATGGACAGCGACGAGAACTCGTAGCTACCACCCTGGTTCGTGAGTGCCGGGATAAATTTATCCCGGCTGCTAAGGTATAACATGGCGAATAACCCCGGAGTTCTGGGCCAATGACCAAATCTGATTTGATTGAAGCATTAGCCGAAAACCAATCTCATCTGGCGCTTAGAGACGTCGAGCTGGCCGTTAAGGGCTTGCTTGAAAGCATGAGTAATTCCCTTTCATCCGGTGAGCGCATCGAGATTCGGGGATTCGGTAGTTTCAGTTTGCACTTCAGGCCCCCGCGAATGGGCCGTAATCCAAAGTCTGGCGACGCTGTTGCACTCAGTGGCAAGTACGTTCCGCACTTCAAACCTGGCAAGGAACTCAGGGAAAGAGTTAATGATGGTTTTGCAGCCAGCATGAGCCAAAGTGATGCGTCAAACAGCGACACTGCATCAATCGAAGACAACGATCGAAAGACCGGAACAGACGACTAGCTTCTTTCACAACATCGATCGTTCCAGCTTGCTGAAAGAGCGCGTCTGCTGTATTCAGCGCTTTGTTCTCAGCCCACAATCTCTTGTGTATTCGGTGCAATAGGCGTCGCTTGATCCGTCCATGGTCGTTGACCGGCTGACGCACAGCGTTGCGCAGTCCTGTGTATCGGCTAAATATAACTAGCCGAGCGGCTATGAATTGAATTGGTTCTGTACATCTTCAGGCAAGATTGTCAGAATCCTCAGATTGCTCCCACTTGGTTTCTTCAATTTTTATGGATATGCCCTGGTGGCTGATTGCTCTTGCCGCATTCTTAGGCTGGTGTATCGGTTACGAAAAAAGTCGCGCGGTAGTTTCTGGGTTTTTTGGTCCCCGTAAGGGTACTGATTTGGCTACCTTACTGCCTGACCATCAGGACCGCGTTGAGAAAGATGCCGAGCTGGTCTCCTTGCTCGATCAGTACGCGGCCGATGGCAATTCTCTGGAGGTCTATCTGACGCTGGGCGATGCCTTTAGGCGACGTGGTGAATACTCGCGAGCTATTGGCGTGCATGAACATTTGCTGAGCGCCGGTACTCTGAGCGACGAGCAATCACGTCAGGTGAAGCTCGAGCTATCACGTGACTACGCCGGTGCGGGATTGCTTGATCGGGTAGAAGCTATTCTGCGGCCGCTGGTTGATAAGTATCCGGATGATCCGGAAGCCCGTGCGGGTTTGTTGCGGCTGTATGAAAAGCAACAGGAATGGAAAAGTGCAATCGACCTGGCTCGAGAGAGTGACATGGCGACTGCCGATAAAAATGCAGTGATCGCACAGTACTGCTGTGAGATTGCCGCTTTGTTTGAGTTGGAAGACAAGCTTGACGAGTCTGAGCGCTGGCTCAATCAGGCACTTAAAAGTGAATCTACCTGTAGTCGTGCCCTGTTAATGCTGGGGCGTCAGTCGATTGAGCTGAAAAACTATGACAGGGCGCTTGAGTACTTCAATACCATCGAAACGCACCACCCCGAATTTGCACCTGAAATTGCTGAATCCGTATTCCATGCATTGCGCGAGTCAGGCGACAAGGAAGCGATTATTGCTCACCTGACTTATATCAGATCCCGCCACAACAGCTACTCGGTCATCAAGCTGGCTCGCGATGCAGTAGCGGAGCTCGAGGGAGAAAAGAGCGCCAGCGACTTCTTCGTGGAGCAGATAGCGCGCAGACCATCGCTTAAAGGCTTACGAGACTGGGCTGAGCGTGAGCTCGCCACGACCAAGTCACGCGATAAAGAAAAAGTAGCGTCGATCGTAGATATGCTGCGAGGCGTAACAGGCGAAAAGCCGGTTTATCGTTGTGAGCGCTGCGGGTATCGCTGTAACCAGATTCAATGGCGTTGCCCGGGCTGTGAAAACTGGAACTCAGTAAAGGTAATCATCGGCGCCGAAGGCGAATGACTGACATGCTCCGACGACTCGTTCCGTAAAACCACATCCCGAAACCAATCGGCGGCAGATAAAACGTGCTTGATGATAAAAAAATAATCGTTGCGCTGGACAAGCCAGGGATGCAGCAGGCACTGTCAATCTGCGATCAGCTGTCACCGGACTTGTGTCGAGTGAAGGTCGGCCACGAACTCTTCACCAGTACGGGCCCGGGGGTGGTAGCGGAGTTGCAGAAGCGAGGCTTTGAGGTTTTCCTCGATTTGAAGTATCACGATATTCCAAACACTGTTGCTAACGCCTGCAGCATGGCAGCGGACCTCGGTGTGTGGATGCTTAATGTACATGCCAGCGGTGGCCTTAAGATGATGGAGAGCGCGCGCAAAGCCATCGGCGATCCAGGCGCTCAGGCGCCCCTGTTAATCGCAGTGACAGTTTTAACCAGTATGGAACAGTCAGATTTACCAGCAACGGGGGTGAGTCGAACGGTTGATGAGCAAGTGCTGGCGCTAGCCGCACTAACCAATGAGGCCGGTCTGGACGGCGTTGTTTGCTCTGCCAGAGAAGCTGCTATGTTGTCGTCAGAGTTCCCATCAATGATCAAGGTTACACCCGGTATTCGACTGGCCAGCGACGATGCGAACGATCAAAAGCGCGTTACCACACCGGAGCAGGCCGTTAGTAACGGTGCAAGCTACCTCGTGATAGGGCGGTCCATTACCGGCGCTGTGGATCCTCTCAAAACACTTCAGACCATTGCTTCAGGCCTTACCTCTTAATGAATGCCGAACCGTCAGATGCTTCTCCGGAAAAACTCTATATCTCAGCGCAGTCATTGCTCGAGGATTCCTGGAAACTTGGTGTAAACATTCTGAAGAGTGGCTTTCATCCGAACTTTATTGTCGGTGTTTGGCGCGGTGGTACACCGGTTGGTATTGCGGTGCAGGAGATACTGGATTTTTATGGTGTGCATACGGACCATATTTCTATTCGTACGTCATCCTACAGCGGTAAAAGTCGACTCGAAGCGCCGGTCAGGGTGCACGGGCTGGACTACCTGATCACCAATGTGAATGCCGATGACTCGCTGCTGATTGTCGACGATGTGTACGATACGGGCTTAAGTGTACAGGGGGTTGTGCAAACGCTAACCGCCAAAGCCCGTCGCAATACGCCGGAGGATATTCGTATAGCCACACCGTATTTCAAGCCAGAGAAAAACATGACTGCGCTCAGTCCTCACTACTATTTGCATGAAACCGATCGATGGCTTGTCTTTCCTCATGAGATGGATGGTTTGAATCGGGAAGAGATCAGAGATAATAAAGCTGATTTGTCACCGTTTGTGGAAGATATGGATGAGTTCTACGCCAGTAAGTCTGGCGGTTAACCAGCGCACCGTCGACGAGAATCCCTACATGATAGATTTACGCAGTGACACCGTTACCCGCCCTACAGAATCAATGCTTGCGGCCATGGCCGCTGCTGCCGTCGGTGACGACGTCTATGGTGAAGACCCTACCGTCAATCAGCTTGAAACTCTGGCGGCGGAAAAGCTTGGATTTGAGTCAGCAATTTTTGCCAGTAGCGGTACGCAGACCAATTTACTGGCGCTGCTGGCACATTGTCAGCGCGGTGATGAGTATATTGTTGGCCAGGTCGCTCACACCTACAAATACGAAGGTGGCGGAGCCGCCGTGTTAGGCAGCATACAGCCGCAACCACTCGATACCCGTGCAGATGGCACGATCCCCCTTGATCGAATTGAAGCCGCAATAAAGCCGGATGATATTCATTTCGCCAATACCAGACTCGTCGCACTGGAAAATACAATTGGCGGTAAGCCACTGCCGATGGATTACCTGGCGGCGGTGCGCGAGCTGGTGGACTCACGCGGTTTGGCTTTGCATCTGGACGGTGCCCGAGTGTTTAATGCAAGTGTCCACCACAAGGTCGACATCAAAGAGATTAGCCGGTATTTTGATTCGGTATCTGTCTGCCTGTCCAAAGGGCTCTGTGCGCCGGTGGGCTCTGTGTTGTGTGGCAGCGCTGAACTGATTGATTCTGCCCGACGCTGGCGCAAGGTGCTCGGTGGCGGTATGAGGCAGGCGGGTTATATAGCCGCTGCAGGGATCGTTGCACTGAATGAAAACGTTGAGCGACTGCAGGACGACCACAACAACGCCAAGTTGCTGCATCGAGGGTTGTCAGCGATTGATGGACTGAATGTTGATGCCGACTGTTGGCAAACCAATATGGTATTTTTGCCCTGTGGGGAAGCCACTGCCGGTCGATTGGCAACACGCTTGAAAGAGCACGACATTATTATTTCACCGGCAGCAACTACGCGGCTGGTTGTGCACCGGGACATATCTACGGACGACATCGAAACCGTAGTGATGATGGTTAAAAAGGTTATCTGAAGGTAACTATTCCCGTGGCTCCTGTCCTGTCCCTGTTTAACACCCGGGTTTGTTGCTCAGGTACGTAGTTTAGGTATATGCGTTTTCAAATCGCGCTGTTAAATCGCGCTATTAAATGGGTAGAGCAGTTTCATGCTTTAACACTTCCATAGACAGGCTGGAGGTTACGCTGTAGAGGTCGATCTCGCTCACCAGTTCCTGGTAGAGCGCGTCGAAATCTCGCGTTGAAGCGACCTGTACTTTCATCAGGTAGTCGACTTCCCCTGCCAGCCGATGTACCTCAACGATTTCCGGATAACGCTTGATAACCTTGTGAAATTTCATTAGCCACTGCTTCTGGTGCTGATTTGTTTTTACGGCTATAAAAAAAGTTTCGGGTAATCCTATTTTGTCTGCATCCAGAACTGCCACCTGTTTCTGAATGACGCCCTCCTGTTGAAGTTTCTGTACCCGGTTCCAGGCTGCGGTTTTTGAAATGCCTGCGTGCTTTGCCAACCGGTCCATCGACCAGGTAGCGTCGATTTGCAGCTGAGCCAGCAGCGCTCTGTCGGTTGCATCCAGCGTTTCACTGGGGTCCGTTTTGCGTTCTGATTTTGGCATGTGATTCTGAATTTTGTTCGGTTTAAGGTTCTAAAAATAAATTATCTTACAATATAATTCTTTTTTATTGATTTAATCGGAATAGTTTTCAACTATAGCGGCCCGACGCGCTGATTATCAGCCTCGATCTTTCAACACTCCCAGATCATTTTGTCGCTTATGACTATTCACACCGATGTAGTAATTGTTGGCGCTGGCCCTGTTGGGCTGTTTCAGGTATTTGAGCTCGGGCTGCTCGGGTTGCGAGCGCACGTTATCGAGGCGCTTGACAGGCCCGGTGGCCAGTGTACGGAGCTGTATCCGGACAAGCCAATCTACGATATACCCGGAGTACCTGTGATCGGAGCGCAGCAGCTGGTGGATAACCTGCTGCAGCAGGCAGCACCGTTTGATCCGGTATTCCATCTCGGTGAGCAGGTGGTAGCGATAGAAAAGTTAACTGATGCCGAGTGGAAAGTAACGACCAGTGTCGGCAAGGCGTTTCACACTAAAGCGGTTGTAATCGCCGGTGGGGTCGGCGCCTTCGAGCCGGTCAGGCTGAAGATTGCGAATGCCGGTAATCATTTGAACAGCACGCTGTTCTACTCGGTTAAAAATCCGGAAATACACCACGGCAAAGATATTGTGGTTCTGGGAGGAGGTGATTCAGCGCTCGACTGGGCGTTGAATCTGCAGCCTTTTGCAAACAGCGTGGTGCTTATTCATCGCTCGCAACAATTCAAGGCGGCACCTGCCTCTGTTGATCGAATGCAACAACTTTGTGCTAACCACGAAATGCAGTTTTTGGCAGGTAATGTCACAGGCCTTGTGGAATCAAACGATGTTCTTTGTAGCCTGGAAGTCATGTCACCGGACGGCGTAACACGGAGAGTAGAGCTTGATCATCTGTTGGTGTTCTATGGATTGTCACCAAACCTGGGGCCAATGGCGAACTGGCTGATCGACCGACATAGAAATCAGTTTGTCGTTGACCCGCAGCGTTTTCAAACCAGTCAGCCCGGTATTTATTCCATTGGTGATATTAATTTCTATCCCGGTAAAAAGAAGCTGATACTGAGTGGTTTTCATGAGGCCGCCTTGGCTGCATTTGCGATTAAGGAACAGTTGAATCCGGGTAAGAAGGCATCTCTTCAATACACCACGACGAGTACTCTGATGCACCAGCGACTGGGCGTCGACGGCTCTGAACCCGATCAGTATGCGGCTTAGCGTGGAGCATCAGATGACCATGAAAAATAATAGAGAAAATGATGACAAACGAATGGGGATCATCATAGCCAACGATCTGCGCAGCGGGCTCACCGTGTTTCTGACAGTTGCCGGAGAATGGACAGAGCAATTGTCCGAGGCGATGGTTGTGGTCGATGAAATCGGAGCCAGCGATGCATTGAGTATTGCGGCAAAAGACGAAGCGGATAACATAGTCACAGGCGCCTACCTGACGGACAGTAGTGAATCAGGTGAGCCGATAGTGCTCAGGGAAGCGTTGCGAGTATGTGGGCCGAGTGTTGACTACCAGCCGGGGCGTAGTTATTCAAAGTGTCACCCCGGGTTGCCATCTCGATCTGCAGCGTGTCAGGTTGAGCTTGCGTATAGCGTATCAGGAGAGGCGTGATTATGTACCAATACGATCAACATGATCAGAAACTGGTGGATCAGCGTAGCCAGGAGTTTCGGCAGCAGGTGTCGCGACGCCTTAGTGGCTTAATTAGCGAAGACGAATTTAAACCGCTGCGCTTGATGAATGGTTTATATCTTCAATTGCACGCCTATATGTTGAGGGTGGCGATTCCCTATGGGGTACTTTCATCAGCGCAAATGCGCAAGCTGGCCTACATAGCGGATCGGTATGATCGAGGTTACGGGCACTTTACCACCAGGCAGAACATACAGTTCAACTGGCCTGCGCTGGTGGACACACCGGATATACTGGATGAACTTGCATCGATACAAATGCATGCTATTCAAACCAGTGGCAACTGTATTCGCAATATCACCACGGATCCATTTGCCGGTGTGGCCGCAGATGAGGAAGTGGATCCACGCCCGCTGGCAGAACTGCTGCGACAGTGGTCGACGCTGCACCCGGAGTTCCGTTATCTGCCACGTAAATTCAAGTTTGCAATAACAGGTAGCGCCAATGATCGAGCAGCTATAAAAGTTCATGATATCGGTCTCCGACTCAAGTCAGGTGCCGATGGAAAAGTTCTCGTTGATATCTGGCTCGGCGGTGGTCAGGGCAGAACGCCGAAGATAGCTCAGCTGTTTCGTGAAAACGTTTCTATAACCGAGCTGTTGCCATACCTTGAGGCAACAATGCGCGTTTACAACCGCTACGGACGTCGTGATAACAAATACAAGGCACGGATAAAAATCTTGTTGGCGGAGGTTGGACTGGCCGAGCTGCAAGCCGAAGTTGAAGAGGTTTTTAGTAAAATTGATAAAAGCCGCTTTGAGCCTGTGGAAGCGGAGCTCTCGCGACTGGACAGCCGGTTTATCAAGCCGCTCTATCACGAGATACCTGAAGACGAGAACCCGGAACCTGACGAGCCTGCGAATCTGGCGGTGAGCCTGACCGGTACATCTGATCTTAACGCGCCTGTAGCACACGAGTATAACCGCTGGCTGGAGCGCAATGTGAAACAACACAAACAGCACGGCTATGCGATAGTAGTCGTGTCGTTGAAACGCATCGAGGGCATTCCCGGTGATGCCAGTGCAGATGAAATGCGAGAGTTTGCGAGTATCGCCGATGACTATTCGCATAGCGAACTGCGCGTAACACATCGACAGAATGTGGTACTGCCACATGTGAAACAGACTGATCTGGCGAGTGTCTGGCAGCGATTGTCTGATGCGAATCTGGCGACCAGCAATATTGATCTACCCAGCGACATTATTGCCTGCCCGGGCATGGACTACTGTGCGCTGGCAACCGCGCGCTCCATTCCTGTTGCGCAGGAGATAGCCGCACATATTCGTGCAAAAGAAAAAGTAACGTCGGTAGGAGACTTGTCGGTCAATATCTCGGGCTGTATCAATGCGTGTGCACATCATCATGTGGCCAACATTGGAATACTCGGTCTCGATCGGGGTGGTGTTGAAAACTATCAAATTACACTGGGCGGCCGCAGCGATGAAAATGCCCGCATCGGCGAGCGCATGGGGCGGGGGTTACTGGCTTCTGAGATAGCACCGGCGGTAGACCGAATTATAGATGTGTATCTGGATAAGCGGCAGCTCACCGAGACCTTCAGCGATACTTACCAGCGAATTGGCAAGGCAGCCTTTAAAGATTCTATCTATGGAGACGATCATGCAATACAGACTGCTTAGCAGCGGTGGCGAAGTTCGTCTGGTTGATGATGAGTGGGTTAACGCAGCAATAACAATAGCGCTCCAGACTGAACTGGAAACTGGTGACAACTATGCACTCGAGAAACTAGTCAGTAGCGAGCAGGTGTTATTGATCGAATTCCAGTCTGTGGCGGATGGTCGTGGTTTTTCCTCGGCGGCAGAGCTAAGAGAAAATGATGGCTACAAAGGATTGTTGTACGCTTGTGGCCGGCTGAATCCCGATCAGCTGACGCTTGCTTTTCAGTGCGGGTTTGACGGTATGGTGGTTGATGAACAAGGCTGGGTATCCTATGGTGAGGCCGCATGGCAACAAGCCCTGAAACCGGTTGTCGATAGTGGTTATGCGCAAACTCGCTGGAATGCTATCGACTCGATCTGGATGCTGCGTGGTGCGGCCGTACGGTAGCTTTTGGCAAGAAGTCAGCGCTGCTTTGCCCGAGCGGAAACCCTGGAATCGGTGCGCTCTATAAAGCGTTGCTCTACCACCTTTTTCTAACACAATTTTACTGACTGAACTGGCCCGGCAGACACCTGGAAGTGACTGTTCATGTGTTTTCAAGCTGACGAAAACTGCTCGGTGAAACAGGGGAGTGCTGTTCGGGCGTCAATTTTTCAGCACCAAACTTCAAGGAATAGTTAAGCCGGACGATGGTTAGTTACACACAAGCGAAAGGATATCGCTATGCAACCGGCGAGTTTGCGCGGCTTTATGACAGCGGATGTTGCGACAGTCGAGAGGGGTACTGATTTAGTCGAAGCCGCTAACCTGATGAGAGAACGCAGGCTTTCCTGCCTGTTGATCATAGAAAACCGGGTACCGGTTGGTATCGTGACCGAGCGCGACTTCACGGCCTTGTCAGCCACTATGCTAGAGGGGAAACCTGCCGGTACGTTGTCAGATCTGATGACGGCCAATCTGATTACGGTAAAAGCAGATTCCGACTGCCACTCAGCGAACGTGGTAATGCAAAAAAATCGTATCCGGCGGCTTGTTGTGGTTGAAGATGACGGGAGCTTCTGTGGCCTCGTGACACGTGCCGATATCCTGCGTGCTCACACCTCCGAAATCGAACAGCAGAAAGCCAATCTTGAAAAACGTGTGGCCGAAAGAACAGCGGAACTGGAAGAGCTAAATGAAGTGCTGACCAGTATTTCGATGCGTGACCCCTTGCTTGATATTGGTAATAGACGTGCGATGGACAATACACTTGCCGATGTTTTTGAGCGTACCCGACGCTATAAGCGGCCCTATGCGGTGGCTCTTGTCGATGTCGATCATTTCAAGACATACAATGATCACTACGGACACCAGGCCGGTGATGAGGCGCTGATCGCAATTGCATCGACAATTAAGAAAATGATCAGGCGTACTGATTCAGTGTATCGCTATGGTGGCGAAGAGTTTCTTATCGTGTTGCCGGAAGTCGGTGAGGAAGGCGGGGCAATTGCCGCCAATCACGTACGCGAGAGCGTAGAGAAATTGGCATTGCCGCATGAAAAAGCGGATCGCGGCTATGTGACTGTCAGCATAGGCGTTGCTGAAGAGCGACTGGATGGGCCAGATCAAAACGAAACGATCGCCCGCGCTGATGAGGCGCTCTATAGAGCCAAGCACCAGGGGCGTAATACTGTCGAGCGCGCTTCGAGTGTGGAGCGACAGCGCACTGCAGACGAAGATATCGACAAACCAAAAGCTGCCTGAAAGTTTCGCTCTCTGGTTACACACTGAACCAGAAAAGACATAATTTTGTGACCTTTTTGTGACAACTTAATGGAGGATCAACATTCAAAAGTGTCAGCAGGATTCATTGACTGTGATGAAAAAACCCTGCGGGGCAAGGCGTTGGAAAGACCGTTTTGCTGCCTTTATGAATCAGGCCTGTTTGTAAACAGGTTCAAACATTTACCGGTGATTGATTAATGAAAAAGCTGACAAGCAAGCGTTTGAAAGTGGTACTCGCAACTGGGCTCTGCGCAGGCCTGATTGGGTGCAGTAGTGATGATGACGACGCAGGTAGCGGTCAACAAAACTCGGATCTCGCAACATTGAACCTCGAGTTTGCGGCGTTAGACGCGTTAGGAGCAGATTTTGTTTATGAGGGTTGGTTGCTGGTTAACGGGTCGCCGGTATCAACCGGTCGCTTTACCAGTAATACTGCTGACACCCAGACCGTCAGTGTTGCGGATGCAGAAGCTGCAACAAAGTATATTTTAACCATTGAGCCGGCCGAAGGTGATGATCCTGCTCCGGCAGACACCCACGTATTGGCCGGTGACATTGTTGAGTCTGCATCTACTCTGACTATCGCTGATGGCGCTGCTCTGGGTACAGACTTTGTCGATAGCACGGGCAGCTTTATTATCGCCACACCCAGTGACCCAACTGCAAGTTTTACCCAGGGCATTTGGTGGCTGAACCCAGATGGTCCGGTGGCAGGCCTGTCATTGCCGGTGCTGCCGGCAGGCTGGGTCTACGAAGGATGGGTCGCCGGTGCTGATGGACCTGTGTCTACAGGTACATTTACTAATCCCGCTGCGGCAGATAGCGATGCTGGGGGTGCGACGGCAGGTCCCGAAGCGACTCCACCTTTTCCAGGGCAGGATTTCATCAACCCTGCCGTTGATATTATCGGAATGGCGGCGGTAATTTCGGTTGAGCCATCACCTGACAATTCGCCAGAGCCGTTCGGCATTAAGCCTCTGATCGACTCCGACATTCAGAATGTTGGGGCAGGTGGCTCTCAGGATATGGAGAACGTGATTGGCAGCAATCAACCTTCCGGTACGCTTACCATCGTAATGCCGTAAACGTTTTATTAAGGCAGCACTCGATTGCCGCGTGATATACGAGTGTGTAGCCAGGAAAGAGCCGATAAGTTCGGCTCTTTCCTGTTAAGCGTATAGCCTGGTTAGAAGTTAGCCGCTTTTGTTTCAATAGCCTGCATTGCCAGATACTCATCGTAGGTACCGGTGAATTCGATGCATTTTTGATCTTTGATTTCTATGATCCGTGTAGCCAGAGACGACACGAATTCACGATCATGGCTGACAAAGATTAGTGTGCCTTCGTAGTGTTCCAGCGCCAGATTGAGCGCTTCTATTGATTCCATATCAAGATGGTTGGTTGGCTCATCCATGATTAGCACATTGGGTGACGTCATTATCATTCGGCCGAAAAGCAGGCGGTTTTTCTCACCACCGGAACAGACTTTAACCTGCTTCGAAAAATCGCTGTTTGAGAATAATAATCGGCCAAGAGTGCTGCGGACAATTTCATCGTCATGTTCGGCCTTACGCCATTGAGTCATCCAGTCGAACAGATTTAGATCATTCTCAAACAGGGCAGTGCCGTCTTGTGGGCAGTACCCGATGCTGGCGTTTTCCGCCCACTTTATAGAACCCTCACTCGGTTGCAGCTCATCGACCAGCAAGCGCAGAAAGGTTGATTTACCGACGCCGTTTTCACCGATAATCGCCAGTCGGGCGCCCGCTTCGAGCATAAAGCTGTGGTTTGTAAACAGCGGGCCTTCATCAAAACCGTGGCCGAGTTTTTCGGTGGTCAGTGCCAATCGGTGCAGCTTTTTTTCCTGTGTGAATCGGATATAGGGGCTGACGCGACTGGATGGCTTGATATCCGCCAGTTGAATTTTTTCGATTTGCTTGGCACGTGATGTCGCCTGTCGAGCTTTTGAGGCGTTGGCTGAAAAGCGGCTGACGAATTGCTGCAGGTCAGCTATCTGTGATTTCTTTTTCGCGTTCTCTGACTGCAGTTTTTCTCGTGCCTGGGTTGAGGCGATCATGAAGTCATCGTAGTTGCCCGGGTAAATACGCAGCTCCCCGTAGTCGATATCCGCCATATGGGTGCAAACCGAGTTGAGAAAGTGGCGATCGTGAGAAATGATTATCATGGTGCTTTTCTGTGCGTTTAACACGCCTTCGAGCCAGCGGATAGCATTGAGATCGAGGTTGTTGGTTGGCTCGTCGAGCAGCAGAATGTCGGGTGACGAGAATAGCGCCTGTGCCAGTAGCACACGCAGTTTCCACCCGGGGGCCACTTCACTCATTGGTCCGTTGTGCAGCGACTCTTCAATACCGGCACCCAGCAGAAATTCACCGGCGCGGCTCTCGGCGGTATAGCCGTCCATTTCGGCAAACTGGTTTTCCAGTTCGGCGACCTTCATCCCGTCTTCTTCGGACATCTCGGGCAGGCTGTAGATGCGCTCGCGTTCCTCTTTGACCGCCCACAATTCAGCGTGGCCCATGATTACTGTGTCGAGTACGGTGTATTGCTCGAAAGCAAATTGATCCTGGCTTAGTTTGCCCAGTCGTTCGTTCGGGCTGATAGACACCGTGCCCGCGCTTGGCTCGAGTTGATCAGCAAGTATATTCATGAATGTCGATTTGCCGCAGCCGTTTGCGCCGATCAGTCCATAGCGATTGCCATCGCCAAATTTGACTGAAATATTTTCGAAAAGCGGCTTTGCGCCAAATTGCATCGTGATGTTTGCGGTTGATATCACTTAAGTGTTCCTTCGCACGATAGGTTTGGTCAGCCGCCCATTATAGAAGAAAAAGAATGCTGAGTGTGTATTCGTGGCCGGAGGTTGGGGTAGCATAGGGAGTAATTAGCCGCAAAGCTGTCACAAAAACACATGCCGACAGCTGCATTGGTACGGTGATGGTGACATTTGCCGGTTCAGGCAATACGACGAATTCAGGTTCACTATGCGCTCACGCAAAAAATTACTGATCACCGGCGCCGCCGGAAAAGTTGCCGGAATGGTGATCGGCGCACTCGAGAAAGACTACGATCTGGTGTTGGTCGATGTCAGAAAGGCCACTGCCGATGGACAGACCCTGTCGGCTATCAGGCTGGTTGATCTGGTGAATAAAGATCGTGACAGCTATCGACACCACTTTGAAGGCTGTGATGCGGTGGTCCATTTTGGATTTGTCGGCGATTCCAATCCGAACAATACGCCATCGCCGGATCAGCGCTTCAGTGACGAGATGGCCAACGTGCAGATGGCCTACAACATCTATCTAACCAGTCTCGAGGCGGGAGTAAGGCGGGTGGTAATGGCCAGCTCCAATCATGCCGCCGACTACTTCGAGCCCGCTATTCTGGATAATCAACTCGATGTATTAGACCCTGATCTCAGAGCGCTGTCAGATAACTACTACGGCTGGGCGAAAGAATCCTACGAGCATCTGGGATTTGTCTTTGCGGTTGGGCGTCAGGTTGCGGCTGACAACAACGGTCGTCTAAGACCACTCGAAAATGTACAGCTTCGCATCGGCGGCCCGAGAGAGAACGATCTTGACGAATGTACTCTTGGAGATATGCGCACTGTCCGCCGGGCGCTGGCGGCTTACCTCAGCGAACGTGATCTGGTGCAGTTAGTCACAAAGAGCATAGAGGCACCTGATATACGCGATGATAACGGTGTGCCTTTCCAGATTTTCTACGGTATAAGCGGTAATTCACATGCGTACTGGAGTATCGCCAACGCGCGCCGGATTATCGGTTATGAACCGCAGGATAACAGCGAGTTCAGATTTTCAGACAGGCTTGCTGAACACATCAGGGCTTACAAGGCCTCGTAGCTTTGCCATGTTCGAATTTTGCTACCCGGGTCGCGAGCGCAAGAGCCGTGTTCCAACGACTAAAGCCTGGCGCTACGCGGTAAGTCTTTCCGCGCAGCGGTTACCATGTAGGTTGAATGTGTTACCGACTGAGATCTTATCGGTTGTGATCTTATCGGTTAAGCGGGGCGATTTGCGCGCGTCTGTCGACACCCCATTTATACTGAGGGGGCCACATGTCGAAATCCGGGTCTGCTCCAAGCTGGTGTGCTGCATGTAGTGGCCAGAAGGGATCGTGCATAATCTCGCGACCCAGCGCAACGAAATCTGCCCGGCCGCTGGCAACAATATCCTCCGCCTGTTTCGGATCAATGATAACGCCCACTGCCATCGACATCAGGTCAGTTTCTTTCTTCACTCGCTCTGCGTATGGAACCTGAAAGCCTGGCGCTCGGGCCGAGCTTTTGTCGAGTGCCTTGCCATCGTCGGCGACACGAAAACGTGGTGCACCACTGACTCCACCGGATGAGCAATCGACAACATCGATACCACATTCGCTTAATGCGCCTGACAGCGTTACCGAATCATCCATTGACCAGCCGCCTTCGATTCCGTCAACGGCTGATATGCGAAAGAACAGTGGCATTTTGTCACCGACTTCTGCCCTTACCGCTTTGGATACTTCCAGCGGAAAACGCATGCGCCCATTGATATCTCCGCCGTATTGATCCGTGCGTTGATTTGATATTGGCGACAAAAAGCTGTGCATCAAATATCCGTGCGCGCCGTGTAGTTCAATAACTTTGAAGCCGGCGTTGATAGAACGCCTGGCGGCGACAGCAAAGGTCTGCACCAGCGCTTCGATCTCACCGACTGTTAGTTGATGCGGCACCGTAAAGCCAGGGCCCGTTGCCACATCGCTTGGACCAACTACCGGCCATGCATCGGGATGATCAGCCGGCAGTGGTTTACCGCCATCGAATGGTGGAAAGCAGGCTGCTTTACGACCTGCGTGAGCCAACTGTATACCTGGAACGCAGCCCATCTCTTCAATAAATGCAGTGATAGGTTTAAGGCCCTCGGCATGTTCGTCAGACCAGATGCCCAGGCACCTGGGGGTAATACGACCAATAGCCTCGACTGCTGTTGCTTCGGCAAACACCAGGCCTGCCTTACCTCGAGCAAAGGTACTGAGGTGAGCAAAATGCCACGGTTGAGGCATACCATTGTTTGCGGAGTACATGCAAAGAGGTGACACGACAACACGGTTCGGAAAGGTGACGCCGCGAACCGTGACAGGGCTGAATAGTGAAGACATGAACGTGCATTACCAGTGGCGATATTGACTACTATCATACGCCAAACCGGTGCAGGATTGCGCTGTTGAACAGAGCAAAGGTGTGAGTGAGGCTTCAGATTGTTCCAGGTTCTAAGCGCCTGATTTGATCAGCAACTGTTGCCCGGATAATGGATGAAAGTAACCCGTGGCGCGGACGCCTTCGGGCGTGGTACCGCTGATCTTCCAGCAGCCATTTGCACTGACAATGCCCTTAATCATCCAGCCATCGGCCGTCAGTCGCTCTGTCATTTGTGGCTGGGAGAGCCAATTGGCAGGGTTGCCGCTGTCGCATCTCGGGGGAGCGGCGGCAGTCACAGCGGACATTGGCAGTGTCACCAGACCGATTAAGAAAAGGTACCGAGCAGCTGTATTCGCTGCTAGCTCAGTGGCTCGTATCGCCGCGTTGGTCCCGGGTGTTTGCCGCTCTCTCATCATGGTCGCATCCATTCGCCATTATTGAGTGGCGTATGTCGGCAGAACTACCGCTGACTCAAGGCCTTTTTCGCGACCTGGTGAATCTTTTCACACAACCTCTTCGTGGTTGTTCGGTAAGCGTTGCTGTTTGGAGTAACCAGCGGGGCTAATAAACCAACCTGCGGATTTTTCTCGGGTTTGAGGTATTCTCAGGGTGCAAACTAATTCGGAGCTTCCCAATCATGGTTACCATCCATCACATTAACCTGCCAGCAAACGATGTACGGGCGTCGGCAAAGTTTTACACAGAAATAATCGGTATGTCCGAGGGGAGTTGGATATTTCCGCCAGCTGAGCAGGTTGGGCACATAAGTTCTGACACAAGCAAGCTGACAATTTTTCCAACTACAACGGTTAGTCAGGGTGACAACGCCGGTTTGCATTTGATTCGGCCCGAGCCTGAATTCGCACGAAAAAACCAGCTTGACCACAACCCGTCCATCGGTGGTCATGTTGCTTTTCAAGTGGATGACCTGGATGCGGTCATCGCGCGATTGCAGGCAGCGGGCATTCCTTATTCACTGACAGGTACCTTTGCAATACCGGGGATGCGTCATTTGTACTGCTATGACCCGTCGATGAATCTTCTTGAGATAAATGAAATGATCAAGAGCTAGGAGTCTGCGCGGCAGAACCTCCACTCCCATCTGCCAACACGGGGAACGCGCCCTGCCGGTGCGTTTTTATCGATTATTTTTTGTTGCGTATGAATAACTATGCGCCGCAAATGATCGTACCCGTGGTTTCTGGAGCAGGGCCCTCGATATGGCGCGTTCTCGCTACGCGGACTTCTACTGCGCAGACTCCAGCCTGGATTATTCAAAAGGCGACAAGTATATATATGCGAAATTCTATGTATACAGTTCCAAATCACTTTTTGGGCTCCTTTTACAAAATAGCAAAATTCTTAAACACTAACAGATCAGCCGTTTCTTCTTACAGGCCTTACTAACATGTCAAATGATTCTCCGAAAACTGCTTTAATTACCGGTGCTGCCAGAGGTATCGGATTGGCAGTGGCAAAGCGATTCCTGCGCGAAGG
This sequence comes from uncultured Granulosicoccaceae bacterium, assembly GCA_937957915.1. Lineage (GTDB taxonomy): Bacteria > Pseudomonadota > Gammaproteobacteria > Granulosicoccales > Granulosicoccaceae. The sequence continues at coordinate 81,998 of CALGNZ010000046.1, read as the reverse complement.
TTATGCGGTTGCAGTGATAGACAATAACGAACAGGAGTTACAAATTGCCACCGAGGGGTTGGGGCACGTTGACAAAGTGCTCAGCTTATTGTGCGACGTCTCGAATCCGGAGGCCGTTACAGCTACTGTGGCTCGGGTTCTCAGTCGATTTGGTCGAATTGATGCGTTGATTAATAACGCCGGCATAGCGGATTTCAAACCGGTGACTGAAACCTCTTTTAGTGTATGGAGTGAAATTCTCGCCACCAATTTGAACGGACCCTTTCTGTGTTCGCAGGCGTGTGTGCCTGCCATGCTTAAACAGCAAGCGGGTGCCATCGTTAATATCACTTCGATCTCTGGTCTACGGGCAAGTACCTTGCGCACTGCTTATGGCACATCGAAAGCGGCGCTGGCGCATCTCACCAGGCAGTTTGCGGCCGAACTTGGTCACCATGGCATTCGTGTCAACGCAGTTGCCCCCGGGCCAATTGATACCGCAATGGCAAAGAAAGTACACAGCGATGACATACGTGCTGACTACCACGATGCTATTCCGCTCAACCGGTATGGCCTTGAGGAGGAGGTAGCCAGTACTATTTATTTTCTATGCAGCGATGAAAGCAGTTTTATTACCGGACAGGAGGTTTGCGTCGATGGCGGTTTTGGTTCAACCGGCATTGGCCTGGCCTCTTTAAGAAAGGACTATCCACTTAACTGACAGCTGGCCTTTGATCTTTGAAATACCACTGTGGCTGGCACCGCTAGTCGTCAGGTGCCAGCGCCAGACGGAGTTAACACATGGACAGGGAGCGTCGATTTAGTGATCTGCCAGTATAAGCTCTGCTGCTTTCTCGCCAGTTACAATCGCAGGCGCATTGGTGTTGCCGGTTGGAATAGTGGGGAAAATAGATGCGTCGGCAATTCTTAAACCACCGATACCATGCACACGCAGTTGTGAATCAACGACATTAATTGCGGGGTTGTCTCCCATTCTGCAAGTGCCACAAGGGTGGAAGACTGTCCATGCGTTCTGGCTAATGAATTGATTGAGTTCTTCATCAGACTGCAGGTCAGTGCCCGGATAGATTTCCTCTTCAATGACATTTTGCATCGCGTCGGTAGCTGTCAGGTTGCGCATCAGTCGCATGCCCGCCAGCATCAGTGATCGATCATGGTCGGTACTGAGGTAGTTCGGCTGTATTCGCGGCTGCGTGAAAGGGTCGGCCGACTGTATTTGCAGCTGTCCTTTGCTGGTCGGTTTGCACGGGTTGTAGCCAATCATAAAACCGGGAAAGGGATCAGGTTTAATGAGTGGCCTGGTGCCAACCGGTGCACGCGTATAACTGAGTGGAGAAAAATATAACTGGGTATCTGGTCGATCTGAATCTGGCTTCAGACGGATAAAGCCGCCAGCCTGATTGACACTGAGTGACAATGGACCGGTTCGGTTAAAAAGATACTTTGCGATTGCTCTGCAGCGTGCAATGTGTGGTCGTAGCTCCTGATTCAGACTGGGCACATTGGTGCGACAGATCATGTCAGCGCCCAGGTGGTCCTGCAGGTTTTGACCAACCTGTGGCATATCGCGCACTACCGGCAGGTTAAATTCCTTAAGCAGTGAAGCCGAGCCTATGCCAGACAATTGCAGCAACTGCGGTGTGTTGACCGCGCCGCCACAAAGAATTACGCAGCGACCGGCATGCGCTTGCTTTTGTTTGCCGCGCTGCACGTACTGAATGCCATTTGCAGATGACCCCTCGAACAAGAGCCTGGTTGCATGCGCGTTGAGTTCAAGTGTCAGGTTTTTTCGGCGTAGTGCCGGGCGCAGGTAGCAGTGAGCGGTAGATGCTCTAAGGCCGTTTTTAGTGGTTATCTGATACAACGAGGCGCCATCCATGGAGTCAGCGTTGTAGTCGGCGTTAAATGGAATCTGAAACTGTTTGGTTGCACTCAGGTAGGTATCACAGAGACTGTGCACTTGTTGTCGGGTGTCGGTCACTGACAGTAGTCCACCCGTACCCCGGAGTGTGTGCGGTGAGCCGGACCAGTCCTCCAGTTTTTTAAACAAGGGTGCAATGCTGTTCCAGTCCCAGCCTGGTGCATTTTGTGACCAGTCGTCGTAGTCCAGCGGGTGACCACGAACATAGACCATCGCGTTGATAGAGCTTGACCCTCCCATGACTTTGCCGCGAGGCCAGTAGCTCGGTCTGTTATCCAGTTGTTGTTCGGGCTCGGTCTGGTACTTCCAGTTAACGCGTTTGTCGTAGTAGGTTTTGCCGTAACCAATCGGTACTTGTACAAACGCCTTGCGATCTGAGCCACCGGCCTCCAGTACCAACACCGAATGTATGCCGGAGGCGCTCAGACGGTTTGCCAGTACTGATCCGGCTGAACCGGCGCCAACGATAATGTAGTCGTATATTTTCAATAGAGACAGTCAGAAGTAAGTAAGCAAAGCGCTTGTTGTTGTTCGCCGCCGGTACACAAATACAGGGCCCTCTACAGCAAGGCATGTCGGTCGGGTCTTGCCTGTCGAAGCGTAGCTATGGCAGCATCCTGTGGCTATATCGATGTCGCTATTCAGACAGAACAATGCCGAGCAGAACCCGCAGTTTAATCCAAAGCATGCCGACATACTCGTGCAGCACACGGTCGGATTTGTGCAAATAACTGCTATTTGCGGTAAAGGTTCGCTCTGACACTGCTGCTAAAAAATCCGCCGGTGCATAGCTGTGTGGCCGGACCGGCTGATTTGTTAACCCGAGTGCCACAGCCTGGTCAACAATGAGCTTTGCCCTTGGCAGGTGCGTTGCTGATGACACGATCACCGTTCGGCCGTCCAATCCAGCTGAGCTTGATAGTTTCATTGCAGCAGAGATTTCACCGATGCTGTCTCTGACATGGTGATCAATAGTTATATGTTCTTGTGGTACACCATTGTCTATGGCGAAATCTCGCATCGCGAAGCGTGACGGTCCACCAAAGAACAGGTTTGCCGATTGATGTTGTTTCCACAGACGAATGGTCTCGGTGATACGTGACAGTGCAACAGCATGCAAGCGAGCGTTGGCTGGATAATCAGCTTCATTGCTTGCGAAATTGCCCAATGTTACAAGCAATGTGGTATCCGCCGGAGGAGTGGCCATCAGTGGAAACTGATCTTCCAGTGAATAGATAACCTTATTGCTCACAGCGGGGATGCTGGCTAACAGTAAAATGAGCAACGCTATCAGGCCCAGCGGATTCGCGAGGCGGTATAAACGAGTGTATTTGAGCAGCATCGCCAGTACGAGCAGTAGCAGGCAGCCGGGAACCAGGTGCAGGAATAGCGATACCCATTTCTTGAGCAGGAAGAAATCCATCAAAGACGAAGTCCGTAAGTGTTCTGATCCGGGATAGTAATGTGAAAGTGTCAGGAAAGGGTGCTAACCAGAAAAATTAGCGGTGGGGTGAATTCAACAGGCTTATTTGATGTGCCAGACTGATACAGATAGCTGGAGTGGATATGATTGATCCAGACCGGCATTGCCTGTCTGGTAACCATGCGAAAGTGTACGGGTGTTACCAGGCATGGTGGCACCCGTACGGTATTGCAGATTGCAGTAATCGCCTTTGATTACACGGGGAGTGATTCCATAAAGGCCTGCGCCGCCCTGGACAGGGTGCGATCATTGTGTCTGACGAGAGATATTCGCCGTTGTAACACAACGTCGTCGATGTCGATCACAGTGACGGAGTCATCGATCATGTCATCAGGCATACATCCCCAGCCCAAACCGATAGCAACCATCATTTTCATCGTCTCAAGGTCGCCCGCGTCGATAGTGACAGTGGGTTTCATATCGAGACTGAGCAAATGTGATTCGACCGTCTGACGGGTAATCGACGGAGGTTCGGGCAACACTGCCGGACACTTCATCAACAGGGAAAGGTCTACGTTGTCGTGCTTTGCCAGCGGATGGTCTGCTGATACAACAAAAACGAGATTTTCCTTCCACACGTCAATGTCACGAAGCTTTGGTGCAATGTCGCCGTTGGTGGCGCACAGCGCCATTTCGAGTTCTCCGTTTTCAACGCTTTCGAGTGCGTTGCTGGAGTTGCCGAAGCGAATGTCGATGTCGACTTCAGGGTACGTGTGGCGGAAACTCTTCAGAAACGGTGGCAGGCGGTGCAGCCCGATCTGGTGGCTGGTCCCCATGCTGAGTTTGCCACTTATGTTCTTGCCAAGGTTGCAAATAACGTCTTCAATTCTTGCAAGTTCAGCGCTGATTTGTCGCGCTGATGGCAGCAATACCCGTCCGGCTTCTGTCAAATGAACAGTGCGTCCAATTCGGTCGAAGAGACGGGCTGACAGCTCGGTTTCGAGCGCAGCGATACGCTTGCTGACCGCCGGTTGTGTTAAGTGAAGACTTTCCGCTGATCTTGAGAAAGACTTTTTGTCCGCGACCTCAATAAAGGCCTTAAGGTTGTTTATATCCAAATGGCTGTTCTCCGAGCCGTAAAACAGCGTCCATGCTGCTTGCAATTCCAATGCACTTGTGGCGTCAATTGTAGTGCAACAAAAAAAAATTTGCGCCAGGCACAAAACAAATCTAAAAAATCAGACGCTCAGTTATGCGGCGGAAGAAATAAAAAACTTCTTTTATTTCTGTTTGTTATGTATACGCAAAGATTTCGAGATCAGCCTAACACATCTTGCGATGTCAAATTATTTCGGGCAATTTAACAATAAAAATTGGCTGAAAGGTGACTCCAATCTATACTGTTTCCCCCCTTGGCCGCTGCCCGTTTCTCTGAAACCGGAAAGTGGGCCAAGCTGACGGCAAGTTTACGAAAAAAGTGGAAACTGCGAGAAAATGATGAGAGTTGGTATTGTTGGCTGGCGAGGTATGGTCGGCTCTGTTCTTCTGCAGAGAATGCAGCAGGAAAATGATTTTGAACGGATTGAACCGACCCTGTTCTCGACCTCTCAGGCCGGGCAGGCCGGGCCTGCGATTGGCACTACGGATACCGTTTTAGAGGACGCGCACAACACCGAATCACTGGCGACGATGGATGCCATCATCACCTGTCAGGGCGGTGACTACACCCGCGATGTACACAGCAGATTGCGGGAGGGCGGATGGAACGGCTACTGGATCGATGCCGCTTCTGCTCTGCGTACAGAAGACAGCAGTACTATTGTGCTGGATCCGGTTAATCGATCAGTCATTGATCAGGCACTCGATCAGGGCAAGCGCGACTACATTGGGGGCAACTGCACAGTCAGCCTGATGATGATGTCGCTGGCCGGTCTGTTTCGCGACGATATGATCGAATGGATCAGCGCCATGACTTATCAGGCGGCATCCGGGGCCGGTGCCCGTGGAATGCGCGAGCTTGTTAGCCAAATGGGCCAGCTGGAATCTTCAGTTTCTGACCTGTTGCCGCGTACTGGCAGTTCAATCCTGGATATAGATTCAGCTGTCACTGATACAATGCGCAGTGAGTCCTTTGATACACGGGAGTGGGGCGTGCCGCTTGCCGGTAGCCTGATTCCCTGGATTGATGCAGATCTGAACAATGGCCAGAGTCGGGAAGAGTGGAAGGCCGAGGTAGAAACTAACAAGATTCTTGGTCGCAGTTCGGGAAATGTCATTCCGGTTGATGGCATCTGTGTGCGTGTTGGCGCTATGCGCTGCCATTCCCAGGCCCTGACGATAAAGTTGCGAGAAGACCTCGACCTGGCCGAAATTGAAAACATCCTGAATGCCGGCAACGAATGGGTCGATGTGGTGCCTAATAATAAAGCTGAAACAGTTGCGCGATTGTCTCCAGCCGCGGTCAGCGGCACCCTGTTAACGCCAGTTGGCCGGTTGCGTAAACTCAATTTGGGCCCCGGATATTTGTCAGCGTTTACGGTGGGTGATCAGCTCTTATGGGGAGCTGCAGAACCCTTGCGCCGTATGCTGCGCATTTTGCTCGAACGACAGTAGCACGGTAGTACCGAGCTTCACCCTCGGTGCAGGCTCTAAACTTTGCCAGCTGCCCATCGGTAATCTGAGAGTGCGCCCGCGACCAGACTTCCGCGGCCAGACACTCACGGGTTACACCCGCGGCGCTACACCCGCGGCGTAACAATAGATACGAGCGCTGTGTTCGCTAAAGATGCATCGCAAGCCGCTCCAATAGAGGGCGGCTCCGGCGGGCATTCAAACCAGCAGATGCGGGCTTTATCGATCGAGGATATCGATCCGGGATTTTTCGCTGAACACGTTGTCGCCATCCGACAGTCAATGTTCAGCGACTGCAAGCGCTATTGCAGACACCGCTCTGCCGTCAGTCAGCTGCCGTGAGACACAATAGTTTGCAAGCTCGCTGTGTCTAAACCCGGAGATCAATTTAGCATTCTGGTCATTGGTGGGTGGATTGGCGGGCGATAGTTGATAACAATATGGGCTTCGCTGTTGCCTAATTGACGCCTGCGTACTATACCAATGGGAGATAAAAAATTAACGTTGCATTGATGATCGTGATAGCCACTGCGATCGTGCGTCGTTGAACAGAAGAAAAAAGACTATATTTATTCTGGTGATTCGGATTTTGGCGTGTGTTGATTGTTCAGGTAGCAAACGTATTTTCCTGGCACATTTACTCAAACTGCTCCGGTTCAACCCGCGTTGGGCATAAAACAAGAGATTTCAAAACTGTGCGAAAACTAGCCATTGCAGCCGCTGTCAGCTCAAGTCTGGCAACCTTTTCTGTAAATAGCCTCGCGCTGGGGTTGGGTGATATCGAAATGTATTCGGCGCTGAACCAGGCGCTGGATGCTGAAATTAATATTCTCTCCGCATCACCGGGAGAGCTCGACTCAGTGCAGGTTCGAATAGCACCGAATGCGGCGTTCGCCAGTGCCGGGCTTGAGAAAACGCCGATACTTTCGGCAATGAAATTCAACATCGAGCGCCGTGCGGACGGGAGCCCGATTATAAAGGTAACCAGCGATGCGCCGGTTATAGAGCCTTTTCTCAATTTCCTGATCGAGATTGATTCTGATGTAAGTGGTCGGCAAGTGCGCGAGTTTACTGTCCTGCTTGATCCGCCTGTGTTCACCACGCAGCAAACCCAGTTGCCTGATGCCGTTGTGGCTGAGTCGCAGGTAGTCAATATCGAAGAGGAGATTGGCGCATCAAGCCCCATAATTCGCAGCGATATTATTGTTGGTGAAGTTGTATTGAATGAAGAGCCTCTGGGTGGCGAAATTGATGAGGGCGAAGTCATAGATCTGAGTCAGGAAATCGAGGTCAGTGATGAAGTTTTCGAGACAGTTGATCTGGCTGGCGCTGACAGTGTTGTCATCTCGGTTGATGATGTAGACAGCGCTGTCGTGGAAACGTCGCCGTTAGTGGCTGGCTCGCAAAGCAATGTGATCACGACAACCGGTGGCTCTGAATTACTGACAAGCGCAGATGATATTGTCGCAGAGGCGGGCGCAGACGAGGGTGAACTTATTCCACTCGATGCCGCGCTGCTGAATAGTGTTTCTCCGATCCCGACATTTACACCAACAACTGACGCTGATGATGATGGCGGAGAGCTCATTAACCTCGATGATCTCAATGCTACCGGTCAACCGATCTTTGAAAATGAAGCAGAGATTAGCGGTGCTGCAATAGCTGTATCTGAAGGTCAAAGTGCAAGCGACGAGCTCGACGAGGGTGCCCGTGTAGATTTAACTGATTTGTTGCCTGTTGAATTGGTCGAGGCAGAACCAGAAGCAGATGTTGTGGATACTGAGCTGGGTGTAGAAATTGACCTTGACGGCTTAGCGCCGGTTGGTGCTGACTCGGCGATTGCGCAACCAGTGGTTTCTGACGCCCTTACCCTGAATACTACGGAGCCTGTCGACACCCAGGTTGATTTGCCAGCTGCCGATGAATCAGAGCTTGTCGATCTTTCCAGCTTGCAGGGATCCACCGGCATTGCGCAAGCAGGGCAGGTGAGTGATCAGGCAGAAGTTATTGTAGATAGTGTTGAGGTTTTTACAGACACCGCGGCTCTGGATAGCGATGCCACCGGCAGTGATAACCAGGGCGTGGAAATTGACCTCTCAGGCATCTTGTCCGACAGCACGGGAACTCAGCGTGTTGCAAATGCAGGAGATACCATCACCGTAGGTGCGCAAGATACACTGTGGAGTATTGCGGAGGACAACAAACCATCAGGTGTGACAACGCAGCAGATGATGGTCGCTTTACTCGAATCCAATCAGGGTGCTTTTCTTAACGGTGACATGAACCAGATGCTGATTGGTTCAGTGCTGGAGATGCCAGCTGCGGTAGCGACCACCGCGGTGACCAGGGCTGACGCTCTGGCAATGGTGCGTGAACAAATTGAATTTCAAGGTGCCGGCAATCCACGCGTTACTGAAACTGCGCCGGTGGCTGATGCAACTGAAGACAATTCGGCGCTGCCAATTGCCGAACCGGTTGATGCAGAGAGCACCATCGACTCTGAAACTGCTGAAGTCGAAACGGCAACCGATGAATCAACCGGTTTGTCGATTCTGGGGGTTGATGATGCCGCTACAGCAAGCGGTACACCCGCCACGGACGAGTTGAATGCAGGCGCTGATCTGTCGCGTGACCTCGACGATGTTAATCGCCGGGTTCAGCTTGCGCAGGAAGAACTTGCATCTGAAGCGATGCAACGCGACGAACTGCAGGGCCGGGTAGATGATCTGGCGTCCAGCATGACGAAAATGAAGCGGCTTATTACGCTCAGAGAAAGCGAGCTGAGTGATCTGCAAACAGGAGTTACGCCTGACACAGATGCTGCGGACACCAGCGAGCAAGTCGAGCTTGACACTGCTGAAGAGCAAGTGGCAACCGAGCCGACTGATGCCACATTGGAAGAGACTCAGGCCCGCATTAAGGAAATGCAAGAGAAGATCTCAGATGAAGCTACTCTCGCTCAGGATCGGATTGCCGCGCAGGCGGACGCTGATAAAAATCTTGCCGCAGCTGAAGCAGAAGCGCAGAGAATCAGGGTTGCCAACGAAGAGGATCAGTTGAAGTTGCAGCTGGCGACACTTCGGGCGGAAAAAGCAGACCTTGAAGAGACGGCGCAGTTAGAAAAAGCTGAGCTGGTCCGTGCCGCCGAAGCAGAGAAAACGGCTTTACTAGAGCAAGCCCAGGCTGAGAAGGAGCGAATTCAGGCCCGGCTCGAAGAAGAGAACGCAAGAATTACCGCTCAGGCGGAGGAAGAAAAGCTCGCAATTGCAGCTCAGGCCAGTGCAGAAAATGAACGCCTGATTGCCGAGGCAAATGCTGAACGTGAGCGCCTGGCCGCTGAAAGCGAAAAAATGCGTGTCCAGCTTGAGGCGCTTGAGCAAGAGAAAAATCAATTGTTGGCTCAGGCCGAAATTGACAAGCAGCAGTTGCAGGAAAGCGCAGATGAAAATCTGCGATTACAGGCTGAGGCTGAAGCAGAAAGGCAGCGTGCTGATGATCAGGCGCGAATCAGAGAGCGGTTGGCGGAAGAGCAGGCCAAGGCCGCTGCAAATCTGGCAACTGCCGACGCATCCGACGCACAAAATGCCGTTGAAAGAACTGATACCAGCGCGATAACAACGACGGTAGCAGAGCCCGATACCGATGCGCTGGCAGAGACTACCGATACTGCAAATGCCCTGGTTGAAAAAGTCAGTGATACCACGAGTGATCTTGCCGGCAAAGGTGCCGTCGCGGTAGGCGCGCTCGGTGGGTTGATGTCATACGCGCCGTTGCAAAAAGTGGTAGGCAACCGAACCAGGACATTGGCTACCGGTGGTGGTATTGCGCTTCTTGGTTTGCTGGCGTCATGGGCATGGCGACGACGCAGCAGAGTGGTCAAGGAAGATATAAATATTGAATATGGGGCGTCTGATGTCGCTGGCAACGATCGCGGTAGCAGTCGTATGCACGACGATGCATCACTGCGCCGTGACGATACTCCACGCCGAAATGAAGGGGTTTCACGGACAGCAACGGTTGCTACTGCGGCGACTGCCGCAACTGCGGCGGCCGCCGCAGTAAGAGAAAGCGACGATGCGAATGCACGGGCTGCAGGGGACAATCGAGCGCAGGACTCAGCGGGTTCGCTGGAAGCTGCACGTAATGATGGCGGTATGCAGGATGACACGTTAACCGAGGCCGAGGTGTATCTGAGATACGGCTTGCATGGTCAGGCGGAGGAGTTGTTAACGTCGGCGGTTGAGCGTGATCCTGATAATCAGGACTACCACATTAAATTGCTTGAGAACTACCACGACCAGAAAAATACTAACGGTTTCAAGGCGGCGGCAACAACATTTCAGGACCGTTTTGGCCCAACTTCGCATTGGCCGCAGATAGCAGAAATGGGCAGAGACCTTGATCCGGGTGATGCGCTTTATTCGCGTGCATCGGCAATGGATATCAGCTCAGCCGCAACTGGCGCAGTAGCCGGCGCTGCAGCGACCGGGGCGGCGGCAGTTGCTGCCACGATATCTTCGAACGACAGTCAGGCTGGTACCGGTGAGCCAGCGGGACGCGACGCTGCGAATGTCTCGGAAATAGACGAGTTGGCAGATGATTTTCTGACAGAGTCTGTGGACGATGCACTGGCTGATCTCGATGACACGATTGATCCAGGTGCCGAGTTTGATTTGTCTGAACTTGATGCAACCGGTCAGTTTGATTCCTCTTTAACAGAGACTGCAGCAACATCTCTGCAAGACGTGACGCTCGATGAGATAGATTTAGCTGCATTAGATGACGACGGTACGTTAAACCTCGAGGAAGTTGCAGGCGAAGAAATGTCCGGGCTTGATCTTGGTGCACTTGATTTTGGCGATGTAGACGGCGACAGCTCGCTCGACAATCTGACGCTGGATGATGCAAATCTGAATTCGCTTGATGATATGACCACATCGTTGCGCGGCGGTCTCGAGTCTGACCTCGGGGCAGACGATCTGGACGCGGGTTTGAGTTCCAGAGTTGATGAGATGGAAACCATGCTTGATCTTGCCAAGGCCTATATAGACATGGGTGATAACAGCAGCGCGATCGGTCCATTGAAAGATATAGCCGTCAATGGCAGCCCGGCTCAACAGAGTGAAGCGACCGAGTTATTGAGAAAAATAACCTGAGTAGGTTGCAACCGTGGTCAGTCGATTGGTAATAGCGACTAAGTAACATCAAGGGCGCCACTGGCGCCCTTTTTTATTGTTGACTGGTGGCGCACGCTACAGCCGGTGCAATGTTGTGCTGGCCGTTATTAGCACCTGATGCGCTCGACTTTGGTGGCGGTGTCGAGCTTAATCATCCGGTACCATTGTCGGAAGTCGGGGGTATAATGAGGGATACAGCTTGTTGTCAGTCCGGGTGAGCACGCGGCAGCACTATTGAATCTTCGAAACGCGTCTCTGAAACAGTCATTGCAAAACGGGCGTGTGTTGATTGATGTTTAGATCGACAATTTGATCGATGTTTTTTACGTATGTATAACGCGCGCTTTGACGTATCGGCAAAACGTGTGCGCCGTAACTCGCGTTTAAGGCGCCCGGCTCGAGCGCCTGGTTTGTCATAATTTTGCCCTACCTGTCGTATAACCCTTACAGCGTTGCATCCATGAACAAATACGCCCTGTGTATAGAGTACGATGGCTCTCGCTATAGTGGCTGGCAGCGCCAACACCACAGTCAGTCTGTACAGGAGAATGTTGAACGGGCTTTGAGTATTGTGGCCGATGAATCGGTAACACTGGTGGCCAGCGGCAGGACCGACGCTGGTGTTCATGCACTGCAACAGTGTGCCCATTTCGAAACTGATCGCGATCGTCAGGACAAAGCATGGGTACTGGGGGTCAATGCGAATTTACCCAGTGATATTTCAGTTCGATCAGTCACCGCCGTAGGCGAAGATTTCCATGCTCGCTACAGCACGGTGGATCGAACCTATCGCTATTTGATTTTGAATCGGGTTTCTCGGTCTGCCCTGCGCCATCAGCGCGTGGCTGTTGTGCATCAGCCACTGGACGAACAACAGATGCATAGTGCGGCGCAATGTCTTGTCGGTGAGCACGATTTCAGCAGCTTCAGGGCGGCGGGCTGTCAGGCAAAACATGCTCGACGTGAAATTTTTTCGATTGATGTAAAGCGCCGCAACGATGTTGTGCAGGTGCAGGTTTGTGGCAACGCTTTTTTGCACAATATGATTCGTATCATTGTTGGCAGCCTGATCAGAGTCGGCGATGGCACCGAGTCGGGCGACTGGTTAGCAGCAACATTGGGCCAGCGTGATCGCACCAGAGCCGGTAAAACTGTTGCAGCCTGCGGGCTGTATTTTTTAGGCCCACGCTATCAGGCTTGTTATGGTATTCCACACTGGCAAGATGCCATTCCTGCTGATCTGTTCATGTGAGTGAACCTGTATACGCTACACAGGGCGATGGTTGTTGTTGAGCGCCTTCGGTAACGGGGATGCGTGTGTTAATGTCTGCGGATGAATAACGGTAATACTCAACAGCCAGCGCAAGCGCTGGTACAACCAGCAACCCGTGCCGCAACCCGAGTGAAAATCTGTGGATTTACGCGCCCGGCAGATGCGCAGGTAGCGTCTGATCTGGGGGCCGATGCGATTGGACTGGTGTTTTACCCGCCGAGCTCACGTCACGTGACTATCGAACAAGCTGCAACGATTGCTGGTGTGGTATCGCCGTTTTGTACTGTTACAGCGCTTTTTCTCAATGCCGAGGTCGATTACGTCGAAGAGGTGCTGAAATCCGTGCCGGTGTCTTTGCTGCAGTTTCACGGTACCGAGTCAGCACCTTATTGTGAATCCTTTGCGCGCCCCTACATCAAGTCAGTAGCGATGAAATCTGTTGCAGATGTGGGTAATTATTGTGCCACGTTTGACGGGGCCGTCGGCTTTTTGCTCGACAGCAATGCGGCGGGTGCGGCTGGCGGCAGCGGCACCGCATTCGATTGGTCACTGGTGCCCCCTGAACTTGCTTCTTCGCTAATCCTAGCCGGTGGGCTTGACGTTGGCAACGTCGCAAATGCGATACGCGAGATACGACCGGCTGCCGTTGACGTCAGTAGCGGTGTAGAATCTGCCAAGGGGATAAAAGATCATCAGATGATGCGTGAATTTATCGCCAATGTGCGAGCGGCAGACGGCCTTTGATCGTCCGGTAGCCCTTTTATTTTTTCATTCGAGAGCACTACATGAGTTGGTTTGACAAACTGATGCCTTCGCGGGTACGCACTGACAGCCGCAACCGCGGTTCAGTCCCGGAGGGTCTTTGGGTCAAGTGTGAAAGTTGTACGAATGTGCTCTACGGTGCCGACCTTGAGCGCAACATCAACGTATGCCCGCGCTGTAGTCATCATCGCCGAATTGGAGCGCGTGAAAGACTTGAGCAGCTCCTCGATGTCGATCCGAGAGAGGAAATCGGGGCATCGCTGGAACCAGTCGATCACTTAAAATTTCGTGACAGTAAAAAATACCGGGACCGGCTGACTCAGGCGGCAAAAGCAGTCGATGAAAAAGATGCCATGATAGCCATACGTGGGGCGATCAAGGGCCTGCCGGTGGTTGCTACCGCCTTTGAATTTGGTTTCATGGGTGGGTCAATGGGGTCTGTGGTCGGTGAGAAATTTGTCAGGGCAGCAGAAATGTCTCTGCATCACAACGCTGCGCTGATCTGTTTTTCAGCCTCTGGCGGGGCGCGTATGCAAGAGGCGCTGGTATCGCTTTTTCAAATGGGTAAAACCAGCGCTTCTCTGGCACGACTGTCGCGCCGTGGCGTGCCTTACATCTCGGTTCTGACCGATCCTACGATGGGTGGCGTGTCGGCGAGCTTCGCAATGCTGGGAGATGTCATCATTGCTGAACCGCGTGCCCTGATTGGCTTTGCAGGGCCAAGAGTAATCGAGCAAACCGTGGGCGAGAAGTTGCCCAGTGGATTCCAGCGCTCGGAATTCTTGCTCGAAAAAGGCGCAATTGACATGATTGTTGATCGCCGTGAAATGCGAGACAAACTGGCCGTATTGCTGGCACAGCTTACCGGCCGACCGTCACCAGCAGACAGTCCGGTGATTGTTCCGCCGGCAACCAGCGCAGAGACCGTCAGCTAGCTGCGAGTGGCGACATCAAGTACTGGCGAAAGGCAATCCATGGCGCAAACAACTTCGCTTGATGACTGGCTGCGGCAACTGGAGCAAATGCAGCCCGACCGCATTGAGCTGGGGTTATCGAGAATATCTCAGGTAGCGGTTTTGGCGGGGCTCGACGAGGCCGACTGCAGAATAGTGACTGTTGCCGGGACAAACGGCAAAGGGTCTACTGTGGCCTACATCGCCGGGCTTCTGGCAACTCAGAACCTGTCTGTCGGTGTGTACACATCACCGCATTTTATAGATTTTAACGAACGCATTGTGGTGGACGGCCAGCGTGTAACGGCAAATGAGCTGTGCGAGGCGTTTGCATTGGTAGACCGTGTCAGAGCCGATATCAGCCTGACCTATTTTGAATTCACCACGCTCGCGGCGATGTACTGTTTTAAGCAACGTAAAGTCGATGTCGCTGTAATGGAAGTCGGCCTTGGCGGCAGGCTGGATGCAGTGAATGCCTGGGATTCCGATGTCGCGTGTGTTACCTCGGTCGGCATCGACCATGTGGACTGGCTGGGTGATGACAGAGAGCAAATCGGATTTGAAAAAGCCAGTATCGCGCGAGCGGGCTGCACACTGGTGTGTGGAGATTCCGCGCCGCCAGACTCTGTCGCCAGCACTGCATTGGAAATAGGAGCAACTTTGCTGCAAATTGGTGAGGACTTTGAATACCGGCAGCAGGAAGATCGATGGACGTATCAGGACGCTGAGGTGTCACTGTCTCTGCCAGCGCCAGTCATTCCTGGCGCGTGGGCATTCAGCAATGCCTCAGTCGCTGTTTGCGCCACACGACAATTGCTCGGCTATTATTTGACCGAGAAAGACATAGCCTCGGTGGTACAAAGCATCAGTATTGCGGGTAGAATGCAGGTGGCGGAGTATCAGTCAGTACCTGTCCTGCTTGATGTCGCGCACAACGCGGATGCGGCAGACCTGTTGTCGGCATACCTGACTGCCCGGCCAGTGCAGGGCAAAACGATAGCTGTGTTCTCCTGCATGCAAGACAAAGACATTGACGCAATTTTGCAAAAAATGCATTCGAGCATTGACGGCTGGTGCATCGCTGAACTCGATCTTCCGCGAGCGGTTGATTCGACACTCCTGGCGAGTGCACTCGCCAGTGTCGGCGCTGACCCGGTGGACGTTTTCGCAACCGTAACCACGGCCTTTGAGCAAGCTGTTGCACAATCCTCTACCGGGGACAGAGTGGTTGTGTTCGGATCGTTTCATGTGGTCGGACCAGTGCTTGCCAGATTGGCCGACAACCGATTGCTGTAGCTGGCTGAAAGGGCTGCACCGGGGATCTGATCAGCCAGCGGCTGCATCGCTGATACTTTCAATAAAAAATTGGTTTTTATCAATGTTAATGTCCCCTGTGCGGGTAAAAAAATAGTCGATGAGCGGGTCGGTACTGTTGGCTGAGAAAAGAAAAGAATACGCTGATGACCAGTTGCTCGCGCGACTGATCGGTGCTGCAGTTCTGTTGGCGATTGCGGTCATTGTATTACCGTTTGTGCTCGATGGTGCTGGCTCCCAGCAAGAGTACGAATATGCGGAAACGCTGCCAGTGCAGCCTGAGCGCAATGTCGCGGAACGCTCTTACTCGTCGCGACAACCCCTGCCGGCAGCGCCTGAAATCGAGCAGGTGCAAATAGAACAGCCCAGGACAGCGGTACTGGCTGAAGTTGTGGAGCGGTCGGACGAGTCAGTGGCGCCGGCTAGCGAACCGTTATCCAGCGAGGTCGATGGTGGCCTGGCAACTTACCCGATTGCTGATGGTTGGAACATTCAGGTGGCGAGTTTTGTCAAGGATGCGAACGCGCAAAAATTGCTCAACAGGCTGCGTAGTGCAGGGTTGCCAGGCTATGTGAATGAGGTTGCCGGCAAATCTCGAAATATTCTGCGTGTTTTTGTTGGCCCGATTGGCAACCAGATTGATGCGCTTGCACTGAAGAATCGCATCGATCAGGACTATCGGGTCGAGAGTATTATGGTTAGGCGCAACTAAGTGTGTAATAGAAATGAAGCACTTTGCTCAGTTCGTTGGTAGCATTTGCCCGTGCTCAACATGACAAATACTGGCAGGCGTCAGGCAGCGGCTGGCCAGACTGCTACACTGATGTGTTGCGGTAGATAGACGAAGGATAACAACAGTTACCCATGACTTTAGCAACACTTGACCTCTTTATAGTTGGCGTGATCGGCGTTTCAGCCTTGCTGAGCCTTTTCAGGGGCTTTACCAGCGAGCTTATGTCGCTGTTAACCTGGTTACTGGCTATCTTGCTGCCATTTTATTACACGGAGCAATTCTCTGTATTCCTGCCAGACACAATAGAAAATGCATCCGCCAGGTGGTTTGTTTCCGCTGGTATTCTGTTTTTTGGCGCAATGATCATTTGCGGCACAATCACTTTTTTGGTTCGTAAAATGATCGGGGTGACCGGCGCTGGATTTATCGATCGCTTGTTCGGTTCAGGCCTGGGCGCGGTGCGTGGTCTTTTAATTTTGGCGGTTGTTGCACTGCTGGCAACATCCAATCCGGCTATTCCACGCGAGAGATGGTGGAATGAGTCCAAATTGATGCCGATTGTTTTAATGGTGTCGAAAGTTATGCATCGCCAATTGCCAGAGAATATTGGCAACTGGTTTAAAATTAACGAACTACCATAAAGAATTGCAGCCAGCAGGTGCTGTGGTGCACGATCGGAGTATCGCTCAGGACCTGACCCCTGACCCGCCGGGAGCGGCCACTTCGTTTGATGCCCGTTGAAATTTCGGTTCACAACGCAACCACTCTGGAATCTTCCGATTAAATAGTCTTCAGTGGTTACCTGCTGTCAGACTGCAGTGGCAATCAGGCAAACCCGCTCTGAAAGCACGCTTGAGAACGGCCGGCTGCGAAGAAACATTCGGCATAAGGACATTGTTAGCGGGTAACGTTCGTTTAAAACGTTTACAATCGCCGCTGACAATCACAGAGCACCTACTTGCATGTGCGGGATAATCGGAATTGTCGGTCGAGAGCCGGTTAATCACCAACTCTACGAAGGCCTGACGCTGCTTCAACACCGGGGGCAGGATGCAGCTGGTATTGCCACCTGCGCCGATCGCAAGTTGTTTGTGCGCAAAGCGCCGGGCCTGGTCAAGGAGGTTTTTCGTACCAGCCACATGTTGCGTCTGCGTGGCAACATGGGCGTTGGTCACCTTCGTTATCCGACAGCTGGCAGCTCCAAGGTCTCCGCCGAAGCACAGCCGTTCTATGTCAATTCACCGTTCGGGATCGTTCTGACCCATAACGGCAATTTAACCAACTCGGAAGCGCTGCAGAGTGAGCTGTATCGAACTGACAGACGCCATATCAATACCAGCTCCGATAGCGAGGTATTGCTAAACGTCTTTGCGCATGAGCTACAACGCGTCGCCAAATCGCAAAAGCTGCAACCGGAACATTTGTTCGATGCCGTGTCGGCTGTGCACCAGCGTTGTGAGGGGGCCTACGCAGTGATAGCAATGTTGGTCGGTCGTGGCGTATTGGCTTTTCGTGACCCGAAGGGTATCAGGCCTGCCGTATTAGGTTCGCGAGAGTCAGACACCGGCACCGAATATATCGTCGCATCAGAGAGCGTGGCGCTTACCGGCCTGGGTTTCACGCCAGTGCGCGATCTCGAGCCGGGTGAAGCAATCTATATCACTCAGGAAGGCGAAATGTTTCAGCAGCAGTGTGCAACTGAAACCTGTCTGACGCCGTGTATCTTTGAGTACGTGTATTTTGCACGCCCCGATTCTGTAATGGACAACGTCTCGGTGTACAGTTCGCGACTGAATATGGGTCGAAAGCTGGCAGCAAAAATTCGCAAAACCTGGCCTGATCACGATATTGACGTGGTTATTCCCATTCCAGATACCAGCCGAACGTCTGCGCTGGAATTGGCAATGGAGTTAGGAATCAAGTATCGCGAAGGGTTTGTAAAGAACCGCTACATCGGCCGAACTTTTATCATGCCCGGGCAGACTATGCGTCGCAAATCGGTCAGGCAGAAGCTCAATCCCATTGAGTCTGAATTTAAAGGCCTGAACGTGCTGTTGGTGGATGACTCGATTGTCAGGGGCACAACGTCTGAACAAATTGTCGAGATGGCACGTGAAGTGGGCGCCAACAAGGTTTACATGGCATCAGCTGCCCCACCGGTGAGCTATCCCAATGTCTATGGCATTGACATGCCTGCTGCCGATGAGCTGATCGCCCATGATCGGCAGGTAGAGCAAATTTGCCTGGCCATAGGTGCCGATGGATTAATTTACCAGGACTTGCAGGACCTTATCGATTCGGTGCGTGAGCTCAACGCTGATTTGCAGCAATTTGAAACCAGTTGCTTTGACGGGCACTACATAGCCGGCGATATCAATGAGGATTATTTAAACTGGCTAAGCAGCAAGCGGGCGGATGCTGTAAACGAGTCAGCGACTGACGAGCAATTTGTCGACGTCGGTATGGACTGACTGGAGTAACTGGCGCGCTGGTCACAGGCAACCTCGTATGTATGGCACCTGGTGGGACAACTTCAGCTCGCGGCTAGACAGCACAGCGTTTGATGCTGCGTTTGTGTTGAGCCGGCTGACGCTTGACCGCGGTGGCGAAGTCTCTGATTGTGATCTGCAACCGCCTGAGAAAATGCTGTGCATCGATGTCAGATTGCAAACCCTTGACTATGTTGTCGACGGGAAACTAAAGAATACGTATATAATTTCAACATCAAAGTTCGGAACAGGCTGTCGTCAAAACACAGGTTGTACTCCGATAGGCTGGCACGTTGTTGCAGAGAGAATTGGTGAGGATGTATCCCCGGGGACAATTTTCAAAGGTCGCAGGGTAACCGGGCTAGCCACGGATCTATCTTCTGACAGTGCAGATGATCTTATTACCAGTAGAATCTTGTGGCTCAGTGGTCTGCAACCCGGGTTTAATCAGGGCGGGCAGGTTGATTCAAAAAATCGCTATATCTATATACATGGTACAGCACAGGAACATTTACTTGGTAAGCCCATGTCCGAAGGCTGCATCCGTATGGCCAATTCTGATGTGGTTGAATTATTTGGATTGGTCAATACAGATACCGCGGTTTTTATCGGGTAACTTTTCCTCCGAACGCCGTAAGATAAGTTGCTCTTCAAAATTTATTCCGAGCTAAGTCAGAGCAGCACAGCAAATTGACTTGACACCCCTGTCAGTGGGTGCATAATTCTCTACGCGCCGATTTGATACAGCTTGCGGGCGCTTGAAAAATTCAGCTAAAGCGTGCTTCGGCCCGCTGCTAGTGAATGGTGGGCCCACCTGTCACAGATCCATGCAGATCTACCCCGACACCACGCCCTCCCAAAAATCCGCAAACACTATTTGCTTCGTGCGCGTTACCCGCACATGCCGAGCTGTCTTTGTCAGATACGGCAGTGAGCGGTGCATTTAAATTGTTAACACCTACAGCGTTTATAGCGGACGAAGATAGTCATGAGTAATACAGACTGGTCGCAGGCGAGTTTTTCAACAACCGCAGTGCGTGCAGGTTACCAGCGAACTGCGGAAGGCGAACACAGCGAGGCGCTGTTTGCTACATCAAGTTTTGTTTTTGACAATGCAGCACAAGCTGCTGATCGATTTCAAAACAATGCGCCGGGTAATATCTATTCACGGTTTACCAACCCGACTGTGCGAACCTTTGAGCAACGGTTAGCGGCGCTGGAAGGTGCGCAGTCGTGCGTGGCAACGGCGTCGGGTATGTCAGCAATAATGGCGACTTGTGTCTCGCTGTTACAGCCGGGTGATGAGTTGATTGCATCTGATGGATTGTTTGGCTCAACAGCACAATTCTTTAACAAGTATCTGACACGAATGGGCAACCCTGTGCAGTTCGCGGCGCCGGACAATATAGATCAATGGCGCGAGAAAATTACCCCAAGGACACGCATGTTGTTCGTTGAAACGCCATCAAATCCGTTGACCAAACTGGTGGATATTGCGGCGTTGGCAGAACTGGCGCGACAGGCTAATGCGCGGCTGGTTGTCGATAACTGTTTTTGTACACCTGCGTTGCAACGGCCGCTCGAACATGGCGCACACGTGGTGATTCACTCAGCCACGAAGTTTATCGACGGGCAGGGGCGCTGTGTTGGTGGCGCGGTGTTGGGCAACAAGCAAGACATGGGTGATGAGGTGTTTGGCTTTTTGCGCACCGCCGGTCCGACAATGAGTGCCTTTAACGCCTGGGTATTTTTAAAAGGGCTGGAGACACTTGAAATCAGAATGGCCCGTCACAGTGAAAGTGCGTTGTCACTGGCGCGATGGCTGGAGCAACACCCGCAAGTATCCCGTGTGTATTACCCAGGGCTGGAAAGTCATCCCCAGCATCAGCTTTGCTGCAGGCAACAAAGCGACTTTGGCGGAATCGTTTCTTTTGAAGTGGTGGGTGGGCGCACATCAGCATGGCGGGTAATCGACAGTTGTAATTTGCTATCTATTACCGCCAATCTGGGGGATGCTAAGTCTACGATTACACACCCGGCTACCACTACACATGGACGTTTGTCTGATCAGCAACGCGAGGCGGCAGGTATTAGTGGTTCATTAATACGAGTGGCCGTTGGACTTGAGTCGGTGGTGGATATACAGGCAGATTTGCAATCCGGTTTCGATGCAATAACAAACTTATAGATGAATCGGCTGCGCTTTGGTTCGGCTGGTTGTAACTGTCGCCTGTGATCTGCTGCGTTCGCGAATTTTTTAGTCGGTAATTTCGATCAATACTTTTAAAGTGAATAACTACTCGCAGCAATCAATCAGTAATTCTGTGACTGGCAATCCAGGGTCTGTGGCACGCCCCACAGACTCCTGGCTTCGTTAAAAAATCACGTTTAACGTTCAATAGTGGCGTTCGCGTGCAAGCCATCGATGTACTCAGCAACCTTGTCGCGTAGCATCATATTTCTAATCTGATCCTTAACAGTCTCGAACGGTTGCGGGCTTTTTGCTCGCTCATCATCGAGTTTGATAACATGCCATCCGAAATCGGTCTTGACTGGTTCTGCGCTGTGCTTGCCAGGCTCCATGGTGGCAACGGCCTGTGAAAATTCAGGGACCATCGCGCCGGCATCAAACCAGCCGAGATCGCCACCGTTTGGTCCGGATGGGCCTGTCGAGTATTTCTTTGCCGACTCGGCAAAGTCTGCGCCGTCGTCCAGTTCGCCAATGACTTCTTTCGCCTTTGCCTCATCTTCCAGCAAAATGTGGCTGGCTTTAAATTCTTTTGCCTGCGTGCTGGCTATTTGCTTGTCGTACTGGTTGCGTAATGCATCGTCTGTCAGGTCAAGACTTTCGGTAAATTGGGTAAGCAGCGCGTTCGCGAGGACTCTGGCTCGCATGATTTTCATCTCTGCTTCCATGGTCGGGGTTTTGTCGAGCCCCATCTTTTCGGCCTCCTGGCTCATTAGCGACAGGCTTACCAGTTCATCGACAACCTGTTCATCGGTTGCGTTTTGTCCCCTGGCTTTGAATTGTGCGGCCTGAGTATCTCGCTCAAGGGTGGTGATAGCTTTGCCGTTGACGCTGGCAACAGTATCTTCGCCATCGGCGATTGCAAAGGTCACCGGATTGCCGGCGAGAATTGCGGCTGTCAGCGCTGAAACAAGTAGCTTGGAAGCCATAAACGTAAATTTCCGTGGTAGGCGGGTGACGCCCGCGTTCAAAGTAATGATGGAAAATGACTGGTCCGAATTCGATTGTTGGACGGTCGGACTGTCATGGTTGGGCGACCGGGGCTACCGTCACACCAATCCGCGAGCCTGCAACAATAGAAACTCTTAAAGTAGGATAGTAGGGTCACAGGCAACAAACCAAATAGTTTGCCGATTTGTTTTCGCTGTGGTTTGGTCTGGCAGGGGCTGTGATCGGGTTTAACTGTCTGTTATCGAAAGAACAGGACCAGCTTGTGAGTTAAAAGGATCTCGGACAGGTATAATGCGTGACTGACTGGCGGGCATTGTTGGCACTTTTTGCCTGAAGTTCCTGCGCGGTTCCGGAAAATGAGGCCGCCTGGCTGTTAGATGTCCGGGTATTTGTGGCCGGGGCTATTCAGGAGACAGTAAATTGTTCTGTATTTAGTCTGTGGTTTTGCCACTATTTGCTTTACAAATCTTTCTGCTTTAACTCCGCCGGAGCCATTAATACAGTGGTCGCCTGCCAGGACTTGTACGAATAACACATGAGCCAGTACTTTGAAATACATCCGGACAATCCACAACAGCGCCTGATTGCCCGAGCTGTGGATGTGCTGCGAGAGGGCGGAGTTGTCGTCTATCCAACCGATTCTTGTTATGCGTTGGGATGTTTGCTCGACAATAAACGCGGGGTGGAAAGAATCTATCGCCTGCGCCAGCTCGACAAGGGCCACCACATGTCGATGATGTGCGCCGATCTGTCGGCGATTGCAGTTTATGCCAAAGTAGACAATCGAAATTACCGATTGTTGAAAAGCCTGACGCCGGGGCCCTATACCTTTATTCTCAAAAGCACGAATGAGGTTCCCAGGCGATTTTTACACCCGAAACGTAAGACCATTGGCGTCAGGGTGCCGGAAAATAATATCGCGCAATCGCTGTTGGCCGAACTGGGCGAGCCGATGATGAGCACAACGCTACTGATGCCAGGAGATGAGTTTCCTCTCAACGAAGGATACGAAATTTCCCGGATTGTCAAAGCCGAGGTCGATTTAGTGATGGACGGCGGAGCCTGTGGTCTCGAGGAGACTTCAGTTATTTCTCTGGAAGGTGATGATGTTGAAATTTTACGAGAAGGAAAGGGTGACACAAGTTTGCTGCACTAGCCTGGCGCACGCAATAGACTAGAGCTTTCAAACGCCAGTATTACATGTCGGATATCAAACAAGAAGGTGCAGCAGAACAGCTGGATATGCAGCTGCCTGTCGCCGTGGTGCTTGGCGAGCCCTATGTCGATACCCCCACCGATTTATACATTCCGCCCGACGCCCTGGAGGTATTCCTTGAGACTTTCGAAGGGCCGCTCGACCTGCTGTTATATCTGATCAAGCGACAAAACCTCGATATTCTCGATATTCCGGTAGCGGCGATCACCGAGCAATACATGCAGTACATTGCTGTTATGGAGATGATGCGGATCGAGCTTGCCGCTGAGTATCTGGTGATGGCAGCGATGCTCGCCGAAATCAAATCAAGACTGTTGCTGCCTAGGCCCGAGGAAGTAGAGGATGAAGACGATCCGCGCGCAGAGCTGATAAGGCGGCTGCAGGCCTATGAGCAATTTAAACAGGCCGCAGAAGATCTGGATGACCTCTCACGCATGGAGCGTGACGTGTTCGAAGCGGGCGCCGGCCTGCCGGTGCTTGAGAACCGACAACCCTTGCCTGATATCAAGCTGGAAGAGATGCTTGGTGCCTTTCGCAGTGTGGTAATGCGCGCGAAGTTAAATCAGCATCACAATGTTAAGCGTGAGTTTCTCTCGGTTCGGGAACGTATGTCGAGCCTGCTTGTCATGATTAATGAGCATCAGCGAATCGATTTCCTGTCACTTTTTTCAGTTGAGGAAGGCCGGGCAGGGTGTGTTGTAACATTTTTAGCCATGCTCGAGTTATGTAAGGAATCGCTGTTGGAAATTATCCAGGAGAAACCCTTTGGACCGATTTTCATACAGGCGCGAACGGCGGCCATTGACGACGATGATGAACGGCCTAACTATCTGGATACAAACGAAAACCCGGATGCGTCGTATAATTAGAGTGTGGCTGGCGGCAGGCGAGTAAAACTGAAACCCGACAACCGGTAATGCTCCGTGAAAATGCTCTGTGAAATTGCTCCCTGAAAACGCGCCCTGAATACACGCTTTGAAAACGCGCTCTGAAGACACTAGTCGCCGACAAGAATAATAAGGCAAGAAGATTGGACCAGGACAAGATCAAAAATATCGTAGAAGCGGCGTTGATGGCGGTCGACAAGCCGCTCTCGGTAGCACAATTACACAAGCTGTTTGCGAAAGACGATGATGCCGTTGAGCGCACCGATGTAACGCGGGCGCTGGTTGATTTGCAGGCCGAGTACGCATCGCGAGGCGTCAGTATTGTCGAGGTTGCGAGCGGCTTCCGGGTGCAGATTGATCAGGAAGTGTCACCCTGGATCTCCCGGTTGTTTGATGAGCGGCCTCCCAGATACACGCGGGCGTTGCTCGAGACACTGGCGCTTGTTGCCTACCGCCAACCTATCACACGAACTGAAATCGAAGAGGTGCGCGGTGTTTCAGTGAGTACCAATATCATCAAGACGCTGCTTGAACGTGAATGGGTGAGGGTAGTGGGTCACAAAGAAGTGCCGGGTCGGCCAGCAATGTACGCGACGACCAAAGAATTTCTGGATTACTTTAATCTGCGGCGCATTGACGAATTGCCGCCACTATCAGAACTGGCTGATCTCGACACAATCAGCAGCCAGCTCGAAATACCCCTTTCAGGCGATAGTGAAGGCGGCGATGAGAATGGTGGCAGTGAAGAGGATGTCGACGGCGAAATGCTGTCTGTCGGGGATGACACCGACTCATTGCAAGGCAACGTTACGCTGCATTAGGTCAGCTTTTGAGTGGGCAAGGTACTGCTCTTGTTACCATACTCGGGGTCCTGCCGGGTGTTGCTAGTGCTAGTGCTTCCCGTCGTTGTTAGACCGCAGCAGCACGTACAAAGCGCCGGTGCCGCCATGGCTGGATTTTGCAGAGCAATAGGCGAGCACTAAGTTTCTGTTTTTCAGCCAGCCCGCGACCATTGGCTTCAGGACCGGGGCATCCGTCGCTGTTTTGCGGCCCTTGCCATGAATCACCCGGACGCAGCAACTGCCGCGCAAACTTGTTGCCTCAACCAGAAACTCTGCCAACGCGGCACGTGCTTCAACGACAGTCATTCCATGCAAATCCAACTCGGCTGCCACCGCGTAGTAACCGTTGCGAAGCTTGCGTAGTACCCGGCGCTGAACGCCTGCACGAGCCCAGGACAGATGCTCGCCCGTATCGGCCGCATCAAAATCGATCGGGTCATGCATGGCATCGTACATGACCTGTTTTTCATCGAGCTCTCGCTGACGGGGTCTCGGCGCCGGTGGTGTTGGTCGGTCTGGCACTCGATCGTCTGCAACCCGCTTGACATCGCCGACGGACTGTCGAAATAGCTCCATTGGATCGTCTTCGTTTGGCGGGTGGTCGTTGCTCATTTTAACCCGTGACTGCCGGAATCTGTCTTTACCTTCAACGCCATGCCCGGAAACTCGAGTTGAAGCGCGTTAACAGTGTGAAAAGTTGTAAGGGCGTTGTATAAGTACCATTCATGTTAGCAGCTCCGGAGCCACAGAGGTCACTCAGATGTCAAAACCCGATGATAAAGATTTGCGCGATCGCCTGACAGATATTCAATATCGTGTCACCCAGGGGCACGGTACCGAGCACCCCTTCACCGGCGAGTACAACGACAACAAACAGGCCGGTAAATATCTGTGTGTGGTCTGTGGCACACACCTGTTTGATTCTGACACCAAATACGACTCTCGCAGTGGCTGGCCAAGTTTCTGGGCTCCTGCTGGCGACAACCTGGAAGAAACGTCGGACGACAGCCTCGGTATGCGGCGCACAGAGGTGCACTGTAAGAAGTGCAATGCACATCAGGGGCACGTGTTTCCAGATGGCCCTGAACCTTCCGGAATGCGTTATTGCATTAACTCGGCATCATTGCAGTTTGAACCGTCTGACGATTCCTGAGCAACCGTTGGTAACCCGCAGAACAGGCTGGATCATTGCGCTATAAAATTGAGCCCACAACCGGGCTTCCCTACACAGAGACCTCACCGGGTTTACTGGCATTTACAGTAGGCCTGGCACTGGTAACAGGTTTTATTTTGTTTTTCGTTGGCAGATACGGCAAGCAATTGTGGCTAATGGTGTGGAGTATCGGGCTGATACTTTGCAGCATTGCCTATCTGGTCTGGTATTTCCTGCGGTACTGACTAAACCGGCTGACTGGTTTGCGTATTGAGCCTTAGAGAACCCCGGAACGAGCGTTCCGGGGGGATTTCAGTCTTTAAAGCAGTGACGCAATCAGGCCTGGTTGGCTGCCCGATTCTCTACCAGGTCATCAACCACACCCGGATCCGCCAGTGTTGAAGTATCTCCCAGATTCTCGATCTCGTTTTCTGCAATCTTGCGCAAAATACGACGCATGATTTTGCCAGAGCGAGTCTTTGGCAGGCCGGGTGCCCACTGAATAACGTCGGGGCTGGCGATTGGGCCGATTTCCTTGCGTACATGCTTTACCAGCTCGGCGCGCAACTCATCGGTTGGTTCGGTGCCGATCATCAGCGTGACGTAGGCGTAGATTCCCTGGCCTTTGATGTCATGCGGGTAACCGACAACTGCGGCCTCCGCAACCAGTTCGTGCAGCACCAGCGCACTCTCGACTTCGGCTGTTCCCATGCGATGTCCGGAGACATTGATCACGTCGTCTACTCGGCCGGTAATCCACCAGTAGCCATCTTCGTCGAGACGTGCACCGTCACCGCTGAAGTAGTAACCAGGGTACATTGCAAAGTAGGTTTCGTGAAATCGTTTGTGGTCGCCGTAGACTGATCGCATTTGCCCGGGCCAGGGTCGCTTGATAACAAGATTGCCGGAGGCCGGGCCTTCAATGATGGTGCCCTGGTCATCGACCAGCGCCGGCTCTACGCCGAAAAATGGCCGAGTGGCAGACCCTGGTTTCAACGGTGTTGCGCCAGGTAGCGGGCTAATCATGATGCCGCCGGTTTCGGTTTGCCACCAGGTGTCGACGACCGGGCAGCGCTCGTTGCCCACAACTTTGTGGTACCACTCCCAGGCCTCCGGATTAATCGGCTCGCCGACAGAGCCGAGCAAGCGCAGACTTTCACGCGAATGTTTCTTCACCAGTTCGTCGCCCTGAGCCATCAGCGCACGCAGTGCAGTTGGCGCTGTGTAGAAGATATTAACCTGGTGCTTATCGATAATTTCCCAGAACCTGCCCGCGTCGGGATAGGTGGGGATACCTTCGAACATCAGCGTGGTAGCACCGTTCGCTAGCGGCCCGTAAACGATGTAGGAGTGACCTGTTACCCAGCCAACATCCGCCGTGCACCAGTAGATGTCGCCGTCGTGGTAGTCGAAGACATACTTGTGCGTCATCGCAGCATAGAGAATATAACCACCGGTCGTGTGCAACACGCCTTTGGGCTTACCGGTAGAGCCGGATGTGTACAGAATAAAGAGCGGATCTTCAGCGCCCATCTCCTCGGCAGGGCACGACTCCGAGCCCGCTTCGACCAG
This sequence comes from uncultured Granulosicoccaceae bacterium, assembly GCA_937957915.1. Lineage (GTDB taxonomy): Bacteria > Pseudomonadota > Gammaproteobacteria > Granulosicoccales > Granulosicoccaceae. Next base: position 54,453 of record CALGNZ010000046.1, on the reverse strand, counting down.
TTCGTGGTACCAGACGTCGCGTCCGTCTACCCATCCGGTCGGTTCTGCACCGTGCTTGACCACCACCATTTTGCGAACGCTGGGAGTGTCTTCGCAGGCTTTGTCAGCGTTGGATTTCAGAGCCACTTTCTTGCCACCGCGCAGGCCCTGATCAGCGGTGATAACCACCGAGCACTCTGAATCATTGATGCGATCCCGAAGTGCATCTGGTGAAAATCCACCAAAGACTATGGAATGCATTGCGCCAATGCGTGTACAGGCGAGCATGGCTACTGCAGCTTCCGGGATCATTGGCATGTAGATGCAGATTCGATCGCCTTTTTTAACGCCAAGTCCTTTTAGCGCAGACGCGAACTGGCAGACTTCCGCATGCAGTTCTCGGTAGGTGATTTTACGCTGTACATTGGGGTCATCACCTTCCCAGATGATGGCAACCTGATCACCACGGGTCTCGAGGTGCCGATCCAGACAGTTGTGCGAGACATTAAGTTTTGCCCCCTCGAACCACTTGATCTCTGCTTTGTGGTAGTCCCACTCCTGAACTTTGTCCCAGGGGGTGTACCAGTCAATAAACTGGTTGGCCTGCTCGGCCCAGAACTCGTCTGGTTCCTCGATAGACCGTTTATACATTTCCTGATACTTCTCATCGTCGATCCAGGCCCGGTCCGATGACTCGGCACTTACCGGGTAGGTTTTCGATTCAGACATTCAGTTCTCCGCTTGTGACTGCACTTGGTGGCGCAAGATGTTGAAAGATATGGTGAGTTAGCTATGCGGTCAACCATTTGTGTCAACCAAATTCTTATTCTGGATATCAACTGAATCATTTCCGATACAGTTGCGATTCCAATTTGAAACAGCGAAAGACAAAAATTCATCTACAGTGCGCAGATCTGCTGCATCCGGCGCATCCTGCCCCAGGCAGGCCCACGCATCGACAAGGTTCTCGACAGGTTTGTGGTCATCAAGTGCTGCAGCGCCGCTTTGTTTGCTGAGCTTTTGCTCGCCGCTAGTCACCAGCGGCACATGCAGGTAGGCGGGCTGAGAGCAGCCTAGAGCTTGTTGCAGGATAATTTGCCTGGCTGTGTTGTCGAGTAAGTCGGCGCCTCTTACAACGTGTGTCACGCCCTGTGCGGCGTCATCCACGACGACGGCCAACTGATACGCGTAGAACGGGCCACGGCGCCTGACAATGAAATCTCCGATCGTGTCTGCCACCGTTTCAGATACTTCGCCGTAATTAGCATCCTGAAAACTGGTGCGCTGATCTGCCGGAACTGTGAGGCGAAGTGCGCTGTCAGCCTCTGGTAACTGCCGGTCGCGGCAGAACCCCGGATAAGAGCGATCAACTCGGTTGCCGGCAATTTCGCGGAGTTGTTTGCGGGTGCAGGTACAAGCGTACAGTCTTCCCTGTTGTCGCAACAGGGTGAGCGCGTCTTCATACTCAATTGAGCGTTCGCTTTGGTAAGTGATTGGTTTGTCCCAGCTCAGGCCATGCGCGCCCAGGCTGTTAATAATCAGATCAGAGGCGCCTGGCTGCTCGCGTTCACGGTCAATGTCCTCGATGCGCAGTAACCACAGTCCGTCATGAGCTCGCGCATCAACCCAGCTGGCTAACGCTGCTGCCAGCGACCCGAGGTGCAGCGGGCCTGTGGGGGACGGCGCAAATCTGCCAATGTAACCGGAGATTTGCGCCACGGTAGTTGCCCGAAACAGGTTTCGAGAAGTGCGGGGCTATGCGATTTGTTTTTCGCGTATTTCTTCCAGTGTCTTGCATTCAATGCACATATTGGCGGTTGGTCTCGCTTCCAGGCGGCGAATGCCGATATCAACGCCACAACCGTCGCAAAACCCGTATTCGTCCTCGTCAATTTTGACTATGGATTCATCGATTTTCTTGATCAACTTTCTTTCCCGATCTCTGGTTCTGAGTTCCAGACTGAACTCTTCTTCCTGCGTGGCCCGGTCATTGGGGTCGGGAAAATTTGTCGCATCGCTTTTCATGTGGCCAACCGTTCTGTCGACTTCTTCCATCAGAGATTGCTTCCATTTGAGCAATATTTCGCGGAAGTGCTCCAGTTGCTCGGCGCTCATGTACTCCTCGTCTTTCGCTGGCTCGTATGGCGAGAAGGTCTTGAACTGACCGTTGGCGGACATCGCTGTTGCAGTTGACTTAACCGCAGATTTCTTCGCAGTTGCCTTTTTCTTCACTGCGGTCGCGGCGGTCGCGGATTTGGTGGTGGTTGCCTTTTTCGCGGCAGTTTTTTTCGGGGCATCAGCTGTCGGTGTGCTAGTCAACTTTTTACTTACCTTTTTCTTTGCGGCGGTTTGTTTGGTAACGGGCTTTTTCACGGCTGGAGCACGGCTGGTCGCAGCTGTCTTGCTAACAGCGGTCCTGGCCGTTGCGGATTTTGTGGAGGCCGTCTTGGCGACCGTCTTTGACACTTTTGTTGAAGATTTTTTTTTGGCAGCCATACTCACACCTTGTCCAAAATCGAAGCCGCACGTTTCTACCAGAATCTCGTCCGAATGGCAAATATTGTGTTGTTTTTCTGTGATCTTCAGATCATCTAGCGGGGTTTATGTGGAGTCTATCCTGGCGGCAACTATTCGGGCTTTTTACTGACTTCGGCGTCAAAATTACCTTTGGCGACACGAATTTGTACCAATTGCCCCTGCGTCAGTGTCGACGCATCGTGAATGATCTGTCCGGACTGGTCCTGCGCAATTGCGTAGCCTCGTTCCAATGTCTGTAGCGGGCTGATCGCCTGCAGCGCACGTCTGCTGCCTTCCAGCCTCAGTCGTTGTTTACCGGTCGCTGCCCCCGCCAGTGCGACAAGGCGATTGCCGAGCCCTGCCAGCGTCTGTTGTCGGCGCTGCAGTTGCCGATCGGGAGACAGGCGGTGTAATCGCCGGCCCAGCGACTGAAAGCGAGCGTCTCGTGTGGTGTTCTGTGTCCTGACTGCGCGAAGCAAGCGCATTTCAAGTTCATCGCAGCGTTGCGACCGCTGCTGCAGTCTGTTACTGGGGTGTTGGGCTGCCAGTCGCTTTAACAGCCGCTGGCAACTTATATCGAAAGATCCATGGCGCTGTGAAAATGCCCGGCCCAAACGCTGTGTGTGCTGCGCTATCAATAATTCCAGTGCAGACTGATCAGGACTGCACAGCTCCGCCGCTGCTGACGGAGTGGGCGCTCGCATGTCTGCAACCAGATCCGCGATGGTGTAGTCGATCTCATGGCCTACGCCCGAGATCACAGGAATGGTCGAGGCAAAAACAGCATGGGCCACAGCCTCTTCGTTAAATGCCCACAAATCTTCCAGTGATCCTCCGCCTCGCACCAGCAACAATACATCGCACTCTGCGCGACGATTTGCTCGCATTAACATGTTGACGATTGACGGTGCGGCGTCACGTCCCTGCACGGTTGCCGGGTAAACAATGATCGATGCGCGCGGATACCTGCGTTGCAAAACTTTGATGGCATCTTGCACGGCAGCGCCGGTTGGCGATGTGACGATGCCAATTGACTTCGGGTAAAGCGGCAATTGTTGTTTGTGTTCCTGATCAAATAATCCCTGCTCGTGCAGCTTCTTTTTCGTCAATTCAAACTGGCGTTGAAGATCACCGGTTCCCGTCTCCGTCATCCGGTCGACAATCAGCTGATAATCGCCACGTGCCTCGTACAAGCCCAGTCGGCCGCGGCAGAGTACCTTCTGGCCATCTTTTGGTTCGAAGCCGAGGCGGCGGTTGTCGTTACGAAACATGGCGCAGCGCAATTGAGATCGCTTGTCTTTCAGTGAAAAGTACAGGTGTCCGGTGCGAGCACGCATCGCGTTCGAGAGCTCCCCTTCAACCCACACTGCACCAAAGGTCTGATCGAGCAGGAGCTTTACTTCGCTGTTGAGTTCACTGACAGAGAACACCTGGTCCAGAGGCATGGACATTTGCTGCATTAGCGTGGCGCTCGCTTATGAGTAGGGGTAAGTGGGTGGAAGAAGTTGAAAAAAAAAGCAACTTAAAAGAGGTTAATCAATTTACGCAGTTGCGGTCAAACCGTATAATGCGCTGACCGAGTAATTTTTATCCCTTCCCAACGGTCATAAAGCGAAATGTGCCGAGCATGAAAATAGTTCAGGATGCGCTTACCTTCGACGACGTATTGCTAATCCCTGCCCACTCGCTCGTCTTGCCTAACCAAATCGATCTTCGTACCCGGCTCACGGCAAGCTTGCATTTGAACATCCCGCTGTTGTCGGCTGCGATGGATACCGTGACCGGGGCGCGTCTTGCCATCGCAATGGCACAAGAGGGGGGCATTGGCATTATTCACAAGAATATGTCGGTTACCGATCAGGCTGCCGAGGTACGAAAAGTAAAACGCTTTGAAAGCGGCGTTGTACTTGATCCCATTACCATTACACCCGACACAACCATCGGGGAAGTCCGCAAGTTAACCGCAAAACACGGTATTTCCGGATTGCCCGTTGTGGACCGTGACGGCCTGGTTGGCATTGTGACGAAGAGAGATATTCGTTTCGATACACGTGAAGACGAACCGGTGGTGTCGATCATGACGCCGCGTGAAAGGCTGGTTACAGTGCCGGTCAATGCGCCACGTGAAGATGCGATGGCCAAATTGCACCAGCATCGGATTGAAAAAGTATTGGTGGTAAACGAAGATTTCGATTTGCGAGGCATGATCACTGTCAAGGACATACGCCGTGCACGGGATTACCCGCTGGCGTGTAAAGATGATCAGCAACGGTTGATCAGTGGTGCCGCAATCGGTGTCGGTGCTGATACCGACGCACGAGCAGCGGCGCTGGTAGAGGCGGGTGTCGATGTGATAGTCGTCGATACAGCGCACGGTCATTCACAAAGCGTAATAGATCGAGTCAGCAAAACCAGAAAGGACTATCCGCATATTCAGATAATTGCCGGCAACATTGCGACGGCCGATGCTGCCAGAGCTTTGGTTGATGTTGGTGCAGACGGCCTTAAAGTGGGCATAGGTCCGGGCTCCATTTGCACGACACGTATCGTTGCCGGTGTTGGCGTGCCGCAAATATCTGCGATTGACAACGTCGCTGAAGCTGTTGCCAAAGATGATATACCGGTTATCGCCGATGGTGGCATCCGTTACTCCGGTGATCTAGCCAAGGCAATTTCTGCAGGCGCGTCCACGGTCATGGTGGGGAGTTTACTGGCTGGTACTGAAGAGGCGCCGGGTGAAGTAGAGCTGTACCAGGGGCGTTCTTATAAATCCTATCGTGGTATGGGGTCGGTTGGCGCTATGCAGCAGGGCTCCAGCGACCGATATTTTCAGGATGAGGTTGAGTCAGAGCGGAAGCTTGTACCCGAGGGCATCGAAGGCCGCGTTCCCTACAAAGGGCCTCTTTCTGCAGTCATCCATCAACTCGTTGGCGGTCTTCGGTCCGGTATGGGCTACTGCGGCTGTAAAGACGTTGAAATGATGCGCAGCCAATCGGAGTTCGTTCGGGTGAGTGCAGCAGGCATGCGTGAGAGCCATGTACACGATGTGCAGATTACTCGTGAACCGCCCAACTACCGACTCGATTAACCGATCTCATCTAACCGTTCGCTGAGCGGATTTATCGATTGGTGGCACCGTTGTGCCCGGATAAACACTCTACGTCTGGGGTTCCGCTCGAGGCTCCCGAATTCTCTTTTCCGTTTCAAAGTTGTCAGTCAGGCAGCTATGACAGGTAAATCGTATCTATGGTCAACTCAGTTTCAGACATCAAAGAAGATAAAATACTGATCCTTGATTTTGGATCGCAATTTACTCAATTGATTGCGCGACGTGTCAGGGAGCAGGGTGTCTATTGTGAAATTCACAGTTGCGACGCAGACGATGCGGTTATTCGTAACTTCGGTGCACGAGGCATTATTTTATCAGGCGGGCCTGAATCGGTAGTTGCAGACCAACGGCTCGCCATTCCTGATGCCGTATTTGAGCTTAATGTACCGGTGTTCGGTATTTGCTACGGCATGCAAGCCATGGCGGCCTACTTCGGCGGGCAGGTTGAAATAGCTGATCACAGTGAATTTGGTTACGCCGTTGCGCGTGCACGCGGGCATTCAGAACTGCTTCGGGGTATTCAGGATCACAGCAACGAACAAGGGCACGGATTGCTTGATGTATGGATGAGTCACGGCGACAGAGTCGAGACTCTGCCTGACAATTTCAAGCTGATTGCGAGTACAGACAATGCCCCGATTGCGGGCATTGCAGATGAGTCTCGCAAGCTCTATGGCTTGCAGTTCCATGTCGAGGTGACGCATACCGCGAAAGGCAGTGACATTCTGCGGCGCTTTGTTTTGGATATCTGCGGCTGCAGCGCCAGTTGGCAGCCAGGCGGTATTGCCGAACGCTGTATCCAGGAAATGCGTGCGCAGGCAGGTGACGACAAAGTACTGCTGGCTCTGTCGGGCGGTGTTGATTCATCGGTGGTAGCTGCCCTGTTACACAAGGCAATTGGCGACAAGCTGATCTGTGTGTTTGTCGATACCGGTCTGCTGCGACTCAACGAGGGTGATCAGGTAATGCAGACTTTTGCCGAGTCGCTGGGTGTCAATGTCATTCGTGTTGATGCCGAAGACGAGTTTCTTGACGCATTGCAAGGTGAGGCTGACCCGGAAAACAAAAGAAAAATCATTGGCAATCTCTTTGTCAAAATATTTGAACGTGAGGCGCAGAAGCTGGAGCAGGTCAAATGGCTGGCGCAGGGGACAATTTATCCTGACGTAATCGAGTCGGCCGCCAGTGCTAGCGGCAAGGCACATTTGATCAAGTCTCATCACAATGTCGGCGGACTGCCAGAGAAAATGTCTTTAAAGCTGCTTGAGCCGCTGCGCGAACTCTTTAAAGACGAGGTGCGATCCGTGGGCAGAGAACTTGGCCTGCCAGCGCAAATGATTGACAGGCACCCGTTTCCAGGCCCTGGGCTGGGTGTGCGTATTCTTGGCGAGGTAACGCGTGAATTTGCCAGCACACTGCGCCGGGCTGACCATATCTATATTGAAGAACTGCGCAGGCACGGGCTGTACGAGAAAGTGTCACAAGCGTTTGCAGTTTTTTTGCCTGTCAAGTCCGTCGGTGTTACTGGCGATGGCAGGCGATATGCACATGTTGTCAGTCTCAGAGCGGTCGAAACAACTGACTTCATGACCGCTGGCTGGGCTCATTTGCCCTATGAATTTCTCGACCTGGTATCACGCAGAATCATCAACGAAATTGATCAGATATCACGTGTTGTATACGACATTTCAGGTAAACCGCCTGCCACTATTGAGTGGGAATAGGTGAACTCCTTCCCGATTTGAAATGATCCGTTGCTGAAGCGGAATGCCGATTGCTTATAGTTTCTTGTTCAATTTTTGAATTGTTCGTCTATAAGAAGTACTAGGTACGCGTTTGCGCGTGATGCCGTATCAGTAACAAGAAGCGGCTAACAGCTTCCCAATAGGTCATCAGTTGACTAGTGGGCGAACAGCTATTAATCAGAAAATCGGGAAACCTAACAATGAAGATCAAAAAGTCCCTCTTTGCCACGCTCATTAGTACATGCTTGTGCGTCCCCGCAGTAGCGGATCAGGGTGAGTTTCACAAAAAGCTGTACATCGGTGGTGCTGGCGGCATAACGAAAGTGTCTCCAGAGATCCGTGGTGACCAGAGTCTTGAAGTAACAGACGATGAGAGTGAAGGCGCCAAAGTCTTCATCGGATGGGATTTCCGCCCTCACATGGCACTGGAATTAGGCTTTGCTGACCTTGGTGAGGCTGATATTGGACCAAACAACGCAGGTACAGTCGGCTATGAAGTCGCTGATCTGAGCCTCGTCTACCATTTCTATAACCTGGGCGGCTACGAAAAGCTGATCAACCGCCAGGGCCTGGGTGCTTTCTGGAAGCTCGGCATTGGCGCAATGGACAACGAGAGCGAGTTAAACGTAACGCGCAAAAACGATGTGCATGCGATGGCCGGATTTGGTCTCGAATATGGCACCCGCATAGGTCTGGCATTGCGTGGGGAAGTTGAGGCGTTTGATGAAGACGCGTTGTTGGCTTCAGTCGGTCTGCTATGGCGCCTTGGTCGCAGCGGTGATACTGGCGGTGGCTTGTTCTCCAACGGTGATGGCGGTGCACTAGGACTTGGTGGCGATGACAGCGATGGTGATGGCGTGCCAAACAACTTGGACGATTGCCCTGATACTGGCGAAGGTGAGCCGGTAACGGCCACGGGTTGCGCAATGTTCGGTGGTGTTCTGGAGGGTGTTAACTTCCAAAGCGGTTCAGACGAGCTGACTGACGAATCTCAGTCTGTATTGAACGATGCAGCCGATGCACTGTTAAAGTATCCAAATATTAATGTTGAAGTTCAGGCGCATACCGACAGTCAGGGTGCGGCAGATTACAATCTCGGCCTGTCCAAGCGACGCGCACTTGCCACTGTCCGCTACCTGATGCTTCGTGGTGTACCATCCGAGCAGCTGCAGGCTCGTGCATTTGGTGAATCAAAGCCATTGGAATCAAACGATACAGCGGAAGGCCGGGAAGCCAATCGTCGTGTTGAGTTCCATATGACCGATCAGTAGTAACCGTTCACAACGGCTTACAACTGCCGCGCGCAGTTGATACACTAAAAGCCGCGCTCCGAATTAATCGGGGCGCGGCTTTTTCATTTCTGAGATCATACAACGGTGAACACCGATAAAATTCAAATGAGTCCCGCGCGGCGACTCGGCACCGTGATTACCATGCTCGGGTTGTTTGGCCTGGTTACCACCGGCTGTGCCGTAAATGGTGGCAGTGAAAGGAAGGACCCCGTCGCTCAAAAGCTGGACGAGTATGTTGTCGAGGCAGGCGTTATTTCTCATGAAGTCACGGATGAGAACGTTGCTCGCCTGTGGCAGGAATCTGAAATATTCAGACGCAACGGAGATCTGGAAAGCGCCAGAAGCAAGCTGCAGCAAGCCATTGTAATAACTCCCAAAGACGCAGTGTTGTGGAGCCGAGCTGCAGAAATAGAACTAACGCGGCAAGCGCATTTACGCGCTGAGAACTATGCAGCTAAATCAAATTTTCTGGCAACTGTGGGAAATCGCCCATTACGTTACCGAAACTGGTTAATTATTCAGCGAGCACGTGAAGGGCGGGGTGATCTGTTGGGCGCTCGCGAAGCGGGAATTGAATCTACCCGGCTGGGCCAGTAAAGTTGCTGTGGCCAGATTTGTTCTGGTAACCGATGGGTAATAACGTTGATGGGGAACCATCAGACTCTGATTCTGATGGTGTAGTAGCAAAGTCACAATTGCCGATTGACTCTGTTATTGACGCCACATCAGCAGAGTTGCTCAGTGACGACGGTCCGTTTGTTCAAAGCAAGCCGGGGTTTAAGACTCGCCTTGAGCAGCAGCAACTTGCGGATGAGATAGATCGCTGCATTGCGGAAGACAACATTCTTGTTGGCGAAGCGGGTACCGGCGTTGGCAAAACGTTTGCGTATTTGGTGCCGGTCATTACCTGCGGCAAGCGTGTCATCATATCTACTGGCACGCGTCATTTACAGGATCAGCTTTTTCACACCGATCTGCCGATTGTTAAACGCACTCTCGGGCGCAATCCAAAAACTGCACTGCTGAAAGGGCGTTCCAACTATCTGTGCCGCAGTCGTCTCGATCGAGCGCTGCAGAACCCTGTGCTCCGAAATTCTGAAAGCAGCTCGCAACTGGCAAAAATCCGCAGTTGGGCGTTGCAGACTAAAACGGGTGATATTTCCGAGGTCCTGGAGGTTCCGGAGAGTTCCGAAATATGGTCATACATTACCTCCAGTGATGACTTCTGCTCTGATCACTCAAGCGAAGAGCAGGCGGGTTGCTTCGTAAATCGCGCACGCAAAAAGGCGATGGACGCTACACTGATTGTGGTAAATCATCATCTGTTTTGCGCAGATCTGGCCTTGAAGGAAGGTGATTTCGGTGAAATTCTTCCAGATACCGAAGTTGTGGTTATTGATGAGGCTCACCAGTTACCTGACACGGCCGCGGTATTTTTTGGCCGACGCCTGAGCAGTCGGCAATTGCTCGATCTTGCTCGCGATTCGCTGGCTGAGTCACTCGCTGAAGCCCCGGATGTCACTGAAATCAGAGAGCGGTCTACGCGGCTGGAGAAGGCCGTCAGGGATTTTCGATTGTCTCTGGGAGTCGAGGCACGTCGTGATGCCTGGGCAGAAGTTGAATCTCAACAAGGGGTTCAATCTGCACTTGATCACTTGCGTGATTCACTGGAATTACTGTTCGAGCCTCTGGATGTGGCCTCTGTGCGTGGCAAGGGGCTGGAGAGTTGTCGCAGACGCTGTCTGGATCAAATGGAAGTGCTCGAGTCTTACACTGATCTTAGAGATCAGACCTACATTCATTGGTTCGAAACCTATCGCACAGGCTTTAGTCTTAACCTGACCCCGCAAACGGTAGCCAAGCCATTTTCAGCGGCACTTGGGCAGTTGAAATGCTCGTGGGTTTTTACCTCTGCAACGCTTGCGGTTAACGGCAATTTCGATCACTTTAAATCACAACTCGGCATCGAAGACGCCAATGAAATTTTGTTAGACAGTCCGTTTGACTACAAGAAGAATGCGATGTTGTTCTTGCCAGCCAATATGCCGCAACCTCAGGAGCCGGCATTCAATGACGCGGTGCTGGCTGTCGCCAAACAGGTTATTGTCGCCAGCAGTGGTCGCTGCTTTGTACTGTTTACCAGCCATCGCGCGCTCGGCTATGTTGCAGCCGAATTAAAGCGCGATTGTGACTATCCCATTCTGGTTCAGGGACAAATGCCCAAGCGTGAGCTGGTGGACGCATTTCAATCGATGGGCAATGCGGTATTGCTTGGCACCAGCAGTTTTTGGGAAGGGGTTGATGTACGCGGGCATGCATTGTCTGCTGTCATTATAGATCGCTTGCCGTTTGCATCGCCTGGTGATCCGGTGCTGCAGGCTCGCATCAAACATTTACAAAATAATGGTGTGAACGCTTTTGCTGATTTTCAGCTGCCCAAGGCGATACTAACCCTGAAGCAGGGCGTTGGCAGATTGATCCGTGATGTCGACGACAGAGGGGTGCTGGTCATTTGTGACCCCAGATTGCAGACACGCGACTACGGCAATACATTCTTAAACAGCCTGCCGAGCATGAGAATTGTTCAAAATCCATTGAGCGTTGAGAATTTTTTTGCCAGTGAGGATTCCCAAACGCCTGATTCCAACGCAGAATCAGACAACTCTACCTAAACTGCAATTGCATTGATGCCAGATTCAAAATCAAATCGCCCGCTGAAGCTTGTAGCCATCGACACGGCCACAGAGGCCTGCTCCGCAGCCCTGTACTGTAATGGTGACATCAGCTTTCGCTACACGGTAGAGCCTCGTGTCCATGCAAAGGCATTGTTGCCGATGCTGGACGAATTATTACTGGAGGCTGGCATTGTGCCGCTGCAACTTGACGGTGTTGCCTTTGGCCGAGGGCCAGGTGCTTTTACCGGCGTTCGAATCGCCACCGCTACAGCGCAGGCAATAGCACTTGCTGCCAATGTCGATACCATCCCGGTGTCGACTATGGCCGCGATTGCGCGGCGTTGCCATCGTGAGCATGGCCACAACAAAGTCGCTGTTGCCATCGATGCGCGCATGGGTGAAGTGTACTGGGGGGCTTACCAAAATCTGCAAGGAGAGCCAGAGCTGGTTGGCGAAGAAATGGTCTGCGCGCCGGGGGCGGTGCCACCATTGGACAGCAGTTGGAGCGTCGCGGGCACCGGATGGGAAAGTTACACAGAACAGCTTGAGCACAATCGAGCCGGCCGTCTCACTGGCGCTGCGCCGTTTCCGCATGCGCTCGATATCCTTGATCTTGGTATAGATCAGTTCGCAAAGGGCAATACCGTGTCGCCAGATCAGGCAACGCCGGTGTATCTGCGTAATAATGTCGCCAAAACCGAGGAACAGCGCCTGCGAGAAAAAGCACAGTTATCTGACAAATCTGTTTAGCAGCAGTTGACTGCAGACTACTGCCGCAACCACCACGCCACCGAGGATCACTGCTGATGCCGGTGAATTCGGCGTAATCGTCAAGGCCGGTTGTACATCCTGTTACAGGTTAATCGGGTAAATTACCGATAATGACTGTAGGTCGGAATGCACTGTTCCGCACATGGGAGATTGGTTGTGCACACTTTAAAAACCGCCATTGCAAGTTTTTTTCTACTGTTTTGGCTTGTAAATGTGTCAAACGCGGCGGACATTTCACGTGATGTGCGTGCCGATGCACGAACGGATTCGTTCGTTGAAATAGGGGTTGGCATTGCGTTGGAGCGCGTACCTATAGCGGGCTATCCGGATGCAGACACGCTTTCCGAGGTTGACGGGGTTGACGGAGAGCTTGGTATTTTTCTGAACACCAGGCTGGATTGGAACGGGCTGTTTCTGGAATTATTTAACGAGAGCTTTGCCGTGGCCACTATCGGCTACAACGCCTGGGGTAATGACTCTGTTGAGTTTGACTTGATATTAACCAGTACGCTGGGTGGGTTCGACCCTGCAGAGGTGCAGGGCTTTGAATCGCTTCAGGAGCGTGATGCCGCGGCTGAAGGCGGCATCAGAACCATTGTGTACGAAGGTGAAAATGTCATCCAGTTTGAAGCGATAACTGACCTGTCCAGTACCCACGATGGATTCTCGGTCAGTTGGCAGTTCGGACGCCACTGGCAGTTGCGGAACTGGGCTACTCACGCCTTATTCGGTTTACGCTATTTTTCCGAGGATATGAATGATCACTACTTTGGTGTGACTGAGGCGGAAGCAAACGTGGATAACGGACTACCAGCCTATAAAGCATCAGACGGTATCTTGAGTTCGATCGAGTTGGGCGCAACGCGCCCGATCAATGAAGACTGGATATTCAGAAGTACAGCGAGTGCCTATCGATTACCAGACTCGATTGTCGACAGCCCGTTTGTCACTGATCGGATGGCGTGGTTATTTGGCGCAAATGTCGTCTACATTTTTTAGTGTTGGACAAATGGCATGGTAGCTAGATCTCTGCACATAAATAGTTCTGATACTCCACCGTCGAAGCGAGTGTCAGCAAGCAATTGTATTTTTTCATCGACACGTTTGATCACTTTGGTGCTTACCTTTGTGTTTGTCTCTACCGCAGCATCCCCGGTCACAGCCATTGCAGATGGTGCGCCACAGACAGATGCGCTCAAGGTAAGGCCTGACAAATGCATATCGCTCAGCCAGGGTTTGATCTGTTATCAGCGAGTCAGATTTGAATGGTCGCAGCGCGATGTCGGCGACTACTGTTTGATTGAAGAGTCGGCAGCAGATCCGATTGTATGCTGGGCACAGCTCCGATCTGGTTCTCATATCACCGAATTCGCATCTCAAGAGAATAAAAATTATTATTTAATTAACCAGGCTGACAAACGAAGAGTCGGTAGCGTCACATTGCAGGTTGCGTGGGTTTATCGTAGTAAAAAACGCAGCCGTGGGCGTTGGCGCCTGTTCTGAGGTTTATGCTATGAATGAAGAAAAGTCGGTGAACGTTCTTGTTGTCGAAGATGATCCATCATTGGCCAGCTGGATGTCAGACTACCTCAATGACAACGGGTATCTCGTGACCATGGCGAATCAGGGGGACTTTGCGATAACCCTGATCGAAGACGATTCGCCAGATCTGGTGATTCTTGATGTTAACCTGCCCGAGGTAAATGGTTTTGAGGTGTGTCGTACCGTGCGAAAATTCTATAAGGCGCCAATTTTAATGCTGACAGCCAGGTCGGAAGAGCACGATGAGGTAAAGGGCTTGGAGTGTGGCGCTAATGACTATATGGTGAAGCCGGTTCGGCCACGTGCATTGCTGGCAAGAATTGCAAAGCTGTTGAAAACAGATACAGCACCGAATCGGATCGAAACCGGTGGACTGAGTGTCGATACGGATTCCAGGTCAGTCACGCTATACGGAACTCCGGTTGAACTATCGTCGAACGAGTTCGATCTGCTGCGCCAATTGGTAGAACACGCAGGGCAGGTTCGCAGTCGTGATCAACTGGTAGAGAACCTGCGTGGCATCGAATACGATGGATTCAACCGTTCAGTTGACATTCTTGTTTCGCGTTTGCGCAAGAAGTTGCACGATGATGCTGCGGCACCAGCCAGAATAAAAACAGTTTGGGGTAAGGGCTATCTTCTAGCGGCTGATGCCTGGTAGCTATGCGGCTACTTGCTGCCTCATTAATACTGGTCACGTTTGTGACACTGATTGGCTTTGGCTGGGCGCTCGATGTGCTTTTTGTCAGAGCGACACCGGCAGGCCAGGTAACCGAAGTTACTGACTGGTCCGGTGTTGCCGGAAAACTGGCGATAACGCTTGATAAAATCGATTTCAGTGAAGAGTTTGTTAGCCGCTGGCCAGCCGATACACCCCTGCAATTAATCCCTATGGCCGAGTTTCCACTACCAGCACAGGTGCGAAATTCTTTTTTCGCCGGTGACCCTCTGATACTCGAGTCCGACAGTGGTATCTCGGTTCATTATTACTTGCCGAAAAAACAAGAAGTGCTGGTGCTTGGGCCCACGCCGGTTTATGCAGAGGACTCGCACTTACCGATTCTGTTTACATCAATATTCTACGCCGGCGTGCTCTTGCTATTGTTGTTCTGGATTTACCCGTTGATCAAGCGCTTGCTTGCACTTGAGCGGTCGGCAAGACAATTTGGTCTGGGAGATCTGAGTGAGCGGGTTAGCCAAAAGGGGGTATCCTACATTGGGCAAATTGAACGTGAGTTCAACCACATGGCCAATCGTATACAGACGCTCGTGGCAGATAACAAGTTGCTTAGCTCAGCGGTGAGTCATGAGTTGAGAACACCGATCGCACGCTTAAGGTTTGGAATCGATGCGTTGTCAGATACCGAAGATTCGGCTACCAGAGATAAGTACATAGATCGAATTAGCTCTGACATCGAGCTTATGGAAAAGCTGGTAAATTCTCTGCTTAACTACGCCCGGCTCGATAATCAATTACACGATGCCAGACGGAGCCATATTGACCTTGGTGCGTTGCTCGATGAGTGTCTGGTTCAGTTCCGTGATGAGAAAGTAGCGATTCAATTTACCAGCGACTGCGGCGACAAAAGTTCTGTGGGGAAGGACAATACACGCGAATCCTGCATCGTGACTGGAAATGCTGATTATCTGGCTATGTTGTTTAATAATGTGATTACTAATGCAATAAAGTATGCCGACAATCAAGTGGAAGTGAGCCTGTATCGATCAGTGGACAGTATCCACCTGCGCATAGCTGATGATGGACCGGGCATCGCTCCTGAAATGCGAACCGAGATTTTAAAACCTTTTCAGCGGATTGCTGAAGGCAGCCAATCTGGCTACGGTCTTGGACTCGCTATAGTAGCTCGAATTGCCAGGTCGCACGATGTAACACTTGATGTTAACAACGATGATGCACTTGGTGGCGCCGTATTCAAGCTGACGTTCCCGAAGGCAGTATAACTGCTTCCGCCAAGCCACGTGCAGGTTAGGACAACGTGCTGTGAGTGTGGTGCGGGGTTCCCGTTGCGACCGATCTATTACCAGAGCTATCTAATAGTAGTACGGTCAGGAGTCTGCGCGCTAGAACCCTGCGTAGCAATTGGTAGCAGAGGTAGTGCCGCGCAGACTCCTTGCCATTGCAGTTATTTTCTGTGTAGATATCGTTGTCGTACAGGCGGAGTAAGCTTTTCCATTGAGTATCTCAACATAGTGCGCGGCATGGTTGTACAGTGTTGATCCAGAAATTTTAACAGTTTCTTTTCGTCTCTCTTGCCTGCTTCTCGTAACATCCAACCGCATGCCTTGTGAATCAGGTCTTCGCTGTCATTTAACACTTCTTCTGCGTACCTGAAAGTATCGTCAAAGTCATGCAGACGTATGTAATAAAACGTCGACAGTATTGCGATACGTCTGTCCCATAGATTATTCGACTCAATCAGCTTGTGGATTCTGGAGCGGTCTTTATCGACGTACCAGCCGCCAATAATCTGAGGGGCCGACACGTCGACCAGATCCCAGCCGTTGATGTGCTCTTTGAGCTTAAGGTACTGTTTGGTTATTTGGCCTTTGCTGGTATTCGCTGAGTGATTGAAACTGTGTACCATGGACAGCAGCGCAAACAGCCTGACTTCATGCCACTCGTTTTGCAGTAAAGTTGATTGATCGCTGAGGTCGAGGGACTCACCAAATATTTTAACCTGCTCGCGGATCAGTGGAACCCGAATGCCGAGAAACTTGTCTTTCTCCGCGTACTCGCCTGGCCCAACCTTATTAAAGCGGCGGCTTCCGATGGCGAACTCTGGGTCCGACAGGCGTTTGAGTGTCGAAATGACCTGACTGACAGACATAGCTTTTTCCGAACTCTTGATGGCTACCGGTTATAGGCTCAGTGCATCTGTGTAGCTGTCAGCGGTAAAGCCGATCAGAGACTCTTTGCCGATCATCAGTACCGGGCGTTTGACCATAGCGGGATGCTCAGCCAGCAGGTCTGCTGCGTTGCTTTCATCAGTTGCAGTTTTGACTGAGTCATCAAGCTTGCGCCATGTGGTGCCGCGCTTGTTTACCACGGTTTCCCACCCATGTTTTTTAATGAGAGTTTGAATGAGCTTTTTATCCACGCCATCAGTCCGATAGTCGTGGAACTGATAGGCTATATCGTGGGATTCCAGAAACCGGCGAGCTTTCTTTATCGTGTCGCAGTTTTTGATACCGTACATTGTAATTGTAGCCATTACACTATCTCCGGACTGTTGCCAGCAGCCTGGCTGCTGGCAAGCTGACTCAATATTTAGTAGCGCTAATCGACAACTCGGAGTAGTTCGTTGATGCCAACCTTGCTGCGGGTTTTTTCGTCAACTCTTTTCACAATGACAGCGCAGTACAAACTGTATTTACCATCAGCAGACGGCAGATTGCCAGAGACAACTACCGAACCGGCGGGTACTCGGCCATAGATGATTTCGTCGTTTTCACGATCGTAGATGCGAGTGCTTTGCCCGATGTATACGCCCATCGATATGACTGACCCCTGCTCAACGATCACGCCTTCAACGACTTCTGATCGAGCACCGACAAAGCAATTGTCTTCGATTATAGTCGGCGAGGCCTGTAGTGGCTCGAGGACGCCACCGATACCGACACCACCGGACAGATGCACGTTCTTGCCAATCTGTGCACAGGAGCCAACAGTGGCCCAGGTATCAACCATAGTGCCACTATCAACATAGGCGCCAATGTTCACATACGAAGGCATGAGTACCGTGTTTGGCGCAACGTATGAGCCTTTACGAGCGACTGCAGGCGGTACAACACGAACCCCGGAGCTGGCGAACTGTTCGGCGCTGTAGTCGGTGAATTTGCTGTCAACTTTGTCGTAGAACTGCGTAAAGCCACCTGCGCTCATCGGCTCGTTGTCGCGAATGCGGAACGATAAAAGCACTGCTTTTTTCAGCCACTCATTAACTACCCAGTCACCAATACCCTTTTGCTCTGCAACTCGCGCCTGGCCCGAATCGATCAGATTGATGGCTTCTTCAATTGCACTTTTGGTGTTGCTATCGACGCTAGTCGGGGTGATATCTGCACGTCGTTCGAACGCTTCGTTTATCGTTTGCTCTATTGATGACATCAGTGTCTCCGGAGTGTGTATGTGTCGTGCAGCTATCGAACCGAGAGCCGCCTGTTAATCGTCAAGGTAGTCAGCGATGCGTTTCGCGGCATCTGTACATTGCGCAATTGGGGCGACGAGAGCCAGCCGAACATGGTTAGTGCCGGGGTTAGTTCCCTGTGCCTTGCGAGAGAGGTAGCTGCCAGGCAGGGCCAATACGTTTTTTTGAGCGAAAAGCTCGCGCGTAAATTCAGTATCGTCTCGTTTTAAATCGGGCCATAGAAAAAAACCGGCTGCCGGTTTCTTCAGGTTCAGCGGCCCCGCCAGAATATCCAGTACTTTATCAAATTTTGCCTGGTACAAGGAGCGATTGGCAGTGACATGGGCTTCGTCAGACCAGGCTGCAATGCTTGCTGCATCGGTGTGACCCGGCATGGCGCAGCCGTGGTAGGTTCGGTAAAGCAGAAAAGATTTGATAATGGCGGCATCACCCGCTACAAACCCCGATCGTAATCCGGGCAAATTGGAACGTTTGGACAGGCTGTTAAAAACGATACAGTTTTTGTAGTTGTCGTTACCGCACTGCCTGGCAGCCTGCAGCAATCCGGCGGGCGGGCTCGACTCGTCGTTGTAGATTTCCGAGTAACACTCGTCTGACACAATAACAAAGTTATAGCGTTCAGACAGTTCAATCAGATGCATCATCGTCGATAGCGGTAGCACGGCACCGGAAGGGTTGCCAGGCGTGCAAATGTAGAGCATCTGACAGCTTTTCCATACTGCCGGAGGTATTGAGTGAAAGTCTGGTTGATAGGCGAGTGACGCCGGGCTGTTATAGAACCAGGGGTCTGCACCGGCAAGCAATGCTGCGCCCTCATAAATCTGATAGAACGGATTCGGCATCAGCACGTGCCTGCGTGCGGTGTCTGCAGAGTCGAATACACATTGTGCGATCGCGAACAGTGCCTCGCGGGTACCGGCCACAGGTAACACATTGATCGCAGGGTCCAGCGAACCCGGCTGCAGTGAAAATCGTGATATAAGCCATTTGCTGATGACTTCACGCAGGCGCGGGCTGCCTGCCGTCGGGGGGTACCTCACAACAGCGGTCAGCGCCTGTTGAAGTGCCTCCATTACCTCAGCTGGCGGCTGGTGCTGAGGTTCGCCTATCGACAGCTTAACCGGCTCAAATGCGCAGGCAGGAGTAACGCCTGCGCACAATGCACTTAAGCGCTCGAACGGGTAGGGCTGCAGGGCGTCGAGTCTGGAATTCAAAACTGGCGCCTAAAACGGGTAGCGGTAGTGCGCGGTGCCAGGCTGGCACTGACAGGCTGGATGCACCTCTAGCTGCCTCGATAGGTGCTGTAGCCAAACGGCGATAGCAGCAGTGGCACGTGGTAGTGCTGGTCGACCGCATTGATGCCAAAGCGTATGACGACCACATCGAGAAACAGAATCGTGTCTTTGGTGCCAGCGCTTTTTCTAAAATAGTCGCCGGCATGGAAATGCAGTTCATACGTGCCGGTGGCGAGTTCGCCACTTGCGATCAGCGGCTCGTCTGTGCGCCCGTCCGAGTTGGTGCGGCACTGCTTCATCACAGTGCCATCTTTGAACAGTTCTATCTGAACATTCGCTGCCGGGCAGCCAGCACTGGTGTCCAGGATATGTGTTGACAAGCCACTCATTGTGTCTTTTGTACGCCCATTGAATTGAGCGCAGATTATAAACGCAATAGGTGGCGGTTTCCCTGTTTTTCCCTCGCCTCGGGCATGGTTCCTGAGCCAGCCAGTCGCTTTTCAGGCAATTTACGGCGCCCGCGACCGGGCGGGCTCGTGTTACTGGCTGGCGGCTACGCTAGTAGGTATTGGTCGCCACGGTTATGCCGGAACTGGCCAATGCAAGCTTTTGCGCATTCTCATGCTTTGACTTGTGACTTTCCTGTTGCGCTGCAGCGTGTGCATCGTGATCGTAGATATCTTCGCGAAAATGCGTTCTTCCACTATTGTCTACCCAGCTGCTCTGATACGTCAGGTGCACAGGCAGGTTTCTTTTCAGTCGCACTGTCCGGGTTTCTTTACGGTCGAACAGGGCAGTGAGCTCTGATTCAGTCCAGCCATCTTCCGCCAAAATGACACGTGCCAGTTGCTGAGGGTGTTCAACCCGGATGCAACCATGACTGTAGGCTCGACGGTTTTTTGCAAACAATGACTTTGCGTTAGTATCGTGCAGGTAAATGCTGTACTGATTTGGCATCATGAATTTCAAATCACCCAGTGCATTGGACTTGCCGGGCAATTGGCGCAGACGATACTTGCGAACAAATGCGTTCGGGCGCAATTCGTCATCGGAGAGTCTCCATCTTTCCACCGGCTTGTTCGTCGATCGGCGTATGATTTCAAAGTTATTTCGCTCGAGGTAACCGGGTTTTGCCGCTTCCTTTGGCATGATCTCACGCGCAATACTTGTTGGCACATACCACGACGGGTTGACCACCAGGTATTCCATCGTGTCAGAGAACATCGGCGTGCGATGTTTGGGTTTTCCTACTACCACGTTCATATTCACTGCTACTTCGCCGGAGAGGTTAACCTCCATGTCGTAGCCTGCTGTGTTGACCATGATGTGTGAATGGCCCGGATCGCGCGGCAACCAGCGCCATCGGTTCAGATTCACCTCGATCTGTGAGATCCGCTGTTCGGCAGGTACGTTTAATTCGGCAACGGTGCGCGCGCCGAGTAATGAGTCAGCTTCAAGGCCATGACGCTCCTGGAAAGCCTTAAGCCCCTCCGTTATCGCCCAATCGAATAAGTCATCTGACTGCACTGTGTTTGCGTTGTTGGCTTCAACGATCTTTACCACCGGTAAGTCACCTCCTTCGGCCAAGCGCCTTCGAAGGAGTTCTACACGTGGATGTTTGTCACCGGGTCGTAATGTCGGCCCGGTTGGAACGCGTGTCCAGCCACCTCGTTCCACCACCCGCAAATGCTCCTGCAGAGAATCTAACAGTCCCTGATAGCGACGATGGTCAGGTTGCAGTGCAGTGACAGTCTGGCGGAATGATCCCTCGCCAGAAAAAAAACTGTCGGTAATGTCGCGTGTGTTTATTCTGGTTTGAGGCAGGTGCCAGCCATTACTCTTGGGAGGAGCGTCGAGATTACCGTGCGCCAGATCGTCAAAAAAACTAAACAACGAATCTGTCAGCAACAATTCGAGATGATACGGATTAGAGGGTGCTGCAAACGTTGACCAGCTCTGCAGCAACTGGCTGTAGTATTTGGAAGGATCAAGTCCCTGGTTTGCCGCTCCGGACAGTTTTTTAATTACTGCCTGACTGGTGAAAGTCGGGCGACGGTGTTTGTGCCACATTGGTGTGAACTGACGTTGCCGATAGACGCGCAGTACGTCGTCGACGTTGCGCAGTTGCACACCATCCGGAAGGTTATTCAGTGCGGCTAGCAACATTGATCTTGGGCTGGAATCCCGTTTCTCGATGTTGGCAAACACGGGTGTTGCCGCATATCCCAGTAAGCCGGATGTCAGTGCCAAACGGACACTTTGACCCAGCAATTTTCGCCTGTTAACGTTAATCATTTTATTATTATTTTTATCTTGCTTAATGTTAAAAGCCGATCGCTGTTTTTTCGGCTGGGCAAGGTAACGGCGGACAGTGATCAGTCTTTAGTGCGCACGACACTGTTGCTTCGCACTTGCCGGTGCAAAATGAAGGCGGGGAGTGTGTAAAATCCAATGTGCGAGGCGTTATATCGCTGCAATTTAAGGATCTAGCTTCTGTGAAATACAGCACGCTCTCCGGCGCCCAACTCCGCGAAGCCTTGCTTCATGGCTCCGGTGTTTGCGGGGCAGGGCAGCCTCGGTCAGATTTTGAGTTTTCAGTTTTACGGCTCGACCTCGGTACTCGCTGGGCCATGGGTAACAAGTACTTCAAGCTAAGAGATAATCTTGATCAACTGGTTGTACAGAAGGCGCGGCGGGTCCTGAGTTTCGGCGGAGCGTGGTCAAATCATTTGCTTGCGCTGTCACAGACAGCACAGATCAGTGGCATTCAATCAGTAGGCGTGGTTCGAGGTGAAGAGGGGTTTGATAATAAATTGCTCGCACGAATGCGGTCGCACGGTATGCGGTTGCACTTTATCAGTCGGGCGCAATACCGGCGAAGGCACGACCCGGATTTTTGCGGCGAGCTGTGTCAGCAGCTCGATTGCGATACCTGGTTGCCAGAGGGTGGGGCTAACGAGCTGGCGGTGAGTGGTTGTGAGGAGATAGCCAGTCTAATTGGTAACCGGAGTAAATTTACCCAGGTAATATCAGCAGTGGGCACTGGCGCCACGTTAGCGGGTATTGTTCGAGGGTGCAGTCCGACACAGAAAGTTACAGGTATCCAGGTCGTTAGTGATCCCGGTGTATTTGATCGCATAGATCACTGGGTAGGTAACGGGGTGTCGGCGAGCTGGTCTTTATTTAACGGAGCCGGGTTTACAGGCGCGGGCTCAAAAAGCACGGGTTCAACAAGCGCGGGCTCAAAAAGCACGGCGGTCAGTCCGTATGCAAAGCCTTCTAGCCGATTGCTTGAGTTTATTGTTCAATTTTATAAATCGACAGGCATTGCTCTTGATCCGGTTTATACCGGACCGGCGTTGTCAGCGGCGCTGTCCGCAGCTTTTCTGCATTCCATAGCTCGCGGTGAGAAAGTGGTTTTTGTCCACACCGGAGGGTTAGCTGGTACAGCGGGTTTCATATCGCAATTTGATCAATGCGCGGATCGAGCATCGGTGCAGCATTACTTTGCCCGGATACATGCGCTTACTGGCCAGGCGCGCTAAACAACGGTGCTGCCCCGGGCTTCGGGGCTCTGATTGTGCCTGGTGCGAGCGCCAGGCTTCAGTGAAGTTCAGAAACTGCTAACGAAAAGTGCGCTGAAGTCATGAGGCCTTGCGGGCTCTGTGATTGACGTACTGCTCCCTGAGTTTACGATAGGATTCATAATCCTCGGCGTAAGACTTGATGCATGGCTCATAGGCCAGTTGCTGATCGGCGGAGTTTTGGCATTCGGCTGCGCGTAAGTAGTTGTAAGTGGCTTTGTAAATCACGTGTTGATACGGGATTCTTTCCGGTACGGCACAGCCGCTCAGGAAACATCCAGCGCCTAGGCAGAAACCAGCAACAATGAACACACTAACGCGTCGCCCGCAAACCTTTATTTTTTTCATAGGTAGCTTGCAGTGAGACAGCCGCACAGGTTAGGGCAAGTTAACGATATCGTCTATTACGAATTGTTAGGCTAACTGATCGTCAATATTGCTGCGCGGCGTCCGGTGATAGGCTCTTTTCAGGGCATGCGGGTGTTGCTGGCGGAGGTCCGAATGCTTGCGCCGCAAAGCGCCAGCGATAGTCCAGGGATTGCTGCGGTCATTCATTCTGATCCAGGCAGATCTGACCAGTGCCAGATTGGCCTGGCTTGTCAGAAAAGCTGACGCACGAAATTTTGCACTTGGGGCACCGAGTTCGCGATAAGCTAATAGTTACTACAATGTTGACTTTTTTGTCTTTACAAGCGGGATAACAATCATGAATCTGGGTCGTGTGGCAATAGTGGCAGCGTGCTTGGCAACGACAGCGTGCTCCTCCACTTACTATAATGCCTGGGAGAAGGCGGGGTACCACAAGCGCGATATTCTGGTGAGCAGAGTGGAAAACACTCGAGATGCTCAGCAGGATGCGCAGGAAGAATTCAAGGATGCGCTGGAGCAGTTCGGATCGATCGTGGAGATTGAAAATACCGATTTAAAACAGGCCTATGACCGATTGAATGGTGAGTACGAAGACAGCACAGAGGCTGCTGAAGAAGTTTCAGATCGAATAGACAAAGTCGAGGCAGTCGCGAAAGCGTTGTTTAAAGAATGGGAACAAGAGATCGAGCAGTACACCAAACCCGAGTTTAAACGCACCAGTACACGTCAATTGAAGGAAACCCGCTCAAAATATAACGAAATGCTGGTGAGTATGCGGCGTTCCGAGGAAAGTATGACACCGGTACTCAACACCTTTCGCGACAATGTCCTTTTTCTCAAGCACAACCTTAATGCTCAGGCGATTGGTTCTCTGAAGGGTGAGTTTGCGTCGCTGAAAAGCGATATTGCAGTGCTGATCGAGCAAATGAATCGGTCGATTGCCGAGTCAGATCGTTTTATTGCTGAACTGAGCGGTTAGCCCGAAACAAACAGGTATGTCATCGGGTGCGGCGCCGTCTGCACCTCAATCGTGGTGCCGGTATTGCCCGTCTGTCATCGATTGGGCGCAAATCTGGCATAACAATGGAATTAGCTCCCGCACGAAACCCTGCTTATCCAGGCACGGGCCTGCCGGCAGCCACAAGACCGGGCCATACATCGGCTCCCGGTTATACAGGACAGATAATTGACAAATACCACGTATCGTAGAATCCCGACTACCGGTGTTACCGGTATTCTTCAAACGTTTGGCGCGGCACTGCTGCTGGCAAGTTCAGTGGTGTCGGTATCATCGGCAGATTCAATTTTTGGTGTGCACGCTGGTGCCTCCATCTGGAATCCGGATGTGGACGGATCAGTTGGACAGCGCAACAATGCTTTTGATCTAACCGGTGAGTTTTCTGAATCGAGTGCAGAGAGCTCTACCATCTACGTGGCCGTCGAGCACTTTGTACCGCTGGTACCGAACGCCATGCTCAAGCGCACGCCGTTAACTTGGACCGGAACTTCCAGTTCAGCCTCCGGAACGCTCGGCGGTGTTATTCCGCTGGAAGGCGAGGTTGACGCTGAAATCGATCTGGATATGACTGACATCACCCTGTATTACCAGTTACTCGATAACTGGGTGAGTCTGGATTTTGGGCTTACGGCAAGAATGCTCAATGGCTATATCGCGGCGCAAGAGGCGACAGTCAACAATGTCGCTGCTGGCAGTGATCGAGTCGATGTCGATGCGACGATACCGATGTTATACGGCCATGCCCGATTTGACCTGCCATTCAGTGGTCTGGCGGCAGGATTGAGGGCAAACATTATTGGCTTTGAAGGTAATAATCTCAGTGATCTTGAGGCATACCTGCACCTTGAAGTTGATCTGGTGCCGTTACTGGATTTTGGCATACAGGGTGGCTTACGTCGCTTGTCACTGGATATCGATGATCTTGATGACTGGAATTCTGATGCGACCATTGAGGGGGCATTCGTCGGTATAACGGCTCACTTTTAAGCGGCTGTTACGGGCTATTTAATCTCCGGCTTACCGGCGCTGGTAAGTCGGTTTCCTCTATCGAGGGTCAGGCTCAGGAGCAATACCGGAATAAGCCCGGTGGCAACGATCATTAGCGCTGCCAGCGCACTCTCCTCCAGCAATTCATCTGATGCAAACTGATAGACATACGTTGCCAGTGTGTCGAAGTTAAATGGCCGCAGAATCAGTGTGGCTGGCAATTCCTTCATGCAATCGACAAATACCACCAGCAGTGCTGTGACGATGCCGCTTCGCATTAGCGGTATATGCACTCGCCACAACATTCGCTGAGGCTTGTCTCCCAGTGAGCGCGCCGCCATATCCATGCTGGGTGTGATTTTTTCGAGGCTAGATTCGACTGCGCCGAGCGCAACAGCCATAAAACGTACGGCATACGCAAAAACCAGGATAAAAATACTGCCAGTCAGCAGTTGCCCGGTGGGGAAATCGAAGTAACGGCGTGTGAGGCTGTCAATAGTATTGTCAAAGTAGGCGAACGGAACCATAACCCCGATAGCCAGCACAGCACCGGGCAATGCGTAACTGCTGCTCGCGAGCCGCTTGCTGGCGTTTAGTAGCTCGCTTTTATTAATGCGCGCGCTGTAACACAGGAAAATACCGAGGCAGACCGCAACGCAGGCAGCGATTGCTGACAGCATCAGACTATTCACTGCGATGGTGCGGAACTCCGGTGTCCAGGAAATATGGAAGTAACGAATTGCGTAGTCCAGCAGCACACCAGCCGGAATCACAAAACCCAGTAACACGGGCAGCAAACACAGTATAAAAGCGGCGAAGTTTGCGCCTCCCTGCAGGCGTGTCCTTTCGAGTTGACGAAATCTGGTGGCTGATGGTTGGTAGATCTTTTGATGCTTGCGACTAAAGCGCTCGAGCAGAACCAGAAACATAACAAACACCAGTATCAGACAGGCTATTTGTGCAGCACCGCCGAGGTTGTTCATGCCCTGCCAAACATCAAACAGACCTGCGGCAAGTGTTGGAACGGCAAAGTAATCCACCGTACCGTAGTCATTCACGGTTTCCATCAAAGCCATTGCGACACCAATAGCGATGGCCGGCCGGGCCATTGGCAATGAGACAGCAAAAAAACCACTGCGGCGCGATTGTCCCAGTATTCGTGCAGCTTCAAACAGCGATGCGGATTGTTCGACAAAAGCAGATCTGGCCAACAGATACACATAGGGATACAGCACCAGAATCATCATGCAGATGGCGCCGCCAAGTGAACGTATTTTCGGAAAGTAGTAATCGCGAGTGGTTTGCCAGCCGAACAACTCCCTCAATGCGGATTGCAGCGGGCCGGAAAATTCCAACAGGTCGGTGTAGACGTAGGCGACAACATAGGCAGGCACAGCAAACGGCAACAGTAATGCCCACACCAGGTAGCCGCGGCCGGTAAATTCATAGTGGGTAACCATCCAGGCAGTACCGACACCAATAATCAACGTGCCGACGGCCACCCCAGCCATTAACGCCAGCGTGTTCAGGATGTAGTCGGATAAAACCGTCGCAAGCAAATGCGGCCAGATGTTCTCTTCTGGAAAAAATGCCAGCCACAGCACTGAAGCCAGCGGCAGACAAATGGTCAGGGCGACGGCAAACCCTGCCAAGACACTGAGCTTTGAGGCTCCGCCCACGCTGGTTCGGTATTTTGAGTCTTTTGACAGGGTCAGGCTACGCACGATGCGCGTTCGTCAATACCGTTTTTTTGCATCATGGTTAACAGGGCTTTGTAAATTTGAGATGGTGAGGATAATGCGAATTATTCTCATTTTCAATTCCTTTGACGTCAGTATGAAGATTAATCTGGAAAATTGGAAATTTGTGATTCATTAATCAGACGATATGTAACTGAAATGAAACAATCAGCTGACATTAAAAAGTGGTTGAGAAAAGATGACAAATCAAAGTAATTCAGAAGTTTCTGACCTCAGTCTATTACCGGCTGATGCTGCTGTTGGCAGCCAGGCAAATAACAAAAGCGACTATGACGGTGGTTTCTCGTTATTAGAGCCCAAGCCATCTATCCTGAGTTCCGTTGAAGCATCGATTCGAGCGAGCTCGAATAAAAGAAACAAATTTCAGGAGTTTACCTTCGGTTAGGAGTGTGCACGCCGGTGGGTTAGGTGCTGTTGCACGGGCTGTCTGCTTATGGCATCCCTGCCGGGGGCTGCATGTTTGAAAATATCAAAAACGAAGCAGAAAGCCTTTCTGCGGTCGAACGTGGGGTGCTGGTGAGAAACGCGAACTACACCGCACCAACCCCGAGGATGTCTGCAGCTTTGCGAACAGGACACCCGCACCGGGGGCTTCATTTCTGAAAAGACCATAACAAAGCCAAAAGTCTTTTTGCGACCAGTCAGATTTGCGGGTGCCAGATAATACGGGCTAGGAGTCTGCGCGGTAGAAGTCTGCGTAGCGAGAACGTGCCACGGCGAGGGCGTTTTTACGATTATTTAAGGCGCATAGTTATTCATACGCAACGAAAAGGATCGATAAAAACGCACCGTCAGGGCGCGTTCGCAGTAGCAGAGGTTCTGCCGCGCAGACTCCTGGAGCGAGATCGTAAACGCCTTGCGTTTTTTTCCTTCCGAGTTTGATCGCAATGGTCTGTTGCAAAAACCGGCAATTCCGGGTCGAGCCAAGCCGGCTTGATGCCGGTGTTATTGTGTATGCTGTTGGTTCGACTTTGTTTGGTAGCCTGTCATTCCTGCGTTCGTGCGGATTACGCACCATTGTCAGCTGTTTCAATAATGATGGCTGCAGCGACATCGCGATCTTCGGATACGAGCAGGTTGTAGGTTCGACAGGCGGCGGCGTTCGTCATAATTTCCAGGTGCAGCCGGTTGGCGGCGAGCTGACGTCGCAGTTCAATTGGGGGGAATTTCTGTTTGTTTCCGGTGCCCAGAATTACGATGTCGGGCCGACGCTGTAGCAATAAGTCGAAGTTTTCTATGGTCAAACTGCTTACATTTCGGGTTTGCCACTGTTCGTGCAGAGCATCGGGAAAGACGATCAGACTGCTGACGAGCTTTTGTTCGTTGATTGTGACGCTGTGGTCGTCGTAATCGCTGAATACTAATTCGCTACCTGGGTTGTCTTGGGTAAATTTCATTGTTTAGATTGCTGGCTCACTTGATGGTTATAATAGCGCGCTGCGGCGCGGGTACACAGCCCGCCGCGATAAACTTACATTTTTAGGCTGCTGCGATAGACTGTCGCATTTGGGCAGTTCTCCCCACACAGCGCTGCAGCTTCTACCCCACAAGGTGAGACAACATTGAACCCGGTAAAAATTGGATTCCTTGGCTTTGGTACGGTCGGTCAGGGCGCAGCTGTTGTGCTGGCCAGAAATGCAGTAGAGATAAATCGCCGGGCCGGTCGGGATATCATTGTAAAGTCTGCAGCGGTGCGCGATATCAGTCGAGAGCGTGCGCCGGAGCTTGCCAGCGTAGCACTAACTACTAATCATGACGACATTGTCAACGATCCTGAAATTGATGTGGTGATCGAGGTGATGGGCGGTGATGAGCCAGCACGGTCGCTGCTGCTAAAGGCAATTGCCAATGGTAAACATGTGGTCACCGCCAACAAGGCGTTAATTGCCGTGCACGGCAACGAGATTTTCGAAGCTGCCAGAAAACACGGGGTGAGCGTTGCGTTTGAAGCAGCAGTTGCCGGAGGTATCCCGGTGATCAAGTCGATAAGAGAGGGACTGGCCGGTAACAAAATTCAGTGGCTTGCGGGAATTATTAACGGTACCAGTAATTACATACTCACCGAGATGAGAGATAAAGGAAGAGATTTCCCGGAAGTACTGGATGAAGCGCAGGCGCTTGGCTATGCCGAGGCGGATCCTACCTTTGATGTTGAGGGAATAGATGCAGCGCATAAATTGACAATTCTTGCCTCGATCGCATTCGGGGTTCCGTTGAAATTTGATGCGGTGTATACCGAGGGCATCAGTCATATCACACAGGAAGATACGGTCTATGCTGAAGAGCTCGGCTATCGTATAAAACATGTCGGCCTGGCGATTGATACGGGTAACGGAATTGAATTGCGGGTGCATCCGGCACTATTGCCCGAGCGGCGTTTAATTGCCAATGTTGACGGGGTGATGAATGCGGTGCTGGTGCAAGCTGATGCGGTAGGGCCGACGCTGTATTACGGCGCTGGTGCGGGAGCTGAGCCCACCGGCTCGAGCGTGGTGGCCGATATACTGGATGTGGTCAGAGTGGCCTCGGCAGATGTGCACAACAGAGTACCGGTGCTGGCGTTCCAGCACGACTCTATCAACGAGAGCCGCACCGTTCCCAGTAGCGAATTTCAGACTTCCTATTACCTGAGAATACTGGCGGAAGATGTGCCCGGGGTGATGGCAGATATAAGCAGGATACTCGCCGATCAAAATATTAATATCGAGGCGATTATCCAAAAAGGACCAGCTTCCGGTTCCAGTAAATTGCCCATCGTACTACTGACAAAGCAGATCGTGGAAGGCGCAATGGATGCGGCGATTGCACAACTGGAACAGCTCAAGTCCGTTGAGGGTGCTGTTGTTCGAATTCGTGTGGAAAGCCTTGGTTAGCATCTCGACATAGCGTCTTTGCGAACAAGTTTAATACACTCTCAGTGAGTGAGTTGCTGAGGTCGAATTAGATTTCTCAGGCCAGCTGCCATATTTTTTTGTTCAGGTCAGTGCAGTAGAAATCTGCGAAGCGAGAACGGCCAGGTTTAAAGACTTTCGCTGTAGATAAGAAACGCTAAGCGTTTTTGCCAGCTCTGTTTTTTGATCTTGATCTTACGCTTTGCACCGCTCGCCGAGATAGGGCATCTAGATAATCGTCGGTTTGAGCACCGTACAGCCAAGATTAGTTAGCCGCGCTTGCAGGCGAGCATACTGCTCATCGTCTTGAAAGGTGCCAACGATTGCTCCGCCCGAGCCCGCGTACTTTGCGGATGCGCCACAGGATCGCGCCACCGCAACCATTTCGGTATGAGAGGGGTTCAATGTGCAGATTGAATCCCTCAAATCAAAATTGGCGTCAATGGCGTTGTGCAGTGCTTGATAGTCCTGATTCAGGATGGCAGTTTTTGCGATGACGGTTAACTCGGCAAATCTGGACATTGCAGCGACAATGATACTGTCACCGGCATCGTAGCGCGCACGCAGGTCATTGTGAAAGACTTCCGTAGGTTCGCTGCTGGAGGGCTTATATGCCACGTAGAGGCCCGGCAACAGTGCAGGGTCTATGGTTTCGTATGAACCGAATTGATAGTTTTGCCGGTAGTTAATGTTACTGAAGTCCATTGCCACCAGCCCCTCATAAATTTGAGCAACCCGATCCTGCAACCCGCCTTCAATACCCAACTCGCAGCGTTCAGTGTCAAGCGCCATGGAGGGCTGGATGCGTTTATCAATGGAAATGCCATAAAAATCCATTAGCGCACGAAGAGTGGCAATGATAATGGCACTGGATCCGGCCATGCCGACCTGCTGCGGGATATTCGATGTATAACGGATAGCAAAATTTCTTTCGTGCAGTTGCAGTTTACTGGCTATGCAGTAGTCAACGAACTGTTTGATGGTGGCCTTGATTAGCCTGGTGCCGCCGTAGTAACCATGTTGCGATACTCTGCTGTGTAGTGATTGCACGCTAGCGTATTGATCCAGGTCGTCGCGACCGGCAATAATCTCTACTGTCGGCCACTCATGCAGAGATACTTCCGCACGGTACTCCTGCATCGTAAACGCAATAGTTTTTCCACCGTAGCCATCTGATGGATTGCCGATCAAGCCTGCTCTCGCGTACGCTGTCTTGTGTATCACTTGCATGGTTTTAATCTTTGTCGAGAATTGCTTGCAGTTGTTGCTTTAAGGCATTGCCATGAATCGGGTCGGCACAGGCGACTTCTACAAACGCTGAAAAATAAGAGTCGAAATTACCTACGTCAAATCGTTTTTCGTTTTGCTGAAGCGGCACCCCTACCACTTTGCCTCCTGCAAGTATCAGTGTGCGCAGGGCGTCGGTTAGCTGTATTTCACCACCAACCCCTTCTTTAGTGTTGCCAAGTAAGTTAAATATCTGACTATGACAAACATAACGGGCGGCAATAGCGTATTGACTTGGCGCGTCTGCTGTTGCCGGTTTCTCGATGAGATCTGCCACTTCGAAGGAGCCTTCGCCGTCGATATTGGTGGCCCCGACCTTTGCGACTCCATAGCGACTGACCCTGTCTTTTGGTACTTCGTGAAAGGCGATTACCGCGTCCGCAGATGTGTTTATAAATACTCGTTGCAGCCGCTGGCACAAAGTTGAATTGTTGAGGCCGAACATGGCGTCGCCGAGTGCGATGGTAAAAGGTCGATCTCCGATTATGTCGCGAGCGCACCAGATTGCATGGCCGAGTCCCAGTTGGCGAGACTGCCTGACATAGTCGATCTGAATGCCGTCAGCTAATGACTGCAGTTGTGTAAGCTGATCAGCTTTACCCTTGGCCAGCAATTGTCGTTCGAGATTTGAATCAATACCGAAGTGTTGTCGGATGCTGCTCTCACCCGCTCCTGTGACCAGCACAATATGACGGATTCCGGCTGACTCGAGCTCGTCAATGACATGCTGCAATACCGGTTTACTCCCCAGTGGCAGTAACTCTTTGGGGACGGAGCGCGTCAAAGGCAGCAGACGGGTGCCCAGGCCTGCAACAGGCACAACAGCAACATCAACGGACATTTTTACTCGATTAGGTTTTTTTGATTGACGCCAGATTGTAGCAGTACGCACACCATGCAATCGCGATGACTTTGCAAGCGCTCGAGGGAGACCGGATCATTGCGAGTCCATTGGCTGGTCTGTGCCGCCAATGCGGCTGGTTCACAGTCTGTTCACGCCCGTTCTCCTGCGGTTCACAAGCCGGCTACCGACTGGTCATAGTCGAACAACTATTGTTCGCCTCGCGGTGACGCACACATCGAAAGAAATTACACAGACGAGGGTGAAGAAGATGGTTTTAAGAAATAAGCTAGGCAAATTAGCATTAGCCGGGTTGGCGCTTGGCGCGTTGGTCGCCTGCGACGGCGAGAGCAATGTGGTGGTGAAAGGCTCAGGAGCTGACACCGGAGAAAACACAGACGGCACAGCCACCGCCAACATTGTTGACACAGCGGTAGCTGCTGGTAGCTTTACAACGCTGGTTGCTGCATTGCAGGCAACCGGACTGGATGCCGCGCTGGCAGACAGCTCGCAGACATACACCGTATTTGCACCGACCGACGACGCATTTGCCAAATTGGGTGATGCGACAATAACTGCATTGCTGGCGGACACCGACGCTCTTTCAGATATTCTCCTGTATCACGTGTTGGCAGGCAATGCGGTTGATGCTCAAACGGCAATCTCACTGGCGGGCACATCGGTTCCAGCAGCCAATGACGATTTGCTGAATATATCATTGCGTGGTACCGAACTGTTCATCAATGATTCACAGGTTACTGCAACGGATATCAACGCGACCAACGGCGTAATCCACGTCATAGATACAGTGTTGCTGCCCCCTGCAGACAATGATACGTCGGGCGGTGGTGGTTCAGGTGACGACGACGCGGGTAACGATGACTCAGGTAACGATGACTCAGGTAATAACGACTCGGGCGCAGGGGGCAATTCGGGTTCTTCCGGCGGCACTTCTATTGTCGATACGGCTGTATCAGCTGGTCGATTCAATACGCTGGCAGCTGCATTGCAGGCAACCGGGCTCGACAGTGTTCTGGCTGATGAATCGGCAACGTTCACCGTTTTCGCGCCAAACGATGAAGCATTCAACAAGCTTGGCAGTGATACCATCAATGCCCTGTTGGCAGATCCGGACGCTCTCAAAAACATTCTGCTCTACCACGTGATTGGCGGCACGGCAGTAAACGCGGAAACTGCAATTGGTCTGGCAGGTACAAAAATCACAGCGGCAAATAACGCTGAGTTTGCACTGTCTCTTAACGATGGCAGCCTGTTTGTTAATACTTCCAAAGTTATCGCGACAGACATCATGGCAAGCAATGGCGTAATACACGAGATCGACACAGTGCTATTACCACCATCGATTGTTGAAACGCACGGTTCTGTCGTTGACCTGGCATTAGCTGATGGCCGATTCACCACACTGATTGCTGCTCTGCAGGCAACGCACCTGGATACCGTGCTGGCAGACCACAGTGGTATTTTTACGGTATTCGCACCGACTGATGACGCATTCGCAGCGCTGGGTCAGGATACGATCAACGCACTGTTGGGAGACACAGATACATTGTCCAACATTCTGCTGACCCACGTCGTTGCGGGCGCCACTGTGGATTCTGTGACGGCATTCTCTTTGTCAGGAGGCAATGTAGACACTGCCAGTGGAAACTCAATCACCTTGGCAATCCGGGACGGGTCGCTGTTCGTAAATAACGCCAAAGTAATACAGACAGATATAAAAGCCGAGAATGGCATTATCCACGTCATTGACGCAGTCATTCAGTAATTTCGTATAACTAGAAGCTGGTATGAAGGGGCGCCACAGTAGTCGGCGCCCTTGCTTATATCCGAAAGTCGGAATCGACGTCGGCACTCGATCAGACGCACAACAGATGTACACAACCTCTACACTGCGGACGAACGTCGCCCTCGTTTGAACAGACTCTACCTTATAAGATAAGAGTGACACCCCCGGGTATTTCACCAACGGAATGCCTGAAAACTATAAAGCGTTGCTTGCAGATCAAAGTTTCTCAGCGCGCGCCGTTAATGCGTTGGCCAGGGGAGATTGCATCTTCTCAGCCATCTACACAGAGATAACCGGTGCGCCAAGCGCCAGGAGCCACGAAGATGATTACATTTAATAGTCTCTACTGGATGGCAAACATTTGGGCGCTCAGCGGTTGGCTTGTATTGCTTCTGTATCCTGTACTCCCCGCACGAGCTGTGCTGTTCGCCGGTATCTGTATGCCGATCGGGCTCTCGCTGGCCTATCTGGGTTCGCTTTGTTTTGCGTTGCCCTTTTTTAGTGGTGGATTCGGGTCGATTGAGTCGCTGAGTCGGTTGTACCAAAACCCGGTAGCCGTGCTGGCTGGCTGGACACATTACCTCGCATTTGATTTGTTTTTGGGTGGCTGGCAGGTACGTCGCGCAATGGCAACAAACTTACCGGTCACGCTGGTCGTGCCTTGCCTGTTTTTGACATTGGTATTTGGGCCGGTCGGATTGTTGTTTTTCTTTGCAGTGCAGTGGTGGTCGAGCAACGAGCAGGGCACTATTGATGCGATTGTCGGGCAGTCTGGTCGGATGTCGTAGGTTCCTTGTTAACCGGAGTCCTTAATCGGCTTTATGTTTTCTGGATCAGATCCCACAGATTTCCGTACAAATCCTTAAACACGGCGACGGTACCATAATCCTGCTCAACAGGCGGCCGCGTGAATTCGATGTCCTGCTCTAACATCCGCTGGTAGTCGCGCCAGAAGTCATCAGTATGTAAAAACAGAAACACCCGACCACCAGCCTGATCGCCAATAAACCTTTCCTGTTGATCATTACTTGCCTTGGCCAACAGCAACGTCATACCGTTTGAGCCTGGAGGAGCGACGGTTACCCAGCGTTTGTCCTGTTCAGGCTGGTAAGTATCTTCTACCAGCGTAAAGTTTAGTTTCTCCGTGTAAAAATCGATTGCTTCGTCATAGTCGCGAACAACCAGTGCTATGTGGATAATCGATTGTTGCATGGCAATACCTGTTGTATCTGGCTTAATTCTGTTTGTTTGTGCGGCGTCAGCCACCGGCACGATGTCATAGTTGAGAGTTTTTCTTACGCTGTTATAGTGCAGTGAGCGAGTCGGCAGTTCAATGCTTTTAACCCTAACTGGTGGCTGCAGGGCAAGGCGAGTGGCACCGAACCCTAACGCGTTGCTTATGCGGTTGTCTGTCGAAAACGGGCCCGCCCCTTAGCTGTATTGGTTATGGAGTGGCAATCATAACGCGCAGAGTTTTGCTGTCACGGAGGATTCTTCTCGCGTTTAACGTTTGTCGCTCGCATCGAACAACCACTCGATAGTTCGAGTGTAAATTCTTCGAGAGCTGCAAAGAGAGAGTGAGGCGTCCTCAAGCCCACTAAAATGCCAGCCAGGCTGATTATGCATTCGCAGGGGAGAAACTATGTCTGAGCCATTAATTGCAAAAAGTGAATTCGATGGTATTGAACAGGTGGTGCATCTGTCGGCAGGAGGCGAGACGCCCATGCTGCGTTCCCACCAAAATGCTATCCGGCAATTTACCATTGATAAATCCCGGGGCGAACGTGCGCGCGCTTTGCAGGATGACGTGCTGCAGGCGACGCGCAAGCAGTGTGCGGAGTTGTTTGCCGTTCCCGTTGATAGCATCAGTCTTCTTGGGTCGGCATCCGAGGGCATTAACATAGTGGCCTATGGAATCGAATGGAAGGCGGGTGATAACGTCATTATTGCCGACGTAGAGTTTGGCTCAGGGGTATTTCCATGGCTCCTGTTGCAGGAGCGCGGGGTTGAAGTAAGGGTTGTCAGGCATAAACACTGGCAGATAGATATCAACGATATTGCCGATCAGATTGATGATCGAACCCGCGTTGTATTAATAAGCCATGTGAGTATGTTTACCGGCCAGCGCGTGTCATTGTCGGCACTTTCTGCACTGGTCAGAAGTTCAAATGCCAAACTGGTGCTGGATGCCACTCACGCTGCGGGCGTTGTTAATGTCGACGCTGGTCTGGCAGACGTTGTGGTAAGCAGTTGCTACAAGTGGTTGCTGGGTGTGCATGGTACGGCAATTTTTTACTGGAACAAAGAGCGCTTTCCGGAACTTAAAACGCCATTTTTGGGCTGGAACAGTGTGTCGTCGGCCGGTGGCTGGCAACAGCCAACCAGCATGACATTGCGTGACGACGCATTGAGATTCATACCTGGCAACCCATCGTTTATCAGTGTGTACATATTGCATAATGCATTGGCAACCCTTGCAGCAGTCGGAATGCAGCGGGTGGAAAACCACGCGCTTGAATTAACGCGTGTGCTCTGGCAAGGCATAGATTCAATGAAACGGTGGGAGTTAATGACCCCTGAGCACAGCGATGCCAGGGCCGGGAATGTTTGTATTATGACCGACAGGGTGGATGAGGTGGCCCGTGCATTGAGACAGCGTAACGTGCTGGTGTGGGGAACTTACGCGGGTGATGAGCGTTTGCGAATATCGTGTCATGTTTACAACGACCGCGACGATATCAACACCTGTCTGGACGCGCTTGGAAACGTTTGAAGGGTTGGTTGTTGTAGTCGTCGTGTCGCTCAGTAGAATTATTAGCCGGGAGGTACCAGGTTGACGGAGTGTTGATGAAGTACGATTGTCTACTGTCGCTGGAGTACAGGTTTAAAGCTCTCCGTCAGCCTTGGGCTGAACCCAGGTTGCATTTTTTACCAACTCGCCGGAATTGGGGATCACCTGAACGCAACGGTCGTCCCACAGTTGTAACATCTTATAGTCTTTTTGGTTTGTCACCTGCAGTCCGCCCAGGCCGTTTTCTTCAAGCCATTTTTCAACCGGCGGTATGTGGTTTGGCACTGAAGCTCGCGCAGTAAATATTCGAACCTCGATGTCCATTTTTATCCAGCGTTTTACGCGGTTAAGCATTGCCGGAATGGGAGGGCCGATATGCTCATGGCCTTTCCATCCGTCCCACTCAGCCAGTGTGCCGTCCAAATCGACGCCTATCCATTTGTCTCCAATTCGTTTTTCGCGCCGAGGCTTTTGAGCTTGTTGGTTGGAGTCATTGCTGGACATCTTTTGGTTCCCTTTTACTTCCGGACATATAGTGCTGGTCAGGTTTGGTGATAACGCAGATTAGGGCAGTATGCAAAGCAGTGCAAGCAGCCAATGGCCGATTGAGATCGGTCTGATCTATTTCTGCCATGTAGAGAAATGTAAAAAGCTGACCTGATGCACATGACGGTCGCAGATATAGCCAGTTTACGGCAGAAGTGCAGGACGTCAGGCCAGAATCCTGAGAAGCTCCAGGTAGTCGCCGCGATCGATGCACTCGGCACCCATGCTGGATAAATGAGGTGTCGGCAACTGACAATCTATCAGTTCAAATCTGCCGCAACCGGCCAGCGATACCAGTGCTACCTTTGACGCATCGGACTCCTTGCTGAACATTGATTCACCAACAAAGATGCGCCCGACGACAACACCATACAAGCCACCGACCAGTGTTTCACCATTCCAGACTTCAATGGATTCTGCAATGCCTCGTCTTGCCAGTTCGCGGTATGAATCGGCCATATCTGCAGTGATCCAGGTACCATCTGAACCTGGCCTGGGTTTGCCGCAATTGGCAATAACATCGCTAAAGGCCTGATTAAAACTAACGGTGTATTTCTGTTTGCGTATGGTTTTTCCAAGGCTGCGGCTAACCTTGATACGGTCAGGCCAGATGACGCAACGCGGATCGGGCGACCACCATAAAATAGGCTCTCCCTCGGAGTACCATGGAAAAATGCCCTGCTGATAGGCTTGCACCAGTCGAGCGGGTTTGAGGTTTGAGCCCGCCATCAGCAAGCCATTGGGGTTTAGCATCGCCTGCTGTGGATGAGGGAAGGGCGTTAGATCGTCATCTTCCTGTAAATAAATAATGGGCGAGCTATTCATACCACAAATTGTCTATGTGCCTGTCGTGTCTGTTGCAGGTAAGTAAGTTTTTTAAGTGAACGCAGGGGCTTGGTGTTTGCGCGCTAATGATGCTGAATCGATCAAATACGATTGACACTATCCATCCGTGTTTCTAAACGGCAGCAACTGATGTAACTCCTCGCAATGTTTTTCCATCAGCGGCCTTTCCTGATTGAGAAAACGCTGCACGGCGTCGGAGAATTCTTCGTTTGTCAGATAGTGTGCCGACCAGGTTGGAGTAGGCACAAAGCCTCTGCCAATTTTGTGTTCACCTTGTGCGCCAGGCTCGAATCGTTTTAGTCCGTTGGCGATACAGTAATCTATGCCCTGATAGTAGCAAGCCTCGAAGTGCAGGCTGTGAAACTCCTCGGCGCAACCCCAGTAGCGCCCATAGAGAGTGTCAGTGCCTTTGAGCATAACGGAGCAGGCGACGCGTTTCCCTTCAAAGCTTGCGAATACAATAATGACGTCGTCACCCATCGACTGGCCAATCTCGCTGAAGAATCCATGGTTCAGTGTCGGGTTGCCCCACTTGCGGCTAAATGTGTCCAGATAAAACTGCATCACTTGTTGCCAGTCTTCGGACTTCAATTCTTTACCGTGCAGGAGTTGCAGCGTGACGCCCTGTTCCTGCACCCGCTTGCGTTCTCGACGCATGTTCTTGCGCTTCTTAGAGGTGCAGCGTGACAGGAAATCCTCGAAATCAGTGTAGCTATCGTTCGACCAGATGTACTGACAGCCCATCCGCAACATGTAGTTTCCCTGTT
This sequence comes from uncultured Granulosicoccaceae bacterium, assembly GCA_937957915.1. GTDB lineage: Bacteria > Pseudomonadota > Gammaproteobacteria > Granulosicoccales > Granulosicoccaceae. Next base: position 15,925 of record CALGNZ010000046.1, on the reverse strand, counting down.
CCAGTTCCTGGGCTTCTTCAGCGGTTGGAAACAACCAGTGCGCACTGGAGAAGTTCTGTTGCTGGCACAGCGCAACTGCTGCACTCATCAGCGCTTCGGTGCAGTGCTTGCGATCCTGCCCGTCGGCCACCAGCAGTCTTGGGCCGGTGGCCGGTGTAAAGGGTATTGCGCTGATTAGCTTGGGATAGTAAGTCGCACCATGGCGCTCGTATGCCTCTGCCCATGCCCAGTCGAATACAAACTCACCATACGAGTGGGTTTTGAGGTATGCAGGGGCGGCTGCAATCAGTGCATCGCCATCTTTCATCATCAGGTGGCACGGATGCCAGCCATGCTCGGCGTCAACGCACTTGTTGTTCTCGAGCGCGCTCAGAAACTCGTAGCGAACGAACGGGTTGCTGCCGTCCGTCAGTAAATTCCACTCGGCCGCTGTGGTTTTTGCGATCGAGTCGCATACCTCTATCTGCACCGTCAGGCTTTGGTAGTCTGGCTAACGGCTGGCGCGAGATTGAGTGCATCCAGGTATTTCTCAGCGTCAAGGGCCGCCATGCAGCCGGTACCTGCAGAGGTTATCGCCTGTCGGTAGATATGATCCATAACGTCCCCGGCTGCAAATATCCCTTCTACACTGGTGGCGGTGGCGTTGCCGTCTGTGCCGCTTTTTACCTTGATATAACCGCCGGCCATGTCTAGTTGTCCCTCGAATATTCCTGTGTTGGGCGTGTGTCCGATTGCGATAAATACACCGTGCAGATCAATGTCTTCCGAGCTGTCATCAGTGGTGCTTTTGATTCGCATACCAGTGACGCCACTGTCATCGCCAAGAACTTCGTCGAGCGTGTGGTTCCACTTGAGATTGACTTTGCCGGCGTCTGCTTTTTCGAACAAATGCTTTTGCATAATTTTTTCTGCGCGCAACTCATCGCGTCTGTGCACGACAACTACTTCGGAGGCGATATTGGATAGATAGAGCGCTTCCTCAACAGCGGTATTACCACCGCCAATGACAGCCACACGACGGTCGCGGTAGAAAAAGCCATCGCAGGTTGCACAGGCAGACACACCTTTGCCCTTATAGGCTTCTTCAGATGGCAAACCGAGGTATCTGGCGCTGGCACCGGTTGAGATTATCAGCGCATCGCAGGTGTAGGTTGCGCTGTCGCCGGTGAGCGTAAATGGTCGTTTGCTGAAATCCACTGTGTTGATGTGGTCGAACACGATTTCAGTTTCAAATCGTTCAGCGTGCTTGCGAAATCGCTCCATCAACTCCGGACCCTGCACACCCTGGTCGTCGGCTGGCCAATTGTCCACATCGGTTGTGGTCATCAATTGCCCGCCCTGTTCGACCCCGGTGACCAGCACCGGCTGCAAATTGGCGCGGGCAGCGTATACGGCGGCCGAATACCCGGCGGGGCCAGAGCCCAAAATCAGTAGTTTGCAGTGTTTGCTGTCGTTGCTCATTAGTTACATGCCTTGTGCTTCATTGCATCATTGATCATAGGGACTTCCGGTAAAAAGGAAAATTTGAATAATTCATGACAATCCCACCACACCACTGTTGCAGCGTGGACAGACGGCTTACCATAGAAGGTCAGCTCGGGATTGTACTATGACAGTTCGCAACGCATAAGGTGCAAGGCGCCATTGGGCAGAGCATTATTTACCGGGCAACCAGAATAACAAGTGCCTGTCGAGTGCTGACCGTGGCTGCTTTACCGAGATCGGTGGAGCCCGGTGCTGAGCTGTCCCTGCGGGCAATGATGCCGGGGTTATTTGTGGTGTAACCACGTTAAACATCAGTGCGATGCGACTACTCTCTTTAAAACCGGATTACTTTTGACTTCCAAAGCCGCTGCCTCTAAAGCTGCTCGCGGGCGAACAACACGCCCCGGACGCGCATCATCAACCAAGCCTGCGACGCGCAGCAAAGCAACTGGTAAGGCAGCAGGGTCCACGGCGGCCAAAAGCAAAGCGAAGCCGAAGAGTAAAGCTGCCGCTTCGCGTGTTTCTGGCAGCGGCTCAGGCCGGCGCGCTTCAACCACTTCCAGCAGAAATCAGGATTCCAGTGCGGGCGGCATCAGCTCGATACTGGGGAATTCCCCCAAATTCGGGCGCAGCGTAAAAACACCCATGGAAGCCGAGTTGTCTGCGCGCGCGCTGTCGCTGGTGCACCGCGGTTTGCGTGAGGTAACCGCTATTCTGGTTGCAGTTGTTGCCATCCTGATGCTTATCGCACTGTTGACTTTTCATGTCAGTGACCCGGGCTGGTCTCACACGGGGGGTTATGGCCAGGTACGCAATGCCTGTGGAATTTTTGGCGCCTGGTTTGCCGATATCACGATGTTCCTGTTTGGTTACGTCGGCTATTTGTTACCTGTTGCCCTCGCCATTATTGGCTGGAACGCATTCCGAGACAGCAGAGAAGTCACCGCCCCGGTACTGGCCTTTGCCCGGTTGGGTGGGCTGGTGCTGCTGCTCTTTACGGCCTGCGGATTAGCGGATCTGCATTTCTTTGTGCATCGAGGCGATTTGCCGATTGGCACCAATGGTGGCGGCGTACTCGGTACCTGGGTTGCCGGCAACATGGTGCGGGTGATCAATACGCTGGGCACCACGCTGATTCTGCTGGCACTGTTTCTCGGGTCAATTACATTTATCACCGGAATATCCTGGTTTTCCATTGTCGAGCGAACCGGGCAGTGGACTTTGCAAAGCGCGGTCAGATTGCGAGTATTTCTGGTACAGACCTGGCACCGCTTCGGCGACTATCTGACCTATCTTGAGGCGCGTAAGCTAAAGCGTCGGGTTCGCACCGAGCGCGAGTTGGCCGAAGCTCGCGAGATCGAACAGGCGCTGATCGAAGATGAGGCCGCTACTACAGCAGGTGCTGCTGGTACCGCCCCCGATCCTGCCGGCCAACAGAAGCGTAAAGATCCGAGAATAGTTGCCCCGCCGGTTGTCGATGACGACGTCATAGTTTCTGTTCCCGCGGTGCCTCTGGCCGCTGCCGTGCCAGCTCCGGTTGTTGCGCCTTCTGCGGCGAAGTCAGACAAGAAAATCAATATTACCGATCGGCCCGCTACCCCGGATCCGGTAACGCCACCGACGGAGCGAGAAAAACAATTCCAGCTGTTTGAACGCGAGCGACCCAAGATACCGGGTGGCGAAATTCCTCCGGTAAAACTGCTCGATGCCATCGTGGGTATCCGCAAAGGCTATTCAAAGGAATCACTGGAAAATTTATCGCGCCTTCTCGAGACCAAGCTGGCTGATTTCAATGTCTCGATTGAAGTCGTCGAAGTGCACCCTGGTCCGGTGGTTACCCGATTCGAGGTGTTGCCAGCGCCGGGGCTTAAAGTCAGTAAGGTCACTAACCTGTCGAAAGACATTGCACGGTCTCTGTCAGTGATGAGTGTTCGTGTTGTCGAGGTAATCGCGGGTAAATCGACAATCGGTCTGGAGATTCCAAACGAAGATCGCGAGATTGTGCAATTAACCGAGATACTGCAATCGCGCAAGTACCAGCAAACGAAGTCGCCACTGGCCATTGCACTGGGTAAGGATATCAGCGGGTTGCCGGTAGTGGCTGATCTGGCAAAAATGCCGCATTTACTGGTTGCGGGTACCACCGGTTCGGGTAAGTCAGTTGCTGTTAATGCAATGTTGATTAGCCTGTTGTACAAGGCTACTGCGGATCAGGTGCGGTTAATTCTGATCGATCCGAAGATGCTCGAACTCAACGTCTATGAAGGTATTCCACATTTACTGGCACCGGTTGTCACCGATATGAAAGAGGCTGCCAACGCGCTGCGCTGGTGTGTCGGCGAGATGGAAAGGCGTTACCGGTTAATGGCGTCGTTAGGGGTAAGAAATATTACCGGCTATAACACCAAGGTATTGGCGGCACAGGAAGCCGGAGAGCCACTATCGGATCCATTGTACAAGCCGGAAGAGGCACTGGATCCATCTGCACCGGCGCCTCTGCTGGAAACATTACCGTTTATTGTTGTTGTGGTTGATGAATTTGCCGACATGATGATGGTGGTTGGTAAAAAAGTCGAAGAGTTAATTGCGCGTATAGCGCAAAAGGCGCGTGCCGCAGGTATTCATCTGGTGCTGGCGACACAGCGTCCCTCTGTTGACGTTATTACCGGGCTTATCAAAGCGAATATTCCAACCCGTATGGCGTTTCAGGTATCGTCTCGAATAGACTCGCGAACCATTATTGATCAGGGCGGTGCTGAAACCCTGTTGGGTCATGGCGATATGCTCTATCTGCCACCCGGTACTGCACAGCCCGAGCGTGTGCACGGGGCATTTGTTGATGACCATGAGGTTCACAGTGTCGTTAGCTGGCTGAAGGAATCAGGCACCGCAGTCTACGTTGACGAAATCCTGCAGGAGTCGACGTTACCCTTGCCGGGCATGGCCAGTGAAGATGACGCTGATGGTGAAAGGGACGCTCTGTATGATCAGGCAGTTGCCATTGTCACCGAAACCCGTAAGGCATCAATATCCTATGTTCAAAGGCGATTAAAAATCGGCTACAACCGAGCGGCACGGATTGTCGAAGATATGGAAGCCGCCGGAGTGGTTAGTGCGGTACAGCACAACGGCTCTCGCGAAGTGATTGCAGCACCACCAGTCGAACTTTAATCATGATGATAAAAATCTCTTCCCTGTTGCGCGTAACGATGGCAGCCCTGTTGTTGGGAGCATCGTTGCTAGGCGCACCGATGTCAGCACTGGCTTCTAACGCGTTGCTTGATTTCAGTGAAAACCTGAAGTCTTTTAGCGCGAATTTCACACAGACTGTCTACGATGCTGACTCTGTTGTGTTGCAGGAGTCAACCGGTGTAGTGGTACTGGCCAGACCAGGCCGCTTTAAGTGGACCTACGATGCGCCCGTCAATCAGGTAATCGTAGCCGATGGATTAACCCTGTGGGTGTACGACGAGGAGATAAAGCAAGTTACCAAACAGCCTCAGTCAACTACGCTCGGCAGCGCGCCTATCGGATTGCTAAGCGGGCAGCGAGATATTGAAAATGAGTTCGTTATTGAAGAGTTGGGAAAGAAAGATGATCTGGAGTGGTTTCAGCTGCAACCACTCGTAAGCGATACTGATTTTAACGAGATTTTTATTGCACTGGATGGCGACGGACTACACGCAATGGAGTTGCGTGATAACTTTGATCAGGCTACACAGATTGTGTTTTCGCAGTTTGAAAAAAATATTGCACTGGACAGCGATCAGTTCACTTTTGTCGTGCCAGAGGGTGTCGACGTTGTTGGTGAAGGTGGAGTGCCTGAAAGTCAGGATGATCTGCTACGAGATGATTCACCAGTGGACGAGTCCGGGGTTTCAACATCGCAGTCCTCTGATACTGACGCGCCGGCAGATCTGCCCGCTGGCGAGCCAACGCTGGAGTCCGATCCATTGTTGGAGGAAGACACCGACCCTCTACTCGACGATATTTCCATCTCTGGGTCGGAAAATCCCGAGTCGCAGGATCCCGCGTTGCAGGAGAATGTGACGCTGGTGCCCGCGTCTGTCGCGCCTGGCGCACCTGGCGCACCTGGCGTAGAAGAGTCTGCTCCTGTAGAGTCCGCGCCTTTAGAATCCAGCGCGATCAAGCAAAACCCGGTGCCTAACTCGGATGAAGATCTGCTCGGTGGCGACGAGTTGCGGTCCACAGACCCGGCGCTGCAAACTGAAACCTCTGCTGGTAGCTCAATGGAACCTGCCACTCCGCCTGCCGCGGACGAGGCGCCACAAGCTGATACGGCCAATCCGAGTCGCGAAATCACTTTTGAAGAGCGCAAGGTAACCAATTAGTTAGCCGACTGGTTGGTGTGCCTGCCCGCCGGGTTACCAATGCCAATCAGTGTGCAGGTTTGATACAGTGCCTGTATGAGCGAGCAATTCACATTAATTGGCGATGAGGGCACTGGCGGATCCGAACGAGCACGTTCAGGTAAAGCCGGCACCAGGACCGCGGCATCCGTAGAAACAGACGCACATCTCGCCGCCCCGCTTGCAGACCGAATGCGTCCACAATCGCTGGAGCAGTTTTTCGGCCAAACGCATTTGCTCGGAGCAACCAGCACCCTGCGCAGTGCAATAGAAAAACAATTGCTGCATTCGATGGTTTTTTGGGGGCCACCTGGCACTGGCAAGACGACACTTGCGAGAATCATAGCCGCGCAGTGCGATGCGAATTTTATCAGTCTGTCTGCGGTGCTATCCGGCGTAAAAGACATTCGAGCGGCTGTAGATAACGCTCGTAACACCTTCAGTGAAAGTGGCAGCCGCACAATATTATTTGTTGATGAGGTACATCGCTTTAACAAGTCTCAGCAAGATGCATTTCTGCCACATATTGAAGATGGTACGTTTTACTTCGTTGGTGCCACCACTGAAAATCCGTCTTTTGCCCTGAACAACGCGCTGTTGTCTCGGGTGCGTGTATACATATTAAAAGGCCTTGAGCTGGTGGATATCTGTGCGATTGCAAAAGCCGCACTGACTGATAGTGAGCGGGGTCTGGGGGCGCGGAAAATCACAGCTACTGACGATGTGCTGGGCAAGCTCGCTCAGGCTGCAGACGGTGATGCGCGCCGTATGCTGGTGCTGCTGGAACTGGCATCTGATGTAGCGGTAGCCAATGATGACGGTGTCGTGCAACTGACCGATGCCACCATTGCGGAAGTCACCCGCGATTCCCTGCGTCACTTTGACAAGAGCGGTGACATTTTTTATGAACAGATTTCGGCGTTGCACAAGTCGGTCAGAGGCAGTAATCCGGACGCAGCGTTGTACTGGTTTTGCAGAATGCTTGATGGCGGCTGCGACCCTCAGTATATTGCCCGACGCGCAGTTCGCATGGCTTCAGAAGATATAGGCAATGCTGACCCGCGAGCCCTGCACCTCGCACTGGATGCATGGTCGGTGTATGAGCGCCTTGGCAGTCCGGAGGGAGAGCTGGCGATAGCGCAGGCAATTATCTATCTGGCCTGTGCTGCCAAAAGCAATGCCAGCTACCGAGCCTACGGCAGCGCTATGCAGTTTGTGAAGGAGCATGGTAATGCAACAGTGCCTGATCATCTGCGCAATGCGCCAACGGCGTTTATGAAAGATCTGGGTTACGGCAAAGAGTACCGATACGATCACGATGAAAGTGATGGGCTGGCAAGTGGGCAACGTTTTTTTCCAGACAGCGTATCGGACCAGCAGTTTTATGTACCGGTTGATCGTGGGCTGGAAATTCAAATTGCGGAAAAACTGGCGAGGATCAAAGCGCGTGGTAATTGAGTTGCGTTACCTGTCAGTTGCTAACTGGAAGTGCTTTGTGTTGCCATCTGTTGGTGCAGCGCCCAGATAATATGTTCTTTCACCAGTTCAGTAGCCGTTTGCAATCGTGACTGCAGTGCATCTTTGATCGCCTGATCATGCGGTGCGTTGCCCATCGCAATTGCTATATTTCGCAGCCAGCATTCGTAACCGATACGCCTGATGGCGGAGCCCAGAGTGCGATCCAGAAATTCCTGTTCAGTCCAGTTGAACAGACTAAGCAATGAACTGCTGTCCAGATCATTGCGCGGAGAAAAATCCTGTTCACAGGTTTGTTGCAGAAACTTGTTCCACGGGCAAATGAGCTGGCAGTCATCACACCCATAGATTCGATTGCCGATCAGGTGCCTCAGTTCAACCGGAATACTGCCGCGCAGTTCGATAGTAAGATAGGAAATACAGCGCCGCGCATCGACCACATAGGGTTCTACAATTGCCTGAGTCGGGCATATATCAATACAGGCGGTACAACTGCCACAATGATCAATGGGCACATCGGTATCGGCTCGCAATGGCAGATTGGTATAGAGCTCACCCAGAAAAAACCAGGACCCTGCCTCGCGGTTTAACAGATTACTGTTTTTACCAATCCAGCCTAGTCCGGCCTGCTGGGCAAGTGCTTTCTCCATTACGGGCGCACTGTCAACAAATGCCCGGTAACCAAATGCGCCCGTGTGTGTTTCGATTTTACGGGCCAGAGCCTGCAGGCGTTTGCGCATGAGTTTGTGATAGTCGCGACCCAGTGCATAGCGAGAGACATAGCCCAGTGTCGGGTCTTCTATGATCTGCCATGGATCAGTTGTCTGCTCCGGATAGTAGTTCATGCAAACGGAAATAATACTGATCGTGCCGTCGTGCAAATCTGCTGGCTTCAATCGAAGATCAGCATGACGCTGCATGTACGACATCTCACCGTGATAGCCACAGGCAAGCCAATTGAGCAAGCGTGCTTCATGTTCACCCAACTCGGTGTTGGTGAATCCGGTTTTGGCAAAGCCTAGTTCAGTTGCCCAGTCGATAACCTGCTGGCGAAACTGAGACGTGTCTATGGCCGTGTCAGCCGACATGGCAGTAACGTTTAATGTGTGTCAGAGGTGCATTTGTCATGGGTGCATTGTAGAGAAACGGTGCCGGCAGTCTACCCTGTCGAGTCCCCCTGGCATAACTCAGCGGTGATAGATAAGTAGATAAATAGGCAGGCCGGTAGCTATGCGCGCGGCCAACAACGCTATTGCTGCTTTGGAAAGTGCCCGCTCTTGTAGTACAGATAGGTATCTGTGCTGCCGTGCCAGTCGCGCCAGTCAGGCACCGGGTTGCGGATCCAGCTCAGTGGCCGGTACAGGTGGTCGCGGTTTTGTAACAGTCCGTCGAGTACCAGAATTTCTTCACCATTTGGATTGAGGTTGGGGCGAAATTCGCAAGCCTGTTTCCAGCGCAGCACCATGATGCTTTCGCCACCGAAGACATGGAGTGGTTTGATGAGCATTTCATCGACAGGGCCGGGCATCCAGTTTTGATCGTCATAGATTGATATATGGCGCTGCCCGTCATCGCCATCCATAAACTGATTCTGTTTTACAAACAGGATACAACCATCCTTGCTTTGCAGCTCAACGCCCACTGGAAAGCGCAGATAGCTGCCCCGATCGTACAGCGACTGTTTGTTATTGCATGTGCCCGATAACACGAGGGCTTCGATGCTGCCAGTGTCTTTGTGCAGAGTCAGCGACTGGCCCTTTTGCAATCGACACAATGAAGTGATTCTGGGGGGATTTTGCGCCGTTCGCTCGAGAATGATTTCAGGCTCTTCAAGCGTTTGTGCGTCTCGCTCGGAGGGCTCTGTGGATCCGGTGATGTCGCTCGAATCCGCCTCGTCGAAACGACTGACGACCACAACAGGGACATCGAAGTTTGAATTTATTTCTACCGCAGTTTCATTTGACACGGGTTACTCCGCGAAAATTGCAGCGCGTAATCTGCAAGTCGACGCGCGATGATGTGCTACCGCATGGTCCGCGTCAACCGGAAATCAATGACACTCAAGTTCCATACGTGCTGTGGAAGAGTGATTGGTGTTAAAAAGAACGGGGCGATTTGCACCACCCCGTTTAAGTGCGCTAACAAAAGCGCTTGGCGGAGAATACTGTCGTATTATTATTAGACAGCTTTTTTATTAGCAGTCTTGCACCCTGGCCGGTGCTCATGCCTTTCGTATTCGACTTACTTTTCTTCTTCTTATTATCTTTTACTACCGGGCTGATTCGCACCAGCCCGTCTACAGCTTTTACAGATTTAGCCTTTGGTGAAACAGGCTGGTTCTGATTTTTCAGACACTTCAGCGCCTCGGTATGCCTGTATGCGGAAGCAACCGCCTTCCTGATTTGACACATTCAGGTCTGATGCGAGGTCGTAGACAACACTTGGCCCGTCATCAGAGAAGGCGGTAGCAGAAAGCTCGCTCAACAGTGATGCGGTGTGCGTGTTTTCGTCCGGTCCGAAGAACACACGATAACCATCTATAGCTTCGCCTTCAGGATTGGCAGGCCAGCTCAAACGCAGTGCCTGGTAGTCAATGCAGCCTTCGCAGGCAACATTGAAGTCGATACTCGCTGAAGACGAGTTACCCGAGGCATCGGTAATGCTGTACAAAATCTGGTCGGTTCCGGTGTAGTCGGCCGGTGCTGAGTAAACCAGCAAACCAGCTTCTACAGCCAGCAGAGAACCTGCAGTCGGTTGTGTATCTACCTGAAACGTTACATTTGCACGATCAGCGATCGTATCATTGCGCAGTGGCGATACCGTCTTGACGGAGCCTGCTGCAATGTCGAAGGAGTCTGCTTTCGCTGCGAACCCGCCGCCATCGTTAGCGCCTCTGACTGCGCATGACTCGTCATTCTCCCAGCCAAAGCCGTCACCGTCGGGGTCGGATACGTCGACCACACAGTAGGGCTCGCCGCCTGGTGCATGTGTTGCCGCAACCGGTGCGATATCGCAGGTGCTGCAGAGAACAGAGAGGTACAACGTGCCTGTTGCTTCATTGCCTTCTGCATCTACTAATACGTAGTCTACAGAATCCGATCCTTCGAAATCTTCATTGGCGGTGTATTGCAACTCGCCAGTGGGCAAAAGTTCGGCCGTACCGTTTTCAGGTGCACCTATGATGCGCATTCTGTCAGCGGAATTGAAGCTGTCGTTGCTGAGTACCGCGACGGTGATTGGCTCACCTGCGGTGGTCTCGGCGACGTCAGTTTCAACGACCAGGCCAGCAGCATTTGCAGCGCCTATTGATGGTTCGTTGCCCTGCAGGTTCGATAGATCAAGCCAGTTTTCTTCGCTGTCGCCACTACCACCGCCGCAAGCGGTAAGAGTGATTATAGCTGCCGATACTGCCAGTCTCAGAAGGTTCTCACGCCCAATCGACCCGGGCTTACGGTTCTTGTGACCGTTCATAATTATTGCCCCAAAGTTTCCAAGTAATTATTAATTCGTTACAACTTTTTGGTGTGCCCTCCAAGTTGCGAACCGGGTTAACGACGCGGGCTGGGATTTCTTGAGAATTAAATTGAGGTTGTTTTAACTTCGATTGAAAACTCTGCGGAGATGGTTCAACCATGCGGGTTAGTATTCAGTGGCTTAGCGCGGTCTGAGGAAAGCGGCGAGAGCAGTTTTTTTTATTAACTGTTCGCTGGTCGGGGCTGGAGCGGAAATCGGTTTTCCCCTCTGGTAACGACCTTGATGAGTGAACGCTGGCCGTCATGGTATCTGGCGCGGTAGAATAGCGGGTTGCAATCACGGGCTGACCAGCAGTCCTTAGCCGGTTGAGCCACGATGCTTACCTGGCAGATCACCGCCATAGCAATGGTGTAAGCCGTTACCTACCTTCGGGACAAACAAATCAATGACCGACGAGCTGCCGCCGCTGTTTGACAATATGGAAGAACAGCCCCTCAGTGAATTCACGGAAAAGGCCTATCTCGACTACTCGATGTACGTGATTCTCGATCGTGCTCTGCCTCACGTAGGTGATGGACTGAAGCCGGTGCAACGACGAATCATCTACGCGATGTCAGAGCTGGGTCTGTCTGCCACATCAAAACACAAGAAATCCGCCCGTACCGTTGGCGACGTGCTTGGCAAGTTTCACCCGCACGGCGATTCAGCCTGCTACGAGGCAATGGTGCTGATGGCGCAGCCGTTTTCGTATCGCTATCCGCTAATTGATGGGCAGGGTAACTGGGGTTCACCCGACGATCCCAAATCGTTTGCCGCTATGCGTTACACCGAAGCCCGCTTATCGCGTATTGCAAAAATGCTGCTGCAGGAGCTGGGGCAGGGCACAGTTGACTGGGAGCTGAATTTCGATGGCACGATGCAGGAGCCAACCCTGTTGCCATCAAGATTGCCGCACGTGCTTCTCAATGGCACAACCGGCATCGCTGTCGGCATGGCGACGGATATTCCACCGCATAATTTGCATGAGCTGGTGAATGCCTGTGTGCATCTGCTCGAAAAGCCCAAGTCCAGCGTCGAAGAGCTGATGGAATTTGTCAGCGGCCCTGATTACCCGACCTCCGCCGAGGTAATTAGCCAGCCGGAAGAACTGCGCAAGATTTATGAAACCGGTAACGGCAGCGTTCGCATGCGTGCGGTGTATCGGGTTGAAGAAGGTTCGATTGTCATCAACGCATTGCCGCATCAGGTGTCGGGTGCGCGCATCATGGAGCAAATTGCTCAGCAAATGCAGGCCAAGAAGCTGCCAATGGTGGAAGATCTGCGCGACGAGTCTGATCACGAGCAGGCTGTGCGCTTTGTCATTGTGCCACGCAGTAATCGGGTTGATATCGAATCGCTGATGGGCCATCTGTTCGCCACTACCGATCTTGAGCGCACCTACCGCGTGAATCTGAACGTGATCGGGATTAACGGTCGTCCGCAGGTGAAGAATCTGAGCACCATGCTCAGGGAATGGCTGACCTTTCGCCTGGAAACGGTCCGGCGCAGGTTGCAGTGGCGTTTGGAGAAAGTCGAGAAACGCCTGCATATTCTCGAAGGTTTGCTGATCGCGTTTCTGAATATCGACGAAGTTATCGCGATCATCCGTAACAACGATGAACCCAAGCCAGTGTTAATCAAGCGCTTCGCCCTGTCTGACGAGCAGGCAGAAGCGATTCTTGAGCTGAAGTTGCGGCATCTGGCGCGGCTCGAGGAAATGAAAATCCGCGATGAACAAAAAGCGCTTGAGGAAGAGCGCGACGGGCTGCAAAAAACCCTGGGTTCTGAGCGCCGCATGAAAACCCTGCTGAAAAAAGAGCTGCGTGAAGACGCCGAGACCTATGGCGATGATCGCCGTTCGCCAATTGTCAGCCGTGACGCCGCACAGGCCATGAGTGCCAGTGACCTGATTCCAAGTGAGCCGGTAACAGTGGTGCTGTCTGAGAAGGGTTGGGTCAGAGCGGCAAAAGGCCACGAGGTTGATCCGCTGGGCCTGAATTACAAGTCCGGTGACAGTTTTCAGGATTCAGCGCGGGGTCGCAGTAATCATTCTGCCCTCTTTATTGATTCAACCGGAAGAGTCTATGCGGTAGCCGCACACGGCCTGCCGTCTGCACGCAGTTTGGGCGAGCCGCTGTCCGGACGGGTTAAATCACCTGATGGTGCCACGTTTGTCGGTGTCATGATGGGCGATGACGAAGCGCGCTTTTTGTTTGCGACAACCAGTGGTTATGGCTTTATCGGCAAACTGGGAGACACCATCAGCAGAAACAAGAGCGGCAAGGCGGTGCTCAGCGTGCCCGCTGATTCGATGGTGCTGCCACCGCAGCGAGTGAGTCAGCCGGAATCGGATCTGGTGATTGCGATTGGATCGGATGGCAAGCTGCTGGCATTTCCGGCAACTGAGCTGCCGGAACTCACCAAGGGTAAAGGCAATAAAATTCTGGGCATCCCCAAGACGACCGGCAAAGACCGCGTATTCTTGCAGGCCGTCAGAGTCATGGGGCCAAAAAATACGCTTAAAATAGTGAGTGGCAAGCGCCACACCACGCTGCGCTACAAGGACATCAAGGAATACATTGGTGAGCGCGGCAGACGTGGCAGCAGCCTGCCCAGAGGATTTCAAAAGGTTGCGCAGGTTATTGTTGAGTAGGCGTATTGCTGAGAGGTGCTGTTAAGTAGAACTGCGGCAGAACCCTGCTGCCCTGGCTGTTGCGTGGCGCCTGGTTCCTGTCGGGTTGCCCGGTTCCTGTCGGGTTGATAGTAGTTTGCAGGCGCAGGTGTGAAAAGGCTGCTGTGAGCCGGCGGAATGCGGTGCGACCGGCCAAACAGCCTTGAATGGTAAGAATAGATAAGTGTTAAAAAACATGGCATTGCTTGAGATGCAGCCGGGCAACGCCATATTCTCAATAAAGGCGGGTGCCATCGAAAACAGCCACAGACCGGTGATTATCGATCCGTTGGCTCGCGGCACGACGCACCGGAGATTGAGAAACGGCCCGGGCGACGAGTTGAGTGGTATGCCGTTGCTGGCAGACTTGATCCAACAACGCTGCTTTTGGCTTTTGTACGAGCAGGTCGATCAATCGCCAATTGCGCTCTGACCGGGCGTCCGATGTTTAACCTGCCTGCTAAAATAAAATAAACCTATTGGAGACGAGTACATGATGGGATTTGACATGGGGTATATGCTAATGGTGATGTTGCCTGGCATGGTGTTATCGGGCCTCGCGTCCATGATGGTTAAAAAAACCTTCAGCAAGTACGAGACGGTGGGCACGGCGAAAAACATGACCGGCGCCGAAGCCGCTAAACTGATGCTTGAGCGTGCCGGTGTGCACGATTGCCGTATCGAGCCGGTGGCCGGTCGTTTGAGCGACCACTACGATCCACGAGACAAAACCCTGCGGTTGTCAGAGCCGGTCTACAATGCTCGCTCCATTTCTGCGATCGGCGTTGCCTGCCACGAGGCCGGTCATGCACTGCAACACGCGACCGGGTACAAATTTCTGCAGATGCGTTCAAAGCTGGTTCCGGTCACCAATATCTCGAGCAAAATGTCGATGCCTGTGCTGATGGTTGGCATGATGCTGATGAGCATGGCGCCGGCGCTCGGCACACCGGTGGTATTGCTGGGTGTCGCACTGTTCGGTGCTGCCGTGCTGTTTTCGGTAGTGACGCTGCCGGTAGAGTGGGACGCCAGTGCCAGAGCTAAAACAGCGATGGTCAATGCAGGTATTGTCACGTCCGATGAGGTCGTCGGAGCGGGCAGGGTGTTGAATGCAGCATTTCTGACCTATCTGGCCTCTGCGATTGCTTCAATCATGACATTGCTTTACTACCTGCACCGTTCAGGGCTGCTGAATCGTCGGTAGATTTTGGGGTAACAAGCCGGAACAGTCACAGGCGGTAACCGTTGGCTGTTGCTAAACCGCAGAAAAAGGGTCGCCTGGCGGCCCTTTTTCTGTTCTGCGCAGGCTAAGTTCGTTTTCCATTGGCCCGACTTGCCCTTCACCCGCTATACTTGCGGCGTTTGCAGCAGGCAATCAATTCCTCAGGTAATCAATTCATGGCCAATTACAGCACCAACGAGTTCAAGAGCGGTTTGAAAATCATGCTCGACGGCGATCCCTACACCATCGTCGAAAATGAGTTCGTCAAGCCGGGAAAAGGGCAGGCATTCAGTCGCGTCAGAGTGCGCAACCTGAAAACCGGCCGCACGGTTGAAAAGACGTTTAAATCCGGTGAGTCCGTAGAAGCGGCTGACGTCATCGACACAGAATTGCAGTACCTCTATGCCGATGGTGAGTTCTGGTATTTCATGAACCCGGTCAGCTACGATCAAATCGGCGCTGGTGAGAGCGCGGTAGCTGACGCCAAAGACTGGCTGAAAGAACAGGATATGTGTGAAATTACGCTGTGGAACGGCGAGCCACTGATTGTCACTCCGCCCAACTTCGTCGAGCTGAGAATCACCGAAACAGACCCGGGCGTTCGTGGCGACACAGCGCAGGGCGGCAACAAGCCAGCAACGCTGGAAACCGGTGCTGTGGTCAAAGTGCCGCTGTTTGTTGAAGAGGGCGAGATGATCAAAATTGATACCCGTTCGGGTGAATATGTTAGCAGGGTTAAAGAATCATAGGAGATTACGCCCCGCGGCGAGAGAGTGTGGGTTGATGCTGTGGTGTGATTAGTGGGTCGGTCTGGTGCAGTGCGGTCTGGTACGATGTGGTGCGGTGCGGTTCGTTTCCTCTCACCACACCCTACGATGGAAAGTCACGTACATCGGCCAGTAAAACTGTAGTGCGGAATGGTAGGGTGTGCTGAGTGGTGCGAAGCGCACCAACTCGTCATGGGCTGAAGATAATTAATAGAAGTCCCGACACCAAAAATTGGTAAGGTCTAAAAAAGGACCAGCACTCTATTAGTGTTATCAGACTTCTATCTTTTATTCCGGTCTCGCAGGCACAACCGTAATTGCAGCATATCAACTCCGGTCCGAACACCGGTACCAATAGCGACACCGTCCATACAGAGTAATTAATCTAACCGTGTATTGATTATTGTCGCGCACAACCAAT
>CALGNZ010000045.1 GCA_937957915.1 uncultured Granulosicoccaceae bacterium | reverse complement strand
GTCGACCCACTCGCTGAAACGGTCTCGCCTGGTTGCGCCAGCCAGAAGGGCTTCCGGCTGGCGCTCGTCGTTATAAGAAGGCATAACCTCTTTATTGATTCTTAAGCCAGGAGTCTATTTTGAACCAAGCGCAAGGCCTTGTGCCTCAACCTGCTCATCTCGACCGAAGTCCTCGGTGATTTCCTCCCAACCTTCTTCAATGTTGGCCAGTGCTTCATCCACCGATATTTCGCCGGCAAGGTAGCGGGCAAGCTCAGTATCCAGCACTACCCCGGTGTACTGCTGAGCGCCGGGGATCTTCATGTCTGAAGCCATATTAAGGTTTGCCAGCGCGGCGTTAATTGCACCAAGATAGTTTTCGGCGAGAGGCTTTGGCATACCGGCCTCAACCCACAGATCAATATTTTCCAGTTGTGAAACTCGATACGGGTTGTATCCGGTTTCACCAATGGTGACATCAACACCTGATTGCTCTGGCTGATTCATGTGCGACAGAAACGCATAGGCAGCAGCCTTTGTTTTTTCGTCCGCACCTTTGTTGACTGCACCGGCCCAGCCACCGAAAGCAGCAAACGGTGCGAAGTTCACACCATCAACCGAATGAGGAGCAGACTCGGCAGTCACAGGCACCAGTTCGCCTGTTTCACGATCAAGCACCTCACGAGAGCCTATCGCGCCTACTGCATAGAGCTTTCCTTTGATCGATGTTGCGTCATCAGCAAGCTGTAGCGTACCCGGATCACCCCATTCAACCAGAAGACCGCAACGCCCTGCTTTGAAAAGCGCTCGCGTATCACCAATGTCCATATTGAGTTCTTCAGCCGGACCGTATTCGCCTGTTGCCTTGTAAAGCTCGAAAGCTTTCTTCCAGCCCGCATTGTTGATGAGAGGCTTCATGGTTGCATTATCAAAATGGAAGCCCTGCGCGGTACCATTGGTCTGCACAATCGGTGCGGCAAATGTCTGGATCGCGAAGTAAGACTGGGCGTTGCGCTTTTTGAAGATACACGAACCGTAGTCAGGCTCACCATCGCCATTCATGTCTTTGCCGTGGATCTTTGATGCTACTTCCAGATAATCTTCCCAGGTAACCGGAGGCTCAAGGCCCTCGTTGGCGAGAATATCGGTTCGGTAGTAGACCATTTGAAAGTCGCCGTCGACCATCAGCAGCTTGGTTTTGCCACCGACTTTCTGTCCGAATTCGCGAAAGTACGGTGCGATATCATCGAGTTTGATTTTGTCATCTTTGGCGATGTACGGGTCAAGGTCTTCGAGCAGACCTGCGGCATCGAGTTCAACTCCCCACCCTGCGGCAAAAACGCCAACGTCGATGGAGTTGGTTCCGGTTGCCCAGTCATTCTGGATTTTCGGGAAGATTTCGGCGAACGGCACTTCGGTCACGACGATTTTAGCGCCGGTCATTTTCTCAAAATCTTTGCCACGTTCAATTAGCGGGCCTGCGATGACATAGCCCGGGCGGGTAAGCACATTGACTGTGACGCCACTAAACTCCTGCGAAACTGCGCTACCTGCAAGCGCGACTGTACTCACAATCGCCGCGGATAGAATGGTTCTTAAGGACATTTTCTCCTCCAAATTTTATGTGTTTTTGCCAGCCGGATTTCCAGACTAACTGAGATAGAGAGTAACCGGACTGTCCGGAAAATACCACTATCACTCCAGTTGTCAGTTTAACTGTCTGGCCGTTGCGTTACACCAGTAGACGGGTTAGTTTCGAGTATGTAGCTAATTGCGGGGAGAGCAATGGAAACAGGACTGAGATCCAGACCAATTCTGGTAACGGGTGCAAGCGGTGGCATCGGCGCCGCGACCGTCAGATTGCTGATGAAAGAAGGCGCAAACGTCATCGCCGCGGGACGAAACCTGGAACGCCTGTCCGAGCTTGGTTCTGACACAGGCTGCCAGACACTGTCATTCGATCTGACATCGGAAGATGAAATCAAATCCGCACTTTCCGGGCTCGAGATTTACGGTGTTGTTAATTGCGGCGGCTGGGGCGGTGAGATCGCAACGCCCATGGAAACCGACATTAACGTATTCGACAAGGTCATTGACATCAACGCCCGAGGAACGCTGCTGATCACCAAATACGCATCCGAATCCATGATTGCAGCCGGCAATGGCGGCGCTATCGTCAATGTATCAAGTCAGGCTTCACTGGTAGGACTGGCAGGCCACATCTCTTACGCATCATCCAAGGGTGCCGTGGATGCGATGACGCGGGTCTGTGCACTGGAACTCGGTAAATACAATATTCGGGTAAACGCTGTTAACCCCACCGTGGTGATGACGCCTATGTCAGAATGGTATTGGGGGCGCGAAGACATTGGCGGGCCACTGCTTGAAACGATGCCACTGCACAAATGGGCCACCGAGGAAGATTGTGCCGGTCCGATTGTTTTTTTACTGTCAGACGCAGCCGCTATGATCTCGGGAGTTTGCCTGCCTGTCGATGGTGGATATTCTGCGGTCTAGGCAGAACCCGGTTTAAATGAACCGTTTTTACTGAACTACACCATCTCAATGCCGAGGTTTTCAATATCAAAATGACTGACACTGGCAGTGCCGCAACAATCAACAGATCTGCATAATGAATCAACCATTAAACAAAACACTGCACAGTTTATCGCTAAAAGAGAGCCTTCAGAAAAAGCTCAACAGCTTTGAAGCTATTTTTTCTACTAACAACGAACTGACACCGGCGGCAGTCGTAATCGCAGTATCAAAACACAGTAAAACCGGTGAAGCCTGCATATACATTACGCTACGCAGTTCCTCATTGAGAAAACACGCCGGCCAGCTTGCATTGCCCGGAGGCAAAGTAGACGCGGGTGAATCTATTTCTCAGGCAGCATTGAGGGAGCTATCGGAAGAACTGGGTTTGGATCTGCCCGAAAAAAATGTGATGGGTCGACTCGACGACTTTCATACCCAATCAGGTTTTGTTATTTCACCGGTGGTGGTCTGGAACGATGGCAACCATCCGTTGAACATAAATGCCGACGAAGTCGCCAAAGTATATGAAATACCGTTTTCAGAGTTAATGTCAAGCCAGCTTGCGACGGTTGATCACTCGCAAACCCCACCGATGTTTTCCATATACCCACCAACCATCGACCACAACGTGTACAGCCCGACAGCAGCACTGGTTTACCAGTTTAGAGAAGTGTTATTACTGAGCAGGTCAACCCGGGTGGCGCACTATGCACAACCCGCTTTTGCATGGCGATAGCAATGCCTGCCCATTTGTAAATAACATCGTCGATTCTGGTGACCGCCTAAACACTTATTTTTCAGTTTGATTCTGATCAGCTCTATCCATAAGCCGCTGCAGGGAGAAACACTCAATCAACTGAAGCATCGGTTTCCTGATAGACACCAAGCTCCCTCTTCCAGTGACACATGCGCTCCACGGCGGCAATCATATCACCGGCAATATCTCGGCTTGTCACCTCCTCTATTCCCTCAAGGCCCGGCGATGAATTTATCTCGAGCAGCAGCGGCCCCTGTCGTGAACGAATAATATCAACGCCCGCCACATGCAACCCCATCGCTTTGGCAGCACGGGTAGCCAGACGGCGCTCGTTTGGGGTTGGCTTAATTTTCGTTGCTGTACCTCCACGATGCATATTGGCTCTGAACTCACCGGGAGCGGCCTCGCGCTGCATCGCCGCGACAACTTTTCCATCGACAACAAACAGACGCAGGTCTTTGCCTTCTGCCTCTGCAACAAACTCCTGTACGAGTAAATTTGCCTTGAGTGATTTAAAGGCATTGATAACACTCTCCGCCGCCTTGCTGGTTTCAGCCAGAACCACGCCGCGACCCTGTGTGCCTTCCAAAAGCTTGATAATGAGTGGCGCACCTCCAACCATCTCGATTAAATCGTCAGTGTCCATCGGTGAAGAAGCAAACCCGGTTACCGGTATATCGAGCCCTTCTTTCAGCAGTAACTGCAAGGAGTAGAGTTTGTCACGAGACCGACTGACCGCTTGTGAAGTATTCAAGGCAGGAATACCCATACTTTCAAAATGGCGTGTTAGTGCACAGCCATAAAACGTAACGGCCGGCCGAATTCTGGGTATAACCGCATCAAGATTGTTGAGCATAATGCCACCACGGGTATGCACCTCGGGGGCTTCGGCGTCGAGTTTCATGTAACACTGGCGAATATCGAAAAAACGGACATCGTGACCGCGCTCTTTACCCGCCTGCACGATTCTTTGATTGCTATACAAATCCGGATTGCTCGCCAGCAAACCAATGGTCAGCCCATCGTGTTTTTTATCGTGTCTCTCATAGATTTTTTCGATGTCCTGTTCAGTGCGAGCGCCAAGACAAAAGCTTGCTGAAGGATCAACCAGCACTCTGTCGCCCATCGCCTCGCGACCCAACAGCATACGGTAGCCCATGTTGTCGCGATTAGTCAGGGTGAGTTCGATATCCCACTCGTTTTCACCCAGGCGAAACCTGGTTTTAATGACGTAGCGTTTCTCAGAATAGCCGCCACTGTTTTTTACGACGCGCCGATCAATTACCTCTGCCTCACAGCGGAGCACTGTCGTGCGATCTTTCTGCAGCGGATGCACTTCGAAAGACACCCAGCGATTACCCGCTCTTTTGATGGGCTGAATGTTAACCGCATGCAGTGCAGACGTTCGCGCGCCTGAATCAACCCGCGCCTTGATCGCTGGTACCCCAAGCTGGGGGAATGTACACCACTCTTCGCAGCCGGTTACGGTGCGAGAATTATATTGTGTCATCACTACTCCATAAAATAACACCCGCAGAATCTACTGCAGGACAAGTTTTGCGTATTACTTCATTCACGCGTGCGCAACACGCAGACTCAAGTATGACTAGAAATCAGTTTTAACCCCACCCGCTGACTTTCGGGTTTCCACATAGTCAATCAGCGCATCGTGTCGCGCCTCATCCATCGCGGGTTTTTCATAGTCGGCAAGCCGTGCTTTCCATACCTTGTTTGCCTTTTCCATCGCAGTTGGCTGTCCAGCCTCTTGCCAGCTTTCGAAGTTACGCCAGTCGCTGAGTACCGGTGCGTAGAACGCCGTTTTAAATCTTTCCTGCGTGTGATCAGTGCCGAAAAAATGCCCGCCCGGCCCGACATCGTTTATCGCTCGCAAACCGAGTTCATCTTCAGAGAAATCCATTGGCGTTAAAAATTCTGCCACCATCTGCAACAGATCAATATCCAGAATTAATTTCTCATACGAGCAACACAGCCCACCCTCCATCCAGCCAGCACCATGCATGAGCAGATTGCCACCAGAGTTAACCGCCCCCCACAAAGAGAAGACCGATTCATAAGCAGCCTGGGCATCGACCGTATTTGCCGCGCAGACATTGGATGTGCGGTATGGCACCTGATAGCGACGCGCTAACTGCCCGCCAACATGTTGCGCTCGCATGTATTCAGGGGTTCCAAACGCAGGCGCACCCGACTGCATATCCACATTGGAGGTAAACCCTCCGTACATTGCCGGCGCACCGGGTCGAACCATTTGGCTAAAGCTCAACCCGGCCAGTGCCTCTGCGTTTTGCAATACCAGGGCACCCGGGATTGTTACCGGCGCCATGGCACCTGACAAGGTAAAAGGCGTAATCACCACCGGTTGGTTACGCGACGACATATCGATAATACCCTGCATCATCGGAATATCGAGCTGCAGCGGTGAGTTGGTGTTGATGATCGTATACAGTGATGGTCGCTCAAGCAGCTCCTCTTCACTGAGACCGTGCGCGATGCGGGTCATCTCGATGGCATCAACAACCCGCTCATGTCCGAGTGAGTAGATGCAGTACGACTTATCCGTGAGCGTTAAGAAATCTCTTATGCAGTCAAGGTGGCGCACCGACGCATGAATGTCAGTCGGCTCCACCGGGTAGCCACCCAGTGTGTGCACTATGTTATGCATTTGACCAAGCTTAAGCAGGTTTTGGTAGTCCTGTTGATTGCCGGTGCGACGGCCATGATCGAGACAGGAACAGTTCGGCGCGCTGGCCATGAGTGCAAAAAAAAGATTGTCCCCGCCAACTTCCAGATTATGCGCTGAATTGCGCGCATGCATCGTAAACGAAGACGGTATCGTTGAAATTTTCTGCTCGATTAGCTCGGCCGTGAATCGAACCTGTTGATTTTCCTCGTCTACCTCAGCGCCGGCTTTTTTCATGATCGCACGAGCACCATCATGCAACACACGAATACCGGTTTCTGCCAACAGCTGCAGAGATGCCTGATGAACTAACTCGACAGCCTCGGCAGACGCAAGATCGACAGCCGGATAATTGCGCCGCGGCTGTGCAAACGGTTTCTGTTGCCACCCACCTGATGACTGCTTGCGGCCAGAACGACGTCCACGGCGACTGCGTGCTGGCTTGTCTCCGGCCGGCACCTGCGCACCTGCATCACGGGGTGCGTCAGCTGCTGCGCTCTTAACTCCACCAGTGCCGTTCTTCAATTTGTGCGGATCATCGCTCAAAACCTTCTTCCTGTTGTTGGATGGTTACACCGAAACTACCGCTGCTATGTTTTCTCTGCAATTTGGCTTCAAACCAATAATTCTAAAAAGCCCGCCGAATTCCTTGATAGAATTCCCGCCTAAAATTGAACAATAACCCGCACAGAGATAAAAACCCTTGAATTACATCAGCACACGCGGTGGCGATGAATCCCTGTCGCTCGCGGAGCTTCTTACCCGCGGCACTGCTGGCAACGGTGGATTGTTTGTTCCCGAACAATGGCCGACGGTGGATGCCTCAGGCATGGAACGGCTTAAAAGCGGGGAGTATGCCGAGATTGCAAGCCGCATTCTAGCGCTTTTTGGGGCCGACTCTCTTGCAGCAGGGCTGGTCGATGACGCAACCCGGACAGCAATGGATCGATTTGCCAAACCGGTTGGCCCGCCTCTCACGCAACTTGGTGATTCGCTGTGGTCACTGGAGTTGATTCATGGCCCGACACTCGCCTTCAAAGACTTTGCGCTGGCGCCACTGGCAGAGATCATTGACCAAAACCTCGCACAGCAAAATCGCCATGCCACAGTACTTTGCGCGACATCCGGCGATACCGGCGCCGCAACTGTATCTGCCTTCGCCAATCGGGAGCGACTGAAAGCAGTGGTACTGTTTCCGGCCGGAGGTGTGTCCGAGTTTCAGCGCAGACAGATGACAACCACCAACGCGGCGAATGTTCTGCCAATCTCGGTCGAGGGCGACTTCGATGACTGCCAGCGACTGGTAAAAGCACTCTACCAGACCCCGGCCGCGCAATCCTATGGCTACACCGCTGTTAACTCAATAAATATTGTACGAATTCTGCTGCAATCCGCTTATTACTTTCGCAGCAGTGGACAGTTATCCACTGGACCAGATGACCGCATCAACTATGTAGTGCCAACAGGCAACTTCGGTAATGTCTATGCCGCCTACATCGCCAGGCAACTCGGCGCCCCCATTAATCGGTTAATTGTCAGCTCTAACGAAAACGATGTATTACCGCGTCTTTTTGACAGCGGATCCATGCACAGCAGCCGCACCGTTAAAACAGTATCGCCCAGCATGGATATTCAGGTTTCCAGTAACTTTGAGCGACTACTCTGGCATATTAAGAACGGCGACGGTAACGCTGTCAGTCAATCTCAACATAACCTCGAAAACAGCAGTAGCTACACACTGTCTGAGTCAGAAATGGCAACGCTGCATGCTAATTTCAGTGCCATACGCTGTTCTGAGGAAGAGGCATTTGCAGCCATGCAGCACGTTTACGACCAACATCAGAAGATTATCTGCCCGCACACCGCAACAGCAATTCATGCCGCCCGGCAAATGCACAAACAGTTAAACGGCAAAACGGTTGTCGTTGAAACTGCACACCCGGCAAAATTTTCTGCGGCGGTAGAAAGAGCAATAGGTATAAAGCCATCATTGCCTCCGGTCGCCTCTGCAATTATGACCGCTGAGGAGCAATTCGAAACATCGGTTGCGAGCGAACAGGTCGTACAACAGGTTATCGACAAGTATTTCAAGGGATAATCACTCGCAATCCTGTTTGACGACAATTGTCGCGGTTATGCCGTAGCGCAACAGTGCCGTGGAGCAACAGTGCCGTGGCGCAACAATGTACCAGCGCTGCGGTGTCATGGCAGCGTCGCCGCAAGGCTGTGTGGCGCCAGAAATACGGCGTTATGGCAGCCCTCCGACTACGTGTAATTGCATGCTTTAGTTGCATGGCGTAATTGCAATACCAGCCAGCCTGTTCTGTGTCACTTCACGCCTGTGCACGGTGACATCCACTCTCGCCGCAGCAACAATTCTGATCCTGTCCGTCGAAAACCGGCAGTTTTCATGA
The DNA here is from genome assembly GCA_937957915.1 of uncultured Granulosicoccaceae bacterium. Lineage (GTDB taxonomy): Bacteria > Pseudomonadota > Gammaproteobacteria > Granulosicoccales > Granulosicoccaceae. Next base: position 132 of record CALGNZ010000045.1, on the reverse strand, counting down.
AGCCGCCCATAGAACAGCCCGACAAAGCACAAGTTTTTCGTGCATCTGCTGCTTACCTACTATTGGAGAACGATTTTTCTTATTAAAGGGATCCCGCAACACCGAATCTGTGTGTCGGTTGCGAGAGGTGGG
>CALGNZ010000044.1 GCA_937957915.1 uncultured Granulosicoccaceae bacterium | reverse complement strand
GATGGCACTTCCAGCATATGCAGGTTGGGGTGAGCGCCTGTGGTATTACACTTTCAGGTTTCTGTGCTTCCTGATCTTTGTGTTTTTGATCGCACCTATTCTTATCGTTTTGCCGTTAAGTTTTAACGCAGAGCCATACTTTTCTTTTACTCCCGGTATGCTTGCCTTTGACCCTGAGGCCTATTCACTTCGGTGGTACAAAGATATTCTGACAAACGGTATGGCCAATCCGGAGGCGACGAGCGGATGGTGGGCAGATGTGTGGAAAAACGCGCAGTGGGTTCGGTCTATGCGCAACAGTTTTTTCATCGGCTTCTTCGCCACTATAATCGCCACCGCCCTTGGCACCCTGGCAGCAGTCGGACTCAGTCGATCTGAAATGCCCTACAAGAAAAAGATCATGGCTTTTCTGATCTCACCGTTAATTGTGCCTTTGGTGGTAACGGCTGCCGGAACTTTCCGCGCATTTAGCGAGTTAGGCCTTGCTTACACCCACACGGGAGTCATTTTGGCTCATGCGCTTTTGGGGATACCATTTGTCATTATTACAGTGACTGCCACGTTGGTAGGTTTTGATAACAGCCTGGTACAAGCGGCTTACAGCATGGGGGCGTCTCCCTTGCGGACTTTTTTCAAGGTCCAGTTGCCGCTGATATTACCCGGTGTTATCTCTGGTGCCTTGTTTGCCTTTGTTACGTCATTTGATGAGGTTGTCGTGGTTATCGCAATGGCGTCTGTTGAACAGCGCACCATACCCAGGCAGATGTTTTCAGGTATTCGCGAGCAGATTTCTCCGACAATTCTGGCTGTGGCAACAATACTGGTGATCATCTCAATTACGTTTCTGGCGACCCTTGAAATGATCCGCCGACGCGGCGAAAGGCTGCGTGGCGTGACACCTGCCTGACCGGTTTGAGCACCAGCACCGGTAGCGCACCGTTTCTATGGCGGGGCGGGTCGTTTCTGGAACACCGTTGTTCTGTGGTTTTGTTGACGATGCGAGCCACTGACCACTGTCTGTCGTAAACACTCTGAACTGGCGTCAATTCGGCGCAAATAGAGCGGCGGAATCAGGCACACATCACCAGTAGCGAACGAATTGACAACCATAGCGTTGATTCGGCTTTTATGCCGCGTGAATACGCACCCTGACTGTTTGCACAGTCTGCGGCACGGGTGCAGACTGCGGCTTGACACACACTGACGCGTACGGAATCCAAATTACTATGACCACGAAAGCATATTCCCTGTTTTCACTGGCTCGCAATGCGCTGTCTTATCATCGCAACTGGCAGCGAGCATGGCGCAGTCCGCAGCCAAAAGCGGCCTATGATGTGGTAATCATTGGTGGTGGTGGTCATGGTCTGGCAACGGCTTACTATCTGGCCACTCAGTGCGGTATAACCAACGTAGCTGTGCTTGAAAAAGGCTGGCTTGGTGGTGGTAATACGGGCCGTAATACAACGATTGTTCGTTCAAACTACTTGCTCGATGCGTCTGCAGGTATTTACGAGCATGCGGTAAAACTGTGGGAAGGTCTTAGTCAGGAGCTCAACTATAACGTCATGTTTTCGCAGCGAGGTCTGTTGCACCTTGCACATAGCGTTCACGACCTGCAGGAGATCGGCAGACGCGGTAATGCGATCCATCTCAACGGCATAGATTCGGAGTTTCTGACGCCCGATCAGGTCAAGGAAATGCTGCCCATCATCAACCTCAACTGTCGTTACCCGGTGATGGGCGCGCTGCTGCAAAAGCGTGGCGGCACAGCAAGGCACGATGCCGTGGCATGGGGCTACGCCAGAGGGGCGGATGCGGCGGGTGTCGATATCATTCAAAACTGCGAAGTGTCCGGTATTCGTATTGAAAATAATCGCGTGGTGGGTGTTGATACCAATCGGGGCGCTATCAAGGCGGGCAAAGTGGCATCGGTCGCGGCGGGCCACAGTAGTGTTATAGCGGATATGGCGGGTTTTAAGCTGCCACTTGAATGCTATCCCCTGCAGGCATTGGTATCAGAGCCGGTTAAGCCCATCATCGACTGTGTGGTGATGTCGAATGGCATACATGTGTACGTGAGTCAGTCAGACAAAGGCGAGTTGGTCGTAGGCTCAGGGTCCGATGCCTATAACTCCTATTCGCAGCGCGGTAGTTTCGATTTGATTGAGCATACTGTCGGGCCACTGTGTGAATTGTTCCCCTTATTCTCGCGCCTGCGCATGTTGCGACAGTGGGCCGGAATTGTGGATGTAACCGTAGATCGTTCTCCAATCATGTCGAAATCTCCGGTGCAGAATCTGTTCTTTAATTGTGGCTGGGGCACGGGCGGATTCAAGGCGACCCCCGGTAGTGGTCACGCCTTTGCGCACTCGGTTGCGGCTGGTGAAATGAATGAGATTGCCGCACCTTTTTCGATTGACCGATTTAACACCGGAGCACTGATTGATGAGGGTGCGGCTGCGGCTGTAGCTCATTAGGTGGATGCATATGAAAGCGTTTGGAAGGGGGCTGCTGTGCGCTTCATAATGCGCAGCGTGGTAATGCCATGCGCTGAGTGCCGGCCAGCAGTGCCAGCGCAACAGATATCATCAATTTGCGATGCAGCGTTCGAGCGTGTCAGTCGCGCTGTCGTAAAAAATACAGGTTAAACCATGTTTATCATTCAATGTCCGTGGTGTGGCGATAGAGATCAGACCGAATTCAGTTGTCACGGCGAAGCGCACATTGCGCGCCCCAAAAACACTGAGTCCATGACGGATGAACAGTGGGGTGACTACGTGTTTTTCAGATCCAACCCAAAAGGCATGCATCGCGAACGATGGGTGCACGCACATGGCTGCAGGCGCTGGTTCAATGCACTGCGCGACACCGCTACCGATGAAATTTTTGCGACCTATAAAGTGGGTGAAACTCCACCGGAGATACCAGAGTCCTCTTCTGCAAACACGTCAACAGGCAACGCAAGCGGTGACCGTTCATGAGCCAGATATGCCGACTCGACACCGGTGGTCGCATTGATCGCAGCAAGAAACTGCGCTTTAAATTTGATGGTATAACCTACACCGGTTATGCAGGAGATACGCTCGCTTCGGCGTTGTTGGCTAATGGTGTGCGATTACTGGGGCGCAGTTTTAAATATCATCGTCCACGTGGGTTGATTGCTGCCGGGTCCGAAGAGCCTAATGCGCTCATTCAGTTGGAAGAGGGGGCTTATACAGAGCCCAATACACGTGCAACCAGCATTGAGTTGTACGACGGCATGATTGCCAGGTCGCAAAATCGCTGGCCAAGCCTCGGCTTTGATGTCGGTGCGGTTAACTCGCTGGTAGCCAGGTTCCTGCCTGCAGGGTTCTACTACAAAACCTTCATGTGGCCAGCGTCGATGTGGCTTACGTACGAGAAGTTTATCCGCAGAGCCGCCGGGCTTGGAGTTAGCCCGATCGAACCAGACCCTGATAGTTATCACAGCACCTACGCGCATTGCGATGTGTTGATTATTGGAGCAGGGCCGGCCGGTCTTGCGGCGGCGGCAACTGCTACCGCCTCTGGTGCAAGGGTAATTCTGGTTGACGAACAAAAAGAGGCAGGCGGTTCTGTAACCGGAGCATCATTCGATAGCGACAGCCGCACGAAACTTCATCAATGGGTTGACGATGTATCTGCCACACTTGAAGGCAGTGACAATTGCACTGTGCTGATGCGCACAACAGCTGTTGGATACTTTGATTATAACTACATCACAGCAGTGCAGAAGGTTACTGATCATCTGGGGCCTGGTGGCAGTGATTCAGCTAGCGGTGCTCAGGGTAAGCAGCCGCGCCAGCGCTTTTGGAAGATTCGTGCGAAGCAGGTGGTCATTGCCGCAGGCTCGATAGAACGCCCGCTGGTTTTTGCAGACAACGATCGTCCGGGCGTTATGCTGGCCAATGCAGTAGATACCTACATTAATCGCTATGCTGTGTTGCCAGGTGACGAAATAGTAGTCTTTACCAACAACGACAGCGCCTATCGAACGGCTATTAATGCAGCTTCCGTTGGGGCGACAGTCACCTTAATCGATGCACGCAGTGATGTAGCCAAAGCGCTATGCACAGCGCTTGAAAATGCGGGCATCAGGTATTTCACCGGGCATGCCGTAACTGCTGTTGAGGGTGGCAAGGGTGTCAAGTCAGTCAGGGTAATGCCGTTGTCTGAAGACGGTAAAACAGTGCATGGCCAGGCATGGCGAATTGATTGTTCCATTGTTGCTAATTCCGGTGGCTGGACGCCCAGTGCGCACATGTTTAGTCAAAGTGGCGGAAAGCTGCGATACGATGAAGCAATTGCCGGTTTTGTTCCTGATATGCACCAGGCCAAGCGCATTAACCCGAATCATTCTGCAGGTGCCTGTCATGGCACGTTTGATACTTCAGGTTGTATCAGAGAGGGCAGAGATGCGGGTCAGGCGGCAGTGCTGGCCTGTGGCTATGAAGTGTCACAGGGAGTAGATGCGCCGTCAGTATCGGATGACGGTATGGGCGATATCGCACCAATTTGGCTGGTACCAACGGTACATCCTGTCGGTGAAGGGTCAGCAAAACACTTCCATGACTTTCAGAACGATGTCACCGCTGCGGATATCCATCTGGCTGCTCGCGAGGGTTATCTGTCCGTTGAGCATTTGAAGCGCTATACAACAACAGGGATGGCTACTGATCAGGGTAAGACATCGAATCTGAATGCACTGGCAATCATGGCTGACATTCGCGGAGCACAGATCCCCGAGGTTGGTACTACCACCTTCAGACCACCGTACACGCCTTTGACCTTCGGTGCCGTAGGTGGCCAGGAATCCGGTGAACTGTTCTTACAGGAGCGGCACACCCCGATGCATCAATGTCATGTCGACAACGGTGCGGTGTTCGAAGATGTCGGTGACTGGAAGCGCCCGTGGTACTTTCCCCGCAACGGTGAGGATTTCCATTCTGCAGTACAGCGTGAGTGCTATGCGGTCAGGCAAAGTGTAGGTGTGCTTGATGCCTCTACGCTGGGCAAAATAGATATACAAGGGGCGGACAGTGCCTGGCTACTTGAAATGGTTTATACCAACAACTGGCAAAAGCTTGCAGTTGGCGGCTGTCGTTATGGCCTGATGCTGAACGAACACGGAATGATTTTTGACGACGGTGTCACCACCAGACTCGGTGAAAACCATTTTCATATGACAACCACCACTGGCGGTGCTGCCAGAGTCATGAGCTGGCTTGAAGAGTGGTTGCAAACCGAGTGGCCAGAGCTCGACGTGCATTGCACCAGTGTGACCGAGCAGTGGGCGGTTGCCGCTCTCAATGGGCCCAATGCACGCGCGTTGTTACAGTCGATAAGTGATATCGACACAGCCAATGAATCCTTTCCGTTTATGACGATGCGTGAAGGGCTTGTCGCTGGTATACCCGCACGTGTGTATCGGATCAGCTTTACCGGAGAGCTCGCCTACGAAATTAATGTACCAGCGCGCTATGGAAAGCTGCTGTGGGAGCGATTGGCGAAAGCCGGTGAGGCGTTTGATCTTTGTCAGTATGGCACTGAGGCGATGCATGTGCTGCGAGCGGAGAAGGGCTTTATTATTGTCGGCCAGGATACCGACGGCACTGTGACGCCCTATGACATGGATATGGACTGGATTGTATCCAAAACCAAAGAAGACTTTCTGGGCAAGCGTTCCCTGACGCGCAGTGATACAAAGCGAGGCAAGCGCCCGCAGTTTGTAGGCTTGCAGACTATAGATCCACTGCAAGTATTACCCGAAGGGGCGCATATCGTGGCAGAAGTCAGAGATCAGCCCCCAATGCCCACCATTGGCCATGTAACGTCGAGTTATATGAGCCCGAATGTCGGGCGCTCTATTGCGCTTGGTGTATTGAACGACGGACTGGCAATGAAAGGCAGCACGGTACAACTGCGTTTAATGGACGGGCAGGTAATCGACGCGCAAGTGACCGATCCTGTTTTCATCGACAAGGAAGGAGTGCTGACACGTGGCTAAAAGTGAAATGATATTGGCTATGCCGGCGCAGGCGGATATAAACGAGTGGGTGCTATGACTGTAAAGTTTGACAATGTAACTCCTGCTGACATGGCCACACCGTTGCTCGCGGCAAATCATAGTAGCGACGGGTTGTTGATGCAGGAGTTGTCTCTGACGGGGAAAATTTCGCTGCGTGGGGATTTTGCCAATTCTGCAGTGCGGGATGCGGTTCAGCAATCCATGTCGCTGCCGGTTGAGATCGATGCCAATACATTTGACCGCGTTGGTGATGGTACGGTGTTTTGGCTTGGTCCGGATGAGCGCATGATCTATTCGGATATTGGTTCGGTTGATAAACATATAAGTGATCTGCGCGGTAAATTGCCAGGTGGGTGTTCAGTTGTTGATGTCAGTGATTACTACACGGTGATACGTCTGAGTGGCGAAAAAGTGCGCGCGGTACTTGCCAGCGGCACACCGCTTGATTTGCATCGTAGTGTGTTCAGTAAAGGCCAGTGTGCACAAACACGTTTTGGTACAGCATCTGTTTTGTTGTCAGTTCATGACGATATCCCGGTTATGGATCTGCAGGTACGATGGAGCTTTGCGGAATATGTTTGGAAATACCTGTGTAAGGTGGCCGACTACTGCTAGTAAAGCGGCGCGCCTGTGTATGCCATGTTAGACAAAGTGACATGGCAATCGTTTATTGGTTACCTGGCCAGTGTTCGCAGGCGCACCTGGATTGCGTTAATGGTAATGCTTTTGGCGCTTGCGGCTGTGGAGTTTTCTACGCATAACCGCTGCGGAAATGAACAGCGGAACTGGCAAACGCTAACCTTTCCTAAAGTGAACTACTGCTCCGTGCCGTCGTGGGTGCCGGTAAACCCCTGGTATGAAAATGCCAATAAAGCGATCTGCAAAGTGCACGATAACAACTCTGGTATCTACGGCACGATAAGCCAGCGAGAGGCTGACTTTCGTTTTCTTTGTGACTATGTCAAGCGCAGTAAAATGCCGTGGGGTATACGGCATGTATCCGGGTTTTTAAGTTATGTAGCGCTGCGTGTCGTCGCAATTGTTGGTTAATGATTGTTAGTGATGCCCGGGTTTGTAAGTGCCTGGTTTGTAAATGCCCGGGTTGGTAAGTGAGTGCAGGCTCTGTTGTTCGATCTGGTCGTTGTGACTTACGTGGGTGAATCGGGGTTGTCCTGAAGGGTTACGGTATAGCTTTCGCTGTCAAACTCGACAACATCGCCGGATACAATTTTTTTCCGCTTACGTGTTTCGACTTCTCCGTTTACTTTCACCTGCCCGTCTGCGATGAGTGACTTGGCCTCACCGCCACTGGCGGCTAAGCCTTCAAACTTGAGCAGTTTGTACAGATCAACCGGTTGCTCTCGCAGTTCGACTGTTGGCATGGCGGTGATTTTCCTGTTAGCGTTGTGCGTGATTTAACCGGTTTTTCTGTGGTCGCAAAAAATCTGACGTACCGATGAATGTTTCGGGTTTTATCAGTTACAGTATAACGTGTGCAATTACGGGAGAAGCTGATGATCAGAGGATCTTGCCTTTGTGGCGTCGTAACATACGAAATTCACGGCCAGTTGCAGAGTATGACGCATTGTCATTGTTCAATGTGCAGAAAAATCCATGGCACACCGTTCGCCACTTATATTGGCGTTAAGGGTGTGCACTGGCTAACGGGTCAGAATAATATTTCTCGCTACGAGTCATCGAAAAATTTCCACCGTTGTTTTTGTGATCAATGCGGATCGGTGTTGCCAGAAGAAAGCGAAGACGCAACGGACTGCTTTTTTGTGCCGGCAGGTGGCTTGATTGATCCAATCCAGATTCGACCACAAAGCCATATTTTTGCATCGTCTGCTGCAAGCTGGTATCACATCGCTGATGATTTACCGCGTCACAATGGTTATTCGGCTGATGATGACAGCGGTATAGACCAGGCCTCACGAGCAGGTGCTCATGTCAATGCGGTAGGTGGTAGCTGCCTCTGTGGAGAGGTGGCTTATCGGTATCGGGGGGAGCCAAATTTTATGATGTATTGTCATTGCACACGCTGTCGTCAGGTCAAATCGGCGGCCCATGCCAGCAATGTGTTTGTGGATCCTGAAAAATTCGAATGGGTGAAAGGTGAGCAGCAGGTGGTCCGCTACAAGCTGCCAGCGGCTGAGCGGTTTGGTAACAGTTTTTGTAAAACCTGTGGATCTTCGATGCCACGGGTATTGCCCACCATGGTTGTTATACCGGCAGGGGCACTGGACGACGATCCGGGTATAGAGCCGCGAGGGCATATTTACACTGCTTCAAAAGCAGAGTGGTTTGACATTGCCGATGAGTATCCGCAATTCGCAGAGGGCCCACCGGCGTAGGCAGCGGATTGGTGGCTGCTGTAATAAACCCCGAGAATCGGAAATTTGCGGATCAGAATGATCCGCAATCGGGTTCCTGAAAGTAACGTCAGCCTAAGGCTGCTTTGAACAATCCTTCGATGGCATCTGTGGAGGTCTGTGCAACAACTCGTGCCACCTCTTTACCTTCATTAAACATCACCAGAGTGGAGCGTCTCGGGACTTTCAGTTCCTTGACGATTGGCTTTTTGCCAAACACGGTCCAGTCCACTCTTATTACCTTGACTGCTGCGTAGTCAGCATTACCTTCCTGCAGCGCACGCACGGTGCGCTCTTGAGATCGGCAAGTGCCTCACCACGAAGCATAAAAGTCGAGCAGAAACGGCTTACCGCTCGCGAGTGCCTGCTCGTAGACCTCGCGGCTGTATTCCACGTGGGCCTGATCATCCGCAGTTGCCGTGGTGCTAATGGCAGTACTAATGATCGACCCCGTGGTGAGTGCCAGAAAGTGGCGTCTGTTCACGGTTATGGTACCTCCTGTTTATAAATGGATTGACGGGCGCTAATGCACTGGTAACTCGTGCACTGGTAACTCGTGCACCTGGATCTTGTGCAGGTGGATCGGCGAAATGTACTCTGTGAATGCTACGTAGCTGGCGGGGTGTCAGATCTGCTACCGGGTGCCGGAGTGCACCCGTTTACGATTGCTGACTGGTGCGAGCTTACAGCGTTTTATCGAGCAGCGCGCTGATCGCGCCTTCGCCGGTTTGGCCTATTACGCGACCAACCTGCTCACCCTCTTTGAAGGCCACGATGGTTGACTGATTCTGCACTCGCATCTCTTTCACCCAATCGTCGCTGCGATACAAGTCCCAATCGACTTTGATCCAGGTGATATTTGCATATGACTCATTTGCGTCTTTTAGTGCACTCACGGTGCGCTCTTGAGATCGGCAAGTGGGTCACCACGATGCGTAAAAATCGAGGATAAAGGGCTTTCCGCTGGCCAGTGCCTGCTCGTAGACTTCGCTTGAGTATTCTACGTACTGCGAGTCGCTGGCATTGGCGCTGCCGGCCAGCAAGCTTACTGCGGAAAGCGCCAGAAATTGGCGTCTTTTCATGGGGTGTTGAACCCTCCTTTGTGTTTTCAGGGTATTTCACGTTAACAGCACAGTATTTGGTCGTCAAACGGCCAGATAGTTCCCTTGTGTGCCCGGGCGCGGTCTGCCGGTGATGCTTTCTTCACGCTACAATAAGCACTGACATTGGAACCGTGTACTCCCCATGCAAATTGATCTTTCATTTGGCCACAACGGCCTGAAGCTGACATTGCCAGATTCCCTGGCCGCCACGGTGATCCGTAAGCCCACCATGCCGGTGACGCGGTCGAGTGCTGAAATCATCGATTCGGCGCTTGCCAGTCCGATTGGGGCTGAACAACTGGAATCGCTGGCAAGCGGCGCTGCGAGTGCCTGTATTCTGATCTGCGATATCACTCGGCCCGTGCCAAACGGGCTGTTTTTACGCCCGCTAATTGAACGGTTAATTGCCGGCGGTATTCCAAAGAGCGGTATCTCTGTGCTTGTCGCGACAGGCTTGCATCGCCCGAATCTGGATGACGAGCTCGAAGAATTATTGGGTGATCCGTGGGTTCAGCAGAATGTGCAGGTTGAGAATCATTTTGCGCGCGATGAAGAGAGCTGCGTGGCGTTGGGTGCCACATCCACTCATCAGGTGCCAGTGGGGTTAAACAGGAGACTTGTCGAGGCCGATATTAAAATAGCAACCGGACTGGTCGAGCCACACTTTATGGCCGGTTACTCTGGCGGTCGCAAGGTTATAGCACCGGGTGTAGCACATCATGAAACCATTCGTACCTTTCATAATGCACGGTTTATGGAGAACCCGCTTGCGACGTCGTGCAACTTAAAGGGCAATCCTCTGCACGAGACTCAGCTCGAAATTGTAAGAATGCTGAAAGGGCCGGTGCTGGCGTTAAATACCGTACTTGATGAACACAGAAACCTTGTTTACGCATCTTTCGGGGAGATCATTGAAAGTCATCTTGCCGCAGTCGATTTTGCGCGCGCCAGTTGTGAGGTGAAAGTGGGGAGGCGCTTTAAAACTGTTGTCACTTCATCTGCAGGCTACCCTCTCGACAAAACCTACTATCAAACGGTGAAGGGCATGGTGACACCGCTTGATATTCTCGAGCCTGGAGGTGACTTAATCATCGCTTCAGAGTGTTCTGAGGGCTTTGGCTCTGATGAGTTCTGCGAAGCGCAGAGGCGCCTGGTAGCGCTGGGGCCGCAGGCGTTCCTGGAATCGTTACAACAAAAAGCACTGGCTGATGTCGATGAGTGGCAAACGGAGATGCAGCTAAAGCCGATGCGGCTTGGGTCTATCAAGCTATATGCACCGAACCTTGGGCATGGTGCAGCAGAGGTTACCGGTGTAACTATGGTTAATGACCTCGCCGCTGCAGTTCTTGCCAGTGCCGAAGCGCAGGGTGATCAGGAAATTGCGATCATTCCCGAAGGGCCCTATGTTGTACCGTTTGTCGAAGGGGCGGCATCTTCATAGGCGCCGCCGTGTAATCTACGCTGGTTATAGTTGCACTGTGGTTAACCGGGTGCCGTGGAATGTTATCCGGTGAATGCCAGAGTATGTCCATTGCAGTGCCAATCCATCTGATAGAGGATTCCACGCCCTGACGATGTGATGTACGCCTTTTTCGAGTCTTTACCGGCAAAACAAATGTTGGTGACCATAACATCAGGCTGCGGCACTGGCACTCGAGCGACCAGTTTTCCGTTTGTATCGATAGCGGTGATACAGCCTGTCCCCAGCGTTGCGATGCAAATATTGTCATCACCGTCTACAGCCATTGAATCAAGCCTTTCGTAACCTTGAAAGCCGTATAAAATATTGCCTACACCAAAAGGATCCTGATGTGGCAACAGCTTGCCGGGTGCTTCGATATCCCAGTAACGCACTTTGGCGCTGAACGTTTCGGCTGCGTACAAACGCTTTTCATCTTTCGACAACGCTATGCCATTGGGCTGTTCAATCGGATGAACAATTTGGTGAATATGGGTGCCATCTGTCGATGCGTAGTAAATTGCCCCTCGCTCCAGTGAATCTGCGTGTCGTTTGCCAAGGTCGGTAAAATAAAAACCGCCGTTGCTATCGAACACAATGTCGTTTGGCCCCTTGAGCTTGTGACCATTGCATGACTGATACAGCGTTCGTACTTCGCCCGTATCCGGATTGACGGTTTGAATGCTGCCGGTAACGTAGTCTTCGGGTGTGCCGGTCGGTCTGAGTAGCCCGTCTATCGTCTGCCAGGTGAACCCGCCATTGTTGCAAATGTATACCAGCCCTTCGGGTCCAATGGCAGCGCCGTTCGGTCCGCCGCCACACTCGGCAACTACCGACACGCTGCCATCTGTGGCCACACGACTCAATGTGCCACGCTGAATTTCTACCAGCAGCACACTGCCGTCCTGCATGTAGATCGGGCCTTCCGGAAATTTCAATGCGTTTGTCAGAATTTGCATGGGAGCTGTTGTGTTTGTCTGCTGCTCAGTGACTGTACAGACTACTCCGTCGGCGGTTGTTCGTGAAGTGACTCGGGGTAAATTGTGAGGCTTGAAGGCTGACAGCGTTTGGGGCAGGTGCACGATTTAATCGCTTGCAGTTATTTTTGATAGAGTAAGGGCAACTCTTTTGATCAGATCAGGACACCATGAGCCAACAGACAACAGCTGGATATAGTGGCTACCATCAGCGACAGGTGCCAGCCGAAGACCCTGAATTAACTCACGTGGGGCCGGGAACTCGTTGTGGCGAGTACCTGCGGCGCTATTGGCAACCAGTTGCCATGTCAGCGGAAGTGAAGGATTTGCCGGTTCCGGTTCGGATACTCGGTGAAGATCTGGTTGTGTTTCGCGATAAGAAAGGTGATCTGGGCTTACTGCACAGGCACTGCGCGCATCGTGGTGCGTCACTTGAATTTGGTATCATCATGGATTGCGGTATCAAGTGCTGTTATCACGGCTGGCACTTTGACATCGACGGCCGACTGCTTGATGCACCGTCAGAGCCTGCCGGTAGTCCGGTTCGACAGAAGGTAACTCAGGGTGCCTACCCGGTGCATGAGCACGGCGAAATTATATTTGCGTATATGGGGCCTCCCGAGCACAAGCCGCCGTTTCCGGTCTACGACACGATGTGCCTTGCCGACACAGATTCAAAACCGTTTTCACTGAGTATGCCTGCTAACTGGTTGCAGGTTTACGAGAACACACAAGACCCGATTCACGTGTTGCATTTGCACGCACTGTCGAGTGGCATTCAATTTGGTGCCGCGTCCGGGGTGGAGCAATTGATCGACTACCGAGACACGCCGCTGGGCATGATAAACGTGCAGACGCGTCGCGTCGGCGAGCATCTGTGGACTCGTACCACAGATTCTATTCTGCCTAATTGCAATCAGACGGGGGCAATATGGGAAGAGGCAGAGAGCAGCAAAATATTTCAGCGAGTATCTATGTTGCGATGGATGGTGCCTATCGATAATACCAACACGTTGACGATTGGCTGGCGCTACTTTAACGATCGCCTTGATCCGAGAGGGCAGGACGACCCGTCAATAGTAGGCAAGGAGTCAATCGACTTTATCGGTCAAACCGGTGGCCGCAGCTACGAAGAACAACAACGCCAGCCCGGAGACTATGAGGTGCAGGTCTCGCAAAGACCGATCGCCGTACATGCGCTCGAAAACCGGGTAACGTCTGATCGTGGTGTCACCCGATTGCGTCGTTTGTTGCGTGAGCGAGTGCAGGCACATGCAGAATCTGGCGAGGCGCCATTGCCGCAAACCAATGAGGCCGATACGATCTCTACCTATTGTCAGGACACAGTCTGCTCAGTCAAAGCTTCAACAGACGAAGACAAGCTAATGAAACACTTTGGCAATCGAGTTGCGGACTGCGTGGTGGAGAGTGGCCCGCTTACGGAAGCGCAGCGCATAGAGCACATACAATCTATGTGTGAAAAAGAATTCAGCGATTGACTCTCAAGGTGGTGCTGTGTTCTCGGTAGCGGAGCTTCCGCCGCGTTTATTTTTTGGCGGGCTTTTCTGAAATCCAGAGATTGATAATTCCGCTGACAACCGTTACACCGGCCGCATTGACGGCCTCCACTTTTACCGGTAAGTCGCCTGGCACCCAGGCGTTGGCAGGCACGCTGGCACTGCAGCGAATATTCGAGTCAGCTTTGGCCGGGTACTGCAATGTCATTCCCTTTGGTATCCAGCGAAGGTGTTTAGGGATTGATGCCTCTGCCATAAAGCCCATCGCCATCTCCAAACCGTTGGCTATGGCAATGACGTGCATTGTTCCAATATGATTTTCGACGCGTTTACGTTTAACGATCAACAGCTCACAGCGATTGGGTTCAAGCGATGCTATTTGTGGCGAAATAGTACTGAAATATGGTGCCTTTCTGGCACCGTACCAGGAGAAAAATCGTTTCCCCAAAGGCATGCTGCAGCACTTTTTGTACAGAGCTAAAACGGAATTTTCTGACATGATGTGGCTACTGTTTAGAATCAATTGTTTGTTGTCTGCAAGTGTAGCATTTGCGATTGGTTGTTGATTCGTTGTTGTGTAAGCTTGCGGAAAATCTATCGGGGTTCAGACTATGGCATTGCATTTCGATCAGGCAGAATTCGCTGGCAGGGTAGCAGCGGCACAAAGTGCGCTCGTTGAGCGGCAACTCGATGGTCTGCTGATTTTTCGACCAGAGAGTATGTACTATCTCAGCGGCTTCGATACATTTGGCTACGCTATGTTTCAGTGTATGTATCTTGGGGCTGACGGGCGTATGGTGTTGCTCACACGGGCGCCGGACAGAGCGCAGGCCGAGCTTACGTCAACGCTCAGTGATATCAGAATCTGGACCGACGAGCAGGGACACAACCCGGCATTGCAACTGAAGGAGATGTTGCAGTCTTTGGGCTGCGCTGGCAAGAATCTGGGTATTGAACTTGATACTGTCGGGCTAAACGCAAGTCAGTGGCTACAGGTAAATGCGGCACTCGATTCATTTTGTACATTGACTGATGCCTCTGCGCTGATTAATGAGCTCAGGTTTATTAAAAGTGATGCGGAGATAGCCTGCATAGAAAGAGCGGCGGAGCTAGCCGATGATGCGCTGGACGCAGCGATGGCAACGGCCAGGTCTGGTGTGAGTGAAAGCGATATCCTGGCTGACATGCAGGGGGCAGTGTTTCGTGGTGGCGGCGATTACGCCGGTAACGAATTTATTATCGGCTCCGGAGAGTATGCGCTGCTATGCCGCTACCATTCGGGGCGCCGTGTGCTTGGGCAAAATGACCAGCTGACGCTCGAGTGGGCAGGGTGTTTTCATCGCTATCATGCGGCAATGATGCGTACTGTACTGACGGGTGAACCATCGGCTGAGCATATCGCTATGCACGCAGTTGCAGAAGAGGCATTGCGTGCGTGTGAAGATAAGCTGAAGCCTGGCTTCACGCTCGGTGATGTATTCGATGCCCATGCGAGAGTGGCCGATGCAGGCGGGTTAAAACAACATCGGCTCAATGCGTGTGGATACACGATGGGCTGTGCCTATGCGCCTATCTGGGTCGATCATCCGATGATCTATACCGGCAACCCTTTGCTGATCCAGCCCAATATGGTTTTTTTCCTGCACATGATATTTGTCAACCGGGAAACCCGCAGGGCAATGACCGTTGGGCATAGTTTGCTGGTTACCGAAAAAGGTAACCGCAGGTTGAGTCGCTCAGGTACGGAGCTGTTAGTCGTTAGCTGAGGTAGCTTTTATGACAGCGGGTTTTGTTGCAGCCATGACAGCACGTCGGTGGCATTTTCACCAGGCGGAAAGACCGGGTAAAAGACTTTTACAATACGGTTTGCATTAACGATCAGCGTGATTCGCCGGTAGAGCTCCATACCATCTACGCTAAACGATGGCAGCTGCAAGTGTTCTTTGAGTTGAAGCTCGCTGTCGCTGAGCAATTCAAAAGGCAGTTGCAGTCTGGCTTTCGCCTCGCGTTGGTGCTCGGTCACCTGGGTGCTCAGTCCAAACACGTAGGCGTTGACTGACTGCAACTCGTGATAGTGATCGCGAAAACTGCACGACTGGGGGGTGCAGCCCCGGGCACCTGGAATCTCGTCCCAGTTGTCGGGCAGCGCTATGTCGGGACGGCCAGTCATAGGGTAGACATAGATGACAGTAGTGTCCGACAGATCATCGAGCCTCACACTGTCGCCACCGGTGGAAGGCAGCGCAAGGCCAGGCAGCGTCGCGGAACGCAGATGATCGGCAGCTCCATCGTCTTTCGGTACGGGTAAGTTATCGGGTAGATTTTCCAGATTCATTGTCTGCCTCAGCGGATGGTCTCGCGCTATTTTTGTGCATTGAACAATGGAGCAGTTCGCTGCTGTAGTATTGTGCTTTACTGCACTCGAACGATATAACTCACAGGGGATTAACGCCAGTGCTACTTACCGGTTTTGAAGGATACGGAGGACGGTCGGATAATCCGTCTGCAATGGTGGCCGAAGCGCTGGCGGGGACAACCATCGCCGGTGAAAAAATAGTGGCCGAAGTTCTGCCGGTGACCATGCGCGATATTCGCGCAAATATTGAATCACTGATAGATCGTTACCAGCCGCGGCTGGTCGTTTGCCTGGGGCTGGCACCTGGTGAACCGATGATTCGGATAGAGAAAATTGCTGTTAACCAGGCTGATTTTCAAATCAGTGATAACGACGGCGAGGTAAGCCGCGGACCGCTACTGGAAGACGGGCCGGCGGCTTTTGAGGTGACGTTGCCTGTGCACTCGATTAATGAAGATCTATTAGCTGCCGGGTTTCCGGCGCGTGTGTCCTACACGGCCGGGGCCTTTCTTTGTAATGCTGTCAGCTACTATGCACTGAGCTATTGCGCACATCATTATCCACAAACTGCTGCCGGCTTTATTCATCTGCCGTATCTGCCCTCACAGGTCAGAGATGCGATAGTTGGCATGCAAACCGGAAAGTCGATAGAACTGGAGCAACGGTCAGATCTGGCATCGATGGCATTCGATATCCAAAAGGATGCAATAACCACTGCTGTTAGAACATGCATAACAGCTTTGCGATAGCAGCCACTACTGGCGCGCAGCGGCAACGTAATACCTCACAGCAAACCGTCGCTGTTCAACAGCAAGAGCTGCCCGTTTTATTCGTTAGTCTTTGTCACGATTGATAGACCCTTATTTCTGGAATCTGAATATGAAAATTGCCATTGTTGGTTGTGGTGATATTGGCGTTCGCGCAGCTCGGCTGTTACTGGACAAAGGCCATCGTGTTGTTGGCATTCGCAGAAATGTGGCAAAGCTGCCGAGCTGGCTTGAAGCGACGAGTGCTGACGTTAGCCAGCGTGAAAGTCTTGATTTTTTATCGAGTGAGCCATTTGATATTGTGCTGTACTCTCTTGCCGCCTCGGGCTTTAGTGAGTCAGCCTATCGAAGTGCCTATGTGACCGGTGTTGCGAATACACTGGATGCTCTTGCTGATCAGATGAGTGCGCTGAAGCGATTTGTATTCGTATCATCGACGTCGGTTTACCATCAAAACGACGGGTCAGAAGTAGATGAGGAATCATCGACGAAACCGACTGGTTTTAATGGTCGAATAGTGCTTGAGGGAGAGCGTCTTGCGGCTGCGACAGCAAAGGGCTCAGTGATACGTTTTAGTGGCATCTATGGCCCTGACCGCACGCGCATGATTGATCGTGTAGAGAAAAATATTCGAACTGATCCGCAAGACCGCAGTTATACCAATCGCATACATGTGGATGACTGCGCTGGCGTACTGGCTCACATCGTCGATTTGACAAGCCAGGGCACTGTCGAGCCAAACTATCTTGCCTCCGACAGCATGCCTTGCACGCGGGTAGAGCTTGAGACGTTCCTTGCGGCCGAGTTGGGTGTTACTGATACCCGCTCAGGTGAACCACCTTTGCCGGCCGCCTCAGGTGCTGCAAAGCGTATAGCCGGCAGCAAACGCTGCAGCAACAGCCGATTACTGCAATCGGGCTACCGATTTCTTTACCCGGATTTTCGCTCCGGTTACCGACAGGTGCTTGCTGCCAGGGCCAGGTTCGGGGATCAGGTGCAGCAAGGCTAAGGCGCGTTCGCATCAGGGCATTTGCATCGGAGCATGAGATCGATTGATGCGAACCGACAATACCGCAATGCATTGCCTTGGCTGGCTAAAAGTGAGTTTCCCTTGTCATTTATGCATCTGTGGCGTGCTGTTGTGTTGGCCAGTACAGCTGCAATTGCCTTTTTATAAGAAATAAATCAATAAAAACAAAGGGATAGTGCCTGTGACGATCGTCACAGCGATTTGACCCGGGAAGTTGCAAGATACGACCGTGCCTGAAGAGGCGCGGCTGTGTTGTCTGGCATTGCCAGGGACTGGAGCGACAGGATGGTCGCGGAAAAGGCTTGCGGATCAGGAAGTGATGTTTAGCTCAGGTTCTTGGCAATGCCAGGCAACACAGGTTCTATTTGGGGTGACTTTACGTTGGAGATAGTCAGCACGCGACTGTGTTGATCAACGCATCAGTTTATACGGGATGAAGTCTGCTTAGGGAAAAGCACAGCCGTAATGGCAAAGGGAATGACATTGGAAGTCAGCCAGTTTACAGGGAAGTCAAAGGAGTGATAAACGCAAGGATGCGTTGTCAGGGATGACATTTAGGGGCAGCTTTAACAGGGATGAAGGGCTCACGGATCCGAGCCCGGAACTAATAGGTACAAGCCAGGGATGGCATCCCCTTATTTTACACTTCATCCGAGTAGCGACTGATGTCAGCTACTCATCAGTTAACGAAAATAGTGGCCGAACCAGCCTCTCTCCTGGTTGTTTAGTTCATCGGTCGCCATGCCAGGTCGATGCAGAGTACCCGACCAGTCAGACAGTTCGCTCTTAAGTTGATTGGCAATGGCCGGATAACGCAGCAGTACGTTTTCAGTTTCGTGATTCGCATTCATATCGAACAGAAACTCTCTGTCGCCTGCCGACAGATATTTCCACGGCCCTTTGCGGATTGCCGCCTGCGACCAAAAGCGCCAGAACAACGGGCGATCCTGCAGATCATTTCTTTCGCCGGTTAGACGCGGCATCAGATCTGTACCGTCCAGTTCCTGTGGAATATCTTCGCGAGCGGCGCCGAGGCTGGTGGTGGCAACATCAAGAGTTGAAACCGGATCGTTATACACAGAGCCAGCGGGTAGCTTACCGGGCCAGCTAACGATGTACGGAACTCTGATACCACCCTCGGATAACATACCCTTTTCGCCTACCCACGGGTCGTTCAGTGATCCATCCCAAATACCACCGTTGTCCTCGATAGGCGGGTCCAGTCGGTGAATGCCAATCGGCGCGCCGTTGTCACTGATAAAGAAGATCAGCGTATTGTCGGTGAGCCCGTTAGCAGCGAGGTTCTCGCGTATGCGACCGATACCATCATCTATCGCTGACATCATGGCCAGGGCATACTGTCGTCGTGTTTCTGCAACGCCTTCATGTCTGGAAAGATACTTCTGTGTGGCTTCCATAGGCACATGCGGCGCAAAATATGACAGATACAGAAAAAACGGATCCTGTTTGTGGCGTTCAATAAAAGCCAGGCCCGCATCGGTGGCTACATCGAGTCTGTAGTCGGTATTTTTTCGGTAGTCTGGTGGCAGTGTGTCGCCGGCAAGATTGTAGTTGGTCCACCAGGTATTCATGTAGCCAAAGTACACATCATCGAAACCGCGCTGATGGGGAAAGAACGGCATACGCTGTTCCATCGGCAGATTGTTATGGTCGTAGTCCCGTGAATTCTGATCGATTTCAAGGTGCCATTTACCTACCATGCCGGTACTATAGCCCGCGTTCTGAAGTCTATCGGCAATGGTTTGCTCCGACAGTGGCATTGGCGTATACCGATTGTCGTCAAGCCCGAAGCGTTGCTGGTATCTGCCGGTCATTAATCCGGCGCGTGAAGGCGTGCACTGTGGCGCCGTAACATAACCCGATGTCATGCGCACACCATCTGCGGCGAGGTTGTCAATATGAGGTGTTTTTATATCTGACACAATTCCGTTCGCGCCGATGTCTGCATAGCCCTGATCATCGGTAAACACCACAATAATATTGGCGCGCTCGTCCGTGTCGCGGAGTTCCATATCTGCAATACTCGGGGCAATACCAATGCGGCTTTCGTCGGCCAGAGAAAGCAGTTGCTCATGGGCGCGAGTAAACCACAGCCTGGAAATGTAGTTGTCCTGCGGCCAGCGCACGTTGAAAATTTCAACCGTTAACCCGGTGTGCCGATTGCGCAACTGTGTAAAGTGTTCTTTTGCTTTATCCAGGTTGCCCAGGTGCTTTTGTGCAAGGCCCTGACTATACAGCGCGGTATCTGAATAGGTTGAGTTGGGATAGTTAGCTTGTAGCTCCCCCATCAATTCATAGGCAGCGTGGTACTGTCGCTCGTCTACCAGATGAATGTAACCTTTTAAATAGAGCGCATCATCAGCCAGTCTGCTGTGTGGTCCCTGTTCAAGTATCGCGTCAAGGGTGATTAACGCATCAGGCCAGTTGCCGGCGTCTCTATAGTCAACTGCTTGTAGATATAGATCCAGTAGCGGGTCTTCCCCGTGGCGGATCGATTCTTCCAGTACGGATACCTTGATCATTGCGTAGGTGTTATGAGTATTTCCACCTTCGCCTTCTACACCCTCTATGTAGCGTCGATACGCATCCACGGCTGCCGGATAGCGTTTCTCCGATTCCATGGTTTTAGCTGTATTAAAGAGAGTGAGATCCGCCTCCTCATCGTTGAATGCATCGCAAGCCGTAAGCAAGGGCAGACAGCCAAGCAAAGCGGTACGTACACAGCGACTGACAATTGTTGGGAGCGCATTCATCTGTTTACAGTAATACCCAATTCATTATTCGATTCTTGTTGGCGATCGGGATTGCGGTGTTCTCGCCGTTATGTGAAACAGCACAAACAAAAGTTTGACGCACGAGACGGCTAAGGAATGGTAGCGACGGGAGCGGGAGGAGCTTGAAGGGTGGTGGAAAAAATTCGCTAGCACTCAAACCAGATGTGACGGTGATCTGATCGTTGTTCCAGCACGCGCGCCAGCGCTGCACGGTACGGGCTGCCACGGGTCGGATCGCCATTAATCGAATCTACGCGCACCTGACCACGCGTCTTTGCCAGATGAACAACCGGCGCCAGTATCTGATCAATATGATTGTTATCGGGTTCAATGTAGAAGCTCAATCGCTTCCCCATATTCTCGACAACCAACGACAGGTTTCCATTGTGGAATGAAAGAAAATTTGCAGACCGTCGCTGTGGTAACTCAGGCCAGTCGAGACCCAGTCCACAAGGTGATATGGCATCCACCGCACTGCACCAGAAAGCCTTTGCGGGTTTCTCGACCTGCATCAATCTGTTAAGCGCTCGTTGCGATATAAATTGTGGTCCGCTTAAGCCTTCAAAGAAGTGTCCCTGTAATACTTCACCGGAAAGCTCCATGACCCGCAACGCCCGGAATATCTGGCTCCATCGAAGCCTGTGAGACTCGCGATTAGCCAGCTCCCTTGTCACCAGACCGTAGCGATCTAGTAAAAGGTGAACTCGCTCTCGACAGTGTTCGAGTTCTGTCAGTGCATCTGTTTCCTCACCTGCGGGCGGCACCAGTTGCCAGTTACCAGTCAGGGCATTGGCGAGCGGTTTAGCCCGCCTTGCAGCTGAGCGTCGGCCAGGGCGAGAGCCATAGTGAGAGCGATGTTGAGCGCCCCCTGGCGAATTATACCCGTTGGTATTTGGCGAACGCGTCATCTCTATTGATAAACGAAAATTACGCTGTAAGCCCTGTCTAATACTATGCAGGCTGTCGGATGTAACATGCCCCGACCATACAGCATTCCACCAGATCTGCTCCGCTGTTAGTGGCTTGTCGTCACCCGTTTCGGCGGATTCAGCGTTAGCCTGTAGAGCCACTTGCGTCAGTGTTGGAAAAATCTGGTCGAAACTGTAGCGTGCATTGACATCAACAAATGCCTGTTCGACGGGTGAGGCCGGTGGGTTTTCCGGGCGCAATAAATACAGATCGTCCGGGTAGGCAATATAGAATTGCTGATTACCCTGTCCCAGCCAGCTAAGCTGCTGGTTGATAAACACACTGTCGAGTTGATGGTCGGTGAAGTTAGTGAGCCGGCAAGCGTAGGCGTCATGCAGCATTGTTGCGGCCGGCATCGCATAACCACGCAACTGCTCAACGGTGTCGAGGATGGTTTGCTCGCTGCAGGTTTTGTTGAATCCCTGCCAGCTCGATAGTACGGCTGGCAGCTTTTTATAGTCGAGGGCTTCAAATACAGGTCGTCTAGCGGCGCGCTGCCAACGCAACATGACTTCAAAGTTGTCGGCGTCACAATAGACAAAGCGATCATCTTTTTCCAGCAGATAGCCACTGACCAGATCGGTCTCGACAAGAAAATTGTCCGGAACCACCGGTAAGCAATTGGCGATTTGCTGCTCACTTACGACACCAAAGAAAGACAGTATCTCGTTAGCCAGTGTCACTGCGGAGCGTTCATCGTCGAGCGTTGGCAGTGAAGCAATTTTTTGTGTGTCAGTCGGGCTGAATGCGGAGTCTGGTACAAGACCGCGATCAATTAGTAGCGGCGCGTTTTCAAGGTGGGTAACCCAGCGTCTGTCACCCAGCGTAATTTCACACAAAAGATTGTTGCGGGCTGATAGTGAATCACCGGCTTGCAGGTCTTGTTGTGATTCCGATTGCGTGCACCATTCACTGGCAGGCAGCAGTACCCTTTCCTTTACCCACTCATTCCATTCGTCCAGGGACTGTGGTGCGTAGTCCGGGTGTTGGCGTTGTCGTTTATTAGTGAACTGCTGGTTGATCTCCTGGCTTACCGTAGGCCGCAGTGCTTCGTTTTGGACCGCAGTTTTAATGAGATCATCTGATAGTTCGCTTAGCAGGGTGTCCGTTTGCGATTGATCGGGAGTGTCGTCTGCGTACATCACCTGATTGATCTGATCGAATGTCAGGTTACTTGCGAACGGCGTCGGGCTTGAGGTGTTGATGAAGCTCCATTCGCAAATACCGTCGGCCACTTCATTTAGCTGACGCGATAGACTATCAAGGTCAAATTCGTCTCGCAGGCACGAACGCCATGCTTCAAGCAACACCGGGAAATTGTCGAACTCGAGGGTCGCACTCATCAGCTTCTTAGCCTGCATACGGCTCATCCACAACGGCAATCGCTGATTAAAACGCTGTCGCGGCAACAAAAGAAATCGGGCTGCACATTCACGGAACCTTGCGCCAAAGAACCCTGAGCCCTCGAGTGACTTGCGCAGTAGTGCCTGAAGGTTGACCGGGTTAACCAGCGCCAGTACATCGGCCGGATTGATATCGGTTTCTACTTGCACGACGACAGCATCGTTGTCAGCGTGAACCCTGGGGTAGGTGCCGTATTGCTGGTGCCAGGCGGTTCTTAGTGCCAGTGCCCATGGATGATTTAATCGACCGCCCCAGTGTGTGTGAATTACCAGTTGTCGCTGATTATCGGGTCCGCGGTAGCCACCGGGTCCTGAGTTGATCAGTTCGATCAACAAATGATGTCGATGCGGCAGCGGGCACTCGCTGGCTTCGCGCTGTCGCTGTAAGTACTCGACCAGCTTGTCAGCGGCCAGCTGGTCAAACCTGAGTGTCTTGCAAAGGTATTCTGTCAGCAGAGGCTGTTGCTTGCTGTCGAGCCAATCGTCGGCCTGTTGCAGAAACTCACCGATGCGTTCGGCATAGTGGAAGGTCCTGTTGTTTCTTTCAGCGCGCCAGAAGGGCGGAGCCAGGCCGGCTTTGGCAGCAGTAACAAACACATCGTTGTGGGTGATATTCTTAACCTGCCAGTGCTGCGTGCCAAGAGAAAAGGTATCGCCTGTTCTGGCCTCCCAGACAAACTCTTCGTCAAGTTCACCGATTTTGGTACCGGAATCAGCGTGACGTATTTGATAGTACCCTCGATCCGGTATGCTGCCGCCCGAGTTATATAAGGCGAAAACCGCCGATTTTTTTGACTCGATAGTGCCGTCAATACGGTTATAGATAATACGCGGCTGCAACTCGCGAACACGTGCGCCCGCATAGCGACCCGCGAGTAAATCGAGCACCAGATTAAAATGTTCTCTGGGTAGCTCATGATACGGCGCTGATTGTCTTAGCAGTTGAAAGAGGTCGTCGGCACGCCAGATGTCACCGGCGCAACTTGAAACAATAATCTGTGCCAGCATGTCCAGCGCACCGACCAGGGGTTGCAGTGGCTCCAGATCACGTTGACGGGTTGCATTGGCAAGTGCGGCGGCTTCTATAAAATCAGCGGAATGGACTGGATACAGCACTCCCCGGCTGACTTCGCCGACACCATGGCCCGCTCGACCAATACGTTGCAACGTTGCGGCAATGCCAGGTGGCGACTGAATTAAAATCACTTCATCCAGGCTGCCGATATCAATGCCCATTTCCAGTGAACTGGTAGCGACGATAGCGCGGAGTTCCTGATTTTTTAGTCGATATTCAACTTCAGTGCGAATCTCACGTGCCAGAGAACCATGGTGTGCATACGCCAGTAGTGCAGGTGACTGTTCGTTGATTTTGAGAGTGATCTTCTCTGCCAGTGCCCGACTGTTGGTAAAGAACAGCGTGCTGCGGTTTCCCAGTGCAATGTCGCGAAAGCTCTGTGCCAGTGGATCCCACACTGACTCACCATTTTCAGATGCGTGTTTAACCTCTTGCGGGTAGCGAATTTTGAGCGTCACTACTTTCTCGGTTGGCGGGTTAACAATGGCTATCGATCGGGGTTTACCGAGCTGATCGTAACCACCAACATAGTTGGCAACCGCCTGCAACGGGTTAACGGTGGCCGATAGTGCAATGCGTTGTAAGCTGCCGGTTAAATCCAGAAGCCGCTCTGCAGACGCCATTAGCGACACACCGCGGCGGTTTTCGACCAGTGAGTGAACCTCATCCAGGATCAGCGTTTCTACCGTATTCAGTGCCAGTCGACCACGCGTGGTGGTTAGCATGAGTGACAGGCTTTCCGGTGTTGTGATCAGAATGTCGGGTGGCTTTCGCAGCATGCGCTGACGATCATTTTGCGAGGTATCGCCAGAGCGCGTTTGGACTTTTATATCCGGAAACGGCCCGCGCTCGCGCAGCTCGGCTAAAGGACTCAGCAGGTTGCGTTTAATATCGTTGTTGAGTGCCTTCAGCGGCGAAACGTACAGCACACGGGTGGCGCCCGGTTGCCAGTGTCCACTGGCAAATCGATCGAGCGACCACAGAAAAGCAGTTAACGTTTTACCGCTGCCGGTCGGTGCGGTAATGAGAGCGTGTTGCCCGCTTGCGATAATCGGCCACGCTTCCTGCTGAACCGTGGTCGGGGTGCTGAATCGGCTCACAAACCACTGGCTGATTGAACTGCTGAAGCCGTCGAGCACGTTGCTCATTCTGTCGCTCTTTTGCGCGGGTAAGACATTATCATCATAATCAGGTGCGGGTCAGCTGACAATGCTGGCGCTGAATCCAGTTTTCGTTTAGCGTTCGGGATTGGAGCCTCGGTTCTGGCAACACTGATTCAGCCTGCTACGATGACGGAGTTGGTGGAAGCCGTGCCGGGACAGTCCGGTTTTTAGAAACATTTTAAATCCTATCTCTGGAGTACAGAATGCCTGCACAGAGCGATTCTCAGAGCGGTACACAGAACAATACTCAGAGCCTGGCTCTGACCGACGATCAGATTACGTTTTTTAAAGACAATGGTTACCTTGTCCTGGAAGACGCTGTAGATGCCGAGTTGCTGGCAAAGCTACGCGAAGATTTTTCCGGGTGGGTGTCCGAAAGCCGGGCACACAAAGAGGCCTATGGCAAGACTATCAATGACCGCCCACGCTTCGATGTGGAAGCCGGTCATAGCGCACAGTCACCGGCGTTGCGTCGGGTGAACGCACCGGTAGAAGTTTCAGACGCCTACGAGCAGGCGATGACTAACAGTCGCATGACACAGGCAGTTGTTGATTTGATTGGCCCCAATGTGAAGTTCCACCACAGTAAAATCAACTCGAAGCTGCCAGGTGCCAAAACAGCGGTTAAATGGCATCAGGACTTTCCGTTCACACCACATAGCAATGATGATGTGATCACCGCGTTGTTGATGGTTGATGAAGTTACTGACACCAACGGTCCACTGGAAGTAGTTCCCGGTTCACACACCGGAGATATTCACAGTTTGTGGCATAACGATAAATTCACCGGTGC
>CALGNZ010000043.1 GCA_937957915.1 uncultured Granulosicoccaceae bacterium | reverse complement strand
AATTCTGCCATTTGCGTCGTTTTTTGTGTTTTCAGCTATCATTTTCGTTACGTAAGAACAACTATACCCCCTAAAAGATCGTAAAAAAGCCCATAGCATGGCAGTCTCTTGCCACGCAGTTCTCCCGCGCGGACTCAAGGTCACGCTAACTGACAGACCAACACGACACATGCTCAGATTTTTCACAGGACTGGTGATTGCACAGCTAGTAGCCGCTGCGGTAATTACGTTGTATCCGGGCTCATCGCTGGAAACCGTTCTGGTGCTGATTTTCTCGGTGGTTCTGATGAGTCTGGTGATGAGCCTGTGGTTCGGCACGGTGGCGCGCCAACTCGGTGACCAGCGTATCGCAGCGATTAAACAGAGTTTTGCGGCAGAGCGCGAGAAGATGAATCTAACCGCCGAGCGCGCCAAGAAGAAGCTGGTTAAAAAGACACAGCGGCAAATGCAGGCGCATGAGAGACGCACAAAAACCAAAGCCAATTTCAAGGTTGGAACGGCTATAGCGCTGGCTGGTGGATTCGGATTGTTGATGATGTTTATGCAGCTCACCACCCTCGGGCTACTGACAATGACATCGGTTGGTGGAGCTGTCGGTGGTTACCTGGCTCGCGCGAAAAGAGAACAGGACTTACTGGCAGCAACCCCCGAGTACAAAATGATTGAAGGCGTTGAAGAGGTTGGTGAGGTATCAGAATCAGGGCTGGATAAACCGACGCCAGATTCCGTAGATTCAGTAGTCGAGGTTGCAGAAGCCGCTCCGGAAACAGCTGAAGAAAAGCCGCTCACCGGCAGCGATAAAGGTTAAAAAGCGACGTCTCGGGCACCGGCAGTTACCTCTAAACTGGTTCGCAAATGCGCCGCGAGCTGCTTAAACAACCGCGGCAGCCGGTGCAAAAAGCGCTACGCCCACAGCGCTTGCAACCAGTCATACGCTTCCGGGTAGTGATCAAGGTCAAGTACAAACTCCTGCCCGCGAGCTACTGATCGCAACTCGGTTGACTGTGAATTCCTGGTCCACCGCGACAGGTCTGTATGGTAACTCAGGGTTGAGTCCCTGCCCTTCGGGTGCATCCAATTTGGCACGCACCATACAGAGCGACTATGCCCGGGAGCGGTTAACTGTCGGTGTTTTGCATAGTGTCGGAATACGCCTGCCCCACCGTGACCAGATAATCGGGGACCAGATAATCGGGGACCAGATAACCCGGGATCAGATAACCAGGCATCCGCAAGGCTCAATGTCCGTTTTGCCTGATATATCGTATTTACACCTGAAAACTTGCCATGGCAGTGAGGATGGTATTGCAGCCACTGCGTCTGCTTTGTACCCGGGGCCAATAGCAGATCATTAACGCCAACAATACGATCTACCTGCAACCATCCGAAGATAACGTGCAGATCCGGCGCACCGGAAACATAGCGCCACTTGCGGCGCACTAATTCAACCTGTTTAAACCAGCCAAAAAAAATAAACAGATCCCCCGCT
This sequence comes from uncultured Granulosicoccaceae bacterium, assembly GCA_937957915.1. Taxonomy (GTDB): domain Bacteria; phylum Pseudomonadota; class Gammaproteobacteria; order Granulosicoccales; family Granulosicoccaceae. The sequence continues at coordinate 21,647 of CALGNZ010000043.1, read as the reverse complement.
TCCACGCCGAGCTTATCGAGATGGCTTTGCGCCGCACCGCACTGACCGAATAATGGCCGCCACTGCTCGTCGCGAGGTATTGAGCGCGCTTCCAGATCGGGATCGAGGTGAACCCTGGTTTTGCGCTTAATCGATCCACCACTGAGATTACTCACCAGCTTGACCAGGTCGGGATCAGAATCAATATCGCCGTAGCACAATGGTGAGCGCGGATCCGGTATCGGTACCGAGAACATGCTGCCGTCCGCAAACAACGGACTGGCAAATCCGCCTGAACTGCTATCAACACCTTTGCGACTAAAGATAATTTTCACCAAGCGATACCCGCTACCAGTCGACGGAGTCGGTTGCCCGCCATAAATACCAGGCAGCCAGAGAACGATAGGGTTTCCAGATCTCGGATTCAGCCAGTAACGCCTTCGCCGGCAACATCTCGTCAAGCCCGTAGGCCAGCATATGGCCCTTGCGTACACCAAGGTCTGTGGCAGGAAACACATTGGCCCTGCGCAGATTAAAAAACATCAGCATTTCAACGGTCCACGCTCCGATGCCCTTGACAGTGGTCAGGCAATCAACCAGCGATTGATCAGACATTTGCTGCAATTGAGTATCAGTGGGAATATCTCCGCTTTGCATTTTCTGCGTTAAGTCAGTCACGGACGCTACCTTTGCGCGCGAGAAGCCAATATCGCGTAATGCCTGCTCGCCCAGTGAGTCTATGCGTGCCGGGCAAACGTCTCCCTGGCACGACTCGACCAGTCGACCATAGATTGCCGCCGCAGATTTAGTCGACAACATTTGATAGACAATTGCCCGTACCAAAGAATGATAAATCGTCATGTCGGCTTCGCTGCGCAGTTCTGTTTTGCCGACCTTGCTCATCAGTGATGCCATGGTCGGATCAACTTTGCGTAAATGCGCTCGTGCCTTGGTTAAGGTCGCTTTTGAAAGTGTGACTGGCCTGCCGCTGCGAGCCTCAGTTGCACTGATCGATTCTTCACTCATGGGAGACCTCTGCCGGGCTTGTGTTATAGCAGGTTAGTGCTGTTGTTTATTGTGCGTTAGGATACGCGTCCAAACGATGCTGCACATCACCGAGAATGCCACTTTGAACCAACAGTCAACAGATCGCGTGTTTGCTGAACCCCTCACAACACTGGAACGCTTCGCGTTTAATGACGAGGTAGCGAGCGTCTTCAGCGATATGATCGAACGCTCGGTACCCGGATACCGCAGTATTGTTACGCAGACAGGCTTGCTGACAGCACGTTTCGCTAAAACAGACAGTCGCTGCTATGACCTGGGCTGCTCTCTCGGTGAGTCGGCATTCGCCATGCGCCACCAGCTCGGCAAACTAACCGACGCACAAAGAGCAAACATCAGCATTGTAGCGGTAGACAATTCCAGCGCAATGCTCAGTCGGTTGCAACATAAACTCACCGCTGAAACACCAACGCTCAACACACCACAGGTCGATGTGCAATTGGTTGAAGCAGACATCACCGATTTTTCCTTCGAAACCTGCAGTGTTGCGGCACTGAATTTTACCCTGCAGTTTATTGCGCTCGAAAAACGACAGGCACTGATTAATGATTTGGCACAGCAGCTATTGCCAGGCGGTGCATTGATCCTGTCTGAAAAAATTCGCTTCGACGACCGTAAACAGCAGCAACTGCATACTGAGATGTACGAAAACTTTAAACGCGCCAACGGTTACAGCGATCTTGAAATCAGTCAAAAACGTGATGCACTGGAGAACGTATTATTGCCAGAGACACTCGACACGCACAAAAAGCGCCTGTTAAACGCAGGTTTCAGTAGTGTCGAAGTATGGTTCCAGTGTTTTAACTTCTTATCTATAGTTGCGATAAAGTGACCACACTGTCGTTCGACAAGTTCCTCGATACCAGTATAAGCCCGGAGATCGATAGCTGGCTCTCACACCTTGCACCACTAATCAATGAACGGGTACAACCGCATGTTCATGGCGATCTGCCACGATGGATTTCAGCGCTGGAATCGATTCCGCAGACCACCACCAGCGAGGCGGTACTCAATGCACCGGCAGTAAACACACACTCGGAAAATCACAGCGATGCAACTCAAGAGGCTATCCGCGCGGCACTACAAGGCTTGCGTCCATGGCGCAAAGGCCCGTTCGATTTACATGGTGTATATATCGACAGTGAGTGGCGTTCGGATAAAAAATGGGCACGGTTACAGCCACACATCAATCTGCAAGGCTGCAACATACTTGATGTCGGTTGTGGCAACGGTTACTACTGCCTGCGCATGCTGGGTGATGGCGCAAACTCAGTGGTTGGCGTTGATCCCAATCTGCTTTTTTGCACCCAGTTTCAGGCGGTCAATCAATTTGTAAAACAATACCAGGCCTGCGTACTGCCGTTGGCTATCGAGCACCTGGACGCTGCGCGCGACAAAGTGTCTTGTCGCTTTGACAAGGTATTCTCCATGGGTGTTTTGTACCATCGGCGCCAGCCGATTGATCATCTGCAATGGCTGCACGGTTTTTTGCAGGACGACGGCGAGTTAGTTCTCGAGACACTGGTTATTGCCGGTGAACAGACGAACGAACTCATTCCCGACGGCCGCTATGCCAATATGCGCAATGTCTGGTCATTGCCAAGTGTTCCGCTTTTATTACAACAGCTTCATTCTGCGGGCTTCAGCAGCGCCCGCTGTGTCGACCTCACACAAACCGGGATTGACGAGCAGCGACAAACCGACTGGATGCAATTTCACTCTCTGGAACAGGCTCTGAATGCTGACAACCACAATCTGACCGTTGAGGGACACCCGGCCCCGCTGCGAGCGGTAATACTGGCAAAACGGTAACCGCCGCGGTGAGCCACCGACAAAACAAATCGTTTCACAAATGATACATCAGTGGCAAGTCCGATAAGCCAACGGCACGATACTTGTGCACTAATGCCAAAGCAGCTACTTTCGACGCTGCAATGCTGAGGTGGTTGTGTAATAATCGGCGCCCCTACAGCAGCCCCCATGGTTGTGAGCGCCCTTTGAACCATCAATTTGACCATCCCGCAGCGTAAAGCGAATACGATGAAACTCTCAAGTGATTCGACGACCTTTCGTCAGGGACCTGCCTGGTCAACCGGCAGCACCGCGCCGGACAATGGCACGCAAAAAACTGTCGAAGGACAGCGCTTCATTTTCTATGACGGCTACTGGATTCGATACTACCAGCCTCCGGCAGAGTCACTGGAAGCGAGAAAGAACCTGATCGAGTCGCTGACTCGACGAACCTTTCATCACACAGAGCACGGCATTAACACGCCCGGACGAGCACTGGAGTGCGCCCGTACCGCGTACGAGCAGCAAACCGATCCGCGGCAAAAAAGGGTTAATGCTGCCATGCTCGCCGGCGCTTTGTTCAATCGCGCCACAGACATTTTTCGAACCGTGGTCGATCTGGGTGCAAACGGCGTTCAAATCAGTCGTGACAACGAGCTGATGCAGGAGTGTGGACAGTGTTTTAAAGAGGCACTCGACCTCGGCACGCAAGTCAAACACTATAGCGGTCAGGAAGGAATCGATGAGCTGTGGGGCGAGCCCTTTCGCGCATTCACTGTGCCGATCAGCCATTTTTATGAATCTCGCTTTATCAAAGTGGCCCAGGCCATGAAAAACATCGATCAGATTGCCGAATCAATGAAAGCGTCGCTGCACCCGCACGTGGCATTCAGTGGCGCGCAGTGGCACATCGATCACTTTGCAACAGCGGCGAAATACGAGTGCGAAACGATGCGCAGTGATGCGGAAAACAACTTTCGCATCTGGCCCCAGTTTGTTGCTGCGGGCGAGATGCTGGCCGAATTTCAGGGCCAGCCGCACCGCGACCTCAACATGCCTGCCTGGCTCTACTCAACCGGTGCCAAGTTAATTTTTGATGGCAAAAGTCTGATCGAGTGGGTTGCCCTGGCACGAGTGCCGATGCCCGTGAGTACAGACCTGTTTGTCGATGAATGCAGTGAGTTCGACAGTGCAGTACAAGCGGTTCATCCCAGGCCGCGTTCCGTCAGTCAGCGCTAACAGAGGCCAGGTGCCGCCGTTTCGGGTTGCTTGCTACCGAGCTCTGTCAGCTGAACCGTTCAAATACACAAGCGCCTGCCGCCCGCGATTCTGGCACATACACTTCTGGCACCGGCGATTCAGACACGTGGCAGCGCATCGTTACAGACGATGGCAGCAGCACGCTGCGCCATCCGCTGCATAAGGAAACCTACCATTCAAAGTTCGGGGCACTGACCGAATCGATTAGCGTGTTCCTGCAAAACTCCGGGGTAATGTCGCGATTGCAGGCTGGAACCGCGACTCGCGTGCTGGAAATTGGTTTTGGCACAGGGTTGAATTTCATGGTCACCGCTGACGCCGCTCAAACCGCGCGTTGCCCGCTCGACTATGTCGCAGTCGAGATCAACCCCGTCGCTGATGATGCTTTCTCTGAACTGCTGGCAAGCAACTTTCCAGATCAGCACCAGCTGGTGGCAAAAACAATCGATGCGGTGCAGGTCCGCAAGAGACACATGCCAGTTACACAGGGCCAACACAGCGCCGCGGAAGTTGTATCTGGAGAGGCAGCGGGGGGCGTCGAGTTAAGCGACTACGTAACCCTGCGATTATTAATCGCCGATGCGTTAACCACCGACTTCCAGACAGAAGGTGTCCATGCTGTCTACCTCGACGCCTTCAGTCCGAAAAACAATCCCGATTTATGGGCAGCACCATTTCTGAGCAAAGTGAAGCAACTACTGGCTAAGGATGCCGTGCTGGTGAGCTATTGCGTGAGTCGACCGTTTCGAGACGGGTTAACCAAGGCAGGCTACACATGGCGCAAGGTCAAGGGGCCGCCGGGCAAACGTGAAGTGCTCATTGCCCGAGTGAATTAGCTATTGCTGCGCCGTTCTAAAGAACTGTGTTCTGAAGAGCTGTGTTCTGAAGAGCTACGAATCTCTGCGCACAAATCCGCGTTTGCTCAGACTATCAAGGTAGCGCATGACATTTTCGCGCGCCTTGGTTTCGTAGCTATCGTAAAAATGGGCTGTGTTAAAAATTCTTTCACGGCCTAACAACGACTCCATAAATGCGATCTGCCCGGAATAAAAATCTGCATCGCTCAGATAATGAAGTTCGTCCCGAATATTTTTACCATCGGCGGCAAATTGGTCCCAGGGAAGCCCGAAGCTCGACAGATCTACATCAACCAGTATCCGCTGATCCGGGTCTTCTGGCGGATATACATGTTCTGTGGCAATGATCAGCGCCTCGACACGCTGCCTAAATGGCGTATCCAGCAAATGCTCTGACTTTTCCATAAAAAACGCAGCGCTCAACTTCTCGTTCTCATATGCCGGAAAGTTATAGATTGCATCATGAAACCAGATCGCCAGCTCGACAGCATCAGGCTGCTTGCATTCTGTATCAACCCGATCAAACTGACCAAGACAGTGGTCGATATGATCGAGGGTATGGTACCGGCGGCCAGGTTCTGCATATCGTTCGAGCAAATCTGCACCCAGCACCGAAGCTACTCCAGGCCCGCCACCGCTCACAGCATCAGCTCTGGCAGTTTCAGCACGGTTATCTACCGCACGATCGCAGCAGCGACTCCACAAGTTTTCAAATCGTTGTAACGATGCTCGCCGAGCCATATGTTCCAGGTCACGTTTGTGCACTAAGTGTGCTGTTCAGTTTACACTACCAACCATCTTATAGCTCAGGGTCCATCAGCGGCAAGAACATTGCAGCTTGGGTCCGACTCCGTTGTAATGTCCCTTGCTCAAGTAAGAGCTGATTCACACTTTAGCAGCGCAGTCACACATTTGGCTGGAGATAACAGCCGAAGATGCGGCTATTCTCCCCGGATTTCAGGAACGGTAAAATAAATGAATGTAACAGTTTACGGATCAGGCTACGTCGGTCTGGTGACTGGCTCACTTCTCGCGGATGTGGGCAATGACGTGCTGTGCGTGGACATAGACGAAAAAAAGGTCGCCGACCTTAAAATCGGAAAGATTCCGATCCACGAACCCGGCCTTGATGACGTCATCAAACGCAATGTCGAAATTGGCAGGTTAAACTTCACCACTGACATGGATCAGGCGGTGAATCACAGTGAGATGCAGTTTATCGCCGTGGGCACACCGCCGGACGAAGATGGCTCTGCCGATCTCAAACATGTTCTGGCAGTGGCACAAACTATTGCCGAGCGCATGCAGGAGCGCAAACTCGTCGTTACCAAGTCGACCGTACCCGTCGGTACCTCTGACAAAGTAGGCGCACGCATGAAGGAAGTACTCGACAAACGAGGTGTCGACCTCGAGTACTCCACCATTTCCAATCCGGAATTTCTCAAAGAAGGTGCGGCCATCGAAGATTTCCGCAAACCTGACCGAATAGTAGTGGGTACCACCAACGAATACGCTATTAGTGAAATGCGCAAGCTCTACGCGCCATTTTGCCGTAACCATGATCGATTGATCTTTATGGATATTCGCTCCTCGGAGCTGACCAAGTACGCAGCAAACTCGATGCTTGCCACTAAAATCAGCTTCATGAACGAACTTTCCAATATCGCCGATGCACTCGGTGCAGACATAGAAAAAGTACGTGTCGGCATTGGCTCAGACCCGCGTATCGGATACAGCTTTATCTACCCGGGCTGTGGCTACGGTGGCTCGTGCTTTCCGAAAGATGTTAAAGCGCTGATTGCCACTTCTCGCGAGGTGGGCTACAAGGCCGAGTTGCTTGAATCTGTGGAAAGTGTCAACGATCGCCAGAAACACATATTGTTTGAAAAGCTGAACCGACACTTCAACGGCGACCTTTCCGGCAAAACCTTCGCCGTTTGGGGGCTCGCTTTTAAACCCAATACCGACGACATGCGTGAAGCACCCAGCCGGGTTCTGATGGAAGCATTGTGGGCGCAAGGCGCGAAAGTTCAGGCCTATGACCCGGTGGCGATGGACGAAGCTAGGCATCTGTATCCGGATACCAGCCATCTTAAACTTGCCGGAACCGCACTTGATGCACTGACTGACGCCGACGCGTTGATTATCAACACCGAGTGGCAGGAATTCCGCAGCCCTGACTGGGACGGTATAAAAAATTCCCTGACTGAATCCGTCATTTTCGACGGTCGCAACCTCTACGATCCGCAGGTACTGGCAGCACAAGACATTAAGTACTATTGCATTGGACGCCCTGGCATCGAAAGCTGACAACGCATCCACAAGCCGCTTAGCAGCCAGGCTCTCCAGCCTGGCTGCCTCCCGTTCAGACCACTGAACAACAACAACGCCCGCCAAACCACGTATACTAAACCTGACGCGGACCACCAGTCAGCCAGTCACGATTTATAGCCCCGGTTTTCACCGTCGCACAGGCAGCCGATGCCTTGTGTCAGTTCGACTCCTTGTGTAGCGCGCGTACATGTTCTCTATCAGCCTTGAGCAGTTGCATTGGCACAAACGTGTCTGGCTGCTTGCGTTCCCGATTATTCTGTCCAATGTTACGGTGCCACTGGTTGGCGCCGTTGATACGGCAGTGATGGGTAGACTTGACGAGCCAGAGTATATTGGCGCTGTGGCGCTTGGAGCATCCGTTTTCAGCCTGCTGTTCTGGGTGTTCGGTTTTCTGAGAATGGGCACAAGTGGCTTCGTAGCGCAGTCATTTGGCGCAAAGCAGCCACGCGAAATTCAGCGCATACTTCTACGCTCGCTGATCATCGCTGTTGTTATTGGTGTCTGCCTGATCGCATCGCAAAAACCGCTCTTGCAGATTTGTTTACTGCTGTTCAACGGCGGCGAGCGACTGGATACACTGACAACAACCTATTACTCGATTCGTATCTGGTCGGCACCAGCAACACTGTCGATGTATGTTTTGCTTGGTACCCTGATAGGCCTGCAAAAAACCAGCGGCGTATTCATCACCCAGTGCTTTCTGAACCTGCTAAACGTTGTGCTGGATATTTTTTTTGTAACCGTCATGCACTGGGACATCAGTGGTGTCGCCATTGCCTCTGTCATTAGCGAATATGCCGCGCTGTTCGTTGCTATCTATCTGCTGCGCTCCCATCTGCTTGGCGCGTGGAAAAACATCAGTCGCAGCGAACTTGCAGATCCACAGGCTCTCATCAAACTGGCGACACACAACAGCAACATTTTTGTACGCACGTTACTACTGGTTTTGTCGTTTTTCTTTTTCAACTCGATCAGCACCAGCATGGGGGCCGGCATATTGGCGGCCAATGCTATCCTTATTCAGCTGCTGCATATTTGCTCTTATGCACTCGATGGTTTCGCGCACTCATCAGAGACACTCGCTGGCAGTGCCTGGGGTCAGCGAAGCCGTAATCAGTATCGGCAGGCTGTGGTCGCCTCGTCGTTGCAGTCACTGGCCATCGCAGCCGTGATGTCGGGCCTGATCTATTGGTATGGCCCCGCTATGGTATCGCTTTTTACAACACAAAATGAGGTGCTGCAAACCGCCAACGAGTACCTGCCATGGCTGGTTGCACTGCCAGTGATTTCAGTTTGGTGTTATCAGCTGGACGGTATTTTTATCGGCACCACCCACACACGCGAAATGCGTAATGCTATGATCGCCTCCGCAGCTGTTTTTTTCCTTGCAACCACATTCCTTGTTGCAAAATTCGGTAACAATGGCCTGTGGCTGTCATTTACCGGATTTATGCTGTGTCGATCTATCACCCTGCTTTTTTATCTTCCAAAGATATCCCGGAGTATCGGCAATCATGCAGATTGAAGAGAACCGATCACTAAAAAACCACAACAGCTTCGGTTTCGATATCAGCGCAGAATATTTCATCGAGGTTAGCAACGAAGCACAACTGATCAGTGCACTGCAGTGGGCCAGACAAAAGTCGTTGCCAGTTTTTATACTGGGTGGCGGCAGCAATATTGTTTTTACCCGTGACGTCACGGGCCTGGTTATTCACATCGGTATAATGCACTACGACGCAAACGTCATTTCGAACCAGCACGTTGAAGTGAGAGTGGGGGCTGGTATGTGCTGGCATGAACTGGTCGCACGCACAACGCAGGAAGGCTACTACGGCCTGGAAAACCTGGCGCTTATTCCCGGCTACGCCGGTGCCGCTCCCATTCAGAACATTGGTGCCTACGGCAGCGAGGTTTGCGACACCCTGATCAACGTCGAAACCATTGACCAACAGAGCGCGGAGAAGCGAACCCTCACTAATGACGAATGCGGTTTCAGTTACCGCCACAGTATTTTCAAATCAGAACAAGGCGCAAACCTTATCGTTACTGCTGTCACTTTCCGTCTGAGCCTTATCGACAAACCAGTGGTGCAATATCAGGCGCTGAAAGATGCGATAAAAGACGCAGGCCTCACCCATGCATCCGCCAGCGACATATTTAAACTCGTATGCACGGTTCGCCGCTCCAAACTCCCCGATCCGAAAGACCTGGGCAACGCTGGTAGTTTTTTTAAGAACCCGGTAATAACACGCCAACAGCTTGACGCGATTGCAGCTCAATATTCTGACGTTCCATCATTCGAGCAGACCGATGGTCAGTTCAAGGTGCCTGCAGCATGGCTGATTGACCGCGCTGGTTGGAAAGGCTATCGCAATACCCATGTTGGTGTACATGACAAACAGGCACTGGTTTTGATTAATCATAGTGGTGGGAGTGGTAAGCAGATTGCACTGCTAGCGGATGAGATTAAAAGTGACATACAGAATCGCTTCAACGTTTGCCTTGAAAGAGAACCTGTTCTCTATTAACTGCTGCCTGACTGCAATGCGCATAGGTAGCTACACAATGTTACTCGGACACCTGTGGCCTTTCACAGCCCCAGCCAGTGCGCGGCTCGGTAATGCAACGGGTACAGGCGTTTGACACAGAACAACAAACTCGTGAGTGGCCGCCTGATCAACAACCTGTTGGGCGCGTGGAAAGGACTGTCAATTCCGTTCGTCGGCAAGCGCCTGGAGCTCAGCCCCTATCTGCACGAAAATGAAATCGCCCCGCTGGCAGAAAAAATTACCGCGTGTCTCGAATCACGGGGTGGCCAGGCGTCTGCGCGTGCACGTGCCGCTGAGTTAGGCAATGCCTATGTCGGCATGAACGACGAAGGCCGTCGAAAATACCTGCAGCTGCTGGTCGAACAGTTTGGCACTGACCATAACGAGATACGCAACACGGCAGAGGCACTGTTCTCTGATCTTGACCCTGCCAAACGCAATGAAATTGAACACGAATTACGCGGGAAACTCACACCGCCCTATCTAACGCTGCTCACACAGTTCAATGCGTTACCACAAGGCGTCAAGTTTCTCGTCGATATGCGCGGCGATCTCATCAATTTCAGACGCGAGTGCCCGGAACTCGAGCCTATGAACAAGCTGCTACAAGAGCAGCTGTCCAGCTGGTTTGACATTGGCTTTCTGGATCTAAAACGCATTGACTGGAACGCACCGGCATCGCTGCTGGAAAAACTAATAAAGTACGAAGCGGTGCATCGCATTGAATCGTGGAATGATCTGCGCCACAGACTTGCCGCCAATCGACGTTGTTTCGCATTCTTTCACCCCAGAATGCCAGATGAGCCACTGATTTTCGTATGGGTCGCGCTGGTCAGTGAACTCTCCGATAATGTCGATGAGCTACTCGACACGAGTCAAAGCGAACATATTGACGAACAAACCAATACCGCAATCTTCTACTCAATAACCAGCACACAGCGCGGCCTTAGCGGCGTCAGTCTTGGAGATTTTCTGATAAAACGGGTGGTGGAAGAACTACAACAGGAACTGCCTGACCTGAAAGTGTTTTCGACACTCTCACCAATACCAGGCCTGTCAGACTGGCTGAACAAAAAGAGTGACGATACGCCTCTGAAGGAAGCAGACCGCGAGGCGCTGGCGGCAGTCACTGACAGCAGCTTTGATGACTTGCTGAAAACAAGTGACTGGCTAGAAAATGAAGAGGTGCGTGCCGCAATGCAAGGGCCGCTAAAATCACTTGCAGCGCTTTACATTACCCAGGAAAAACGCGGCAAACGCGCACTGGACGCCGTCGCCCATTTTCACCTGTCTAATGGCGCTATTGTGGAACGTATAAACTGGATGGCTGATACCAGCGACAGAGGCAAAGCGCAATCTTACACCTTGATGGTCAACTACCTGTACGACCTGGCCAAAATAGAATCGAACCACGAAGACTACATTGGCAACGATATCGTTGCGCAGTCGAAAGACGTGCTTTCACTGTATGGAGAGTAACGAGGGATCTGTTTTTCCGCTTGTCACCAGGTCCCGGTGAACCGACATGTTCGGTTCACAGGCGCCCGTGGCGCGTCATAACAACTGACTCCGACTCGGGGAGCAGCCACTCAGGGAGCCACTCAGGGAGCCACTCAGGGAGCATCCCGGATAACTGTGAACTGTCGCGGGAAGGTTTGCGGCGTATCGTTGTCGTCATCCAGATAACGCGCCTCAATAACCAACCGACCTGGTCCGCGAATGGTTACCTCACCTTTTGAACCGTCTCGATCATCGACAGAAATTAATGCAGTATTGCTGCTGATTTCAATCCAGTCGGCTTCCTCGGTAACATCTCGATTGGTACCATTTTCAAAACGTATAAACGCATTAAGCTGAAATGTTTCCAAGCCCGAAAATGTTGCACGAGATGGCGAATCAAGATTAAAAAACAGCTCTTCGATTTCAGTCGCGCTACCCGAGTTAACAGACAAACTGCCTGTTTGACCGCCGCAACTGGCTTCCAGCGTATCCGTCCCGGTGGATGTTGCAGTCACGATTCCCTTGTCTGGCAATGATGTACTGACACTGGCAAAGCTTGCATCGAGTGACCAGTCAGCGTTGTTCGTAATATCAACCGTATTTGCGTTATCAAGATACGAGGCTGTCGCCGTGTACTGAACCGCATTGCTGGCACTAAGCGTGGTGCCGTCATCAGTAATACTAATTGTCGCCAGGTTGTCACTTACGGTCAAACTGATCGTGCCCTCAATGCCATCAAGGGCCGCCTCAATAGTGCCCACGCCGGCATTGTTTGAGCGTAACAGCCCTCTGTTGTCGCCATCAAAAACACCGATGCTTCCCGCAGATACACTCCACGCAACCAGCCCCGTAATTGGTCGACCGGTTTCGCCATCTGAATAATCGCCACTGGCGGTAAAGCTAACACTGGCACATTCATCGATCGTGGCATCCGTCGCCTCGGTCTCAATGTTAATCACCTGCAAAACCGCAGTGGACGCCCTCAGCTCGATAGCACTGGTTAATGGCCCGAGGGTGGCAGTTATTGTTGCAGAGCCGTCGACGAGCCCGGTCACCACGCCGGCATTACTCACGGAGATAATTTCAGGATTGCTGCTCGCCCACTCCGCAGAACGGGTAACCACGGTTTCTGTATCACCAATGGTACCTGTCAACGTCAGGTCCCGACTTCGATCAACCTCTATAACTTCCGATGTAGAGGTAACTTCAATGGAAGTGATGTTGTTGCTTGCTACCAGCAGTCGCGCTTCAAGCGTATCGACGTTGGAGCTATCGCAACCCCCCAGAGACACTGCAAAGCAAACAATTCCCGTCGTGAAAAATCGCTTCATCATAGCCGCCCCGGTGTAAATCGCAGTCCGAATCTAAACAGATTAACCCCGGACTCATCTTCATACACCAGCCGCGAATAGCCCGCGTCAGCAACCAGCCATCTGTTGATATGCAGGACCATGCCGATGCCAAGGTGTACACCGCTCAGACTGGATGTGATGGAAGACCTGCCCACAGCCGCGGCATCAGTGGTGAAACGCGAATCTATTTCCGTTCGGGTTAACCCAAGCTGCACATAAGCCGAGTAGCTGTCTGTAGGGGGTGATTCCAGTCGCAGGTTCAGCATTGCCTGCGACGGGACATCGAGCCGCAGACCTGAAACCGTATCATCTGTGAAGCTGGCGCCGACCTCACCCTCCAGGCCGATACCCTCCCAAAGCCAGACACCGGCGGTTGCATTCGCCATCCTCGCTTCGAACGAAGAGTCGTTAACGCTGACGGTTTGCCAGCCAAGAAATGCAGCTCCGTAAAATCGCTCTGAAGCCCGACCACTCAGAGTCTGGCTCTGCGCGAGCATCGGAACGCAGAACAAAAGTATGACAGCCAATATGCGCAGCACCGGTAATTTCCAGTTTTGGGAGTCACCAGTGTATCAAAATTATTGCAATCTGCTAATAATTCGATAAATTTTATCGCCGGCGCTGGCAATCTCGGCGAATTATCGGTGGACGGTGCATATTGATGCAATGCCGATGCTGACCCGCTTTCAGCCTTTGAGCTTGTCTTTTAGCAACTGATTGAGCTGACCCGGGTTCGCTTTGCCACGCGATGCTTTCATTACCTGACCCACAAAGTACGAGAGCAGCTTTTCTTTGCCACCTCGATACTCGGCCAACTGAGACGGGTTAGCTGCGATCACATCGTCGATCATTTTTTCCAGCTCTGAAGAATCCGAGATCTGCCGTAATCCTTCCTTGTCGATGATATGGTCAGCCTCATCTTCGCTTGCCCACATCTTGTCGAGTATGTCTTTGCCTATTTTTCCGGAGATCGTATTGTCGTGGATGCGCGCTAAGAGACCACTGAATCGATGCTCATCCACTGGTGATGCCGTGAGCTCCAGCCCATCTTTGTTGAGCCGCGAGAATAGCTCGCCGGTCACCCAGCTACTCACTATTTTTGCAGGCGCCCCGCTCTGCTTCAGCACCGCTTCAAAATAATCTGCCGTCGCCTTGTCTGCGGTCAACACACCAGCGTCATAGGCAGGCAGCTTGTGTTCACTGATAAACCGCGCGCATCGTTGATCCGGTAACTCTGGTAGCTGACCACGCAGTGCCTCGATAAGAGAGTCTTCGATCTCTACGGGCAGCAGATCGGGATCGGGGAAGTAGCGATAGTCGTTCGCTTCTTCCTTGCTGCGCATAGAACGGGTTTCATCCCGGTCCGCGTCGTACAGCCGGGTCTCCTGTACAACCTCTCCACCGCCTTCAATGATGTCGATCTGCCGCTCTACTTCGAAGTTGATTGCGCGTTCCAGAAATCGAAATGAATTGAGATTTTTTATCTCTGCACGAGTGCCCAGCTTTTCAGACCCTGAAACTCGCACTGATACATTGGCGTCGCAACGGAACGAGCCTTCCTGCATGTTGCCATCGCAGATTTCAATGTACCTGACCAGCGAGTGGATTTTGCGTGCGTACGCAACAGCTTCTTTGGCACTGCGCATGTCGGGCTCGGAAACTATTTCGAGCAACGGCGTGCCAGCACGGTTCAAATCGACACCGGTTTGACCATGAAACAAATCATGCACAGATTTGCCAGCGTCCTCTTCCAAATGAGCGCGCGTGATACCGACCGTTTTTTTGACATCGTCTTCAAGTTCTATTTCTACTTCTCCCTCGCCGACGATCGGCAGCGCCATCTGCGATATCTGATACCCCTTGGGCAGATCCGGATAGAAGTAGTTCTTTCTGGCGAATACGTTGCGCTTGCCAATCCGTGCATTGGTGGCCAAAGCAAACTTAACCGCCATGTTCACAGCCTCACGATTGAGCACTGGCAACACGCCAGGCATACCCAGATCAACCGCATTGGCCTGAGTGTTTGGCGCTGATCCAAATTGTGTTGAGCTGGATGAAAATATCTTGCTGTCAGTTGCCAGCTGGGCATGTATCTCTAGCCCGATAACGGTTTCCCACTGCATTGCTTGCTCCCTTCAGAACCGGTCCAACAGACGTGTTCTGCGGTGTTGTGTCGGTAGAATATCTAACAGATGGTCAGCTTATTTCGCTGGTGACTTAAGGTGCCAATCGGTCACTTGCTGAAAGCGATGTGCCACGTTTAACAACCGTGCCTCAGTGAAGTAGTTACCCACCAGTTGCATACCGACGGGTAAATCATCGACCAGACCGCACGGCACCGAAATACCTGGCAGGCCCGCCAGATTAGCCGGAATGGTGTAGATGTCGTTCAGATACATCGATACCGGATCAGCGCTGTTCTCGCCAATTTTGAACGCAGGAGTCGGTGTGGTGGGGCCGAGAATCATATCTACCTCTTTAAAAGCAGAGGTGAAATCTTCAGAGATAAGATTACGTATCTTCTGTGCTTTTAAATAATAGGCATCGAAATAACCGGCAGATAAGACGTACGTTCCTATAAGAATGCGACGCTTCACCTCTCGACCAAAACCTTCACCACGAGAACGCTTGTATAAATCTTCGAGGTCCGCCGGATTATCGCAACGGTAGCCATAACGTACACCGTCAAATCGTGACAAATTCGACGAACACTCAGCCGGTGCAACAACATAATAAGCAGGCACTGACAAATGCTGATTGGGCAGGTCTACTTCGACAAACGACGCGCCCATCTTTTCAAGCTCGGCTATCGACGCCTGCAACGATGCGGCTATATTGTTATCCAGCCCTTCAGTGAAATACTGTTTTGGTAATCCGACTTTCAATCCGTCCAGTGCATCATTGAGGCTGCCACAATAATCATCTACCGGCCGATCAATGCTGGTTGAATCTTTTTCGTCGAAGCCAGCCATCTCTTGCAGCAACAAAGCGCAATCCTCAGCTGTTGCAGCCATCGGCCCGCCCTGATCAAGGCTGGAGGCGAACGCTATCATTCCATAGCGAGACACTCTGCCATACGTTGGTTTAATACCAGTGATGCCACAAAAAGAAGCTGGCTGACGAATCGAGCCACCGGTATCAGTGCCGGTACAACCGGGGACCATTCTCGCCGCCACTGCCGCAGCGCTGCCACCCGATGACCCTCCCGGTACCCGATTGCTGCCCCATGGATTAACCACATTGCCGAAGTAGCTGTTTTCATTCGACGAGCCCATCGCAAACTCATCCATATTCGTTTTACCAAGGCACACAACACCTGCCTGGGATAACTTGTCTACCACGGTCGCATTGTAGGGCGGTACAAAGTTTTCCAGCATGCGAGAGCCACAGCTGGTTCTTACACCATTGGTACAGAAAATATCCTTGTGCGCGATAGGCACACCGAGCAAAGGGCTATCGGCACCGGCGGCTCGGCGCTTGTCGGCATCGTCAGCGTGTTGCAATGCCAGCTCGCTGCTGACACTGATAAATGCGTTGCACGACGGATTTAGCTGATCGATACGCGACAGCAAATGTTCGCAAATCTCTCGGCTACTGAATTCACCACTGGCCAGGCCGTGCCTGATCCGGGCTATCGTTTTATCGTGCATATGGGGGTACCCAAAAAAATTTGCATCTGTTTAACGGCCAGCTATTCGACAGATAGCGGTGACCGTAAAAGAAATAGGATTGTCTATCACTGTGTGTGCACTACACCAGCTCGGCGGCGGTAAGCACAGGCTCGCATTCAGGAGTCGAGTGAAACAACTCCGCATGGCAGGTCTATTCGATCACCTGCGGCACAAGGTAATAACCGTCATTTGTTTCGGGCGCGATTTCCTGAAACTGCTCACGTTCGTTGCCTTCTAGCACGACATCATCGCGAAGTCGCTGCACCGCATGAGTCGGGTGCGCCATGGGCTCGACATCAGAGGTATCAACCTCCTCCATCTGCTCGGCAAGTGCGAGCACATTCGACATTTCAGTCGCATAGCCGGCTACCCGATCCGGATCAATTTGCACGCGGGCGAGGTGAGCCATCGCACGCACAGTGTCTTCATCTACAGCCATGGTTACGGCCTCTAAAAAATCACCTAATTTAGCATAATGCCAGCGCGCCGTCGTGTCGTGTGAAGCCAATCGATAAAACAACAGCAGTGGCGAAAAATGCGGTTGACAGGTCTCTGACTGGGGCTGGCAGGTGCAGTAAACTGGCACACCTGTAAGTCGCGTCTATACTGAATTCAGAGGACCCAACTGAAACTTGAGAACATAATCTGGAGTGAGTACAGGGATGCTAGGCAGAAAAAAAACAAAAGCGCCAGGAAAAATATCGATTGATCCGGGTGCGTTTCGCGTGAGACTGCATACCGACAGCCAGGGTTTGATTCTGGACGAACCCGCCGCCGGCCTGCTGAATATGGATGCAACCGAGGCAGGTCCGCGCGCTGCAGTGCGGTTTGGCCAGTCAGCCATCGACGCATTCAATAAAAACCCGGATGGTGTACAGCTGATGAGGCCTTTGCAATCGGATTGCAACAACAACATTGGCTACAGCCCGAGAATGCTGAACCATTTCATGCGCAGGGCGAAATCTGCCGGCCTGCTGGCAAAGTCGCCAATCGTGCTCCTGGCTTTGCCCGAAAATCTAACCGAACTACAGCGAGATCAGTTGCGGCACACCTGCTTCACTGCAGGTGCCGCCCGCGTACACAGTGTTGACGGGGCGATTGCGTCTGCTCTGGGCGCTGGTATCGATACCGAATCAGAAGTGCCATCAGTGCTCATCGATCTTGGCGCCAGATCGTCCCGGCTATTCGCCTACTGCGAGAACGAGGTCGTTGCAGCCTCCACGCTGCACTGCGGCGGCGACAGGCTGGATGACGCAATCGTTGCCGGGGTGATGAAAAAATTCAACATTCGCATAAGCGACTACGAGGCACAGAACTGCAAACACCGGGTTGGCTGTGCAGTGGTTGCCAGCTACGGCCAGAGGCTTCGAAACTCATGCCAGTCAACGGGCTACAGCCTCGACAACAATGAGGAAATCCGATTTCAGATCAGCACAGAAGACATGCAGGAGATGATTGACCCGGACCTCAGTCAACTCAGCACAACCATCCACACCGCGATCAATACCCTGCCTCTGTGGATTCAGGATGTGGTTGAGCAAAAAGGCATCACATTAACCGGTGGCGGTGCACTGCTGCCACAGATTGATCAATTGGCGATGGAAGCCAGCGATGTTCCGATAGAAGTAGCACACCGGCCGCTCTCAAGCACCGTGCGCGGTGGTACCACAATGCTCAATCGAATCCATGGCGGTTCAAAGCGCGAGGTGCAATCTGCCTGAAAAAGCGCGCCCATTCAGTCCATACATAAAACAGTGCGCGTGGTGCTAAATCCGGAGCCTTTTCCGGATTTTACAGACACCCAAACCTGACAGCACAGTTGTTGATGCGCCCGGCTCTGATTACACTGCGTGAATTAATACGCGGAGCAGGTTTTGGACGAACGATTGCAAGAGGTCGAAATCAAGCTGATGGATCTGGAAATGGTTATTGAGCAACTCAATCAGGTCATTATCCAGCATGAAAGCGCTATCGACAGCCTCACCCGGCAAGTCGATCTATACAAGCAACAAATAGAAAACGCCACTTCGGTCGTGGCACCGCAGTCAGAGGAAACACCTCCGCCGCACTATTAGTTCAGTGCTGCTGGTTAGTATGCGCAGCATTTTGCGCCACTGCATTCGATGCGGATTGGTG
This sequence comes from uncultured Granulosicoccaceae bacterium, assembly GCA_937957915.1. GTDB lineage: Bacteria > Pseudomonadota > Gammaproteobacteria > Granulosicoccales > Granulosicoccaceae. Next base: position 3,150 of record CALGNZ010000043.1, on the reverse strand, counting down.
CGGTTCGCGCGGCTCACCGGCGCCCTACTTCTTTGGATCTGTTATCGAGATAGGACAACTCACCCTGACATTGGGAGAGGTCTGCTTTTGCTCTTGCTAGACCCGCGTTCAATCAGTTTTGAGACTGATCGAGGAAGGTGTCGGCGCGCCATCGATGGCGCAGAGCCCGCGGTCAGGCAAGGATGCTTGTTTGCGCGACCCGCCGGACCGATCAATCTAGCCACCCACCACAATCGTACCATCCAATAACCGCCACTCTGGCACCACCACATTTTGCCTTGCTGACTGCTGGCGGAATACCCGACCGGCCAAATCATAACGGGTTGCATCGCAGGTATCGACGAATCCCCCCGGCCAGGCGCCACCCAGATAGGCCTCAGACGATGGTGCGACAAACTTTACCGGGCATCCCATCGCCGTGCCCAGAGCCACCGCAACAAACCAGTCCGGATGCTCTGAACGAAACTGGTTAACTGCTGCTTCAGGCTGCACCGACGACTGGCTCAGCGGATCTCTTAACAGATCGGCGTCCATCGTTCTCAGTGTGGTTGTCCACTCCGGCAACCGATGCATAATCAGTAACGGCTTGTTCGCCCAGACCACGATCTTGAACTCACCGGGGCCCAGCTCTGAGATATCGAATACCTGCGATGGTGCCTTTTTCAGCTTTGTGTCTTTATCGCCAGTGGACTGCAGCAGTACCCAAAGCGATCCGCCCAGCGCCACGCAGAGCATTATTTTAACCGCCAGGCGTAAGTACAACCGAAGCGAGGACTCGCTCTGTTTCTCCAATCACTCTTTCCTTCGTAAAAATAGTAGCAGGCAGGCGCCAGCGCTATCTGCGCATCTTTATGGACCTGTGGATGCAATAGACGTATACGTACAATGCGCAGCCACAGACCGCTGGTAGTGAAAACACTCTCGACACGACATCGTGCAAAGGCTGCGCGCTGTGTATGATAATCGAACTACAGTCAGCGCAACCAGCCTTGAGTTCAGGACCATCGCCCATCGCTGCACTGTCACTCGGAATAACACACTTTGCGTTACACAATTACATCGATAAACAACACGTCTTGCAACAGAACCATGTATGCAAATTGAAGATCACTCTGTAAACCTGCAAATCAAACCGCTATGACAGCCAATTCAGAGGATAGAACGACAGGGAACCCGACCACCGAAACGGTAGCACTGTTTGCAGAATACAATGGCAGCGTAATCACTGAACGCTGCCAAAAACTGGCCGACAGCTGCAGGCTTGATATTGTATCCAGCTGCCAACCAGATCAATTGCTCCTCACCTGGATTGACGACGCCCTGACCCTCTGCCTGGGCGATCAATTCAAACTGCAAACCCGCGTTGATTTCGCTTCAGGCAAGAGCCTGCATCGACTTCAATATGGCGGCGGTCTCGGGCAGCCGCTGGCGCGTGCAGCAAAAATTACCGGCTCGTCAAAGCCATTAATCTGTGATGCAACCGGAGGGCTGGGTCGCGATGCTTTCGTGTTCGCTTCACTGGGATGCGAAGTGGTTGTGCTGGAACAGTCACCCATCGTTTTCGCACTGCTGGCAGATGGCCTGCAACGCGCGCAGCATGATCCGGATATCAGTCATCTGGCGAAGCTGCTGAGTATCTATCATCTTGATGGCAAGTCGCTGCCCGCCACGTGGCCCTGCCATCGATTTCCGGACACGGTTTATCTCGACCCGATGTATCCCCATGAGCGTAAAAAAACTGCCGCAAAAAAAGAGATGCAGCTGCTGCAACGCCTGCAACTCGATGAAGGCAATGAAGCCGAATTGCTAAGCAGTGCTATCAACACCGCTCGTCACCGCGTGGCAGTTAAGCGACCTTTAAAAGCGCTGCCACTGCCCGGCAAGCCGCCCGCAGGATCGATCAAATCAACCAACACCCGCTACGACATCTATGCCGGATCAGCGCCAGTGGAAAGCTTTGTTGACACGCACTGACCTTCGTTTACGCCACGGAGACTAGTCGCGAAAATTATTGAACTGCATGGGCAAACCGAAATCGCCGCCTTTGAGCATTGCTATTGCCTCCTGCAAGTCGTCGCGCTTTTTGCCAGTGATTCTGACTTGTTCGCCTTGAATCGCAGCCTGGACTTTCATTTTTGACGACTTAATTGACTTGACGATTTTGGACGCTGTTTCTTTGTCTATGCCCTGCCGTACGGTCATTACCTGTTTTGCCTTCTGACCGCTGGTTTGGATCTCACCCTGATCAAGGCAGCTGATATCGATCCCTCTCTTGGTTAGTTTTTGCAAAATAATCGGCTGCATTTGCTGGATTTGAAAGTCGCTGTCAGCGGATAGCGTCATCGCCTCTTCAGTAACTTCAATTTTTGCGTCAGACCCTTTGAAATCAAAACGATTGGCAATCTCCCTGTTTGCCTGATCCACCGCATTGGCAAGCTCATGAGAATCGATTTCCGAGACCACATCAAAAGAGGGCATCTAGTCCACCTAATCCTGAAATTCAAAGTACAATAAAATAACTCAATTTCGACTAACACGCGAGTTCAGTGGCAAAACCATGAGCAAATCCGGACAACCACCTGTCGACGGCGATCTGCATGCCGAGCGCGAAGACTATCAAAAACATCAGCTCAATCGTATTGATCTGGCTGATAATCCGTTTGAATTCTTTTCACGCTGGCTACAAGACGCCAGGGATCTCCCGATCATCGATGCCACAGCGATGACACTCGCCACCTGCAGCAATACAGGGATGCCATCAGCCCGTATTGTTTTATTAAAGCAGTTTGGTGAAGAGGGCTTTTGCTGGTACACAAACTACGAAAGCCGCAAGGGAACAGAGCTCGCAGAAAACCCGAATGCCGCCCTGCTATTTTTCTGGAGAGAACTTGAGCGGCAGGTACGTATTGAGGGTCTAGTCGAAAAGGTGAGTGAAGAACAATCGACAAGCTACTTCAAATCAAGGCCAGACGGCAGTCGCTACAGCGCAGCTGCCTCTCCACAATCACAGGTGGTGGCCGATCAGCACTGGCTTGCGCAGCGCACAGAAGAGTTGCAGCAACAATACCCCGCAGACAAACTCGAGCGCCCTGACTTTTGGGGCGGATATCGATTAGTGCCTCAACAATTCGAGTTTTGGCAAGGCCGCCC
>CALGNZ010000042.1 GCA_937957915.1 uncultured Granulosicoccaceae bacterium | reverse complement strand
GCTTCTATCATATCGCGGTGAGTAGCCATGTAGATTTTGAACCATTCGGTAAATCGCGCGGGTTGGCTTTCAATCTGTTGCAGTATTTGCGGAATGGTCAGCCACTCAATCGCAGCGACTTCTATCGGATTAAAATTGTCAGCCAGGCTGCGGTGCTGCAATTGCCCCACAAAGCAATGCACGGATTCGTTTTCATAGAGATCGCCAACTTTCGCCGCATAGTCGATTTGACCAAAGCCATTTAGCGAGGCTGGCACACCCAGCTCTTCCATCAGCCGTCGTTCAGCACAAGCGTCGGGCGTTTCATTCCATCTGGGGTGAGAACAAACTGTGTTTGCCCATAATCCGGCAGAGTGGTACTTGGTTGATGCGCGCTGTTGTAGCAGCAAATGCTGGTTATCAAAAAGAAAGATCGAAATGGCTACGTGTGGAACGTTGTGTACATGGGCTTCCAGTTTATCGATCGGATACGGACCTTTATCGGGGTCAATTGCGATAATTTTTTCATGCAATCCAATGTCGAGCAAGGCGCTGGCAGGCGGCGTCGTGACTGGTGCAGCAGACTGGTCGTTGCGCATGGGTTCGGTCGAGTTGTTTGTAGATTTATTCAATGATTAAGTCGTCGGCATTTCGTTTTACAGATGCTTCCTGCACAAGCGGTTCGCGGCCACCGCGCAAGATAGAGTTTCCTTCGTAGACAGTGCGTTGATCGATTGGCGCAGGGTTGAGCCAGTCGTCTTCGTGCATTTGACCGCTTTGTCCGTAGGCGGCGAGTGCATTTTCGTAACAAACCTTGCGTACGTTGTCTTCCGGTATGCCGCGTTCGAGGGCCAGTTTCGCTGTCTTTGCGACACCAAGGGGTTCGGATATTCCCCAGTCACAAGCGGAGTCAACCATGATTCGGTCCGCACCATACTGCTCAAGTATGTCAACCATTCTGGCATTGCCCATTTTCGTTGACGGGTAGATTGAAAAGGCAGCCCAGTAACCGCGATCCACCACTTCGCGAACGGTTTCTTCATTATTGTGGTCGACGACGATCATGGAGGGGTCCATACCGTGTTCTTCACAGACATCCATGGATCGGGTTGTGCCGCGTTTTTTATCTCTGTGCGGGGTGTGAATCATCACTGGTAACTCAAGTTCTTTCGCTAACTCAAGCTGTGCGCGGAAATAGCGATCCTCCAACTCGGTTTGCTCGTCGTAACCAATTTCACCAATAGCAACAACGCCTTCTTTAAGTGCGAATCGTGGCAGGATCTCCATGACCGCTTCGGCCAATTCTTCATTGTTGGCTTCTTTCGAATTGAGGCCAACTGTGCAGTAATGGCGAATACCAAACTGGCCGGACCGAAACCGTTCAAAGCCAATGATTGCCGACAGATAATCGATATAGGTGCCAACATGCGTGCGCGGTTGTCCGACCCAGAATGCGGGTTCGATGACTGCCACCACGCCTGCCGCAGCCATCGCCTCGTAGTCGTCTGTGGTGCGGGAAATCATATGTGCATGGGGGTCAATGAACATCATGTGCGTTCTCCGCGATTGCGTGGACCTCGATTCTGCGGACAGAGGTCCCCGGGGGCAATATAAATTGCGTCATCTTGGGTTAGTTTGAGGCCGCGGTCAATTGCCACCGTTACTCCGGCTGTGCAAAAGCCCGGCAAGTGGCTATTTGCCGCGCACTACTGATGCGCATTTATTTTTTGTTTAGCGGTAAAAACCGCTTCGTATTGGAGTTATTGTTTCAGCTGTGCCGACACCCAGTCCCAGGACAGTTTTCCACTGCTGATGTCATCGCGAAGCGCGGGTAACCCGTCAACAATAGGGGCAGCTTCGGGGTTCGGGCAGTTGCTAAGTGCCAGCATGGCACCGACGCGTTCAGTCTGGTTTTCAGACTGGCTGGCACGGTGAAGATCTGCAACCATCGTGTCAGTGGCAAATGGGCCGACACAGCGCCACAGTTCTGGTGTCACCGGTCGGTTAGCGGCCCAGCGCTCATGTGCATAGTCGCACAGGATGATAGCGAGCTCGGCGTTTGCGCGTTTATCCAGACCCTGAATCGGGAACAGGGTACTGTCGATAAAGAGTGCCTTGAGCACCATGTGGTTCCAGCGATTCTGGTCAAACTGCTCGGCCGGGTAGGGGCTGTTGTGAGCGATAGACTCAAACACAGCGCGCATATTAGTACGCAGGCCTTCTCCGATCTGCCTGTCCAGGGCATCGCTTTGCGGGTAGAGACAGGCGCCGTTGTAGAGTGCCAGTAATTCTGCCAGATCTGCATTGCGGCACAGGTCGGTCAGCGTGTCTGAAAATCCGCTGTCTGCCTGTGCTGCCAGTTTGCACAGAACATAAACGCGAGCCAGGCAATCAACACTCCAGTTAGATGGATCCCAGCCGCTTCGAAGGTCGTTTGCGGCAGCCAAAGCATCTGCATTGAGATGCAAATCGTCACGGCCAAGCTTGCGCGGGATCATGCCAAGCGTGATGTGCAAATCGCGATCAGAGTTGGCAACCAGCACTTTGATGAGCTGAGAATCGAGCCATTGCTGTTGCTCATGGGTGAGTCTGGTTGCAAGCCATGTTTCGATGAGTGCAGCGGCATTAGCAGCGACTGTAGTATTCATGGTTGTTTTAAGGTCGGTTGTCGGTCACCCGCACCATAATGCCGCAATAGACGCCAGATTACACGCTGCGCTGTTTCAGCCAGGCGATACTGTCAGCCATCAGTTGCACATCTATTTCGTGCACTTCATGACCGATGCCCAGTTGCTTTAGCAATGTGATGGTAAGTTCACCGCCCAGATGTTCGCGAAAGTCCTGAATGCCCTGCATGACTTCCAGTTTGCCCTGTTGGTCCTGAATCTCCAGAGCCGCGTGCCACAATTTGAATCCCAGATGTTCGAGCAAAAAGCAAACACGGTCCTCGGCTCCCGCTTCCAGCAGGCCACAGGCAACAGAGTAGCGAGTGTCCAATGCCAGGCCGATGGCCACCGCTTCACCATGGCGTAGATGATATCGGGTCATGGTTTCGAGTTTGTGCGCGGACCAGTGTCCGTAGTCCAGCGGCCTTGCGCTGCCGGTTTCGAATGGATCACCGCCGTGCGCGATCTGATGCATGTGTAATTCTGCGCAACGTTTAATCATGTATTTCATTGTGTCGGGCCGAAACAACGCCAGGTCATCGCAGTTTTGCTCCAGCCACAGGTAAAATTCACTGTCTCGAATCAGTGCTACTTTGACTGCTTCCGCCATGCCGCTGATTTTGTCGCGCACTGGCAGGCTTTCGATGAAATCGTAATCGTTTAGGACAGCAAACGGCGGAGCAAATGTGCCGATATAGTTTTTCTGTCCGAACAGGTTTACACCGTTTTTTACACCGACGCCCGAGTCATTTTGCGACAGTACGGTGGTCGGAATTCGGATATGGCGTATGCCCCGATGTGACGTTGCTGCTACCAGGCCGACGGCATCCAGCAACGCGCCACCGCCAATTCCGATGACATAAGAGTGGCGATCGATGTGGTGGTCGTAGAGGTGCTGTTGCATCTGCTCGACAAAATGCAAATCCGACTTTAGCTTTTCACCTGAAGGCATTGGCATGACATCGCCTGCCAGTTTGATCGACTCTTGGTATGCGCTGAAATAGCTATCGATGCCTGTTAACAGATCTGTTCTGGCTTCGAGCATGCCCGCATCCACAAAGATTGCCACACGGTGACATTTGTCGCTTTCCAGCCGGCATAGGGTGTCTTTTAACAGCGGATTGGCCGCATCGAACAGGCTGCTGGTAAAGCTGACAGGGAACTCATAGGGAATCGAGAAGCGTTGCCAGGCGGTCGTTGTGCTAACCGATTCTTTGATGTCATGCTTCATTCGTGGTTCCCACAGTTGGCCCGTGTATCGTAGCTGGTGTAGTCGCGAGCCCACACGGCTCCGCTCGTATATTGCGGCATAATCTGCCCTCAGGCGCAGGTTTGCGAGCGATCAGCCAGGCCTATTCTACACAATTGCCGGAAACCCGCCTTGCTCGCTGTAACGAAACGAGTGGTTGAATTTACAACCATAGAATTTCTGATCATAACCGCGTATCTTTTGCCGTCGACGTTTCATGATTTGCACTCTGTTCGGCACAAAAGTGAATAACTCGGACGATGCTGATCTGCGCGGCCTGTTCTGTCGGCGGTCTCTATGACATCGAGGTCAGTTGATGTGAGAGAGAACGAACAATACGAACGTCGGTAAATCCCATCCTGCTACCGGGAGCAATACAAGCCCATGTTAACTGAAAACGAAAACCACTCCGGGACAGCCCGTCCATCAACGTTGCTGAGGTTGATCAGTCTGCTGCTGTGCCTGTTGATGGTTCTGTTTATCGTCGTTCAGTATAACGATCCGGATGGCCTGATGTGGATGGCAATCTATCTGGTGCCCACGGCCTGGGCCCTTATTGCCGCCATTAATCCGAGGTTACTTAGTCAGGGAATATTGCGCCTGTTGTTGCTGATGACGATTGTTGCGTCGCTCGCTTTAACGTACTACTACTGGCCGAAGTCATCTGGCTGGTGGAGGCAAGAGGTGTGGTGGGAAGTGGAAACAGCGCGTGAGGGCATGGGTATGATGATTGTCACGGCAGTGATGTTATTTGCCTTCTTTGTTGGTACTCGACACTCCGGACGCACGTGATTAAAGGGGCAATTGGCCGGCCAAATACCCGTCGTTTGTTCGGCAGGCTGGTTTTGCTTGTGGCTACAACCATCGGTAGTTGTCACGTGTTTGCTGAATCTTTGGTCGATACCACTACACCTCCAGCGCTGCTAGAGAAATCAGAATACGGCCAGATCTTCGACGAAGCAGTGCATATTCTTGGTGGCAATGTAAATGTCATCAGCAAGTGGTTAAGGCCCATCCGGCTTGTGGTAGTGGGCGATATCGAGTGGGACGATCCCGACGTCAGCACTGACGAGCATTACGGCAGTGCTGCCGACTACGCGCGTCTGGTCATCGCGGAAGTCGCATCGTTGGCCAAATTGACAGTCGCTGTGGCGGATGATTCTTACAGTGACGCTAATACCTATTTGCGAGCATTGAATCGCTCGGCAAAGTTCACTTTGTCAGATTGCGCAGATGCCGAGGCGGCAGACAAGACCTGCGGAAATTTTTTTGTTGTATTTGCAGAAGTGTCGGAAATGGAGGCGATCACCAAAGCAATCCCACTGCGACCTGTATATCAAAAGGCATTCGCCAATCCAGCAGGGATAAAGTGTTTTTTTTCGCCATTTCAAACCGGCTATATGGAAATTCGTCAGGCCCTGGTTTTCGTTAGCAAAGACCTTCCGCAGGAAATGGTGCGCACGTGCTTACAGGAGGAAATCTATCAGTCGTTTGGAATGTTCAATGACTATACAGGTTCGAGATACTATTCATTCAATAACGAAATCGAGCCCAAAGTTATTACCCGATACGATAGAGCTTTGCTGGAAACAATCTATGATTCGAGTTTTAAGCAGGGTGCTCCTGTGTTCGCAGTGGTAAAGAAGTTGATGGAGAGGCTGGGGCTGGATTCTTTTACCGATGAGTAAGAGTTTTCACGATTCAGAAGGAGGTTCATGCACTTTTTTTGTTACTTCTGGTGCCAAATAAACAGATAACAGGGCAAATGGCAGCAGGCTAATTAATGCCCATCTCAGATTGGCCAGTTCTGACAAAAACCCGATCATTGGTGGTGCCAGTAAAAATGCCGCAAATGCAAACAAAGACATCGAAGCCACATTGTCCGTGACATTGCCGGGGCGTCTGGCGGAGGCGGTAATTGCCATCGGATAGACAAGGGCGACACCGAACCCGGACAGTGCAGCGCCAATAAATGCAACTGGAATATTTGGCGCCATCGCAAATAGTGCGATCCCGATCGAAGCCGATACGGTCGATACCTTGATCAGATGCGCCACGCCAAACCGCTCAGCCAGCGTGTCACCGCTGAGCCTTACCGCTGCCATAACCAGTGAAAAGAATGCGTAGGTAATACCAATAATAATCGGGCTGGCGTTCAGTTGTTCGCGCATGAACAGCGCTGACCAGTCGATATAGGCGCCTTCAATCATCATGATTCCCACTGGCATCAGGCACAACATAGCCATAGCTGCAGACGGCAATCTGAAAGTGTGAGATGATTTATCCGCTTGATCTGTGCACTCTTCCTCCGCGTTTATATCTGCTGGCAGAGCGGTGCAAACCAGCCAGGCAAAAAGGGCTATCAATGGCATTACTAACAGATAGTGTTGGGCAACTGACCATCCCCATTGTGCCAGTGCGCCGCCAACCAGGGCACCGACCATTGACCCCAGGCTCCAGAATCCATGGCAGCGCGACATGATACGCTTTGAAAACTGTAGCTCTATCATATCCGCTTTGCTGTTCATGGCGACTTCGCAGACACCAATTGCAAACCCTGCCAGACACAGGATCGCAAACAACCAGTAAACATTGGTTACCAGGCCGGGCAGAGTGAATAGCAGTGCCCAGAGAGGTAACCAGATGCGGCAACTGTTCCGCAGGCCCGTGTGTCCGATCAGTCGTCCGGCAACCAGAAAGGCGCAGATAGTTCCGGCTGGAATGGCTAGCAGACACACGCCAAGGGTGAATTCGGTCAGCCCGACCTGATCTTTGATATCTGGAATTCGGGGAATCCAGTTACCCAGTACCAGAGACTCGGAAAAAAAGACGAAAAAGATCGCCCAGGCGGCGCGCTTGGAGGTTTGCATAAAATAGAAATCGTGCGTTGGGCTTACTGCAATTGCCGGTAAGTATGATAAGCGTTGGACTCAGCAGGCAACTCTGGAACAATGCCCGGGAAGCCGGTTTCGTCGGTCTTATGCGGCTGGCAACAGGTGCAGCACATGCCTGACCTGATCCTGAATAGCGCTTAGGCACTGGTTTACACGCGCTTAGTTATTACGCGCCTGCTCCTCTGCAAAAGTTACGCTGCAAAAGCTATCGTGACCTGGGAGCCTGACCGAGAATGGATGATCTGCTGCGGACAGCGATTTTATAGCCAGCTATTACGATCCATATTCATTAAATATGCACAACTGCTCGTCTCACTCGATCGGAATATCTGGCTTAAAATTTCGCTTCTTCGCGACGACCCTCATTTTCGGACAGGCTCCTGGTCGGCTGTCGCGGAGTTTACAGGAATCAGCACAGAAACGGTTGTTCCTCGCGCTCTGGTACTTTCAATGTTGATCTTCCCGCCATGTGCCTCGGCGATCAGTTTACAAAGGTAGAGCCCCAGACCAAATCCGCCAGTGGAGCGCGTACGTGACTCGTCTGTTCGATAAAATGGTTCGGTGAGTTGCTCTATATGCGCAGGGTCGATACCGGAGCCTGTATCCGCGACAGACAATTCCAGTGTGTTTTTGTCAGACCCCGGAATGAGCTGAGCTGTTATTCGGGGCGCAGCCGGGCCGCCGTGTGTCATAGCATTGCCGATCAGATTCCGGAGCAGCAACTGCATACGGGTGCGATCAATCGCAACAGCAGGCAGGTCCGGGCTCACCGCATTGACGGCATCCGTGGCTCCAAGATCAGCTACGACCTCGTCAACCAGTTGATGCAGGTTGGTACGGGTTTTTTTGAGTACTGAATGTCCCTGATTCATCCGCTCACTTTCCAGTAAGTCGGCGATCAGCTTTTCCATTTCCTGCAGATCTTCTGTCAGGCGGTGCCTGTTACTCGACTCCGGCAGCATTTCCGTTGCTATGCGGGCACGTGTCAGCGGTGAGCGTAACTCGTGGCTTGCTCCCAACAACAGCTGGCGTTTTGCGTCGAGCATTTTTTCGATGTCAGCAGCCATGGTGTTGATACTGCCAGCGAGTGTACCGAGGTCGTTGTTCGCGCGTACCGGCACACGATAGCTGAGGTCACCTGCGCCCATACGCTTGACGCCCTCTGAAATATCGGTAACCGGCCTTAGCATTCTGCGTAAAATCAGGTAACACAGGCACAAGGTAGCCAGCAGCGCAATTAATGCCGCAAGCGAGGCTTTATCGTTGTGTGGGCCTGGCCGCAGGTGCAGTAACTCAAAATAGACGCTGTATTCATCTGTCCGGTGGCGTAATACTGTGCGATCGCCATGTTCTCCAATCTCGATACCGGTGTCACTCAGCGCCTGTCGCTTCTTATTGCCACGGTGCCGGTAGCGACGGCGTTCGAACCTCACGTTGGTGAGGTCAAGCGGCGTGTTGTTGGTTGAAAAGTGGGTGTCGGGTCCTTCGATGTAAATGTTAATCGGTAACACGCTTGCCAGTTCTGTAGCACGTGTTTGATTGGGTGGTGACCCAATGTCATCTGTCAGGTAGGCGAGATACTGTACAAGATGGGGTTTGATGGTAAATTGCCACTGTGAGTGAAACCCGTGCCTGGCTGACCCAATGAGTAATGTCACGAGCAGTAAACACGTAAGCATGAATAGCAGCAACAGCCTTGCGGACAGGGATCGTCGCCATAATCCGAACACCGACTTAATCATTGGCAGTGGTACTTGATGTGATGCTTACTAATGCGCTTACCGAAGCGCGTGAAGGGCAGGCTATCATTGTCTTTTGCCAACAAACGAATATCCTGATCCGTAGACGGTTTTGATTGGCGTCAGTGGTTTCAACTTTGTGCGCAGGCGACTCACCAGAATGTCAACCGATCGACTGAAGAGCTCGGTTTCGGTGCCCTTTAAGCGGTTAAGAATATCGTCTCTGGAATAGTTTTCTCCGGGGCTACTGGCCAGAAGCACCAGCAGTTCGTATTCCATTGTGGTCAGCTGTAGTAGTGTATCTTTTACAGTTACCTCGCGAAGTGTCAAATCAATTGTTAAATCCGGGTAGCGTATAACGCTGCTATCAGTGGTGTCGGGAGTATGCCGTTTGACGATGTTGTTAAGACGTGCGACCAGTTCTCGGGGTTCAAAAGGTTTTGGCAGGTAATCGTCGGCTCCGGTTTCGAGCCCGACTATTCGATCGGTCACTTCTCCTCGGGCAGTTAACATGATGATCGGTGTGTGGTGGGTTTCGCGAATTTTTCGGCAAACTTTGAAGCCGTCCATCTCTGGCAGCATTACATCAAGAATGATGGCATCGTAGTCATTGCTATGTAATTGTTCCAGTCCTGTCGATGGCAGCAGTGCTGAATCGATCGATATTTCATACATGGCACAGTACTCACAAAGCAGTGGCGCCAGTTTTTCATCATCGTCTATAAGAAGTACGCGGAGCATTCTTTTATCCGTTTTTTCACACTCCGAATATAGCATGGTTGAATGGTCGGCAGTCGCTGTGAATGATCAGTTTGAAGGCTAAGACAGGCATACCCGCAATGAACTGCTATTGCGGGTATACCAGTGTTAGTTATGAGGGAGGCTCAGACAGTTCCAAACCACCTTTTGGGCACCTTTTTCAATATAGCAGTGTGTCTATTCACCATCAGACGAAAATATTACTGCACATTTCGCATGATCAAGTTCGGCACGTGGCGGGCCACGTTTCTCGCTCGATCAAGCGACCTGTTTTGCACTATTTCCGCTGAATGGCGAATCCTCATGAATAATGCGGACTAGATGGTTAGCGTTTGCATACGCTTACCGCCGTAGATCCAGTTAACTACCGCCCGCGTGCCGAAAATCGCAGTGAACATTGAAGTCACGATGCCGATTGATAACGTAATGGCGAAACCTTTGATAGCGCCGGTACCAAACACAAACAACACCACTGAGGCTATTAACGTCGTGACGTTGGCATCTGCGATAGTAATAAAAGCTTTTTCATAGCCGGCATTGATGGCCGTCTGCACGCTATTACCGCTTCTCAACTCCTCGCGTATGCGCTCAAAGATCAATACATTTGCGTCCACTGCCATACCAACAGTTAGCACAATCCCCGCAATGCCCGGCAAAGTCAGCGTTGCCTGCAAAGACGACAAAACAGCGACAATAAGTACGAGGTTAATGACCAGTGCACAGTCGGCAATGAGACCAAAGCCCTTGTAGTAAAGCGCCATAAAAATCAGAACCAGTGCCAACCCGATCATCACCGACATTTTTCCGCGGTCAATATTCTGCTGCCCGAGGCTTGGGCCGACAGTTCTTTCCTCAACAATTTCAACAGGCGCCTTCAATGCACCAGCCCTTAACAGCAATGACAAGGTGCGGGCTTCATTGGTATCCAGTCCAGTGGTTTGAAAGCGATGGCTCAATACATCTCTGATGGTTGCCACATTAATCACCTCTTCAACCGTCTGCCGCTCCTTGACGTATTCGTCGCCAACCTTTTTCGTATTGACCCGATTTTCAATAAAAACAACGGCCATCGGGTTACCAATGTTGTCCTGGCTGACGTCCTGCATGCGCTTCGCACCCGCACCATCCAGATTGATAAACACGGCAGGAGACCCCGACTGTGTATCGATACCTGAAGACGCGTCCTTTATCTGGTCGCCAGTTACTATCACTCTGCGCTGAAGCAATACCGGAGATCCGTCATCCCTCATTCGGTACAATTTGGTATTGGGTGGCACGCGACCGGTTTGCTCAGCATTGGTCCAATCAGAAAAGGTACCGTATACCATCCGATATTCGAGAGTCGCAGTTGCCCCTAGAATCTCTTTGGCTACTGTGGTGTCCTGCACACCTGGCAATTGAACAACTATTCGCTCGCGCCCCTGCTGCTGGATAATTGGTTCCGCAACACCTAGCTCATTCACTCGGTTGCGCAATGTAATGATGTTTTGCTGTAGCGCTGAACGCCGCTCTTCATCCTGTGTTTCCTGCGTCATACTGGCATGCAGAAAAAACTCGGCCGCATCCGATTGCTCGAACTCAAGATCGCGATATTCAAACTTGAGTAGTTCCAGAGCCTGATCTCTTGCGGCAGCATCTTTAAAGCGAACATTGATGCCGCGTTCATCCTGGAACGGACTCCTGAATCTAATTTTGTTCTGGCGCAGAAAAGTACGGAACTCTTCGACGTACTTCTCCTGCGACTTTTCAATCGCAGTTTGCATGTCAACTTCCATCAGGAAGTGCACGCCGCCACGCAGATCAAGGCCAAGGTACATCGGCTGCGCAAATGCTCTCAACCAGTCCGGGGTGGCAGGTACCAGATTCAGCGCGGTAGAATTGCGACCACCAAACTCAGCATCGAGCAGATCGTTTGCCTTGAGTTGTGTGTCTTCATCTTCGAACAGTACCAGCAGACGATTCTCGTCCGGACGCACTGTGTAGCCCTGCATACCAGCCTCTGACAGTGTCGCTTCGACCTGCTCGGCCAGACCCGGATCGACCTCGCCAGTTCGTGGGGATATCTGCACGGCAGGCATGTCACCATACAAATTAGGCAGTGCGAACAGAATGCCTGCCACTATGACAAGCGCAAGCAGCAAGTATTTCCAGGCGGGTGTTTTATTAATCATCGACAATGCCGGTGAGGAGATAAGAAAGTGTAGTCAGTACTGGTAGCAAATCCACCTGCGCACTGTCGACTGGCGACAAGCTCGCACGGGGCAATCAAAACAATAGAATCTATAGCAGGCCCGGGTGAATTTGCCTGGGCCTGCTTGCAAAGATAGGTGCTAACGAGTGGTTTTAAACCCGCCGCTCACGCCTTCTTGAGGGTTCCCTTCGGAAGCAGCGATGCAACCATGTTTTGCTGTACAGATACTTCAACGTTGTTTGCGATCTGCACCTGCACAAAACCATCGCCAACCTTGGTGATTGTGCCGCCGAGTCCGCCACTGGTCACAATCTCGTCGCCTTTTTTCAACGCATCGACCATAGACTTGTGCTCTTTGACCCGTTTTTGCTGAGGCCGAATCATCAGGAAATAGAACACTGCCAGCAGAATAAACGGCAAAGCCAGGCTAAAAATAGAGGATCCGCCAGCCGGCCCCGCCTGTGCATAAGCGTCTGAAATAAAGAAAGACATCGCGATTTGCTCCACAATTTAAGCGTGATTTGACGTGATCCGCGATTATGCCACATTCAGCGTACGCGTCATCTGCAATTGCGCGATCGTCAACCGTCCTTTGGCTAACGATTGCACCAGCTTCGAAGGGCAGGTTTCCCTTCATCAATGAAGCTGGTAATTAAGCGGCGAATACAAAGTTCGTCCACATTTGTCACCAGGCGAAAAGCCTGACCCGGGTTCTGATCCACTCCGACCATAACCGTCAACTGATGCCCTCTTCCTGCATGGCATAAAAGTCTGTCGCAAATTGATCAAATCTGCCCGCCTCGATGGCCGAACGAATATCCTCCATCAGCTTCAAATAGAACCTGACGTTATGAATACTGTTGAGCCTGGCACCAAGAATTTCCCCGCATTTACTCAGGTGGTACAAATAGGCCCGACTGAAGTTCTGGCAGGTATAGCAATCACAACGACGATCAAGCGGACTGGTGTCCTGACGATATCGCGCATTGCGCAGCTTGAGCACGCCGGCGCTGGTAAAAATCGTATCGTTGCGCGCATTACGAGTCGGCATAACACAGTCAAACATATCAATGCCCAGCCTTACGGCCTCAATGATGTCAGCTGGTTTGCCCACCCCCATTAGGTAGCGAGGTGCATCGTTTGGCAGGAACGGCAAGCTTTCGCCAAGCACCTGCTCGCGTATATCCTTGGGCTCACCCACTGCCAAACCGCCAACTGCGTAGCCGTCGAAACCGACATCGATGAGCGCGGCAGATGATTGCTCGCGCAACTCAATGTGCATACCACCCTGAACGATGCCAAACAGCGCGTTCGTATTGTGCAGTCGATCGTGCTCATCCCTGCATCGACGCGCCCAGCGCATCGACAACTCCATGGAGTGCCTTGCTTCCAATTCCGTTGCCGGGTACGCGGTGCACTCATCAAAGCACATGACGATGTCAGAGTTAATATTTCTCTGCACCTGCATCGATACCTCCGGGCTCAGCCAGACCTCGCTGCCATCAATAGGACTGCGAAAAGAAACGCCGTCCTCGCTGATCTTGCGCATTTTTGCCAGACTGAAAACCTGAAACCCACCCGAATCAGTAAGAATAGGCCCTTTCCATTGCATAAAGTCATGCAGGCCGCCATGGAGTTTCAGCACCTCAACACCTGGGCGAAGCATCAGGTGAAAGGTATTGCCGAGAATAATCTGAGAGCCAATCGTCACCAGCTCGTGTGGATCGAGCGCCTTAACCGTGCCGTAGGTCCCGACCGGCATGAATACAGGCGTATTGATTTCACCGTGTGCTGTCGTGACCCGCGCGCGCCTCGCAGTACCGTCAGTATTTAGCAATTCAAACTGCATTAGTTCGACTCTTTTTCAGCAAACAACAACATGGCGTCACCGTAGCTAAAGAAACGGTAGCCATTCGCAACGGCTTGCCGATATGCCTCCAATACCCGATCCCGGCCACCGTAGGCACAGACCAGCATCAGCAGCGTAGACTTTGGCAGATGAAAGTTGGTTAGCATGCCGTCAATCACCCTGAATTGATCAGCGCGCTTTAGAAATAAACGCGTATCACCATCAAATGGCTGCAAGACCCCATCACTGGCTGCCGCTTCAAGCGCTCGCACAACCGTGGTGCCAACCGCAATAACACGGCCACCGCGTTGCTTGACCTGCTTTATTTGCTCACAAAGTTCCGCACTAACATGCATTTTCTCGGCGTGCATCTGGTGGTTGTCGATATCGTCGTCGCGCACCGGCAAAAATGTACCGGCACCGACATGGAGGGTTATATGCGCCGTCGTAACCCCCATAGTTTTACAACGTTCAAGCAACTTATTATCGAAATGCAAGCCTGCGGTTGGCGCCGCCACGGCACCGGTTTCTGTGGCAAAAACCGTCTGATACCGCTCTTTATCCTGAACCTCTACGTCTCGTTTTATATACGGAGGCAGCGGCAGTGCTCCGTAGCGTTCCAGAAAATCCAGTAGCGGGACATCCAGCAAAAATTGAATTTCAAACAATGTGTCGCGCCGTGACACTACCTCCGCACGATAACCACCCTCGAGCTCAATCAGTGTGCCCGCACGCGGCGCTTTGCTCGCTCGGCACAAACACAACGCAGAGGCCGTGGTTGCAGTCGGGTCACTGATGATGCGCTCAACCAGAATTTCGACCTTACCGCCTGTTGTCTTTTGTCCAGCAAGCCTGGCCGGGTAAACCCGTGTGTTGTTCAACACCAGTAAATCGCCCGATCTCAGTAAATCCGGCAGGTCAGTGACCAACTGATGCGTACAAACAGCAACGGATTCAGGCAACACCAGCAAACGCCCACCGCTGCGCTCAGGCAGTGGCTGTTGCGCGATCAGCTCTTCAGGAAGATCAAAATCAAAATCCGCAAGATTCACGGATTCTGATCTTGCGAATCGGACTGTCTAAAGCGTCGCCATATTTCACCAAAGCCGGTTGTTAACTCAGCACCCGTTACCGCACTTTCACCGTTTACCCAGCGGTCGAGCTGCGACACTGAAAACCATTCCAGTTCATCGATTTCATCTTCTGCTACAGCAAACGGCCCATCATGATACACCCGATAGACGGCCGCGAACTCCATTCCATTGCCAGCCGTTGGCGTCATTTTGAAAAGATACTCCGGCGTGGCATCAAGCTTGACGCCCAGCTCTTCATCAAATTCGCGGACCGTTGTTATGGCGTAGTCCTGCCCCGCTTCGACATGCCCCGCACAGGCTGAATCCCACATTCCTGCGCACTCGTCTTTTAGCATTGAACGTTTCTGCAACAGACATTTTCCATCTGAGTTAAACACCAGAACATGAATCGAGCGATGAGGTAATTGCAGGCGATGAACCTCACCACGACTCATACTGTCGACAACGGTGTCGCTCAGATCGACAACATCCAGTAGTTCGCTTGCAGAGGTTTCCGCCATAGAGGTAGGTGGTTTTTTTGCGCTACCAGCCGATAGCAGGCTTTGAAAAGCAGGGCCTGTCAATGGACCTGAGAGCAGGATCGGTTAATAAACAGATTTGAAGCCGATACTATAATTCGATAAAAAAACGAAGCTATCGAGGTTGATCTGTGTAGTAATTTGGTGCCGAGGGAGAGACTCGAACTCTCACAGCTTTCACCGGCGGATTTTGAATCCGCTGCGTCTACCAATTCCGCCACCCCGGCACGGGGAACTGCAAAGACGATCCTCCGCAGCCCGCTAATTGTAGGAGACCAGCGGT
>CALGNZ010000041.1 GCA_937957915.1 uncultured Granulosicoccaceae bacterium | reverse complement strand
GTCGGTAGCACTCGATGTAGCAGAGCTACTTGGTGAGGCAGTAGAACCGGAGCCAGACCCAGAAGCAGCAGTGCTTGCAGTTGCCGCAAGTGATGCATCAATGGATTTTGGCACAGTTGTACTTGGTGAGGCTGCGGTAACACTGCCGCTGACACTGGAGATAACCAATAACTCTGGCGGCGAAGTGCCGGGTTCAGACGCAACAGCGCTGTCGCTATCGACGAGTAACACTGCATTTGCAGTAGATCCGTTGGACTGTCCGAATATAGCAGCGGGTGCAACAGAAAGCTGTGTGTTGGAGGTTACCTATAATCCAGCGACTGCAGGGGAGGACGTCGGATCACTGGAGTTATCCTTTGATGATGGCATTGGTGGAACAGTAGCGTTAGATGTGGCAGAGCTGCTTGGTGAGGCAGTAGAGCCGGACCCGGACCCGGAAGCAGCAGTGCTTGCAGTTGCCGCGAGTGATGCATCAATGAATTTTGGCACAGTTATACTCGGTGAAGCTGCGGTAACACTGCCACTGACACTGGAGATAACCAATAACTCCGGCGGCGAAGTGCCGGGTTCAGACGCAACAGCGCTGTCGCTATCGACGAGTAACACTGCATTTGCAGTAGATCCGCTGGGTTGTCCGAATATAGCAGCAGGTGCCACAGAAAGCTGTGTGTTGGAAGTTACCTATAATCCAGCGACTGCAGGCGAGGACCGTGGAGCGCTTGAATTGGCTTTCGATAATGGCGTTGGTGAATCGGCATCAATTGAAGTTGCGACTATGGCGGGAGCCGCTGTTGCACCGGTGTCTGAACCAGTAGCGGCAGCGTTAGTAGTCGCCGATTTGGCCCTGGACTTTGGTGTATTGAATGTCACCGATTTACCGGCATCGTTAGAGGCCAGTATTGTCATCACTAATGCGGATATTCCGAATACCCGGACTGCAACGGGGTTAACTATTACTGCAGCTGGCGCATTTGACGTTGAGACGACGTCGTGTGCAGATGTGATTGCCGGAGCCACAATAACCTGTGAAATACTTGTGACATTCAATGCAGCTGCTTCCGGTGACTACATGGCGCCCTTGTCGCTGGTCTTTGACGCAGGTACACCGGAATCAACAGTAACGTCCATTAGCTTTGGATCTGTTGCCGGTCAGATCATTACTGCTGGCGAATTTGCCTTCAGCAGCGCCACGTTTAGCGTGACTGAGTCTCAGAGTCAGACTGATATACCGATTATTCGCAGCAACGGAAGTGATGGTGCCCGGGCTGTTGTTGTATCGATTGATCCGATAACCGCCTCCCGGCCAACTGATTTTGATGTGCTGGAGGTAGACGGTGTAACTCTGCTTGGGAATAATCAGGCCTCGGTACAATTTGCTGACGGAGAAACTACAAAGTTTCTGCGCTTAAAAGTTGAGGCAGACAATGCCTTTGAAGATCCGGAATCGCTGTCAATTACGCTTGCAGACGTGACAACGCCTGCGGCTGGAAATACCGAAACGCTAGTGACTATTCTGGATAGTTCTGACCCGGGTGTTCTAACCTTTGCCAGTGATGACCTGAGCGTCGATGAAGTGAGCGGCGAGATAGTTATTGATATTTCGCGTAGCGCTTCATCAGGCAGCGGAGAAGTTGCTGGTGATCTGTCGCTGTTATGGTCTGTGACTGGCGGCAGCGCCACCGTGGGTGCTGATTTGCCAGAGCAATCTGGTAGCGTGCAGTGGCTGGCTGACGATTCCGGTGGTGGTGCGACCGGTGCTCGATCAATAACAATAAGCGGGATCGTAGCGGACGAATTGGTAGAAGGCACTGAGACTTTCAATGTTAACTTCGTTTTAAATGGAGAGGCCGCTGATCGAGTTACCCTCAGTGAATCACTGAGCGTGAGTATTGAAGACAGTACCGTTGTGACACCGGTTGAGCTCTCACTGGTTACCGGAGGGACTGTCACAGTAGCTGAAAATAGTGCGGGTCTGGTGCAGATCGGGGTTGCACGTGGTGGTGACTCGCAAAGCGAAGTAACACTTCCGTATTCTATTGGAGCTGCAGACGATACAGCCAGTGACGATGACTACGATGCTGTAGATGGCGTGTTGTTTTGGCCTGCAGGTGATAGTGCCGTTAAGTTTATTGAGATTCAGGTGACCAACGATTCGTCACCTGAGCAGACTGAGGCGCTGTCAGTTAACTTTGGCCAGTTGCCTGGCTCGGCCTTTGCGCAGTGGCCGTCAACTCTGGCCGTGGCAAATCTGCCCTCACCGCCTGCGGTTCAGCACCCGGCGAGTGTCACGTTGGTGATTACCGATGATGATGCGTTGTTGTTGTCAGATGATTCAAATACCCCGCTGGTGCTACTGCAGGTTTTATCTGAGCAGGAAGTCAGAGCGGTTAACCCTCCGTTGTTGCTGGCGCCTTTTGAAGTCAGGGCGGTACAGGTAACGACACCTGAGTTGCCACAGTGTGCAGGGTCTGATGTGGCAGCGCTGGTGGCGGCAGGCTGCACACAACCGGTAGCGGGTGCAAGTGTCAGTTGGACAGTGTTTCCCGATCCGCAGGGGCGCCCCGGCAATGTGGCTGAGATAATAACAGCCGATGGAGTGGCGCACGTTGATACGGTCAATACCGTTGCTGATGATGAGGGAATGGTGAGTGTGCAGGTCAATGTACTGCGTCGAGGCTTTATTGGCATACGTGCAACGCCAACCCTGAACGCTGTCAGCAGCAAATCAGTTGCACAGGCTGACCGAGGTATTCGAGCAGTGGTGGCACCGGTGGTGCCGAGCGGAGTGGGTGATATCGTGTTTACCATTCGTGCCGGTTTGCAGACGACAGTTGGTTTTTCCACCAACCAGGCTCGGCTCGGGTTTGCCATCGACGGCATATGCGATGCTGTCGATAACGGTGAGTTGCCCGCGGCCACCAGTCCGGAGGAAGCGAGCCTTTATACATTGTGCGATCTCGAGAACGAGAGCGAACCGGAAGTGTTGTCTGCAATCAATGCGCTGATGCCCGAGGAGTACTTTTCAATTGCCGATGCGTCGGTAGATCTGGCGGATCTGCAGATAACCAATGTCTATGCGAGAATTTTAGCGCTTCGCGCCCGGCAACTGAGTGGTGAGGATCGAACTGAAGACGCGGACGTTGATTTGAGTGGACTGTCGTTGCAGCTGTACGGTGAATCGATACCATCAATCGTTGCTGATACTGCAGTTAATAATGTACTTAGCAGTGGCGGATCATCCGGCAGTACAGCCGCTACGAGCTTTATCAGTCCGTGGGGCTTTTTTGCGAACGGCAGTCTTGCAATTGGGGATGCTGAAGACACGGAAAACGAAGTGGGTCAGGATTTTCGCACACGTGGAATCACCGCCGGTGTCGACTATATGGTCGATAATAATATTGTGATTGGTGCGGCCGTCGGTGTTACCCGGCACAGTAGCGACTTCAGAGGACAGCAGGGTTCAAATGATCTGGATGGAACCTATCTGTCATTGTTTGGTACTTACTTTAATCCGAATCGTGGGTATCTCGATGTGATTATGGAGGTCGGGACAAATCAGTACGAGTTGTCGCGCCAGATTAATTTGAATCTCGCAAGTCCAGAGGCGGGCAGTTTGCTGCAATCAACCAATGATCTGCAGATAGCTGATGGCAGAACATCGGCAAGTTCGCTCGCGCTTACAGTTGGTGCAGGCTTCGATAAAAACTTTAATGGCTATCAGGTGGGGCCCTATGCAAGGCTGTCGCTGGCTCATGCCGATGTCGACGGCTTTGCCGAGACGGCTCGTTTTCAGGATCGCCCTGGTATTGGCTATGTGTTAAGAATTCAAGACCACAGTATACGGTCAGTTCGATTGGCGTTAGGCGGACAGCTGTCGAAAACCATTAACACCAAGCGGGGTATTTTCTTGCCGCAGTTGCGCCTGGAGGCAGAGCTGGAGAACGAAGAGCGGCCAGAAAGTATTACATCGAGCTTCCGCTTTGATCCAACTGATCAGGAGTTCATTATTGACGGAGATGACAACGATCGTTTTGTAGTGAATTACAGTTTTGGCGGCTCCGCCATTTTTAAAAATGGTAAGAGCGGCTTTCTTTTCTACGAAGGTCAGGCGGGGCATGAGTCGGTTACGCAACATCGTCTGAAGGGTGGGTTCAGGCTGGAGTTCTAATGCGCATCTACTTTGTCACCCACCCTGAAGTCGTGATAGACCCTGAAATTAACGTTGTAAACTGGTCTTTGTCAGAGCGCGGTCTGGCTCGCATGCAATCTCTTCTGCGCCAGCCATGGCTGGATGATATTTCTTCAGTGTATTGCAGTGCTGAGAAAAAGGCTGTTGATGGTGCAAAGATCGTTTGTGCTGCACTGAATCTGCCCGTGTGTCAGCTTCGTGAGTTAGGCGAGAACGATAGATCGGCAACAGGGTATTTGCCAGCTGCCGAATTTGAACTGGTTGCTGATCAGTTTTTTTCTGAACCGACTATGTCCGTAAGAGGGTGGGAGACGGCAATTGCGGCACAAAGCCGAATTGTGCAAGCCGTAAACAGGGTGCGTGAGGAAGCTACAGTAACGGGTTCTATACTAATTATTTCACACGGGGCAGTCGGTGCGTTGTTGTATTGCAATTTGAACGGGTACGACATAGATCGAAAGTATGACCAGCCTGGAGCCGGCGGTGGTAACTATTTCAGCTTTGATCGCC
This sequence comes from uncultured Granulosicoccaceae bacterium, assembly GCA_937957915.1. Taxonomy (GTDB): domain Bacteria; phylum Pseudomonadota; class Gammaproteobacteria; order Granulosicoccales; family Granulosicoccaceae. The sequence goes on along the minus strand of CALGNZ010000041.1, from coordinate 42,461 downwards.
ACTCAAATAAAGTGTTCCACGCCTGGCGGCCAATTGAGGCAGCCTGAGGTTCGGGCTATGGAAGCCGAGCGATGCAGAGCGAGTGCTGAACGGTTCCGGATGCGCGGCTCACATCAGACAATGAAGTCGAAGCTGGCTTCATAAGTATCAGAGACTTTACTTGTTGTGAGTTTGCGTTCGTCGGGGCCGCTAAATCCGTGCAGATATATCTGGGTTGTTAACAGAGTTTTGTCGTGTCGTTTTAATTTGACGTGTATATGTGGAGGGCGACCCGGGTAGGGCACCGGCACAATGGTATTGAATATAAATTTGCCCTGATCATCATTGATGGTTGCACCAAAACCTCTGAAGGACGGGTCTTCACTGGTATTGGCTGACGCTTTTGGATGGCGGTAGACGCTGTTGCCATCGCACTGCCATATTTCTATGCGGGTATCGTTAACCGGCCTGGCAGCGGAGTCCAGCACACGCCCGGAAAACAGGAGTGCTTCACCGATAAAATCGTCAGACAGCAGCAGGTTGTTATCCAGTGGTATCGGCGCCACCGGATAAAACGGCCCCTCTGCATCACGACTGGTTTTGCCAGTTTGGTTGGCTGTATCTGCACACGCACTAACAGAGGTGAGTGCTACAGCCGTCACTGACACCTGTGCTGCCGCGTGCGTGGCAGCTTTGAGGAATATCCGTCTTTGCATCTGTCAATCCTTCGCTATGGCTGCACTGACCACTACTATGCGGGCTGCAGAGCAGTAATTTTCTCTTTGATAAACTGAATGATCTGGTCATGGGGCACGTCCGTGGCATCACTGTCAGTTCGTCCCTTGTATTCGACAACACCCTTGCCCAGCCCTTTGTCGCTCATCACCACTCGCATTGGAATACCTATGAGCTCCATGTCAGCAAACATCACCCCGGGGCGACTGTCGCGGTCGTCAAACAGAACGTCTATGCCGGCTGCTTTCATTTCGTTGTAGAGCTTTTCTGCAGCAGCTTTAAGATCATCAGATCTGCGCATGTTGATCGGTACAATCACGACCTGAAACGGTGCGATCGGCATTGGCCAAATGATGCCGTTATCGTCGTTGTTTTGCTCTATGGCTGCAGCAGCCACTCGGGTAATACCGATTCCATAGCACCCCATTGACATGACTTTGTCTTTGCCATTTTCATCCAGAACCGTGGCATTCATTGCCTGGCTATATTTGTCACCCAACTGAAAAATATGGCCGACCTCTATACCGCGCATAATTTGCAATTCGCCTTTACCGTCTGGTGATTGATCGCCTGCTTCAATGTTGCGCAGATCGGCTACCAGTGGTTCTTCAGCGTCGCGCTGCCAGTTGATGCCGAAATAGTGTTTGTCTTCAATGTTAGCGCCAGCACCAAAATCTGCCATGGCAGCGACAGTTTTGTCAGCTATCACTGGCATTGGCAGTTTGACCGGTCCGAGTGAGCCGGGTCCGGCGCCGATCGCCGATCGAATTTCTTCTTCTGTTGCGAACTCCAGCGGGGATTGAACCAGCGGGTGGTTGTTTGCTTTCACCTCGTTGAGTTGGTGATCACCTCGTACCAGCAGTGCTATTAAATTGCTCTCGCACTCATCGGAGGCATGGCAAATAAGCGTTTTGATGGTTTTTTCTACAGGCAGGTCAAAGTTGTCGACCAGCGCCTGAATAGTTTTGGTGTTCGGTGTGTCTACCAGGGTCATTTCCTGTGTGGGAGCGGCTCGCTCGTCGTGGCAAACAGCCTCTGCTTTTTCGAGATTTGCCGCGTAGTCGCTTTCGGTAGAGTAGGCAATCGCGTCTTCGCCGCTGTCTGCCAGTACATGGAATTCCATAGAGCCTGAGCCACCTATTGCACCACTGTCAGCTTCGACTGCGCGGAATTTAAGGTGCATGCGTGTAAAGATTTTGCTGTAGGCCGTGTACATGCGGTCAAAGGAAGCTTGCAAAGCTGCTGCGTCGATATCAAACGAGTAAGCATCCTTCATTATGAATTCGCGGCTGCGCATTACACCGAAGCGCGGGCGAACTTCATCGCGAAATTTGGTTTGTATCTGGTAAAAGTTTACCGGCAGTTGTTTGTAGCTGCGCAGATCGCGCCGGGCAATATCTGTGATGACTTCCTCGTGGGTCGGGCCGACGCAGTACTCGCGCTTGTGTCTGTCCTGCAGTCTGAGCAATTCCGGGCCGAACTGGCCCCAGCGACCGGATTCCTGCCACAATTCTGCCGGCTGCACTGCAGGCATCAGCACTTCGGCCGAGCCAGCGTCATTCATTTCTTCGCGGACAATGGCTTCAATCTTCTTCAACACACGTAAGCCGATGGGCATCCACGTATACAGGCCAGCGGCCAGACGCCGGATCATTCCGGCCCGCAGCATCAACTGATGGCTGATAACCTCGGCATCATTCGGAGATTCCTTGGTGGTGGAAATTTGCAACTGACTGGTACGCATCGAGGGTTCCGTGGCGAGGTTAGAGTGTGTTCGGTTGATTCGGCGGACGTGGTTGAAGTGCCGTGATCCACCAATATAAATAATAGCGGAGATTACCATTGTTACATGCTGTCGGGTCTGTGTCGCGCCCCGGTCTTTGACTCGTCTGTTGACTCGACCTGTGCTGCCTGACCGGAGAATTACAGCATGGATGGTCAGCAAGTCTGTCCGCTATGTTGAGGGTTGCAACATGGCAGAGTGTCAATATAGTAAACACTCTGGGACAATCCGCTGTCACAATCGCTCCGTCCTTTAGTAAGATAGGGGGTTTGGCAGTCCTGGCTGGCTACTGATGTGGCACCAGATCTTGCAGGCTAAAGTTGTGTTCGCTGCTTTCGGGCCGGGTTTGTGTTTTCTCGCTGACCCTGTGCACGTAAGCCCGTGATGGCAAAATAGCGTAATCCACTGCAACAACTGTCTGTGTAGATCCGATTCAACTAACTGAACGGTGACTCGTTATCAAGATGATCGAACCACTCCGCGAGTGGTATCAGAGAAACTTCTCTGATCCGCAAGCGGTGATACTGGCGCTGCTTTTAATTGCGGCGTTTATGCTGATCTGGCTGTTGGGAGATATTCTCGCGCCGGTGCTGGTAGCGCTTGTGTTTGCCTATTTGCTCGACGGCATTGTGACTGCGATGGAGCGGTACCACATCCCTCGTCCGCTGGCGGCCACTATTGTGATGCTGGCCTTCATATTTTTCTGCTTGCTGTTGCTGTTTGGCGTTTTGCCGTTGTTATCGCAGCAGGTGACCTCGCTGATTCGCGAGCTCCCGAATATGATTGCCAAGGGCCAGGACCAATTGATGCGCCTTCCCGAGCTTTACCCGGCAATTTTTACCACCGAGCAGATTAATGAGCTGATTGGCAGTGTACGCAGCCAGCTAGGCCGGTTTGGTCAGAACTTCCTTTCCTTTTCAATTGCCAGCGCGTTGAACCTGTTTGTGCTCTCAATTTATGTGGTGCTGGTTCCGCTCATCGTGTTCTTTACGCTGAAAGACAAGCAGGTGTTGATCGAGTGGGCACGTACGTTTATGCCCAACAAAAGCCAGTTAGCTGAGAAAGTCTGGTCCGAGGCCGATGGCAAGATCGCCAACTATATCCGTGGCAAATTTATTGAGATCATGATCGTCTGGCTGGTCTCGTACGTTACGTTCGCGTTGATGGAGCTGAACTACGCCGTATTGCTGAGCTTTCTGGTGGGTATATCAGTCATCATTCCGTTCGTCGGTGCTGTGGTAGTGACGTTGCCGATTGCGTTGATCGCCTACTTTCAGTGGGGTTTTTCAGCCAAGCTTGGCTACCTGCTGGCAGCTTATCAGGTCATCCAGATTCTCGACGGCAATGTGTTAGTGCCGTTGCTGTTTTCCGAAGTCGTGGATCTGCACCCATTGGCAATCATAGTGTCCGTACTGTTTTTTGGCGGCTTGTGGGGAATACTTGGTGTCTTTTTCGCGATTCCGCTGGCGGCGCTGATTCAGGCAGTACTGAATTCGTGGCCGCAACACCGTACCGGGGCGCCTGATTTAGTGGTGTCTGGCGAGCAGATAGATCAGGCGAGTTAGAAGATTGTCACGCCCCTGCAAGTGCAGGGGTGTGAATGATACTCGAGTGATGGTCGGATGCCGGTCAGTGAATCCTGATATCGCTTATTGCGGCAATGGGGCAACTTGTGGCAACAGGGCAATGCGCCCGCCCGAGGGTGGTGTTTCTAGCCCAGCTGTTTAACCGCTTCCAGCACCTCTTCAACGTGCCCTTTGACCTTCACCTTTCGCCACTCCTGCTGCAGTACGCCTTTTGAGTCGATCAGAAATGTCGACCGTTCTATGCCCTCGAATTCCTTGCCGTACATTTTTTTCAGTTTGATTACATTGAATAGCTGGCACAGCTTTGCATCTTCGTCGGACAGTAAGTCAAAAGTCAGGGATTGTTTTTCACGAAACTTGTCGTGACTTTTCAGGGTATCCATAGAGACACCCAAAATCACCGTGTTTAGTTTGTCAAATTGCTTTTGAAAATCGCGGAATTGCTGTGCTTCTGTGGTGCATCCGGGCGTGTTGTCGCGCGGGTAGAAATACAACACAATAGTTTGCCCGAGAAGGTCTTTTGACTCGACGGTTTTGTCACCGGTTGACTGCGTTTTCCACGCTGGCACTTTCTTGCCGATTGCGATTGCCATTAGTGTTCCTGTTGTTTGATTGCTCAATTAAATAGTTGGAGTTGCGACAGTACTGGCGGGAGTAGCTTGTCACCGCAGCAGGGTGGCAGTAAGCTTCAGTCTGACCTGCGCCGCGCTGCGCTAATTATCCGTGCTACAACACCCGCAACAGCTAAAGGCAAATGTTGTTTTCGCTTTCATTTCCAACCGGGTGGTGCCACCTTTGTCAGTGGCAGTGTGTAGTGAATGTACTCAAATTCCAAACCGAGAGGCAAGCAAATGTTCCAGGGGAGTATCGTCGCGATTGCGACACCAATGCAGGACGATGGTGCTATCGACTTTGCAGCCCTGCAGGCCCTGGTCGATTTCCATGTGAAGGAGGGTACAGATGCGATTGTGTCAGTTGGTACCACCGGTGAATCCGCAACACTTGATATGGATGAGCATGCAACGGTTATTGCCAAAACCATTGAATATGCGGCGGGCAACATTCCGATAATTGCGGGCACCGGGGCTAACTCAACCAGTGAAGCGCTGGAGCTGACACATAATGCCAAAGCCGCTGGTGCGCAGGCTTGTCTGCTGGTTACGCCCTACTACAACAAGCCGCCGCAAGAGGGCCTGTATCAACACTTTAAACACATTGCGGAGTCAGTGGACATACCGCAAATTCTGTATAACGTACCAGGCAGAACCTCGCTTGACATGGCCCCTGCAACGACAGCACGCCTGGCTGAAGTCGATAATATCATTGGTATAAAAGAGGCGTTTGGAACCGTCGAACGCATCAAACAGCTGGTTTCACTGTGCCCGTCTGAATTTCGAATTTATACCGGCGATGATGCAACCGCGCTGGAGAGTATTCTCGCCGGTGCTCACGGAAATATCTCGGTTACTGCCAATGTTGCGCCGGCGTTAATGCACCAGATGTGCATTGCTGCGTTGAACGGTGAGGAAGCGAAAGCCCGTGACATCGACAGCAGGCTGGCTGATCTGAATCGCCTGTTGTTTATCGAGTCGAATCCGATCCCCGTAAAGTGGTCGCTGCAACAAATGAAACTGAGTGGGCCGGGCATTCGTCTGCCCCTGGTACCGCTGAATAGCGCCTATCATGCGCAAGTGCTCGAGGCACTAAAGAAAGCCGGATCAATCTAATTGCGCTCATCAGGACAGTTGTCAGCTGCCGGCTGGCATGTGTTGATAAAATGAATATTTATGGCTGTGCTTCAACTCGAGCCTGCTGCTGGCGGGCACGTGGACCGCTGCTGCAGGCTATCGAGCCGTGATCAACAGGTGAGTCTGCAATTTATCAGTTTGGGCAGCGGCAGCAATGGCAATGCGACCCTGGTGCGTGTAGCCGATACACTGTTGTTAATTGATGCGGGTTTCTCTGCCAAAGCATTATGCGATCGCATGCAGTCTGTAGGCGTGTCCGCCGACGATTTGACAGCGATACTGATTTCTCACGAGCACTCAGATCATGTGAAGGGTGTGTCGGTATTAGCACGTAAATACAATATTCCTGTCTGGCTTACACGCGGCACCTTCAAACGTCTGAAAGACCCTAAGTTACCTGAAGTTGAGTTTATCCATCCGCACGGTTCGTTTTGTCTGGGGGATGCAAAAGTGTCGCCGTTCCCGATCCCTCATGATGCAGCAGAACCCTGTCAGTTTGTGGTGAGTGATGGTAGCCGCCGATTTGCGGTAGCCACTGATATGGGGTTTGTGACGCCTTATGTCAGAGAGCAATTGAGTGGTATTGATGCGCTGTTGCTAGAGTCTAACTATGATGGAGACATGCTAAAAAATGGTTCGTATCCGTACGCGCTGCGTGGACGCATCGATGGCCGGTACGGTCATTTAAGTAATGAGCAGGCTGCGGATTTTGCGCGCTCGCTGGAGCACTCCGGACTTCAGCGGTTGTATCTTGGGCATCTCAGTGGCAATAACAATACGCCGGACTGTGCCTATGCCACAGTTGCTGATCGCCTGCAGCGCGGAGGTGATGATCTGCATGTGTTGCAAAGAACGCGGGTAGGTGAGTGGTTCGAAGTGGCTTGAATGGAGGCTGATCGGCCGACATACACTTCCACATGAGTTGCTCTGCAAACCGTCTAATCGATGGTTGTCGTTACGCGCAAAACAAAAGCGACTCTACCACTGCTTGCTACCTGCTACCTGACTCATGGGCAGGACGCTTGCGACAGAGTTTTAGCATACGCGGCACTGCAGGCTTACTGGCTCTGATGGTTTATCTGTGCCCACGCCGAATGGTTGTGGATCGATTCAAAATTTTCGACCTCCAGACGATACGCGAGCAGGTTTGAATTTTTGTTCAGCTCTGCGGCTACCTCCCGAATCAGATCTTCTACAAATCTGGGGTTTTCATACGCTCTTTCAGTGACGAATTTTTCGTCCGCGCGCTTGAGCTGACTGTAGAGTTGTGCCGATGCCTGTTCTTCCGCAGAGACGATCAGATCTTCCCAGTACGTCTGATCAGTGTTGTCCACTACTGCATCAATTGAAATAACCGAACGCTGGCTGTGCGCTCCATACTCAGAAATTTCTTTTGAACACGGGCACAACGTTGTAACCGGCACATCGAGCTTAACACTGGTTGTGGTGTCGCCGTTTGCCGCGGTCGTTGCGCTCAATGACACCTGGTAATCAAGCATGCCAGCCTGTTTTGTCACAGGTGCCAGCTTCTCGATAAAGTACGGAAACGATATTTCCAGTGTGCCGGCATTGCTGTCGAGGCGCTCCAGCATATCCTGGTAGATCTCGCCTATCGTGCCTATCGAATACACCTTTTGCCGATAGTCGTTGAGCAATTGGGTGAATCGCGACATGTGCGTGCCTTTGCGATCTTCCGGTAAAAATACGGACAGCGAGCAATCGGCAACAGTATGTTGCTGAGCAGATTTGTCTGCCACAATCACTGGTGATTTTATACGCTTGATGCCAACCCGGGTAATGGGCAGCTGGCGTGTGTCGCGATAGCCTTGCACGTCCGCCATGGGTTGTGCGGTGGGCTGATTGTCGTCTGTCATTGGTTTTGAGTCTTTTGTTCGAATGGCCGATTTCGCTGTCCGGTCGCCAGGTGAATGGTCGACCTTACCGGCTTGATTTCTACCAGATATCTGTTGGTTTAATTGCAGGTGCCACTGATTGCTGACGGGCAGTTTGCCAGTAATCTATCGCGTTTGCCGTGTTTACTGCTGAAATTTAGCAGATCGATGCTTTGATACTGACAGCCAAATGTTGTGTTGATTGGGCGATTCGTTAATGCCGCTGCCGGTATCGCCGGATATAGTGTTGTCTGAGAACGTAATCAAGGTCTGTCAATTACGCGCATCGCTAACGCGCAGATCAAGACTCGGTTTGGAACACGGGTCGAAACACGGGTCGAAACACGGGTCAAAACAAGGGTAAAAACACGGATCAATCGCGGGGCTGTCCGTCAGATTTTCGCAACCGAGGTCTGAGTTTACACTGTGTTCAAGCTGATCTTTGTACAACATACCGCGCCAGCTCCCTGAGTTCATCGAAGTTTGAGCCGAGGCCACTCAGTGCATCCAGTGCCCGGTCGCGCTGGTCAAGCGCATGTTGTCTGGCGCCCTCGAGGCCGAGAATAGACGGAAAAGTCGGTTTGTTGAGCGCGATATCAGCACCGCTGGTCTTGCCTATTGTTTCTGTATCTCCGACGACATCGAGGATGTCATCGACGATCTGAAAAGACAGTCCCACGGCGTTACCGAATGTCCTGAGTTGGGTGAGCAGTGATTCATCGGCACATTCTGAGCACATGGCGCCCAGGGTTACGCTGGCGGCGATCAAGGCACCCGTTTTTCGGCGATGCATTGCTTCGAGTGATTCCAGATCAAGGGTTTGCCCGACCGATTGCAAGTCGATGGCCTGGCCCGCGGCCATTCCATCGACGCCGCTTGCCGAGCCGAGTTCGTCTATCATGTCGAGGATTTTATCGGCTGGCAGAAGTTTGCGCAGGGAGCCGGCGAGTGAGGTAAATGCCAATGCCTGCAACGCGTCTCCGGCCAGTATTGCCATCGCTTCATTGAACTGGATGTGGCAGGTTGGCTTGCCTCTGCGAAGATCGTCATCGTCCATCGCAGGTAGGTCGTCGTGGACCAGTGAATAGGCGTGCATCAGTTCTATAGCGCAAGCCGGTATATCGAGTGTTGCATCATCTGCCTGCAACGCCGTGCCGGTAGCGTAAACCAGCATTGGTCTGACTCGCTTGCCACCATTGAGCGTGGCGTAGTGCATTGCGGCCTCAAGCGGAGTGCTGGTTTTGTCTTGCGCGGGCAGATATTGCAAGAGGGCTTTGTCGACCCGGTTTCGGTAAAGCTGCAGACTGTTTTCGAGAGTAGATGTCACCGATCGAAATCCTGCAAGTCATCAGATAGGGTTTCGCTTTCCTCACCTTCGTTTTCGGCCATCAGAATTTTGATTTTCTTTTCCGCATCAGTCAACGATTGCTGGCAAAACTTGCTGAGCAGCATGCCGCGTTCAAACTGCACCAGGGATTCCTCGAGCGAGTGTTCACCACCCTCGAGCTTCTCTACCAGGGACTCGAGTTCCTGCAGGGCGTCTTCAAATTGTGTGCCCTTGGCAATAGCGGGTACTTTTTTACTCACGCGATGGTGCTCCGGTAAGTTTCAGTTGTGTTCCAGCGCATTTAAGTGTGTTCGGTATAAGCAGATGGTGCCACGCAGCTAGATATATTCCAGCGCATCGATGAGTCGCTTTACGGCGATTACCTCTACACCTTCGATTTCGGTCCTGGGTTTGTTGGCAAAGGGCACAATGGCTTTGGTGATGCCATGCTTGCCGGCCTCGATTAAACGTTCCTGACCATTGCTGACTGGTCTGACTTCACCTGATAAGCCAACCTCGCCAAACACGGCGAGCTTGTTATCCAGTGTGATATCTCTGAAAGAAGACACTGCTGCGAGTAACACCGGCAAATCAGCTGCCGTTTCAGAAATTCTGACGCCGCCAACAATATTAATAAAGACATCCTGATCATGCATTGTAACACTGGCATGTCGCTGTAATACCGCCAGTAACATATTTAAGCGATTCTGCTCCAGCCCAAGGGTCACGCGTCGCGGGTAACTGCTGTGGCTGCCGGTGACCAGTGCCTGTGCTTCCACCAGGAGTGGTCTGGAGCCTTCGCGGGTAACCATAATGACGCTGCCAGATACTGGCTCGTCGTGTCGTGAAAGGAATAACGCCGATGGGTTTTTTACCCCTTTCAAACCAGTTTCTTCCATAACGAATACGCCGAGTTCGTTAACCGCGCCAAAGCGGTTCTTGATGGCTCTGATAACGCGAAAACGGCTGTTGGTGTCACCTTCGAAATAGAGTACGGTGTCGACCATGTGTTCCAGCACGCGCGGGCCAGCCAGTGCGCCTTCCTTGGTGACGTGGCCGACGACAAACATTGCTGTATTCGTTTGCTTGGCAAAGCGCACCAGGTTAGCGGCGGACTCGCGCACCTGTGCAACCGAGCCAGGTGCTGATTGCAGGGCATCGGTATAAACGGTTTGAATCGAATCGATCACCATAATTGCAGGCTTGTCGCTTTGCGCATGCGCGGTGATAGTCTCGACGTTGGTTTCGGTTAACAGTCGCAGATTTTTAGCTGGCAGGCCGAGTCGACGTGCGCGCAACGTCACCTGCTGCAATGATTCCTCACCGGTGACATACAGTGACGAAAATTCCCCTGCCATTGCAGCCATGCATTGCAGTAACAGTGTTGACTTACCAATACCCGGATCGCCGCCAATCAGTGTGATCGACCCTGGCACCAGTCCGCCGCCCAGTGCTCTGTCGAGTTCCGATAAGCCGGTGCTCAGCCGGGGTTGTTCTGCGAGACTGACATCTTCAATCGCGGTGATGGTGGACTTGCCAGCGTAACCATCAAAGCGCTCTGAAAGCGACCCGGCTTTGGCGAGCGGCGCTGAGACTGCTTCCTCCAGCGTGTTCCATTCGCCACAGTCTGCGCACTGGCCGTTCCATTTCGAGTGCACGGCTCCGCAATCGCGGCAGGTGTAGGATATTTTGGACTTTGCCATTAAAGCAGGCCTGTTGATCGGTCTTGGCGAAGCGGCCGATTGTACTCGCTATTGGTCACAACTGGCTAACCGGGGATGGTGCAGGGGAGCAGCGTCGGAGGCCAGCTTTGGATTTAACTGCTTCCGAGAATGGAATGGTTGGCTCGCAGGGGGTACGCGTGCTAGTGAGCTTTTGCTGTGTGCACGCCTGCGCTAATGTTGCAGTGCCGTGCGCATTTTGGCTTCGGTAAGCTCGACATCACTGCTTTCGCTGGCGACGTAGTTACTGATCGGGTTGTTAATTCTCGCCAGTTGCACGACATTGCCGCTGACCTTCGTCACCTCGATTGGCCGACCGTTGATGATAAAACAAGCGCCTGTTTCGGGAATATTCTGCAAATGTTCCAGTACCAGGCCGTTGAGGGTTTTAGGCCCGTCAGTAGGAAGGTTCCAGTTAAATTCGCGGTTCAGCTCACGTAGCGAAACACTGCCCTGAACGTCATAGGTGCCATCCTGAAGCAGGGATATCTCGCGAAATTTCTCATGCTGGGCGGGGTCGCTGGTAAATTCTCCGACAATTTCCTCGAGGATATCTTCGATTGTAATCAGGCCCTGAATATCGCCGTACTCGTCGACCACCAGCCCGATTCTTTTCTTTTGCTGCTGGAAGTTCAGTAGCTGCAGCGTGACCGGAGTGCCTTCGGGAATGAAGTAGGCTTCGCGCACGTTGCTCTCGAAGTAGGCTTGTGTCAGTTCCTGACCCCGCAGGAAATTAAGCATTCGGCGAAGGTAAATAAATCCTTCTACGTTGTCGATGTCCTCGCGGTAAACCGGCATTCGGCTGTGCCCGCTGCGGCCGAGATTCTCCACGATCTTGGGCCACGGATCGTTCAGATCTATGCCTTCTATGTCGCTGCGCGGCACCATGATTTCATCGACCGTGGCCTTCTCGAGGTCAAGGATGTTGATCAGCATTCTTTGATGCCGCTCTGGAATCATATCGCCGGCTTCGTTGACTACGGTGCGCAGTTCCTCGCTGTTTAAACTGTCACCGTTGCCACGCTGGCCCGGGTCTACACCGATGGCGGACAGCAGTTTGCCAACAAATACGTTGATGACATACACCACTGGCCACGCGACGCGCAGCAGCGGTGTGTAGATATGGGCAGCAAAGAATGCGAGTTTTTCCGGCCTCAGTGTGGCCAGCGTCTTCGGTAGTACCTCGGCGAAGATCAGAATGACAAGGGTTAGAAAGCCGGTGACAAAGGCCACGCCCTTATCTCCCCATATCGCCATTGCAAGGATTGTTGCCAGTGCAGAGGCAAGTATGTTGACAAAATTGTTGCCAAGCAGGATCAGTCCGATTAAACGGTCAGGCTGCTCGAGTAACGCAGCTGCCTTAACAGCGCCGCGGTGCCCGTTTTTTGCCAAATTTCTGAGGCGGTATCGATTGAGTGTCATCAATGCGGTTTCTGATCCGGAGAAAAATCCGGATAGTCCGATCAAAATGATGACCGTTAGCGCGATAAGCCAAGCGCCAGAGGGAACGTCGTTCAAGTAGGTTGTTGATCCAGGCCCAATATTTCAGACCCATAATTATAGTGCGTCAAATCAACTGTCAAGCGTTCAGCCCGAATAAATATCGTCTGGCGACGAGTTCAGGTCAAAATCAGCTCGATTACCAGCTTGCTGCCGAAGTAGCCCAGCAGCAATGCGATGAAAGCGCCAATCGTCAGCGAAGATGCCTTTTGTCCGCGCCAGCCCCATCGAAAGTGACCTGCCAGCAACACAGCAATTATCAGCCAGGCAACAATGGACAGGATTGTCTTGTGCACCAGCCGCTGGGCGAACAGATCGTCAAGAAAGATAAAACCTGTCATCAGCGATAGTGACAACATGACAAAGGTGGCGCACAGAACCTGGAAAAGTACCTTTTCCATTACCGTCAGCGGTGGCAGGTTCTGCAAAAAACCGCCCGGTCGGTGATTATGAAGCCGGCGGTTTTGCATGCGCACGAGAATCGCCTGAACTGCGGCCATCGTCAGCAGGGAGTAAGCCACCACTGAAGTCAGCACGTGCCATTGCAGGCCGGGGTCGACTCTGGCTGCCTGTTGTTGCCCGAACAACATTGCAACCAGTAATACAGCTGCCGTGAGTGGAAACAGCACAAGCCCCAGATTAATTACCGGACGCCCGGTGTTCCAAAGCAGGGTAATTGCCACGGTACACCAGGCGGTAACCGACAAAGAGTTGAAAAAGGCCAGGTTCAACCCATCTGTTTTAAACGTCGTAGCCATTAGCGTTACTGCGTGCAGAACCACTGCCGCCACGGCGATTAGCCAGACGGTCGATGGTTTGCCCGCTGTGGCCTCATCGGTGTGGCTTTTACCGATGTTGCGGTACAGCATGGCGGTACCGGTGACGTAGAGAGCAAGGGCTGTAGTGCCGGTGATCGCTGGTGTGATAGTCGCGATGTTCATAAGCCATTGTACTGTCGACACCACGGGTTAAATCAAGTGCTTCGCTAACATAGTTGCCGAGTTTTGATTACACTAAAAGGACCGTTGGCACCATCAGCGCTGATTGTCTGATGTACATTTGCGCCTTTCGTTGGTGGCGTTGCCAGAGCGAACAGTCTGATATGCACCTGTCCGGGCCTCAAACCCTGACAGGTAACCGTTTGGATCGAAAATTATGTTTGACAGCTTAAGCGAGCGGCTAGGCCGCACAATTCAGAATCTGAGAGGTCAGGGTCGGCTGACAGATCAGAACATGAAAGATGCGCTTCGCGACGTCCGTATGGCATTGCTGGAGGCGGATGTCGCGTTACCCGTTGTCAAACAACTGATAGATTCGATTCGCGACAAAGCAGTTGGTCAGGAAGTGCTGAGCAGCGTGTCGCCCGGCCAGTCTCTGATCAAGATTGTCAACGATGAGCTGGTGCAGATCATGGGCGAAAAGTCCGAGAGTCTGAACCTCTCGGTGCAGCCGCCAGCGGTGATTCTGATGGCGGGGCTGCAGGGCTCAGGTAAAACAACCACCACCGGTAAGCTCGCGCTGTTGCTGAGCGAAAAAGAAAAGCGCAAGGTCATGGTGGTCAGCTGTGACGTGTACCGGCCTGCGGCGATCGCACAATTGCAGAAACTCGCCGGTGATGTCGGCGTTGAGTTTTTTCCGTCACAGGCAGATCAATCGCCGCTCGATATTGCTCGCGCCGCACATGCGCACGCGAAAAAGCAATTTGCCGATGTGCTGATTGTTGATACTGCTGGTCGCCTTGCCATTGACAAGGAGATGATGGACGAAATCACCGAGCTGAATCAGGCGCTGTCACCGGTGGAAACTCTGTTCGTCGTTGATAGCATGACCGGGCAGGATGCCGCAACCACAGCAAAGGCATTCGGCGAGGCACTGCCGCTGACTGGTGTTGTGCTAACCAAAACGGATGGTGACGCACGAGGCGGTGCCGCGTTGTCTGTGCGGGTGATTACCGGCAAGCCCATCAAATTTATTGGTGCCGGTGAAAAAATGGGAGCGCTCGAAACCTTCCATCCCGATCGAATTGCTTCGCGAATACTGGGCATGGGTGATGTTGTTAGCCTGGTTGAAGAGGTACAGGAAAAAGTTGATCACCAAAAAGCTGAAAAACTTGCCCGCAAGATGCAAAAGGGCAAAACCTTCACGATGGTGGATCTGCGCGATCAAATGGAACAAATGCTCAGCATGGGTGGAATGAGCAGCTTGCTTGACAAACTGCCCGGAGCGGCTAATCTGCCCGATGCTGTTAAAAATCAGGTCAACGACAAGGAAATTCGACGGACTATTGCGATCATTAACTCAATGACGCCACACGAACGAAAATTCCCTGCCATCATCAAAGGCTCACGTAAGCGACGCATTGCGACGGGATCTGGTGTACAGGTTCAGGACATCAACAAACTGATGAAACAGCATGCGCAAATGAGCAAAACCATGAAAAAGATGGCGAAGGGCGGGATGAAAAAAATGCTTCGCGGTATGCAGGGGCAATTGCCTCCCGGCATGGGCATGTAATAGCGCAGGCGTATCAGTGAATCTGCTGCCAGTGGATTGCTGGTATGTATTTTGACACCGGTAGTGTCATAAGTAGCTGGAATCTGTGGTGTTACCAGCCTTGCCAGCGCTGCCAGGTATCGAGGGTTTGATTTTTCCAGCACCTGATCAGCAGCTTTAAAATAGCCCGCTATACTGACGAACTCTTGTCATTGAATGCCTGAAACCAGCCGAACCAGACTACAGTTTCGCACTCGCGTAAACTGTTAATTGGTGGCAGGGCTTCAATTGATGGAAATTTGTAGTACAATTGGGGGTTTCCCCGAACTGGATCCCGTCTGCCGGATCCGAATCAAGCCGGATTGAATCAAATGGTCACTATCAGACTGTCGCGCGGTGGCGCGAAAAAGAAGCCTTTCTACCAAATCGTAGTAACGGATAGCCGTAATCGTCGTGACGGACGTTACCTTGAGCGATTGGGTTTTTATAATCCTATGATCGAAAACGAAACTGAAGAATCGCTGCGAATCGACATGGATCGTATCGATTACTGGGTTGGCACAGGCGCACAGCTCTCAGAGAGAGTAGCGAAACTGGTCAAAACCCATAAGGAAAAGGCGGTAGCTGCAGCCTGATTGGTTGGCCTTAACTGGCTACCGTCGTCGTTTGAACTGTTCCGTACTATCTTCCTGACAACGCTTCCTGAAAACGCTGCGAACTGATCGTGTCTGCCCCGAACAATCCATCGGATTCCGGCGCGAATAACAATCGCGCAGCAGCAAAAGACCAGCAACTCGTTCTCGGTAAAATCGCGTCACCCTTCGGTGTGCGTGGATGGACCAAAGTGGTGTCTTACACAGAGCCTCTCGAGGCGCTGCTCGATCACCAGCAGTGGAACCTCAGTCAAAATGGCAGGCAGGTTGTGCATAACGTGGTTGAAGGCAAGCCACATGGAAAGTTTCTGATTGCGAAGTTTGATGGAATCGACGACAGAGATGACGTTGCCAGGTTAACGAATGCGCTGGTGGTTCTGGAGCGTAACCAGTTACCCGATTCGGAAGACGACAGTTTCTACTGGGCAGATCTAATTGGTTTGCAGGTGGTAACTACCGACGGAACGGTGCTTGGCGAGGTGGAACGAATGATGGAAACCGGTGCCAACGATGTTGTGGTGGTTGCCGGAGAGCGGGAGAGACTGATCCCCTGGATTCGGGATTCCGTGATCAGGGCTGTTAGCCTGAAGGAAGGTAAAATCACCGTCGATTGGGATGCGGATTTTTAGCGCCAATCGGGGGGCAATTGTTTAGGAACGCGATCGAAGCGCTACAATAAATCAGGCTTCGCTCCCTGTCTGGACTGGAGTCTCGGGATGCGGGTTGAGAGCTGGCGTCAATTGAGGTAGAGGCAGCAATTGAGGTAAGCGCGGCAATTGAGGTAAACAAGGTGGAGCAGGATGTCAACGCGATTGCGGTAGTCACTCTCTTTCCCGAGCTGGTAATGGCAGTGAGTAGCGGGGGGGTCACCGGACGAGCGATTGACAAAGGCATCGTTGCGCTGTCGACTTTTAATCCGAGAGACTACGCGACAGATCGACATCGCACTGTTGATGACCGTCCGTACGGCGGCGGGCCCGGTATGGTGATGCAGCCAGGGCCGTTGGTAGCGGCAATAGATGGTGCTGCAGAAGCAAACCGGAGTATCACAAGTTGTGATCCTCTGGTGGTGTATATGAGTCCACAGGGACGACAGCTCAATCACCAGCTGGTGATTGAGTTGACTGAGAAAAGGAATCTTGTGCTGGTCGCCGGTCGTTACGAAGGTATCGATGAGCGGGTGGTAAACACCCGCATCGATCTTGAAGTATCGATAGGTGATTTTGTATTAAGCGGTGGTGAGCTGGCGGCTATGGTGTTGGCAGATGCGCTTGTCAGACAACTGCCCGGTGTGCTGGGCCATGAGAGTTCTGCGGAGCAGGACTCTTTTGCAGTCGATGGGTTGCTCGATTGTCCGCACTACACCAGACCGGAGTTGTTCAACGGGCAGGTGGTACCGCCCGTGTTGTTGAGTGGTGATCATGCGGCGATTGCAGACTGGCGACGGATGCAGTCGCTGGGTAGAACGAAACAAAGAAGGCCGGAGTTGCTGAACGAGGTCAGGTTGACCAGAAAAGATCAGCAGTTGCTGGCGTTATACACAAATGAAGACGGCTCAAAAGAGCCTGAACCAAAGTAACAATGACCACACGATTGGAGTGGAGTAATGAGTAACATCATCGACGCGCTGAATGCAGAGCAGATGGATAAGGAAGTGCCGAAATTTGGACCCGGAGACACTGTCGTGGTGCAGGTACGAGTGAAAGAAGGCACACGAGAGCGTTTGCAGGCATTTGAGGGCGTTGTAATTGCTCGACGCAACCGTGGGCTGAACTCTGCGTTTACCGTGCGCAAAATTTCTCATGGCGAAGGTGTTGAGCGGGTATTCCAAACCTACAGCCCGACCGTAGCCGAAATTCAGGTAAAGCGCCGCGGCGACGTCAGGCGTTCCAAGCTTTACTATCTCAGAGGGTTGACCGGCAAAGCTGCTCGAATCAAAGAAAAGCTTTAAAACGGTATACAACACAGCGCAGGTATCTCGGGTAATCTGCCAGGCGCCTGGTAAATGCAACGAATGCTGGTTGCATCACAAACGTGAGCTGGTGTGCACCTCTTGTCAGACCCGCACTTGGTACAACTGAGGCGGGTGTTTGGGCGTCGTTCTGTAATTGTCCCGGGCGATCAAACTTGCTTGAGCAACAGTGACCCGTGTCCAGGTGCGTAAAACTGTACGCCACCCGAGATTCAGTTCCTGAATTGCAGGCAAGGCTGTTCTGGTCTTGAAAAGCCACACCACTATCCGCAGATAGACATCGCTGGAACATCCAGGTTGGTTTCTTTTACTTTTTAGTAAAGTTGCTATGCACAAGCGTATAGCGGAGAGCCTGAAACCAATTGCAGTTAGCCTGAACGGAGCCCTACAGAGGAGTCAGACAAATGACAGATACTAAATCAGACGCGCAACCAGAAACCATGGAGTTTCAGGCTGAAGTCAATCAGTTGCTGAAACTGATGATTCACTCCCTGTACTCCAACAAGGAAATATTCCTTCGCGAACTCATTTCAAATTCTTCTGACGCATGTGACAAACTGCGGTTTGAGGCAGTCGCCAACGATGCGCTCAGTGAGGGCGAGCAGGAGCTTGCTATCACGATAGAGTTCGATTCTGACGCTCACACGGTAACGATTTCCGATAACGGTATCGGTATGACTCGCGACGAAGTCATCAGCAATATCGGCACAATTGCAAAGTCAGGCACTAAGCAGTTTTTGGAGGCGCTGACCGGTGACCAGCAGGAAGACGCAAGGCTTATTGGCCAGTTTGGTGTTGGATTTTACTCTGCGTTTGTAGTGGCAGATCGAGTGGTGCTTGAAACTCGAAAAGCGGGAGAAGATCCCTCTGCTGGAGTCAGATGGGAGAGTGAAGCGGCTGGCAGCTACAGCATTAACCCGATAGAACGATCCGAAAAAGGCACGTCTGTGACGTTATATCTGCGCGAAGACAGTCAGGAGTATGCCGATAACTGGCGGCTGCGCGGTATTATTAAAAAGTACTCTGACCACATTACATTCCCCATCAAGATGTATGAAGTCATCCATGACACACCGCCAACTGGCGATGATGATGATGCGCAGGAAGCTGAAAAGAAAGAGCCGCAACTCGAGAAGGTCAACGATGCTTCAGCTTTGTGGACAAGAGCCCGCAAAGATATTTCCGATGACGAATACAAGGCCTTCTACAAGCAGGTCAGTCATGATTGGGAAGACCCGTTAACCTGGTCGCACAACCGGGTGGAAGGCAAGTACGAGTACACCTCGCTGCTTTATATCCCCAGGAATGCACCTTTCGATCTTTATGAGCACCAGCAGAAGCAGGGAATAAAACTCTATGCCCAGCGTGTTTTTATCATGGATGAAGCTGAGAAGCTGATGCCACGGTATCTGCGCTTTGTACGCGGACTGGTCGACTCAAGTGATTTGCCGCTCAACGTGTCCAGGGAGATCCTGCAGAGCAACAAGGTTGTCGAGAATATTCGTGGCGCTTCAGTCAAGAAAGTGTTGTCCCTGCTTGAAGGCATGGCCAGCAAAGAGCCTGATGACTACAAAGTATTTTGGGAGCAGTTTGGACGATGTCTCAAAGAGGCACCGGGTGAGGATTTCGCCAATAAAGAGCAGGTTGCTGCTCTGTTTCGCTTTGCCTCAACGCACAGCGGAACTGACGAACAAAATGTAAGTCTGGCTGACTATATCTCACGCATGCAGACGGGCCAGGATAAGATCTACTTTATTACCGCTGACAGTTTTTCAGCGGGTAAAAACAGTCCGCACCTTGAGATTTTTACGAAAAAAGGTGTTGAGGTCCTGATCATGTTCGATCGGGTGGATGAGTGGATGATGTCCTACCTGAATGAGTTCGATGGCAAGTCATTCAGCTCAGTTGCAAAAGGGGATCTCGATCTTGGAGAAATCCAGGATAAGGAAGAGAAAGAGCAGCAGGAAGGTGTTGAAAAAGAAGCAGAAAAACTCGTTGAGCGACTGAAGAAGCAACTTGAAGACAAAGTGGCTGAGGTCAAGGTATCGCACCGGCTAACGAGCTCTCCGGCCTGTGTTGTGCTTGGTGAGCAGGAGATGGCCTTGCACATGCAGCAGTTGATGAAGCAAGCAGGTCACGAAGTACCGGATAACAAACCAACCCTTGAGATCAACCCGGGGCATCCGATACTAAAGAAAATGGATGTTGAAGTTGACGAAGATCGATTTGGCGATTGGAGCAAGCTACTACTCGACCAGGCTATTCTGGCCGAGGGCGGCCAACTTGACGATGCGGCAGGCTTTGTTCAACGGATGAACCAGCTGATAATAGAACTCAGCGATTAACCCTTCAGGTACTACTCTTCCGAATTGCTACTATGATTGGTACGCGGGTGGCAGTAAAATGCGCCCGCGCAGCTTAAACATCTGCAAAAAAATCACATAAAGAAATGGCATATAAACTATGAAAAAGCTGGTGGTGGCAACGGCATTGACGATGGCTCTGGCTCAGGGTGCTCTGGTTGGCGGAGCATGGGCTGGTGATCCTGAATTGGGTCGTGGAAAATCAGAAACCTGCCTTGGTTGTCACGGTGTACCCCACTATGTCAACACCTATCCAACTTATCATGTGCCGAGGATTGGCGGGCAGCACGAGGAGTACCTGATTGCCGCATTGAAGGCTTATCGGGAAAAGCAGCGTTCTCACAACACGATGCACGCAAATGCGTCGAATTTAAGTGACGAGGACATCGCTGATATTGCAGCCTATCTGTCAGCGCTTAAATAGTCGGGAAAGTGATATGAAACTGAAAAATATTTTGCAGTTGTTATGCGTTGCAGCGTGGTTGCCGGCGACGGTTATTGCCGGTGATGTTGCTAAAGGTAAGGAACTGTCAGCGACCTGTGCGGCCTGCCATGGCGCAGATGGCAACAGTACAATACCAGCAAATCCAAAGCTGGCTGGCCAGTACGAAAGCTACCTCGTGCAGGCTTTATCTGATTACCGATCAGGTGCCAGAAAGAACGCGATAATGGCAGGCTTTGCGGCTGCGCTTTCCGATAAAGATATAAAAGATCTGGCGGCGTACTTCGCAAGCCAGGAATCTGAACTTACCATAGCGAAGTAATGTTGCTCAGGCTCTGGTGTTCCGGAGCCTGATTCCTTACCTGGAGTATTCGGGTAAGCTACCGTAGACAAGCGGATCATTGATTTGCAGATGATAGCTTTGCTGTCGAAGGTTCTCGAGCACCGTTTCCGCATTCTCGCTAGCCAGTTTGCGTTTTTTGTGCAACTCGAATTCGAGCGCAAGTTCCAATTTTCCTAATCTGGTCAACAGTGTGTCCGGAACCGCTGAAAAGTCGTCTTTCGCTGTTACGTACAGATAATATCCGCTTTTACGGTCACTCTTGTACACCCATACATTCATCTTACTACCTGATTGGTGGTTGCTGGTTAAGTCACTGCCGGATTCTACACAGTTAGTACCGCGCGGATCTACGGCCAATTTGGCGAGGGCGATTACTGGTCTGGAATGCTCAGGCAGCATGTGCGGGTCTATTGAAGTTCCAGCGATTTTGACCCATTTATCGATAGATTTAGCGTGATATTCTGGTCTTCACACCAACCCCTGTGTTCGAGCAGCGTCTTTGTGTCGCGCACAGCGTACGTTTCTTTTCGCGATCTAACCTTTGTTGACGGTGGGCATCATGAATGACCCGGTAACTAAAAAAGTCAGGCTCGACAAGTGGCTGTGGGCAACACGTTTCTTTAAGACACGTGGTCTGGCCACAGACGCGGTAGCTGGCGGCAAGGTCCATTGTGGCGGAGCCCGGGTAAAGCCATCGCGCCAGGTTGCCGCTGGCGATATTGTCGAAATCAAGAAAGGTCCGTACACATTTACCGTGGCTGTCGAACTTGCTATCGAAAAGCGTGTGGCTGCCCCTGAGGCACGCAAAGCCTATACAGAGACGCAGGAGAGTCTCGCTGCCAGAGAGATACTGCAAGAGCGGCTCCGTGATGATCGCATGGCCTCTCAGGGTGAAAGGCTCGCCGGCCGGCCAAACAAGAGGGATCGGCGTCTACTCCAGCAGGTCAGGGATCGCAATAGTGAGTAGATTGGTGGTACTTATTCTGGAGCTGATGTCGCGCTAGCAAAAGACGATGCCAACAGGGTATCTGTGCGGAGAAACCTCTGCTGGTGTCGGCGCACCCTGACTCTGCGTTTTTAAAGATCCGGTACATGGCCATGAGCAACTCATTGCTCTAATCGATGGGGAAAACACCTCGCGATGGCAGGTTCTGCCTGCGCGAAGCTCAAGCGCGCAGACTCCCGGCTCGAAATGCACTAAAATGCCACTTTTGAACGATGGCGGATTTGCTTTGGAGAATGTGCAAACAGGAGCGGACACACTGTTTGTGTTGTTGGGTGCTATTTTGGTGCTCTGGATGCATGCCGGATTTGCCTTTTTGGAAGTGGGCACCGTCAGAGAAAAAAATCAGGTTAATGCACTGGTCAAGATCATTAGCGACTTCGGTGTATCGACTATCGCGTATTTTTTTGTCGGCTACAGCATCGCGTACGGTGTGGACTTCTTTGCACCAGCAGCCGTATTAGCGGAGCGAAACGGTTATGAGCTGGTCAAATTTTTCTTCCTTTTGACTTTTGCGGCGGCGATTCCGGCCATCATCTCCGGCGGTATTGCCGAGCGAGCAAGCTTTTATCCACAGCTTTTTGCCTCGCTCATCATCGTCGCGTTTGCCTACCCGCTTTTCGAGGGGATGGTGTGGAATGGTAATTATGGCTTCCAGCAGATGGTGGCCTCGATCGGTGGCGCCGAGTTCCATGACTTTGCCGGGTCAGTGGTGGTGCATGCCGTCGGCGGCTGGATTGCACTTGGTGCAGTTGTGTTGCTCGGGGTCAGAAAAGGCCGCTACACGTCGGAGGGCAGGGTGCTGCTGGCGCATCCACCCTCAAGTATTCCGTTTCTTGCGCTTGGCGCCTGGATTCTGACAGTAGGCTGGTTTGGTTTTAATGTGATGTCAGCACAGAAAATCGGTGGTATTAGCGGCCTTGTGGCGATAAATTCGTTGATGGCCATGGTTGGTGGCTTGCTGGCGGCACTCATAGTAGGCAAGAATGACCCCGGGTTCGTCCACAATGGCCCATTGGCAGGTCTGGTTGCGGTCTGCGCCGGATCCGACATAATGCACCCGATAGGTTCGCTTGCGGTTGGTTCTGTTGCAGGCTGTCTGTTTGTGTGGCTGTTTATGTTGACGCAGAACCGACTGAAAATAGACGATGTTCTGGGAGTCTGGCCGCTGCACGGAGTATGTGGGGCGTGGGGTGGAATTGCAGCTGGTATATTTGGACTCGAAAAACTCGGTGGTCTGGGTGGTGTCACTTTGGTGTCACAGCTTGTGGGTACTCTGGCTGGTGTTGTGTTCGCTCTGGCTGTTGGCTTTATCGTCTATGGCGTACTGAAGGTGACGGTTGGTATCAGGCTCAGTGAAGAAGATGAGTACAATGGAGCGGATTTAAGTATTCACAAAGTATCGTCATCGCCCAGATTTGATTAAGCGCTGAGGTAGTCAGTTTACTCGCGCGACAGGAACCTTGCTTGCGTTGCTGGCGTTTTGTTTTCGGTAACTTTATTTAATTTATAATTCGGCATCATATTCGTCATGAAAAAAATCACCGCCATCATTAAACCTTTTAAACTTGAGGACGTTCGCGAGGAACTGTCCAAGGTTGGTGTGAAAGGAATAACCGTCACTGAAGTGAAGGGTTTCGGCCGACAAAAAGGTCACACCGAGTTGTATCGCGGTGCGGAATACGTTATCGATTTTTTACCCAAGGTAAAGCTTGAGGCAGTGGTCAGCCAGGATCAGCTCGATGCCTGCATTGAAGCGATCACCAATGCAGCCCGAACAGGAAAAATAGGTGACGGAAAAATCTTTGTAGAAACTGTTGACCGGGTTATTCGCATCAGAACTGGCGAAGAAGACGATCAGGCTCTGTAGCAGAGTGCTTTCGCTTCGAATTTCTCTATCGCGCCCGCGCCAGCTCTGCATGACCCACGAAGATTCGATGCCCGAAGTCAACAGTATCGTATCGAACAGGCTCAGCTTTATATCAATACCGTTTATGGCACCGGGGGCATTGAGAAATCGGTGTGCAGTGTCCAATTCATATGCAGTTTAAATTTTCTGATCTGCCAAAGCGTGATCTGCAAGAATTTGTCGAACTCCTGGTTATCAATGCGTCCTTTAAAACCTTTGCGCTCTACAATATCCTTATGCGCCTGATAACTTCAATGATCCCGTTTCACTCAGATTTATCAGAGTCAGCATTAATCAGGGGCGCATATGAAACTGCACACGGTGATTCTTTAGCCGTGACATCCTCTTCTTATTTGTTGGTGGAATCGATGGTGCGCAACTAGCGATGGAACCCGTTACGCTTTCACGCGATGAGCACCAGGTGTCGCGCGCCAACATCAGTAAAAATGCTCTTAAAGTACTTTACAGACTGCACGAGGGAGGGTTTGCCAGTTATCTGGTTGGCGGTGGCGTGCGTGATCTGCTGCTTGGCAGGTCACCGAAAGATTTCGATATCGCGACAGATGCCAGTCCGGAACAGGTGAAAGGGCTGTTTGATAACTGTCGTTTAATCGGTCGGCGTTTTCGCCTGGCTCACGTGATTTTTGGCAGGGATATTATTGAGGTTGCCACCTTCAGAGCAGCCCACACCGAAGGTGATGGTGGTGTGGTTGGCGACACTGGGCGAATAGTTCGCGACAATGTGTTTGGCGGTACCCTTGCCGATGATGCAATTAGACGTGACCTCACCATCAATGCGCTCTATTACAATATTGCCGATTTCAGCGTCGTAGACTTCTTCGGCGGTGTTGAAGATCTGGCTGCGAGAAAAATCAAATTTATTGGTAGTGCCGCCGAAAGAATTACTGAAGATCCGGTGCGCTCGCTGAGGGCAGTGCGCTTTGCGGCGAAACTTGATTTTAATCTGGATGGTGATGTCACAGAGGCCATAGCGGAGCACTCTTCAAGTTTGGCAGATATACCGCCTGCCCGGCTTTTTGAGGAAGTCCTGAAGCTGCTGCAGTCTGGTCATGGCACAGAGAGCTTTGAGCAGCTGCGCGAGCACGATCTCCTGCAGTACCTGTTTCCATTGACCGCAGCCAGGTTGCAGCACAATGACGAGTATCTCGCACGGCTGATCGGCATCGCGTTACGAAATACGGATTCGAGAATACAGAATGACCAGCCAGTGACGCCGGCCTTTATCTATGCGGTGATGCTGTGGGCTGACATTGTTGAAGCATCCGCCCGGCATGAAGAGCGAGGCATGCCACCTGTGCCAGCAGTGTTCGCAGCGGCTGACGAGGTGGTTCCCGGGCAACTTGCGGCGACCGCATTGCCACGTCGGTTTTCCATGCCCATGAGGGAGATTTGGGCATTGCAGCCAAGGCTGTATAAAACTCGCGGTAAACGCGCAATGCGGCTACTGGGCAATCCCCGCTTTCGCGCCGCTTACGATTTTCTCTGTTTGCGCAGTGAGGCGGGTGAGGAGCTTGAATCGTATTGCCAGGCGTGGGAAAAAATGCAAGAGTTGCCTGAAGGGCAGGAATTGCTTCTATCGGCAAAAAGTCGTGCGCGGCAGTCGAGAACTCAGCGACGCCCGCGCAATGGCCAGCGATCGTCAGATAAGAAATCCGCCAGCTGATTACGTTACTGTCGGATTGGCAATAAGGCCGTCGGGTTTGTGCCAGACTCGAATTTGTCCTGATTACCAGCCGGAGTTCACCTTGCAGAAAACCGTTTCAAAAATTGTAAAGTCACGCAACACTGAGGGTAATAAGCGATATATTGCGGTCGAAGGACCGATTGGTGTTGGCAAAACAACGCTGACACGCCGATTGGCCAGATCCCTGGAGGCAACCCCTATACTGGAAGATGCCGCTAACAATCCGTTTCTGGAAGATTTTTACCACCGTCCCGAGATAAATGCGCTGCCGGCGCAGCTTCATTTTTTAATGACACGCAGAGCGGCGATGCAGTGTATTTCCCGAAGTGCAGATGATATTGAAAGTAAGTGGGTGTCAGATTTTCTGTTTTCAAAGGATCGCTTGTTCGCGAGCCTGACACTCGATGAGAAACAGTTCACACTGTACTCGCAAATTGCTGCGGAATTCGATTTTGAACTGGCCTTGCCTGACCTGGTGGTCTATCTGCAGGCGCCGCTCGAAGTGCTGTACGATCGAATCGAAAATCGTGGAAATTCTTTTGAACAATCAATAGCTAGCAGTTATCTGGCCCGGCTGCAGCGAGCCTACACAGACTTCTTTCACGCGTACAGTGACACGCCGTTATTAATTGTTAACGCTTCAGAGATTGATTTTGCGCGAAATGAGCATGATTATGCTCGCTTGTTGGAGCAAATTGTCAGTATTGAAGCGGGACGACATTATTTCAACCCCAGCCCGGAGGAAGCTCCAGCGGCTTAGCTAACACATAACAGGAGTAGATATCTTGGCCGAGGCACAAATACTTCGAGTCGGCATGCTTGAAGACGATGTAGATCAGGCAAATCGAGTAGAAGGCTGGATTTCCGATCGTGGCCATCAATGTGAAGTGTTTCACGAGCCCGAAAGCTTTCAGCGAGCGTTTAGAAAAACCAGCTACGACGTAATCACACTTGACTGGAATTTGCCTGATGCAACTGGTATCGAAATCTTGCGCTGGCTGCGTCAGAGCATTGTAAGCGACGTGCCGGTGATCTTTATTACGTCAAGGCAGGGCGAAGAAGATATCGTTTCGGCTTTGGAGAGTGGTGCAGACGACTACCTTGTAAAGCCAGTCAGGGAACTTGAGTTGCTGGCACGGATCAGGGCACTTGCACGCCGCGCTCAGCCCGAAACTGAACTGCTCGATTACGAGCCTTATTCGTTTGATACCAGCAATCGGCAAATTAGTATCAATGGTGAGGCGGTAAAGCTAACCGAGAAAGAATACGACTTGGCGCTCTTCATGTTTCGCAACAGAGGGCGGGTACTTTCGCGCCAGCACCTGCTCACTTCGGTATGGGGAACCTCTGCTGAACTGAATACGCGCACCGTCGACACACATGCCAGCCGTCTGCGCAAAAAGTTAAAGCTGTCTGCCTCTGAGAAGTGGAAGCTCACATCAATTTATCAACACGGCTATCGGCTCGAAGAACACACCCCGGTGTCCTGATCTCTGCCAGAAGCCTGTTCAGACAGGCTCCCGGTGGCATAACGGGTTCCGTGGACGGGTAACTGTGTTGCACGCAATCAGTGGAAAGCATCCTGGGAGGTTGTCTGCAAAAGTCGCCTGTAGCAGTTATCTATTCCCGGGCTGAGTTCTGGTCTGCGGCGCGAGCGGTAAACGGCTGAAATGCCTTGGTTGGCCTTTCAATTGACCCACGTAGTTGGAGCTATTGTATGAAACCTTTAATCTTGTTAGTGCGCTTGGCTATTACACGCGGTGTTCGGGTGCTATCAAGGCAGCTCGCTGCAGGTTTACTTGCTGCGGTATCAATGGCGTTGCTGCCCACTACTACTATTGCAGAGGCAACCACCGCTGAAACTGTTCGTTCGGACAATCGGGATCTGCATGTCGTTGTAAAGCCGGGAGAGTCGCTTAATTCCATTTTGCAAAGGGAACTCGAATCTGCCGTTGACTGGAAGCTTGTCGCGCGCGCCAATAAAATTGCTGCACCGGATAAGCTGTTGCCGGGCGATGTAATAGTCATTCCCTATAGCCTTGTGCAAAAACGAAACTACGCGCAGCTGGCCTTCACGAAAGGCACTGCGGAACTGATAAGAGCAGTTTCGCAGACTGTGGAAAAGGTTAAACAAGGATTGAAAATTTTTGTTGGCGATGGAATCAAAACCGGCCCTGACGGGTTTGTGAGTCTTACCTTTCGCGATAGCTCGCTGGTAAATGTTCAACCAAACAGCGCAATCATAGTTGAGAAGCTTGATTGTTTCGACAAAACAGTGTCATGCGTTATTGGCTTACGTGCGTCAGAGGGAGAGTTAAATCTTGATGTGGGACGTGCTGATTTTGAAAAACCCACACGGTTCACGATTGATACTCCGCATGCGTCAGCTGCGGTGCGAGGCACTCGTTTTGATTTCGAGGTTCGCGACGGCAATGTGCTGGGTGTGACAGAGGGCGAGGTAGAGATAAGCTTTGCCGGTCAGTCGTCGACCATACCTCTGGGCAAGGGTACTCTGGCAGGGGAGGGTCGCAGTATTTCAACGGTCTATGATTTGCTGCTGGCAGCGGAATTTCCGGAGTTCATCAATTTTGACAGGGTCAGTACAGAAGATCTGCTGCAGTGGCGTGCGGTTGCGGATGCCAGGCGCTACCTCGGAGCGTTTGCAACTGATGAATCTATGACCAATGTTGTCACTACATTTGCCAATGGTGTCGGTACTCAAGATGCGACGGTAGCAACGTCTGATCTGCAACCCGGTGATTATTTCTTTGCCGTCCGTGCAGTCGATGAGAACGGGCTGAAAGGCTTCACGGCGTCCAAAAAATTGCGCCAGGTGGCTATTGATAAAGACCTTGGGCCTGATCTGGACATCGAGGTTATCGATCAGAAAATGGAAATTCGCTCTGATAGTCAGAGACTGTTGGAAATTCACGTCGGTAACGAACTGCAATCCATAAAAGGGCTTGATCGATTGGTTCAATACAAGACCTATCAGCTGGAGCCGGGAAAGTCGATTGAGCTTGATGTGCGCCGTCACCCGAACTGGTATTTAACCGCTCGTGAAATACTGTCTGAACGTTCAGTGTCCAGCTACGGCGGCCTTTACGAGTACAAAGCTGTACGCTAGTAACGGGCGTGTGAGCCGTGTCTGCTAAACCATGACCATGCTCGCGGGTGAGAATCCTCCTGACGATTACAGGGGGTATCAGTGGCTTCGTTGTCTATCTGCAGTGGCGCTTCGTTGAATGCACTACAAGTGTCCGGTGGTAATCCGGTAGATCGTATCGCGGCTATCGGCAGGTCAAAACACAGGTGCTGTGAATATCGTGTATTCGGAGTCTTGACTCCAATCGCGAGGGCCGTTCCTTAAATGCAAAACCCGAAGGTGGCAATGAGCTAGTGGTTAACATCGATAGTCATCTACGGAGTCCCGGGCGTCTAAGTGTACTGACGCTGATAGCCTTCTATCTTTTTTTTGGTTTGATTACCTATCTGATGAGTCAGGCTGACGCTACCCTGAAAATGGATCGTCTGGTACATGACAACTGGGTACGGGTTAATCAGTCAGAGCCAGCCAGCGATCTGATTATCGTGGGTATTGACGATAATAGCCTGCAAGAGCTTGGACGGTGGCCCTGGTCACGACTCGATCAGTCCAGAATTATTGATAACCTTGCTGATGCTGGTGCAAAAATCATTTTGATGGATGTACTTTACTCGGAGGCTGACAAAAATAATCCTGCTGATGACGCGCGCCTGGCATTTTCAATAGAGAACGCGAAACCGGTAATTCTTCCGATTCACACGGAAGGGAGAGGCCAATTCTTATCGTGCGAAAAATTACCCATTGCTCCTATTTTGATGGCCGCCGAAAACCTAGGGCATATTTACCTGCCGATTGATAGCGACAGTATAGTGCGACGCGCTCACTTGCGCGCCGGATGTAAGACACCGCATTGGTCTATGCTTTCGCTGGTCGCGCTAGAGGTTCTGGGAGAGGCGCCAACGGAATTGCCCGGTGTTCGTGTTCATCACAAAGATCCTGCTACCCGATGGGTAGGGGATTATGAGGTGCTGATACCCTTCCACGGACCGAAAAATACCTTTAAGACTATTTCCGCTTACGACGTGCTGAGTGGAAACTTTGATCGTGAAGCTATCAACGGCGCTGTGATTTTCTTTGGTATGACGGCCACCGGCCTCAGTGATTCTGTGCCGACGCCAATTCTGGGAGAAGACCAGCCGTTACCGGGTGTGGAGGTACATGCGAATATCTACAGCGCATTGACCCAGGGAACATTAATAGGACAAACGGGCTCATGGATTACCTATGTACTGGTTGCAGTTGCCATAGCGGCTCTGTTGGTAATCTATTCAATGTTGAGGCCGCGTTGGGGATTTCTTGCAACGATATTATTGGCTTTCCTGCCTATCGCGTTGAGTTTTTTCTTGTATCGATATGCCGGCTTGTGGTTTGCGCCATTGACTTCGGCAATTCCTATTTTGATGGCATTCCCGCTATGGAGCTGGCATCGGTTGGAATTTGCTTCGCGGTTTATCAGTGCGGAAACAGACAAACTTAAAATCTATGAAGATGACCTGGGTGTTAGCGCAGGGCTGCCACTGGTGAGTCTGTTCAGAAGTGCGGAGTCGCACCTCGGCCTCAAGCAATGGTTTCTACACCTTGATGGGAAGTATGAGTCCAGTAGCGAGACCCAGGCGGTTGAGGTCGAGAGGATCCTCAGTCAGTCCTGGACCAGGCGTGGTGAATTAACTGTAAAGCGATTTAAAGCAAAGGAGCCGTTTGTCACCGGTTTTGGATTTACGGATAAAAATCTAAACAAACAGTTTAGCGAGTTTCTCGACAACGCGTCGCGAGTAAAGTCGCGCATAATGACGCCCGGCTCAGGTGGAACGATAGAGAGCCTTCAAACCAATGCTGATCGTCTGAGTATGCAAAACCAGAACATGCTTCAGCTAAAGGTTTTAAGCGACAACATCTTTAACGGTAGCCCGGCAGGCCTGATCGTTTGGAATGCGGTTGGAGAGTTGATGCGTTACAACGAGCTGGCATTGGAAATGTTTGGTGACCTTGCGCCGGATAACCAGTCAGTGCGAGAGTTTTTGGTAAGTTTGGGAAAGGACCCTGTTCGAATAGATAAGGATGCGTTCGACGAGCTGATGCTCGGCGGAAAAAACTGGCAGTTGAACTACTTAAAACATGATCGTGAGTTGGTTATTGACTTCAATGTTCTCGGTGCGAGTCTGGCTGACAGACTTGTTGTAGCCAGTGCGGTTGATTTGAGTGAGATCAGGCGTGCGGAACGACTGCGAAGTGAACTTATAGAATATCTGTCACACGATCTAAGATCGCCGCTGATATCTTCGCTCTATCTGGTGTCTCAGGAGCGAGAGGGTGTTCAGGATCCTCAAAAGAAAAAAACATTCCTGCAGGTCGAAAAAAATATTAACAAGACCCTGAGCATGATCGATGATTTACTTGGCCTGACAAGAGCAGAAAATTTGCAGGTCGATCAGCTTCAGCCTGTGTTTTTTGAGAATGTCGTAGAGTCCACAATTGATCAGCTCTTGCCACAGGCTCGCCAGAAAGACATGGAGTTAGTGGTTCATGATATCGACGAGGATGTCTGGATCACGGCTGATTCCAGTTTACTTGAAAGAGCCTTTGTTAATGTGGTGGGTAACGCCATCAAGTATTCGCCGGAAGGGTCACGCGTTGAAATTATAACGCAACTGAAGGGCGACGATATGCTGAGTACCAAGGTTGTCGATCAGGGAATAGGAATACCAGCGGAGCGTATAGACAAATTGTTTAATCGCTTCCACCGTGACCCGAATGTTCAAATGCAGTTTAAGGGCACAGGGCTGGGATTGGCGCTTGTTGCCACTGTGATTCGACAGCACGGTGGAACTGTACATGCTTCAAGCGAAGAGAATGTAGGTACGACCATTGAATTACAATTGCCGGTTATGGAAGTAGAATACGAGCGCAAAGTTGCCGGAGAAGAGTAGCTTGTGCTTTGGCCTGGCTTCGTCATGTGATGACATGAGCAGAAATAGCTTGTTTTGTGGGTTGAATCAAACAAATAGATAAAAAGCCAAGCTATCTTATGTCTGCTGGCGCGGCATTTCTTGCACTTGCTGAAATGATAGTTGTCACCAAATGATAGTTGTCACCCAGTGTCATTGCTTTTAATGCGATTGAATTTAATGCCGTTCTTTCCAGTACAGGCGCATTAGTTCGTTTCACTTGAAGTCAGAGTTAATGCAGTATTTGTAGTTTATAGTTAGTAGTAATTGGGAGAAGTTAAGATGTTTCCAAAGATGTTTGCAGTAGCCATTCTAGTCATGTCTGTTTTTTGTAACCCCTCTTATGCAGGTCAGTCTGTTGATATCAACAGTGCTGATGCAGCAACGATCGCAGAAAATCTAAATGGTATCGGTGAAGCGAAAGCTCGTGCAATTGTCGCCTATCGAGCTGAACATGGTGCTTTTGTCGATGGTCAGGATCTGATAAAGGTCAAGGGTATCGGGGCAAAGCTGTTTGATCGAAATCGCAGTTTGATATCATTTGGTAAAAAGGTGAGTGTCAGCAAGCCTGCGGTCGCCGGCGAGGGTGAAGCGAAAGCTGATCAATCATCCTCAAAAGCCTCTGCGAAGAGCACTACTCCTGCAACCGTTTTGCCATCAACCAAAGCGGCTTCGCAACCTCAACTTAGCAATTAAACACAGTCTGTTGCAAGCGAGTCCTTAAAGAACACAGCTCACTGAGCGAGCGTTTTTCAAGATGTTGCTTTTTACAGTGGTGTAACGAAAGCGGACAGAATGCCGTAGCCTTTGCTACGGCGTTCTGTCGCGCGGGCCTGGATACTATGCAAGTAGTGCAAAACAGGAGTAGCGCAAACTATCACCTCGCTTTTTTACCTAGCTTTGCGCTAGCGCGTGGTACTTGCCATCGGTGCCCAGATATTGGGTGGTGCCGTTTGAATTTTCGTAGAAATGGCTGAGCTTATTTTCATTTAACACCTTTAACATACCGGTGAGTTCGGTGCCCTGATTCTGTAGTTTACTCGCGATCTTTTCAGCGCCGACCAGATCCATCATTTCAAATGGTCCGTGTGCCCAGTTGAAGCCCCATTTCATTGCGCGATCTATATTGACAATGTCGTCTGAAATTTCCGGTACCAAAGAGGCAGCATAGGTAAAGGTTGCGCTCAGGATGTCCCAGGCAAACTGACCTTCCTCATCGTCGGCAAACAACAGGGTAGCGACATCCTGATGTGTGGTATCGAGCGTAGCTGGTTGCATCGCTCGCCAGTCGCGGGCTTGCAGGTCGAATACCTGCATGCTTTTGCTGCCGTCGTCGGCTTTCAGCATTTTATAGAAGCCGCCGCCAGTTTTGCGTCCAAGCTGTCCATTGGCCAGCATGGTAGATTCTGTTGCAGGTAGTTTTACATATGCTCGGCAGGGATCGTCAGCTGCCAGGTTTTGTTCGAGGTTTTTACCTACGAAATCCATGACATCCAATCCGATCAAATCTATCAGGCCGTATAATCCTGTTGGTGGCAGTCCGATCGGTTTTGACATCAGTGCATCGACGGTCTCCATTGAAATATCCGCTTCAATTGCTTTGTGTAATCCGGCCAGCATCCAGAAACACCCGATACGATTGCCAATGAAGTTCACGGTGTCCTTGGCATAGACGACTCCTTTGC
This sequence comes from uncultured Granulosicoccaceae bacterium, assembly GCA_937957915.1. Taxonomy (GTDB): domain Bacteria; phylum Pseudomonadota; class Gammaproteobacteria; order Granulosicoccales; family Granulosicoccaceae. The sequence continues at coordinate 9,571 of CALGNZ010000041.1, read as the reverse complement.
CCAGGCCATTTCCCAACGGGCCACCCAGAAAACCGGCAAGTGTCTCCATAGTTTCAGTGCTTGTCTCACTGCCGGGTACCAGCTCGACCAGCTTCATGATGTGCACTGGATTGAAAAAGTGCGTGACGGCAATATCACGCCTCAATCGCTCAGGCATGTCTGCGTAGATATCGCGCAGTGGAATACCGGAGGTGTTGGTTGTGATGATAGAGCCGTCCTTGCGGACGGGCTCCAGTCGCGAAAACAGGTCTCGCTTGATTTGCAGATTTTCTACAACCGCTTCGCAAATCCAATCGCAGTCGCTGATCTGATTCAGATCGTCCAGAGAGCCTGCGCTGATCCTGGCTGCTTGCTCGGCAGTGACCGCCGGGTTCCTGCCGCCGCAAAGTTTGTCTATCCCCTGTTGGGCAGTTTCAGTTTTCAGGTCCAGCAGCACTACATCGCAGCCATTAACCGCGCACAGACCGGCTATCCCCGCACCCATGGTTCCTGCGCCGATAACGGCGACCTTTTTAATCGTGTTTGGCATGCTGAGTCTCAGTTGCTTGTTGGTTGTGTCTATGGCGATTGTGCCTTTGATCGCTGTAGATGAATCGTCAGTGATCGCTTGCATCGTTAATTAACCGCGGGAGTGTAGAGTAAGTGACGGCGTCGTACCAGTGTGCCGCTGGCAATTGCGAGTGATCGATTGTTCTGCTGTTGCGGGCGGGTAACAGATTTGGTGGCCTCTCTGCGGCACCTCTGATCTGATAAACTCACAGCCCCCTTTTCCGGTGAACAACTCATGCCACGCCATATCGGTTTTGACACATTGATGCTACACGCCGGACAGCGTCCGGACCCCGCAACCGGCGCACGTGCTACGCCGCTCTATCAAAGTACATCTTTTGTCTTCGATAGCAGCGAGCATGCGGCGTCATTGTTTAATGTTGGTCGCGCCGGCCATGTTTACTCTCGAATATCCAACCCGACGGTGGCTGTACTTGAAGAGCGTATGGCTGCACTTGAAGGTGGAGTTGGGGCCGTGGCGACTGCCAGCGGTATGGCTGCAATTCACCTTGCTATCACCACTCTGGTCGGTAGTGGATCGCATATTGTGGCGTCGCGGGCCCTGTATGGTGGTACGCATAATCTGCTTGCGTATACGCTGCCCCGATTCGGCATCACCACGACATTTGTCGATCCCCAAAACCCTGATGAGTGGCGTGCGGCTATTACCGACGACACGCGATTGCTGTTTGGGGAAATTGTCGCCAATCCGGGCTGCGAAGTGCTGGATGTACCTCTTATTGCTGATATTGCACACGAGCATGGCGTACCGCTCGTGCTTGACTCGACATTGACACCCCCTTGTCTGATAAAACCTTTTGAGCACGGGGCGGACATCGTCATTCACTCACTGACTAAATTTGTTGGTGGTCACGGTGTTGCCATCGGTGGCTGTGTTGTGGACTCGGGTCGATTTGACTGGCGCGAATCCGGCAAATTCACCCAATTGTCAGAGCCCTATGAGGGCTTCCACGGAATGAACTTCGTTGAGGAATTCGGGCCGGCTGCGTTCATCATGAAAGCCAGAAAAGAGGGCTTGCGGGATTTCGGCGCCAGTATGAGTCCGGCCAATGCGTTTTATTTGCTGCAGGGGTGTGAAACTCTGTCCATGCGTATGGAGCGGCATATTAAAAATGCGCGTACCGTGGTTGGGTTCCTGAATGAACACGAGGCTGTGGAAAGCGTCGCCTATCCTGAATTGCCGCAACACCCTGACTTTGATTTAGCTGCGCGTTTATTGCCTGACGGGAGCACCGCGGTGTTTAGCTTTGAGTTAAAAGGAGGGCGAGATGCTGGCCGGCGATTTATCGAAAAGCTTGACCTCTTTTCACATCTGGCAAATGTTGGCGACGCCAAGTCGCTGGTGATTCACCCGGCTTCAACCACGCATGGTCGAATGGACCATGAGGCGTTACAGATGGCGGGTATTTCTGAAGGGCTGGTTCGATTGTCGATTGGGCTTGAAGACGCAAGAGACCTGCTTGATGATTTGAGCAAAGGGCTTCGTGCTTCGCAGAAAGGGGCCCGTTCATGAGGGTGAGTATCGATGGACTGTCGGTGTTTGCAAACACCGGTGGTGAGCCACACACGAAGGGCGCCCCAACGATTGTGTTTATTCATGGCGCCGCGATGGACCATACGGCGTGGACGCTGCTTGCACGATTTTGGGCAAAGTCCGGCTACAACGTGTTGTCTATTGATCTGCCTGGCCATGGCTTGTCAGAGGGCCAGCCCTTGACCACTATTGAGCAGAATGCAGATTTAGTGCAGCAGGTGCTGGGGCAACTGGAGTTGCTGGATGACGTTGTGCTGGTTGGGCACAGCATGGGGTCATTGATCGCCCTTGAGTGCGCGGCTGCGATAAAACAAACACGAGTGCTCGCCATGTTAGGTACGGCAATTCCGATGGCTGTCAGCAAGCCCCTGCTTGATGCAGCGCAGGCTAATGACCACAGCGCTATTGATATGATTTCGCTATACGGCCATAGCTTTGGCGGGCAAATTGGGGGTAACCCGGTAGCTGGAATCCATGCACAGAATTTTGCTGAACGTCTGATGGAACAGGCGGCGCCGGGCGCTATGTACGCGGATCTGAAAGCCTGCAATGAATATAAAAAAGGCGAAACAACAGCGGCGCTGGTGGAGTGCAGAGCCGGGCTTGTGCTGGGTGAGCTTGATTCGATGACCCCACCGGCTGCTGCCAGGGGGTTGCTCGATAGTTTGCCAAACGGGCAAATCATTACGCTGCCGGACTGCGGTCACATGATGATGACGGAAAAGCCAGAAGAGACTCATCGTGCGCTGGTTGAATTGATCACGGGCAGGCGCGCGTGACAGAGCAGCGATTTAAAAAAATCAAAGCCTGCCTCGATCGCAGGCAGCCTGATTTGGCCGTGATCACTGACAATGTGCACAAGCCCCACAATGTGTCGGCAATTCTGCGCACCTGCGACGCAGTAGGGGTGTTTTCACTGCATGCGGTAATGAATACAGACGAAAATTTTCGCGCCCGCAGCGGTATCGCGATGGGCAGTGATAAGTGGATAGATTTGTCACTCCATGACAAGGCAAGTGCGGCAGTTGAGCCACTAAAAGCGCAGGGTTTTCAGGTGGTCGCGGTCCACAAGAGCGATAGGTCCGTCAATTTCCGTGAGATTGATTACCGTCGTAAAACGGCGGTTTTGTTTGGTGCGGAGTTATTCGGGGTTAGTGATGATGCAGCGGAACTGGCGGATAAACATGTGTTTATCCCGATGCAGGGCATGGTTGAGTCATACAACGTATCGGTTGCCGCTGCTATCGTGCTGCTCGAAGCACAACGGCAACGCGAACATGCCGGTATGTACGAGGACTGTCGACTCGATCGTGCAATCTACAGTGACACGCTGTATCGCTGGTATCGCCCAACCGAGGCTCGCTTTTGTGACGACAACAATTTGCCCTATCCGCAATTGGACGACACTGGCCAGTTGCTGGATCCAAAGGGCTTTTCTAATTTGCGTGAATCGTTGAATGGTAAACAAATCGATGCAGAGTGAAAAATAATCTTAACGATAGGTGACAAATACGTAATATTTAAGACATAATGCGAGGTGACAGCTTCGCAAGGTCGCGTCTGCTGACAATGATCATTTAATCAAAACAACAAAAAATCATGAGATTGTTGACATGACAATTAAATCTAAGCTAGACAGCAAAACTCTGCAAAAAACTGCATTGGTGATGGCTCTGGGCCTTTTCGCGACCGGTGTGGCTAAGTCGCAGGACACGGTAAAGGATGCGGTGAGCCTTTATCCACCGGATGCGAAACCGGGTGAGTGTTATGCCAAGGTACTGGTGCCTGCCAAATATGACGTTGTTTCAGAAAAGGTACTGAAGCGAGAGGCGAGCGACAAAATCACCGTTATTCCTGCCAAGTTTGAGTGGGTCGAAGAGCGAATTCTGGTCAAGGAAGCCGGGGAGTCTATCGAGGTGCTGCCAACAAAGTACCGCTGGGTCGAGGAGCGCGTTATGGTCGAGCCGGCGACAACACGCCTGGTGCCTGTACCTGCGCAATTCGAAACAGTTACCGAGCGAGTACTGGATCGTCCGGAGCAAACGTCCTGGAAGAAAGGTCGTGGGCCAATTGAGCGGATTGACGGTAACACTGGCGAAATATTGTGCCTGGTAGTGGAGCCTGCGACATACAAGACGATATCCCGGACCGTTGTTAAGACACCGGCGTCCACCCGACAGATCGATGTACCTCCGGTCTACAAGACAGTTCGCAAGCAGGTTGTTGAAACACCGGCCGAGGTGGTGAAGAAAGCAACACAAGCCGAGTACTCGACAATTCGTGTCAGGAAAATGGTTGAGCCCCCGAAAGAAAATCGCGTCAGTTTGCCAGCTGAATTTCAGACCGTAACCAAACGGGTGAAAGTATCCAACGAACGCATGTCGTGGCAACCGATTCTCTGTGAAACCAATGTTAACGCCGAGGTTGTAGCCAGAATTCAGCGGGCGCTTGATACAAAAGGATTCAGCCCGGGAGATATCGATGGTGTGCTGGGCAGTGCAACGCTGAGTGCAGTTGAGGCCTACCAGCGTGCAAATAACCTCGCCAGAGGGGGCGTCACAATGGAAACACTCGAATCACTGAAAGTGGATCTGAGGTAACTTTTCTACAGGCTTGTGGTATTGCTGGCTTGTTTTTTTATGGTTAAGCGCGCGCCATGCACTTGTGCCTGGCGCTGGTTTGATCATAGTGCTGTGTGAGAAGCTGCGCACGCACATGCAGTGGCCGCGCGAACAGCAACTGGTTGGTTACACGCGAAAGTCGTCAGCGGATTGCGTCAATCGCCGCAAATAAACCGTCTCGAATTTCTTTTACCGAACCGATGCCGTCAACAGACGAAAAAACCGGGGCGTTGGAATCTCCGGTCGCTGCCCAATCCTTGTAGTAGTCAATCACCGGAGCTGTCTGCTCGTGATATATCGCTAAGCGACGGCGCACTGTTTCTTCTTCGTCGTCCTCGCGCTGCACCAGTGGTTCGCCAGTGATATCGTCGATGCCGTCTTTTTTGGGTCTGTTGTAAATGATGTGGTAGGTTCGTCCGGATGGCAGATGCGCACGTCGGCCACTGATTCGCTTGACGATTTCCTCGTCATCGACTGCGATTTCCAGCACCGCATCAATATGAATATTGTCTTTCTTTAGCGCGTCGGCCTGGGCGATGGTGCGCGGAAACCCGTCGAACAGAAAGCCGACCTTGCAGTCGTCCTGGGTGATACGTTCTTTCACCAGCCCGACAATTAGATCATCGGACACCAACTCTCCCACATCCATCACCTTCTTTGCTTCAACACCAAGCGGTGTTCCTTCGCTGATCGCAGCGCGCAGCATGTCCCCGGTTGATATTTGCGGGATACTGTATCGTTCACATAAGAAAGTGGACTGGGTGCCCTTACCAGCTCCGGGGCCACCGAGTAAAATAAAACGCATGATGCATCTGCCTTGTATCTTTAAGTAATAGTTCTGTATGCACGAGCAGGAAATCCATTGTCCTGATGATGTCTCGTGCAAATCCGTCTAATTTATGGAGTCTCTGCAACACATGCAACACCCGATAGTCGTCGTTTCCGAATGCTCACAAGTCTTTGATTCCAACAAAACGCTGGTTTCCAATCCGGAGAGGTCCTGATGGCGGGGAAGATTACGCGGGAAACTATCGAGAAATACCGTCAGGATCTGGTATTTCGCGAGACTCTCTGTGGTCAGTCAATGGTATTTCAGACTTCCTGGGGTCTGTTCTCACCTCGCGAGGTAGACGCAGGTAGTCGCTTATTGCTTGATCATATTCCATCTGTTGATCGTTCGTTGATACTGGATCTCGGCTGCGGGTACGGTGCTATCGGTTTGACGCTTGCAAAGCAATATCCATTGGCCAGCGTCACTATGGTCGATAAAGACTTCGTTGCTATTAACTACTGCCAGAAGAATGCCGAACTCAACCAGTTAAGCAACTGCAGTATCTTTTTGAGCAATGGAATGAATCAGGTGCGTGACGATCAATTCGATCTGATCGTTACAAATCTGCCAGCCAAGTCGGGTAAAGAGCTTTATTATCTCATGTTTTATGATGCGTTTGAGCGTTTGGCTGACAATGGAAGTCTTTACATTGTAACGATTAACGGGCTCAGAAACTTTGTGAAGAGGGCTTTCACAGATATTTTCGGCAATTACAAGAAACTCAAGCAAGCGTCCACCTATACGGTGGCCGTCGCGACAAAATAGGCACGCTGAATCGGGGGTCGAAATTGTAACCGCTTACAACGGCTACTGGCTTTGAATGACAAGCACCGGTGAGTCTGATCTGGTTTGTTATGGGGCTCGTTCAAGGGTAAAGAAATCTTCGGCTGTTTTTGTGGTTGCTCTGGCAATCTCAGCTTCAGATTCGCCACGCGCGATAGCGATAGTCCTCAGCACCTCGGGTAACGTGCAGGGTTCATTGCGACGAGTTTTTGGTTTTGGTTGAATGGTCCTCGGTAACAGGTACGGCGCATCAGTCTCGAGCATTAGCCGATTCAACGGAATGTCCACGACAGATTCAAGTAAGTCCGCGCCACGTCTTTCATCACAAATCCAGCCGGTTATACCAATGTAGCAATCGAGTTGCAGATAGTCATGCAGGGCATCACGACTATCGGTGAAACAGTGAACAACTACTTTGCCGACGGACTGTCGGTGCTCTCGAAGTATCGCCAAAAAATCGTCGTGCGCATTGCGTTGATGCAGAAACAGCGGCTTTGCATATTCGATTGCCAGTTCGAGGTGCGCGATAAAACTCCGTTGTTGCTGATCTCTCGGGGAAATATCGCGGAAGTAGTCGAGACCTGTCTCGCCAACCGCACGAACTTCGTGTTCGCCAATCAGTGTCTTAAGTTGAGCATGTGCTTCTTGGTTGTACTGCGATGCGTAATGTGGATGGATACCTGCAGTACTCGTGAACCAGTCCGGGTTCTGTTTGGCGAGATCGAGCGCACTTCGGCTCTCTTCCATGTCGGATCCGGTCAGCACCATATGCCTGACGTTTGCTTTGTGTGCTCTGTCGATGACGTCCTGCAGGTCAGGGGCAAAGGATGCGTGCGTTAGATTGACTCCAATATCTATCAGCTCGTATACGGAAGGTTCGATGTTATAAATCGCCTTGCCGGTCTTATCTGCTTTCTCGTTCATTTATAGTTTCCGCTTGTGGGTCAACGGCTGATCAGCTGGATTCTGCATTGAGTTAATAGCGCCAAATAATAAAAAATAAATATGTCATACACAGGATTGGATTTATATGCGAACATCACTGCGAAGGGTCGGATACGAAAGTGAAGAGGGTTATGTCCGAGAGGCAATGTCAGAATTTTCTACCATCTTGCAATAAGATGTTTTTGTGGTTAAAACGATCTGCGGTCCTGTGTATTACGCTACTTTTTAGCCAGGTGGTAGTTTCGCAGGAAGTAACATTCAGTGAGCAATCGCCTGCTCACGATACTTCAGCAACTTCACGGTTGTTCGATCGTTACAGTGCTCAGCGTGCTACTTATGTGGAGCTCAAGCGGAGTGTTATCGATGGTGATTTTGCAGAGGTAAATAGCCGCCGCGATACATTGAAAGGTTATCCCCTTGAGTTTTATTTCGATTATCTGGTGTTGCGACATCGCATCACCAGACACGACCACCCATTGCGTCTGCTAGATGCCATTGCCACCTATCAAAAACAATACAATGACAGCAGGTTGCATCGACGTTTGCTCGGTGTAATGAAAAACCGCCTGGTTACACTGGATCACTGGAAAAGTTACGCCACAGTTGCCAGGCTTGATAACGCTCCTGTGCATCCCTGTGATGATTTATTTGCCAAAGTAAAAAATCGACGCCTCACTCAGGCCGATGAATCTGCAATTTTGCTTTGGGCGCAGCCGGGCAAACACACTGCCAATTGCGATCGGGCTTTCGCCACTCTGGTTCAGCATCCCAGTGATGTTTCGACGCGCGCGGTCTGGCAGCGAACTGTTGCTCTGCTGTTGCAGGGCAGACGCCTTGAGATCAACAAGTTGTTGCCCTTCTTCAGCCAGCGCGATCGAAGAACGGTCCAGACCTGGATAATGGGTCTTGATGACCCGGAGGCTGCATTGAGAGACCAGTCTGCACAGGGTAAAACCCCGCACCATCGAAAAGTTGCGACCTTTCTTCTGCGGCGCTGGGCGCGTAGTGATCTGGTCGCAGCCAGCGAATTCTGGCAAAACAGCGGGGAACAGTTCGGATTCAACAGCAAGGAAGTTGCTGACGTTGGTAGCAAGTATGCGGTGCTTGCTGCGAAACGCAGAATGTCGGAGAGCGCGAGCTTGCTTGCGGCGGCTGCCTCGGATCGCTCAGTGCGCTACTGGCGTGTGAGGGTAGCGCTGCTCGAGCAGGACTGGCGGCTTGCTCTGCAGGCCCTCGATTCACTGACGGAAACCGAACAGCAATCAAACCGCTGGCAGTACTGGCGGGCGAGGGCGTTGGCTGAACTCGGTCGTACCAGCGAGGCAGACACCATTTATCAGGCGCTGGCGGGTGATTTTAACTATTTCGGTTTTTTGGCCGCAGATCAGCTGTCTGTTGCCTACAACATCGTCGTGGACGCTCCCCAGACTAGTACCAAGGCGCTCGAAGAGCTCGAAGCTCATCCCGAGATCGTCCGTGCCATCGAGTTCTTTCTGACGGGAACCGGCTGGGAGGGGCGCCGCCTCTGGAATGCTGCACTCAAGTCTAAAAGTAGCGAGCACTACGTTGCAGCGGCGCAGCTGGCGATGGGGGTTAACTGGGTCGACAGGGCGTTGGCGTCGATGGAGTTAAGCCAGGAAAAAAACGCACTCGATGTGCTATTTCCGACACCTTACCAGAGTTCTGTGGTGCAGCTGGCGGATCATCATTCAGTCGCGAGTGAGTTGATTTACGGGGTGATGAAACAGGAAAGCGCATTTATACCTGACATAAAGTCTTCTGCCGGTGCAGTGGGGTTGATGCAGCTTATGCCGCCCACAGCGCGTGATATGGGTAAAAAAATCGGTGTGAAGGTGCCTCAATGGAAGCTGACCAACAGTGAGCTCAACCTTCGACTCGGCGTCACCTACTTAAAACACGTGCTTGATCGCTTTGGTAAAAATACCGTGCTGGCTACCGCGGCTTACAATGCAGGCCCGCACCGGGTATCACAGTGGATAGCAGACCGCACGATGCCCGCAGATATATGGGTAGAGACCATTCCCTTTGATGAGACTCGTCGATACGTCAGAGCGGTGTTGTTCAACACCACCGTGCTGGAATGGCGAATGCAAAAAGGAACCCTGACACGTCTGCGGCAGCGAATGCCCGATGTGCTGCCGCTTGGCTAGTTTTTGCCTTTGCCTAGGAGTCTGCGCGGCAGAACCTCCACTACTGCGAACGCGCCCTGCCGGTGCGTTTTTATCGATCATTTTTGTTGCGTATGAATAACTATGCGCCGCAAAT
>CALGNZ010000040.1 GCA_937957915.1 uncultured Granulosicoccaceae bacterium | reverse complement strand
CCACCACCAGTGAACATGTAGTCGTGTTTCTGAGCGATGGTGTGGCAGCCGGAACAAAAGGCATTCTCTTTTGCTGTCGCTTTCATGCTATCTGCCCAAATCCAGTTGTCGGCAGAGGGTGCGTCGTCGCTGCCTCCTGATACTTTCACTGCAACGGTTACAGCGCCGCCTTTACCTGATTCCCATGCGCCTTTGCTTTTGAATTGCTCTTTGACTAATACGGTGCCAACCGGAAAGCTTCGAGCGTCAGAGACGTTGATGGTGTCGAGGCCTTCACCGTTGACATAGACATCTCTGTAGCCAGTTGGCCCGGCGTGTACGTTGCCGATAAAATTGGTTGGATCGCCTGTTTCACCATCGGTCACTTTAGTCCAGCTGCGGAATTCCGCCCAGCGTGGATCTGCAGTTCCGCCTATATTGAGCGCGGCACAGCCGGTAAGAACGGCGATACTGCAAATACCAGCGGCCATTGCGATCGTTTTCATTTTATTTTGCATGCCTGAATTTCCTCTGCTTATTAACATCAGTTATGTAAAGGTTTGTCGCGTTTGTTGACGTAAAGATACTACCGAATAGCTGCTCAATGAGGCGATCACTTACTTGTCAGTAATGGCATGTAAGTAATGCAGTGACCAACCTGTTGTCGGATTTTTGCAAATAGTGTTCATAAATTACTCGACAACAGGTTGCATTCGTTTGAATGGCATCAACTGACCCTCGGCAACCAGGTGAATCGATGTGCTAGGCCCAGTTGTGGTCGGGCAAGGGAATCCAGAGGAACCGGTCTCTGGCGTCACCAATTTTCACTACCCAGCTTCTGACATCGTTTTGAGCGATATGTTCAACTAAAATGACATGATAGCTTCCGGGGATCAGCCTGGATGATGAGCAGCCTTTGGTGAAAAACCCGGTGGTCGCCATAAATATTGCCTTTCCGGCAGTGTCACACCAAACCCCGCCCTCTGGGACAATGGCCGGTGCTCCTGGTGTTGGTGGCTGTCGATAAGACCATTCCGGGGCTTGACGGAGTTCCATAGAGCAGTTGGAGGCTGCCATCATTATGATTGTCATCAAACTGATAGCCTGCAAGGGATGCCGCTGACGACCAGCGGGGGCGCTTATTAAGGCGCTAAAGCGGTTGTATACAGACTTTATAGTGCGGAAGGGCATCTGCAATGTCCGCCTGTCACGCTGATTGATCCGGTTGGCCGCTGTTCGGTTTTGCGGCGGGTCACGTGCAACCCAGTCATTGTTTTTTGCTGCGCTGGTATATAAACCAGCACAGTAGCAAAGACACTATGCCGAGCACGATAGCCGCCGCAACCTGTTGTTGCGAATTGATTGCCAGGCCATTGCCGATTAAAACAAAAACCAGCGTCTGCGGCAGGAATCCTGCGGCGGATGCAAAAAAGAATGTTGAGACAGGAAGGGCGGTTGTGCCGGATGCGAGATTGGTCAGCATATTGGTCCCAACTGGCGCAAAGCGAATAGTTACGATTTTAAGAAAAGGCTGATCGTGGATAAACGCATCTGCTTTTCGAGTTGCTTCAGGGTACTTGCGTTTCACCCATGGTCTTGCAAAGTATCTTGAAAAAGAAAAGGTAAGTAATGCCCCGCAGCTCACGGAGATTATTGCGACAGCAGAGCCTGTAGCCAGGCTGAAGCCATAGCCTGCGCACAGAGCGACCAGCTGCCTTGGCAATCCGATGCCTGTTAATAATGCTCCACCGATAGCAAAGCTAACAATTCCAAGGGGCCCATTGGCACGGATCCATGTGCCAACTGTTTCTGCATCAACGTGATTTTCCAGCCACTGACCTGAAGAAAGCAACAGAATTATTGCGACGCCGACAAGCGTGATCGCTGTAATGAAAAACAGCCAGGTTTTTGCGGATATTTTTACTCTTGAGTCCTCTCGCAGGAATAGATCCTGACGCTGGTCACGGGGCTTGCCATGGCTTAGAGAGAGTCGAGTTCATCGAGTTCATCCAGCTCATCAAGTTCGTCCAGTTCATCGAGTTCGTCCAGTTCATCCTGGTTGCCGTTAACGTCGGATGATCGAGCTGCAAAGTCATCATCGATTGTCTGCTGACGATGCCGTCGTGACCAAAAATCCCGAATGAAAATATACGGGTCCAGGGAGGCCTCGGAAAGCAGTTCATCACTGCCAAGTAACAATGCTCTAAATGCCACGATTTCAAGTGCCTGAGCACCTAACAGGGTTTGTGAATCATTAACGTAGCGTGGATAGGTGGTGTAAGTGCCGGCTACTCGACCTACTGTCGCACGCAGATTTGATGGTCCGTATAGTGGCAGCATAATGAATGGGCCCTCGCCAAAACCCCATGTCCCAAAAGTCTGGCCGAAGGTTTCATAGTGTTTTTCCAGGCCGATACGGCTGCCAATGTCAAAGATGCCAAGCAAGCCCACAGTTGAATTGACGATGAACCGGCCGATGTCGCTGCCGGCTTGTTTGATTTTGCCCTGCAGTATGCCATTGATGATGACATTAATATCATCGAGATTATTGAAGAAATTGGTGACACCTGTCTCGACGATATCCGGCGTTACTGCTTTGTATCCTACCGCTGTGGGTCGGATCACATAGTCGTCCAGTTTGGTGTTGAATGCATAGATACCTCGATTGATTTTCTCCAGCGGATCGTAAACCGGATCCTGAACTGATCGGGTGGCGCAGGCGCTTGTCAGCGTGCAGAGCAGCATTAGAAAAATCACATTCAAAGCTTGACGGCTATTACTGTTCATTGTGCTGTCCTTTGTCCGATCCATTCGCATGTAGTGTGTATAACTGCCGGTTATTCATTTGACATAAAAACCGTCGATTGTAAGATACGTCATGGGCATTGCCAGCAGCAAAGTTATGCTGCGCTCGCAGCCGGGGCTCGCCAGTATTTTACGATGGGTGTTGGTAGCAGAAGTCAGCTTTTTTGACAGTGATTTCATGGTTTCGTTCGTACGCGGGTTATCTGTGCTGCTGAAAGAAAGTACCTTGTCACAGGTGTTGCTGCATCGCCTGTTGAATTTCAGCGCTGGTATTCATCTCAACAGGGTCATGCCATGCGACCGGCCTGAGGATCAATCTCCGTTGTGTCACTAAAGCCGAATGCGCGATGACGTTTTACGCCAGCGGCTTCCAGAATCGGCTGCGCCATGGATACTTTCTTTACCGCTCGAATGGTCAAGTAGGGTATATCCGATGAGAGTGCACAGGCGTAAACGTAAATGCAAGCACGAGAACGAGCACGAGCGCGGGCATGGGCAAAAACCAACTATCGAAGGCCATTGAAGCCTACCTCACTCAGAGCGTTGCAGAACTGCTCAACCTGGTCGAGCTGGCAACCTGCGATGTTTATCCGGCCGTCGCCTGCCAGATAAACCGCGTGGTCGTTTATCAGCGAGTCAACCTGTTGTGAATTCAGTGGTAACAGCGAAAACATACCGCGTTGCCGACTGACAAAGTCGAGTCCTGGTTGTTGTTTTGCTATCGCATTGCGTAGTGCTTTGACGCGCGATACCATCGTGTCCAGCTCGGCCAGCCATTGTTGCTTCAGCGTTTCATCTGACAGGATGAGTCTCACCGTTGCGGCGCCATGATCGGGTGGCATTGAGTAGATGCGTCTGGCAATGTGCCCGAAGTACGCCTGGGTATTATCGGCGCGCTTTTGATCACCGGTTGTTATAAAGACAGCACCAACGCGATCTCGGTATAAACCGAAATTTTTTGAGCAACTGGCGGCAATCAGAGTATGTGGGCACTGCTGCACTATTTCGCGGGTCGCCTGTAGATCTTGCTGCAAGCCCTCACCAAGCCCGTGGTAGGCCAGATCGACAACGGGCATCAGCCCCTTATCGTTCATCAACTGGCAAAGCGTTTGGATTTGCTCGACACTCAGGTCGGCCCCGGTCGGATTGTGGCAGCAGCCGTGAATCAGTACACCATCTCCTGATTGTGCAGTAGACAGTGCCTTCACCATGGCATCGAATAAAATTGTTTGAGTGTCCTTACAGAATGCGTCATAGCACTGCGTTTTTAGACCAGCAGCTTGCGTCAGTGGCAAATGATTAGGCCAGGTTGGTACGCCTACCCACAGTGTTGCTGAGGGTCGAATTGCGCAAAATAATTCCGATGCCACTCGCAGCGCGCCGCTGCCCCCCGGCGTTTGTGCGCCGCTTAAAAATTTGTTTGAGGCGGAAAGAGGCTCGTTGCTACCGGGTTTGGAAAAAATCAGATTACCAAGCAACTTCACGAATTCTGTGTCGCCGGTGAGGCCGAGGTAACTTTTACTTTCCTGTTGCTCCAGCAAAATTGCTTCTGCGGTTTTGACCGCCGCCAGTACCGGCGTATCACCCTTGTCATTGCGGTAAACACCAACGCCAAGATCGATTTTGTGTGCCCGACTGTCAGCACGGTAGCGACCAATCAGGTCGAGTAGCGGGTCTGGTGAGGGTTCAGGCAGATTGAAATCGGACATAAGCAAGCTGTTGGTTGTGAAGCGGGTGATTTCTAACTCTAGCAAATATCTGGCGCGGTATTGCAAGTGTGCATATTTGCTCACTTTCGGTTGTAGGGGATACCGAAAACCCGGCCGTAATCAATGATCTGCCGCAGCGGTGTTTTTGCATGGTTGTTGAGTCCTGCCGCGGAAAACAGATAGGCTTTCATTAAATGAGATTGTAAGTATTTGAATTAAAATGGAATGTAACGCTTTTCAGGTGCATGCAAAAGTGAGTGTCCCGGTAAGAACGCTTCGCGGTAAGAACGGCATTGCTACAGTTAGCATCGCTCACTGACACCCTGCGTCCGGTCGCGGAAAAACTTTTTGCTTCGCTTTTGGTCGTTCCAAAAATGAAGCCCCCGGCAGGGATGTCCGCTTGCTGCGACCTAACCGTGCACCCAGCGTTCAGCGCTGCGTGCGCTCGCGATCCTTACTCTTTGCAGAACTCTCCAACCACATTGGCGATTAGCCGTGAGATGTTGTTGTCAAAATTGTTGTGCGGCAAGCTGCCACAGAAGGTGATGGAACCTGTCGAGAATACCTTGCCGCCGCCTCCCGTTTCAAAGTACACCATGTCTGCCCGTAACAGGTCGGCAATCGGCTCGCCGGACCAGGTGGTGATGTGGGTAAGCTGCTCCTCCGGTACCAGCACAAAGGTCTCCCCGCGATCAAAAGAGCTGGCCAGAATCTTTGTGTTTGCCGGTGTACCGAGTCGCAGGTCTGCCCGATCCAGTTCAAAGCCTGCGGCACCGCCGCCACTCAGGCCAAAGTCGCCGAGTATTTCACCGTCTATACCGTCGAACAACCAGGCAAACTCTGTATCGTAGCTTGCCTTGTGCCTGCGATAGGCTGAGCCCTCGAACTGGCCCTGTGCGGAGAAACCGATGCCGACCAGTTCCTGTGGCGGTCTGCCATTGCGTCTCCACAGGCCGCCATAGAGTCCATCGAACGCCTGATAGTACTCGCCTGGTTCCGCTGCCCAGGCGCGGATGCCGCCTTCGGCTCGTCGTATTTCAATTGCACCTGGCTGCTCCTGGTGAAGTGCAACCTTCCAGTAAAAGCCGTTGCCGCCCAGGTAGATCAGGTTGCCCGCCTCGGTTTGTTGCTTGCTGTCGCCAGTGGAGCCCTCAGACCCCTGACAGTAATCACGCAAGGCATTAAGTGTTTCGGTTGTGTGGTATTCCGGATGACTACCGGTGGTTACCGCTTTGTAGCCGCGCAGGCAATCAGCGCCATGCCGGTGTAGCTCATCATCTGTGATCAGATCGTATTCGATGTTCTGGCTGTGTAACCAGGCTATCAGATGGGTGTCGGCCTGAAAGTGCCGTAACCCGGAGCCAGGCCCGTAACCGAAGGTCACATAGCCGGGCTTCAGATTAAATAATGGTCGTCGGTGAGAGGCATGGCAGATACCGGAGCCGTCGTGATGAAAGTTGTAAGTCGACAATCCGTACTCGGGGTATTCAGCCGGGTTCCACGGATAGGCATTCCACGCTTTAAAGTGGTCTTTCCATTCTGGTTTGAAGTCGGGGCGAGCGTGGTTGCCATATACGCTGTAGGTAAAAGTTGAAATTAATACAGCCAGCTTTGCGGTGCGCGTGCCATGAGGCGGACACACAAAGAATGGCATGGCGTCAGTGAAGCCATCACATTCAATTTTTGCTGCGTAGATTCCTGATGGCAGGTCATCGGGAATGCTAAAGCTGAAATCGGTTTGCCACTCGAAGTCGACGATATCATCGTCGTGAAAATGAATGGCGCCATACTGCTCGGGCGCGTGGCGCCAGCACATCTCAGTGCCATCCCAGTTCGATCCGGTCATCGCACGCGCGGGCAGGTTTATTATTTTTCCGTGCAGCTGGCAGGGGCCATGATCGACGATTTGCAGAGAATCTATGCCGACGCTGAAGTCCCATTTGCACATTAGCTGCGGTTGTTGCTGTCCAGTCGATGCTGTATCCGCAGAGCCGTGAATCGTCGGTGCTTCAATTTTGCCATTGAAGTGGTGTTCTGCCAGATTGTTGTTCAAGCTGGCGGCAATGGTAACCGGGTTGTCAATTGACAGTGCGGCGTGCGCACAAGTGCTTGAAGTAACCTGCTCGTTATCGGGGTGCTTAACAGGGTAGTGTGTGAGGGTCAGAGCCTGCTTTGCATTGTCCCAGGCAAGTCTCACGTGGTACCAGCAGCGAGCATCGAGTGCCGAACCGGACTCTACAGCGCATTCACCAATCGACCCTTCTAATCTGCCTTTTTGTAGCGACAGACTTATATCTCCGCAAGCAATAATGGTTTGTATTCCGCTGTCTGGCAGAGTGGGAAACACTGTTACGGAGATAGATAGCGAACCGAGCTTGTCCAGCTGCAGATTGTTGTCTGATCTGGCCCAGGAGCCTGGATAAAATCCTTGTTCACGGCTGGGATAAGAGCCGTCAATGCTACTGGGTACAACGTGTTCAATGATTCCTGGACCATCCGGGTTTGGATCTGCGCAGACAATACGAACCAGTCGAGCAGTGTATGGCATTGCTGCCAGACTTGAGACCTTGAAGTTGACCGTATCCCCGGCGCGCACAGACAAGGTATCCGCATACCCCAGCAACGGGATGGCGACGGGTGAATCTACAGTACTGGAGTCGGCAGTCGCTTTAGGAGTCATGGTGATCTCTGCTTTCGATGATAGAGCGCTGGATGTTGCAGCGGTGATATAGCTACTCGGGTTTTTGTCTACGCGTTTCACGGTAAAGAATATACACGCCACAAGCGAAAATAACGATCGCGCCGATTACTGTCCTGAGCGTTGGCACTTCGCTAAAAACGAGGTAGCCGACCAGCGTTGTCCAAATCAGCAGGGTATACTCAAAAGGTGCAATAGCACTGACCTGAGCAACTCTGTAAGCCTGTGTGATACACAATACGCCGATGGTAAAAATCACGCCCGATAGTGCCATCCAGTATAGCGCCAGCACAGAGGGCACCGACCAGGCCTTGGTAATAGACAGCAGCAATGGTGCTGCCCCGGCATTGACCGGAAATAAACTGATCAGGCTCAGCGCCAGAAAGCACACTAAAAAATAGGACAGTGCGTTATAGGCGGACATCACTACCGCACTCACCTGGTGACCAACGTGACGTGTAATTATTGGCAAAAGCGAATAGAACAACGCACTGAGTAGTGGCAGGGTCGCCTCAATTCGAAACGTTGCAGCCGAGGGGTTTATTATGACCAATACAGCAGTAAACCCGATTGTCACTGATAACCATCGGTGCAGCCCGACAGACTCTCCAAGAAAGAGCGCAGAAAGTGCGGTAACGAATAGCGGAGCACTCATATAAACCGCAGCCACACTTGCCATCGGAATGACAGCCATCGCGAGGTAGTAGGTGGTAAAGGCCATAAAGGCCAGCACCCCGCGTAGCAGTAATATTTTATAGTGCGGTGTTTTCAGGGCGCCTGGTCCATAGCGTGCAGCACAGATTGTCAACACAATTAGCAGTACAAATGCAATGCGTATGGTCAATATCTGCAGCACTGCGTAGTCGCTGCTTAACATTTTGACGATAGCGTCTTGTATTGAAAATGCCAGTAGTGCACTGGTGAGCATGAATGCACCCAGGGCGGTTTGCTTCATGCTGTTATTAATAGGATTTAATCGCTGTTGTGCTGCAACGCGACTTCCGACCAGGGTGATGCAACAAATGCAGCGCCAGTGTTGATTCCCTCCGGGCTTCTGCCAATAATATTGGGGCAGGCGTACATCGCAGGATACACACCATTGGGAACCACAGTGACGTTGTGGCTGGCCTCAGTCAGTCGTTTTGCAACCTGTTTATCAAGCTGGCTGTCTACGCAAACCTGGGGAGCGCCGCTGACGTCGATACGCCCTTTATGCATGGCGGAATTTATATCCATTTTTTGATCGACCACCATGGAGAGCAATTGCATAACTGCCGGCATGATGCGTCTGCCACCTGATGCACCCAGTGCGTAGTGGCTTCCGTCTTCAGTGCTAAAAAGTGTAGGGCACATGTTTGACAATGGGCGTTTGCCAGGCGCCATAGAGTTGGGCTTATTGTCACGCGGATCAAACCACATGATGCCATTGTTCATCAATATGCCGCTCTGTGGCAGCATAACCTTGGAGCCAAAAACGGAGAGCAACGTTTGTGTTAAAGACACCATATTTCCCTGGCTGTCGACAACAGTGATGTGGGTTGTGCAACCGGGGGCCGCGGTGTCATCAAGATCACCCAGTGTCAGTAGTCGATGAGTGTAGGCATCCTGCAAGGCGTTGGCATAGCACAGGTAGGTATCTGCATCATCCTCTGTACCCGGCTGCCAGTTTGAGCGTTCAATTCGTTGCAGTGCATCCTGCAGCGTTGGTCCGGCAGTCAAACCCGGGGCCGTATAGACGGTGGCGTTGCGATAGCCCGACTGGTCAGCAACG
This sequence comes from uncultured Granulosicoccaceae bacterium, assembly GCA_937957915.1. GTDB lineage: Bacteria > Pseudomonadota > Gammaproteobacteria > Granulosicoccales > Granulosicoccaceae. The sequence continues at coordinate 109,861 of CALGNZ010000040.1, read as the reverse complement.
GAAATCACAGGCTGATAGTTGGCGAGATCCTGAGCCGATAATTTTGAGCCTAGCGCTCGGCAGTCGTTCGCAATGCTCTGTGCAATTTCACCCTGATAGAAGTCTTCGGCTCCCGCGTCGCGCAGTCTCTCAAGGGTCGACGCCAGGTTGCCAAGCGAGATAGAAGGCAGCGGCCCACCCCATTCGCCTGCGGGAACAAAGCCACCCGGCAGATAGGCCGAGGCGCTGGCCGCAAACTGGCTCAGTACCGGTGCGGCGGCAGCGATTTTAAGCGTTGCGTACCAGTCTACAGGGAATCCGGCATGAGCACTCTCGACGGCCGGTGTAATCAGGTCCGCCAATGGCTTTGTAGCGAACCGCCCGGCGGCGGCACTAATGCCTGCAAGGTAGCTCGGCACCGCTATCGACGATGGACCCAACACGTTGCGATTGTCTTGAACCGACGGCCAGCCAAAAAGATCGTCATCCTGACCTGCTGCGAGGGGGTAGTCGGCTGGATCAAGCATTGATGGCGCCTTCATGCCGAAGTCGACACTATGAACCGTATTGGTTTTTTGTTCGCGGTAAAGCATAAATCCGCCTCCGCCGAGTCCGCTCATCCACGGTTCTACAGTGCCAATCATCAAACTGGTTGCGATGGCAGCATCAACGGCATTGCCACCTTCGGCCAGCACCCTGGCGCCAACACGAGACGCAGCGTAGTGCTGGCTTGCCACCATGCCGCCGTTGGAAGATTTCGCGGTTTTAGCTAACTGCCACGTTTCTGTGAAGGCTGATGTATTAGCTGGTGCAGACGCTGATGTATTGGTTGGTGCAGACGCAAATGAATCAGATTGTGCAGACATAGAGAGACCTTAAATATGCAACGAAACGTCACTGGCGGTGAAAGCGTCTACTGTACTGCAAGTTGCAATCGGCAGCGGTGAAATTCTGCACTCGCGGACTTCGAATCAGGCGCGGACTCGCCGCCTGAGTTGAACCCAGCGTTGATAAATAGATCTGCACAGGCTGCGGTTATGAGTCTGTTTCAACCAGCGGGTGCGCTAACGACTGAGGTATTTTTCCGCCATGCGCAGCATGGATGCCTCTGCCGTTCGGTCATTGATCTTTGTGATGTCGACCCATTCGAGCGCGTGCGACTCATCGCTGACCACAAAATCATCCGTTTTGGTGGTTTGCAGTAGAAACCGCGAATCATAATGATAGTGAGCGGGTTCAGATTTGCGCTCCGGTATCAAATGAATATCGAGATCAAAAAGCGTGTCGGCGACAGCCCTGATATGGGAGATGCCAGACTCCTCGCGTGCCTCTCGCAAGGCCACGGCGAGCGGGTTGCTGTCGCCGTCCGCGTGTCCGCCGAGTTGCACCCAAATGTCGAGCTTGCGGTGATGTGTCAACAGGACATGAGTGCCGGCTCGATTCAAGAGCCAGGCGGATCCTGTAACATGGCCCTTTAACAGGCTTCGATCAAAGCAGTCTTCGTGGTCTGAGATGAATTGTGCATACCGACTGGTTGTTTCGGCTTCCGCCGGGTAGCGTGTACCGTACTCTGAGAGAAGTTGTTGAATGAGTTGTCGGTGCATTACTTTTCCAGTAGCTGTTAGCCGCTGTGCAGCAGTGTACTGTATGCATCTAACGATGCGAAACTGTTGATCGAAATAGTCGACGTTGCGAGAGACTTTGATCATTATTCGTTGTGTAACCAGGTTAGATATTAAAAAATGATCCATCACCAGATTAGTGGCAGCGGTTTAAATTGGCTTGTGTATGTACACGGGCTGACCTGCGACGGTAATGACTGGTGTCATCAGGTCAGTGTTTTTGAAAAGGACTATCGATGTTTGGTGGTTGATCTGCGCGGGCATGGCCAGTCATCATCGCTGCAGGGGCCACTGGACATTGAAACCCATGGCTCCGATGTAGTGCAATTGCTGTGTGCGCTGGGTATCGACAACGCTGTTTTGGTTGGTCACAGTATGGGAACCAGAGTCATCGCTGCTGCAGCGGTACAAGCACCCGAAAGAACCGGCGGCCTGGTCTTTGTGGATGGCAGCGTGCAGGGCAAGGGTGATCCCTGGCAGGCAGGTGAAGCGATATCAGCGACGCTTGCCAACGATGCCGATGTTCCGGCTTTCGTGAATAATCTGTTTTCAATGATGTTTACTGATCGCAGTGATCAGGCTTTGAAAAAGGATATTCTGCAGCGTGCTGCAGCAATGCCGGTGGCACGTTTTCGTGAACAAATACGACTGATGATGATGTGGGATGCCGGCCGATTTGCGACCGTGATGTCACAGATCAATGTACCTCTGTCGGTCATTCAGAGCACGTGGGTAGACGCCGACAGAAAGCGGCAGTCTATTTCTGCCGATGAAACGACTGAGTATTTACAGGTACTGCAACGATTGGCACCACAGTCGACGGTGTGCGTGGTGCCCGATTGTGGTCACTTTACCCAGTTAGATGCCGTGGAGGAAACCTGCATGGCTATTCGTGTGGTCGCCGACGCGGTGCTGAACCAATAAGGTATCGGCTACTCTGAAATAATCAGGTTACGCTCGAACAGCGCAAATACTTTATCCCAGCTGAGTTCTGCGGCGGCGTGATCGTACGGTGCCCGCTCGACGAATGCATAGCCGTGATCAACGCCGTCAAAAACATCCATCTCGTAGCGCAGGTCTGCGGCATCGAGTGATTCTCTGAATGTTTGTACGTAATCGGCAGGCGTGTAGGTATCCAGCGCACCAAAGCCGTAATACAGTTCTGCGGTAATTCCATTCAGGTGAAGGTGGGGGGAGTTGGCATCTTCCGTGACGAGGCGTGTGCCGTAAAAGGATGCAGCGCAGGCAAAGCGATCAGGGAATTTTTTAGCAGTGGTAGTGATAAAACGGCCACTCATGCAAAAGCCGACACTGCCAATAGCACCTTGCTGAATTTGTGGCTGCGCTTCAAGGTAGCCGATTACCGCTGCGGTATCGTCGTTGATATCGTCATCTGTCAGCCCGTGATAGGCGGCCAGATATACGGCTGTTGTCGCCTCGGCTCGCTGGTGAGTTTTGAATCTTAATTTGCCATAGCGGTGATACAGGTCAGGCAAAATGCAGGCATACCCGTGCTTGGCAATGCGCCGAGCTATGTTGCGGAGCTCTTCGCGGATACCCGGAGCATCCATGTATAAAACGATAGCCGGCCATTCGTGCTCATCGTCTGGTGCAACGAAAAAGCAGGGGATTGGACCGTTCTTGCTCGTTACATCGACGAATTTTTCAAGCATGTTAGCGCTACCGATTGTCAGTGAAAGACCCTGATTCTATCACGGGTGGCGTGGCGGTCAGGGTGGTGTTGCGCCCGCTTGTCGTGGCGTGGCCGGAGGCAATGTCGCCTTCAGCTGTTTAATCGTATACCAGTGAGAGACAACAGCGCTGATCAATACGACTGACACGATGGTGATAAAAAGCGAAATCATCGGCAGCCCGTACACCACGATCAGGAAATAGTTAATTGAAGCCGGGACAATCAGTTGACGACAAATGCCCAGCACCATGGGAAACAACGGCCGCTTTATTGCCTGCAGGCTGGCGACACTGATAAACAACACAACGTAGGCAAAGAACGCCACCGCATCAATGCGCAGATACGTAGATCCGGTTTTAATAACATCAGCGTTGTCGGAAAAAAGACTGAGCATGTGCGGCGATAAAAACACCATCACGGGGATACAAACCAGTGAGATAGCGATGCCGGTGATGATTGCCTGCTTGTAGGTTTCAAGCACTCTCTCCGGTAATCCGGCACCATGATTTTGCCCGACGATGGCCATGACGGCACTATTTAGCCCGAGCGCCGGCAACAACAATACTTGTTCGAGGCGCAGACCAACGGCATACCCGGCGACATGGTCGCTGCCAAACCGTCCAATAAATGATACGGAGATGAATCCACCCAAAATGATGGTCATCATGTTGAAACTCGCAGGCAATACCTGGTGGAGTAGTTCTTTCCAGTACGAAAAGCCGAAGGCCGGAAACGGGGTGTAGCCCAGCCGGCGGCGCAGGACTGTCAGTAAATAGAAAGCGCTAAAGGCCTTGATCATCACGGTAGACAGCGCCAGTCCGGTTACACCCAGGCCAAGCCCGAATGTAAGTAGCGGATTCAATGCAAAGTTTGCAACAAAGCCAATCGCCAGCGCATTGCGTGTGGAGATCGTATCGCCCAGTGCCATCAGCGCGCCTGACGCAACCGCGGTGATAACGAAAGTGATGTTTCCGGCGAGAACAATATTGGTGTAACGTTGTGCCGCGGGTTCCACGTCTGCCTCGGCACCAAGAAAGCGGATCAAATCAGCCGCCAGCCAAAACCCGGCCAGCAGACAAATACCGGCGACGACGATACCGAGGCCAAGTGCCTGGTTGAGCCAGTTGCGCACGCCGTCGTGGCGGCCTGCACCGACCTCGTTCGCGATCATTGCGGTGGTACCTGTTTGCATACCGGCACCGATACCAATGATCATAAAAAATACACTGCCGGCAATCGAGACCCCGGCCAGCGCCTGATCAGATAGCATGCCTGCGAACCAGAAATCAGTCAGGTTGTATAGCGTGTTGAAGATCATACCCATGGCAGCGGGTACCGACAGCTTGATCAAATGCTGCAGGACTGACCCCTGAGTCAGATCCTGGTGGCTGTCAGAGCGCCTGGACGGGGGCAAGGTTTCTACCTTTCAGTGAGAGTCGGCCGAACCTGACTGACGATTTTTTCAATTCCACCTGCGGTGCAATGATAAAAAGGTCTCCGTTTGTGCCATGTAGCTGATGGCGAATACCGCTGCTGTCGGCGATATCCGCATTAGCCTGCATATGTACAGGCTCACCGTGAACCGGTATCACAAGCTTTGGTTTAACCCATGAAAACATCTGTCGTAGTTCATCCGCTGCGGGGTGGCCACTGGCATGGATTGGCAATGGGGCAGTGCGCTCAGTAACAACCACCACGCCCATTGATTCCAGACGTGCGACGAGCGCTTCAACTACATCTTCGTTACCGGGAATGACACGTGAACTGAAAACCACGGTGTCTCCGGGTTCCAGATGCATATCGCGAAAGCTGTTGGTGCTCAGTCGGTTCAATGCTGTTCGGGGTTCGCCCTGACTGCCTGTTGCCAGCAGCAGTACTGTCTCGCGAGGCAGGTAGCCCAGATGTTGTGAGTCAACTTCTGGCTGTGGCATTTGCAACAAACCTGTGGCTCGGCCCGCATTAACCATTTCTATCATTGATCTGCCCAGCAATCCGAGGTGGCGATCAGTCTCGGAGGCAATACGTGCCAGTGTCGCGACACGGGCGAGGTTGCTGCCGAAACAGGTAACAACAACTCTGCCGGTGGCATTTTTGACCATCGTCTTCAGTCCTTTGTACAAATCAGACTCAGAGGCGGTGTGGCCGGGGACAGTTGCATTGGTTGAGTCGCAGACCATCGCATCGATCTGTTCTTTGTGCAGTGACTGGCATCGTTCGCGATCGTAAGGCTGACCGACCACAGGTGAGCTGTCGAGTTTCCAGTCACCCGAATGAAATACCTTACCGGCAGGTGTTTTTATCAACAGGCTGTGTGGCTCGGGAATCGAGTGTGTCATATGAATCCACTCGACGTTAAATGGTCCGATATCGACGATCTGCCCTGAGTCGACTACTACAATCGGTACATCATTCAATTGCGCTTCAGCCAGTTTGCGTCGCAGCACATGTGCCGTCAGAGCTGTTGTGAATATCGGGCATTGCAGCTGCGGCCACAGGTATTGCACCGCACCAATGTGGTCTTCATGGGCATGCGTGATGATCATGCCTGCGATATCGTCCTTGCGCTCGGCGATGAATGCCGGATCGGCCATTTGCACGTCTCGCAGTCGAACCGGTGTTCCCTTCGAGTTACCGGCCGTGGCGGCATTGCTGTCGCTACTGACGGTGTCGGAAAAGGTTAGACCGCAATCGACAATGAGCCATTGCCCGTCATGACCGTACAGGTTGAAGTTCATTCCGATTTCGCCACAACCGCCCAGCGGAATGAACCAGAGGTCGTCAGATTTTGGAGTCATACCGTAATTTTTGAAGTCGGGAAAGTTATAGAGAGACAGGTTCGTCGGAAAAGCTGGCTGTTTACGACAATTCGTGGGTTGGTGCTGGCCTGAACTAATGGATAAGCTCTAAACTGCAGGAATCGGAAGTCAGTTGCCAGTCACGGGCAAAACTTGCAGGTCAGCCAACGGGCCGGGGGACAAGTACTCTCAGCGACTGTAGTGTGTTTGGTGTGTGGCAACTGTGATCTTCCCGCAATTATAGTGATGCATTTTCGACGGAATCAAATCTTGAACAGATATGACAGCTTAACGATCGATGGTTTGCAGTACGCTAACTGGTCGGAAAAAATCTTTCGTGAGATGAACGAGGGTGGAGTCGATGCCGTTCACGTGACTATAGCGTATCACGAGAACTTTCGCGAAACGGTATTGAATATGGAGCAGTGGAATCGGTGGTTTGAACAATTCCCTGATCTGATTTGCCTGGCGCGAACCGCGACTGACATCACTGAAGCGAAGGCTGCGGGGAAAACAGCGATCATATTCGGGTTTCAGAACCCCTCGCCGATAGAGGATGATATCGGTTTGGTGGAAATCCTGTACTCACTCGGTGCGCGATTTATGCAGCTGTCGTACAACAACCAGTCGCTGCTGGCAACCGGCTGCTATGAACAGAATGACCCGGGTATCACCCGTATGGGAAAGCAGGTCATTCAGGAGATGAATCGGGTTGGTATGGTGGTCGATATGTCTCACTCTGCAGAGCGGTCGACGCTTGAGGCGATTGATATCTCCGCAAGACCCATCGCCATTACTCATGCAAACCCGCAGTTCTGGCACAAGGCGCTGCGCAACAAGTCAGACACCGTGTTAAAAGCGCTGGCTGAATCCGGCGGCATGCTGGGGTTCTCCATGTACCCTCACCACCTGGCGGGTGCCGGTGATTGCACGCTGGCCAGTTTTTGCGAAATGATCGCTCGCACCGCAGACCTGATGGGGATTGATCAAATAGGTTTTGGCTCTGATTTATGTCAGGATCAACCGGATTCCGTGGTTGAGTGGATGCGGGTTGGGCGCTGGACAAAGGAAATCGACTACGGTGAAGGCAGCGCAGATAACGCCGGGTTTCCGCCGCAACCCTCCTGGTTCGTGGATAATCGGGATTTTGGCCAGTTGCGAGTTGGTTTAAGTGAAGCCGGTTTCAGTAAAGGTGATGTAGACAAGGTTATGGGTGGCAACTGGTTTCGATTTTTTTCGGACAGTTTTGCGCCGCGGTAACAACTGTTCGCGGGTGTCTGGCAGCACAGGCGTAGCCAGACAATATAATTGGCATCGGGGGTAGGTAATGGATACTCATAATCCGCAAGCGACGGTTGAACAATCTGCCGTTGTGCCGTTGCGTCCACCGCATCAGGTGATGCGTCTGTCGCGACTGGGTTCCTTTCATCAAACCCGGCTTTCCTTTATGCGAGTATTGCTGAGGCGTCTTATCAATGAGCAATGGCGGTTTAAGCGCTCGCAGTGGCAAGTCGATCGGCAGGGGGTCGGACATGCCGTGTATACGGCGATTGGACCTGGTCACAGCTACAGTCTGATCGCGTTTGCACATGATCTGGATCCATCTTTGCGCAGCGATCGGGTTATTGCCGAGGCCTGGGATGCAACATTTACCTTGTTTGACGGAGTACCAACGTCAGCAGATATAGAGCGATTAAAAGCAAACGTACCATTACAGGAGGCGGGCAGAATTTCCGAAACGGAATTGTCGCTTTCACGGGCTAACCGCTCAGTGAGGTTATTTAACTACGTCCGTAAGACGCTGGCTGCTGGTCTGCAGCCAGAGCAGGCGCAACTCGACGCGATCGGTTACTTGATGCGTACAACTGCCGTCTACGGATCGGGTAAATTTGGCGCAGTTGATCGCAAGTTTGTCGCCAGTCGAGCGGAGCTGTCTGCACCGTTTCAAGCTGAACTGCTTGCTGTGTTTATGATCCGTCAATTCAGTATTGATATCGTTGAGCATCTGGCTTTCAGCGACAACCCTGAAACAGCTGTTCCCCTTGCACCCTCGTTGGCAAGAGGCCTCGGGATTGGTAATTCAACCGGACTCGGAATGGCGCCATTCCTGGTGAATCATCCGACTTTGCTAAACAACTGGATTCTGGCTCGGGAAACGGCGCTCGCCAGGGTCAGATCTGTTGCAGCTGCGGAGAAAAGCAAAGTTGCGTTGTTCCGCCATTTTCTAAGCAGACAAATGATCAGTGTCGCCGACTGGAAAACAGAGCACGAGTATCAACAGCAGAAAGTGCTGGGGCTGCGTGATGATCTGCACCGTTTATCAAAGAAAATCGATGAAATAGCGGACAGTTCGGAGTCATACCTGTGGAACCGTGTTTACAACTGGGCGGAGCGCACACTGACCGAGGAAGGGCAAGAGTGTGTGGTCACTTTACTGCTTGAAATCTACCCCGAGCTTACCGACGAGTTGGCAGATACGCTTAGCATTGACGAGGATGCTCGCTTTAAAATTGATGGTACCTGCACGGTTGAGCAGGTGCTGGCGCTTATCGAAAAACACTATGCTTTTGCACTGGCTAATGACTACAGTGCAGATGCGCAACAGGCGCTTTTTTGGTATGCGTCAGAAGAAAAGCTGGAGCCACGGCTTGGCAGACGCTTTGACGAATCAGGTGCTGATCGAGAGCATCCACTGGCGATAGCCCGCGATGTTGCCGCTCTGGCAAATGCACTCACATCGATTGACGCTACTGTCACGCTTGCAGAGTTTTTACTGTTGGCACCGGAACATCGTCATGTGGTTCGTCGTATCCTACAAATACAAAGTCATCCGTATGCTGAAATCGCAGATAATCTGATAGCTGACGGTATGCTGCCAATCGATTTATTGCGCTGCAAACTCGCTTTTTTTGGTGCGGTAAAATTTGACCCGCGATCAGACCGCTGGCTTCGCATCACACTATTCCAGCATGCGCCTTTAGTTGCGGACCTCGACGAACATCGCAATCGACCCTTTGCTGTTTCGGAGGGTGTTATACCCGGTTCCATAGATAGCTGGGTGTACCCGCCGGACCAGCATGCCGTTTAACTTTACGGGCAAACTTGCCAGATGAATACTGCCCCGTCGTTTGCTATTGGCGAAGTCGAATCGCTGGTGTTGAAAGCTTACCGTGGTGCAGGTTTCAGCTGGGGAATGGCACAGGAAGCGGGTAAGGCGGCGGCATGGCTGACAGCCAAACGCTTACCCGCACTCGATGCGTTTGCTGCGCTGCTAAACCAGATTGCAGACCTGACTCACGAGCAACTTTCCCCGAACATCAAATCGTCCAGTTGGCCTGAGAGATGGGTTGGATCTTCGACGCTGCTTTGTCCTGTGGTTTGCGGTGCGTTTCTGTCTGACCTGGGGCCAGCTGTAGTTGAAAAAGAGTCGACAGTCACTTTGACTTCGGTAGCCAGCCCTCTCATTTTGTTGCCGTTTGTGGCGACGCTGGGTGTGCCGTTAACACTCAGAATGACCAATGCCGAAGTAAGTGTTGATGGTGATGTGATAGCGCCTTTTCCAGTATACGAGACCGTTGCCGGCAAACTGGATGTGGTTTTGCAGTTGGCTGTGCAGAGAGCAGCTTCGATTGGTGATAAAACTGAGCAAGCAGGGCGGGGTAGCGATATAAGTTTAATGCGGGGCACTGGTAATGTGGCGTCGATAAAACTGCTGCAGGCGCTGGCTCATCAAACCTATGTGCCAGCAACTCAGGAATCCAGAGAATCAGGTGCCGGCGCCGGTCTCAGTGACAACGACTGAGCCGCTGTAATTTTGATCGCTACGCGCCAGCGGCAATGGAGTTGGTCTGCGCACCCGTGATGTGATTCTGTGTTTTCTGCATTCGCACCACTCAGGCAATTGTTTTCGCAACAACCTCAGATTGCGGTGAGAAGTACCTGTACGATGTTTCGTTTAACTATCGCAAGTGTCTGTTCCCCTGCTGACAAAATCAACAAACCATTCACATTTCAGATGATCGGTTAATGTCACAAACTGTGAGAAATGTGCATTACGGGAAGTCGCTTAAGCAATTATTCAGGAAAGTAGCCGATACTGGGGCAACAGATTGAACGCCGCTGCGCTTGCAGACGGCATGTCTTTTTTCGTTCCGGACGCAACAGAACCGCAGGCTACACCGTTGACGGGTGTGGAAACATGAGACACACATGCAACAACACACAACCATTGGTCGGATCTCCATCACTCTTCGGCAACTGCTTGCGGCCACTCTTGTGTGTCTGGTGGCGGGCTGTGCAGCAGTACCGAAAACGGTAGCCGTCAGTGAAGAAAGAACCCCAATCCGCGCTGATGTGTGCGATAACGGTGCTGAAGAATGTGAGTCGACACTGGGCGAGCGGTACCACTACTATCTGGGGTTGTTGTCTGTCTACCTGATTGGTTTATAACCCTGGCCTCTCGCGCCGAAACACCCTGCACCGATCGTTAAGTAACGATAGTTGGTAACAAACGAATAGTTGAAGCTCGATCGAGCGCGTCTCCGTTTTTGAAAATCCGGCTCTGTGCCAGTTTGCTGATTCTCCTCACTCGCTCTGTCTATGCACCGTCGACCTATGCACCGTCGACTGAAAATCATTGCCACTCAACGTTACTCTGCCAAAATCGCAGGCTCTGGCCGTAGCAGACGGCTTACTCCTGGCCTGGACTATTGATGAGGATTCAGCGTGCAGAGGAAATCTGGCTTAACAGGTCGGTCAATCGTCTGAGAAACGTGGCCCGCAGACGTACCAAAAAGGTGCCGAGGAGAATGGACCGAGATGTGACGCCAGATTTTCTTTTGGCGTCGAAAAGATACACTGCTATTTTGTAAAAGGTACCCAAAAAGTGATTTGGAACTGTATGCATAGTATTTCGCATATATTTACTTGTCGCCTTATGAATAATCCAGTCTTGTTAGCGGAAATTGTATCGCCGTAGACAAGTTCAGTGTGATTTGCGTCGGTATGTCTGTCTGCGACACCTCTAAGGTATATAAGAAGTAAAGAACATTCACAATTCGCCTCTGGCATAATACGTCGCGTCAGTATGGCGGGTGGTGTAGCCAGGCGTTTATCTACCGGGAAAACGCTTGATCACCACCGCGGTGCGCTTTTAAATCCAGTAGTCCGGGGTATTCATTGAAATTCGCAGAGTTGGTGGCAGGCGAGACGAGATCGCGCCTGGAGCGTGATGATCTGGCACGTGAAACTCGACGGTTGTGTCAGGAAATACGTACCTACCAGAATCTTGTGTCCTTCGGTCTGGTGTCTGTAGTTGGTGTCGCCTACGTTTTTTCTCTGTGGAACAGGACCGATTCTCATGCGCTGCTGATGTGGTACGCGTGCTTTAGCGTATTGACGATCATCAGAGCTTACGTGTACGAGTCTGTTCGACGATCACTGGATGTAGCCTCTCCAGCCAAATTGTTATTCAATGAGATGAGTCTGGTTGTTACCGGCCTGGTGGTGTGCCTCTGGCTTGGCATGAGTTTTTGGATGGTCGGCCTGCCAGGTGATGAGCGAACGGTTTTGGCGATTAGCGTACTCAGTTGCGTTTATGCAACCGGCACCACCATCAACTCTGCCACACAGACACGACACCTGTTGGTTTTTCTTGCGGTCATATTGGGGCCTGCGATCCTGTTTTGGGCGGGCCTGGGTAATCGCACGGACTACGCCATGGTGTTGCTGCTGTCTTGTCTTTTTGTTTTGTTGTACACCTTTGCCCTGCGCAACCGTGCCTTTATCGTAGAGTCAGTGAGGATACGGCTGGAGAACAAGGCCTACAACGACAGACTAATTGAAAATCGCACATTGGTAGAAGACGCACTGCAGTCAGCTCTGGAAGCCAACCGCTCCAAGAGTCACTTTATCGCGACTGTCAGTCACGACATGGGGCAGCCGATAAACGCGCTGACCTATTTACTTCAATCGCTAAAAAACGTTTCCACCAATGATCAGGTGTACGAGAGTGTTATAGATAAAATTGAGGCGTGTGTGGGGTTGCTCGAGCGACAATTCGAAGGGTTTGTTGATCTTTCTCGCTACGATGCCAATGACATGGAGATACATCGAAACAAGTTCGATTTAACAGCGCTATGTCGAATCGTGGTAGAAAACGCGGAGGCTGTGGCTGCCGAACACCATGTTGAAATCAGGTTTCACGGCATGCCTGCCATCGTTGTATCTGACTCCGTGCTGTTTGGACGAGTACTGGGCAATCTACTGGATAACGCAGTAAAGTTTGGTGGCAAAATCGTGGACATACGTCTTGATAGTCAACCTGATTGGGTCATTGTTGAAGTTCAGGATAACGGAGTCGGAATTCGCAAAGAAGATTTACCTAAAATTTTTGGCGAATTTGTGCAGCTGCAAAATCAGCCTCAAGCCGGTGTGCCTGGTGCCGGGCTGGGTTTGTCGATCGTGAGCAGAATTACTGAGGCGCTTGGCATTGAACTGTTTGTGGATTCAACGGTAGGACAGGGCACTCTATTTACGTTGATTGTGCCGGTTGAGCCCATCGAAGATGAGGTTAATGATCGGCCGCTCCCTGTTGTTGCGGGGCAGTCGGTTCGGGAGATTCTGAGCAAGGAATTATCGCTTGCAGTGCCAAAAATAAACTTGCAGGGAAAGACGATATTGCTGGTTGATGACGAGCGCAGCAATACAGATGCGTTGGCAGCCCATATCAATGACCTGGGGGGACGAAGTGTTTTTGCAGCGTCGGCGGCGGAGAGTTTCTCCCTCGTTAAAAGCAATACATTCGATTTAGCAATAGTTGGTGACTGGCTCAGTGAGGAGCCAAAGGTGCTCACATTGTGCAGTGCACTGGCTAAGGAGCTCGGCGCGGATCGAGTCGTCATTGTTACAACCAACAACTCAAAGCAGCGGCAAAGGGACATTGAGCAGGCGGGGTTCAGCGTCTATCACAAGCCTCTGAATGCGTCACAACTGCAGGCGATTCTCAGTGCCAGGCTTGGTATTGGTTTGCACTGAGTTGCTGCTTTGCAGCGCTCGCTCTGCAGGTGTTGCCGAGAAGTTATTTGTGTACACAATTAGTTGCAGTGGCCTGCTACACTGAGTGGTTACTTCAGATTGAAATAGAGCCATGAAGAGATTCTATACTCGCCGATTGCTGCTCGCTTTAGTACTGTCGCAAGGTGCCCTGGCATCGTGCGCGATGGTTGATCGTGACAGTGGCCTGGCGGAGGTGCCAGAGACAGACGAGGCGCCGCCTGAACCACTCGGAGAGGTATCTTTCCGGGTGTTGCATAAAGCCGACTACAACATCGATGATCGTCCGACATACAGAAATTTTCTGGTGCTCACTGATGCTGTGTCATATGCGTCGGAACTGAAGAATTACTCGATTGAGTTTCCCGCCGAGATTGATTTTGCCGCTGACTCGATAGTGGTAGCGACAATGGGCACTCAGGCCAGTGGTGGATATGCCATCGGGGCAACAAGCGCCGAGGAATACGAAGATAAAGTGGTTATGCGATTCGAGCTCGTTACACCAGCTGATGGGTGCCTGACAACTCAGGCGCAAAGTAACCCTTATGAATTTGTGCTGGTGCAGACGAATAAACCAATTGAGTTTATTGAAGTACAACACGTCGAGTTGTGCGAATAGCTTGTTTGTTTATAGCGATATAGTTCGCTGCAGACAACTTTCGCGCTCTCTGATTCAGTGCTATACAAGCCGGGAATTGAATTCCTGCGGTCACCCTTCTATTCGTATACTCCCCGTATCGCCGCTGGCTTTATTGCCAGCGACGTTAACAAAAATACTTGCACCTCCGCGACGTCCGTAACCTGAGCGCTTAACAACAGTGTTTACGCGCAGTCGGGTCACAGGCAACTCTGCCACAGAGCAGAGCTATACCACCGTCGCTGAACCTTTCGATTCGGTTTTAAACGTCAGAATATCGACAGAGGCCCGGTTAACTGCCGAGCACACGGCGATAAGTGATGCACAAACGATATTGGAATGCAGGCCGGCACCGTAGCGAGTTTCTGCTTTGCCAACCTGGATCTCAACATAGCAGGCAGATTGTGCGGATGAACCAACGCCGGTGGCATGCTGGTGGTAGTCGACAACCCGAAAATCCAGATCAAACTGTTTGTTCAAGGCATTAACAAAGGCGTCTATAGGTCCATTGCCGCTCCCGTTGATAGTAACTGGCTTACCGTTGAAGTTAACTTTTGCTTCGATTTGACGGTGCTCACTATCGCTGTCTTCAGCTTCCGTATGATGCTCCAGAAATTCAAGGGGTGAATTGGCTTGCAGAAATTCTGTATTGAACGCTTTCCAGATTTGATCAGAATCGATTTCCTTACCAGTTTCATCACTGATGCCCTGAATAACCTTACTAAATTCAATCTGCAGTCGTCTGGGCAATTCCAGCCCGTGGTCCTTTTCGATTATAAAAGCAACGCCGCCTTTTCCTGACTGACTGTTCACCCTGATCACCGCTTCGTAACTGCGCCCTACGTCGGCCGGATCGATAGGCAGGTACGGAACATCCCAATAACACGGGTCGCCATTAGAGCTTTGTTGTTCTCTGGCCTGCTGCTCCAGTGCGCCCAGCCCTTTTTTGATTGCGTCCTGGTGAGAGCCGGAAAACGCGGTAAATACCAGTTCGCCAGCGTAGGGGTGCCTTGGGTGTACCGGCAGCTTGTTGCAGTGCTCTGTGGTACGCATGACATCGAATATGTCCGAGAAGTCGAGGTTTGACTCGACCCCCTGGCTAAACAGGTTCAACGCCAGAGTAACAATGTCTACATTGCCGGTACGTTCACCGTTGCCGAATAGTGTGCCCTCAACGCGATCGGCACCAGCCATTAAACCAAGCTCCGTTGCCGCTACAGCACAACCGCGATCGTTATGAGGGTGCAGGCTGAGTTCGACGCTGTCGCGTCTGCTGACATTGCGCAGAAACCACTCGATTTGATCTGCATAGATATTCGGGGTAGACATCTCGACCGTAGCCGGTAAATTTAAAATGGTTTTGCTGGCAGGGCTCGGCTGCCAGATATCCATAACGGCCTCACACACTTCCAGCGCATAGTCGAGTTCGGTACCGGTAAAGCTCTCTGGCGAATACTCAAAACGCCACTGGGTATCCGTGTGTTTGGCTGCGCACTCGGCGACATATTTGGCGCCATCGATTGCAATTTGTTTAACGCCCTGGCGGTCCTGTTTGAACACGACTCGGCGCTGCACAGTCGATGTCGAATTATAGAGATGCATGATCGCACGCGGACAATCGCGCAATGCTTCGTAGGTTTTTTCGATCAACTCTGGTCGCGCCTGCGTTAATACCTGAATCGTGACATCGTCTGGTATCAGGTTCTTTTCAATCAGGTGCCTGACAAAGTCGTAGTCGGTTTGTGAGGCGGCTGGAAAGCCGACCTCAATTTCCTTAAACCCTATGTCCAGCAGCATCTGGAACATGCGCAACTTGCGCTCGCTGCCCATCGGTTCGATCAGCGCCTGATTTCCGTCGCGCAAATCAACACTGCACCAGTTAGGTGCCTTGTCGATTATCTGGTCTGGCCAGGTTCTGTCTGGCAGCGCTACACGTGCGAACGGACGGTATTTGTTTGATGGATCGATTTTCATTGTTTGTTGCCTTTGAATATTGGTCTGCAAGTAGGTATTTGTTAGCGAAGCGAGGCTGTCGGGCAGGGCCAGACAGCCTGCGTAAGTCGCGTTTGCAGACCTGACAAGCGTTTTTCAGGAAGACCAACAAATGCAGTAGCGTCGAAGGGTAGTTGCCCGTGGGCCAGTGTAGGGCGTTGCGTGCAATTGAGAGTACGTTGACAACCCCACGGATCAGCGGCTGCGTTTAGCGCGAGGCGTCGAAAAGCCGTGTTAACGGGGTTCAGGCCAATAGGTTGGAAATGTGTTGCAGGGGGGAGATTTGTCATCTCGGTGCCTTCGCCGGTGGCTGGTTGTGTTGCTGTAAGTCGATTTGCTGGTTCGGCAGAGCCCGGCTGGCGGGATGCAGGTAGAGCTTACCCGGAGGCCTCAGGCCGCCGGGTTGATAAGGAGTAATCGATTGCAGTTGGCGAATTTCATGTCTGTAGGGTATGACGAGCGATTGGCGTCAGTCAAGTAACAACCGGTAAAGTTACCAACAGTGCACAAGATCGGGGCCAACACTCAGTATCAAAACAGCAACTGGCAATCCCAAAACAACACCTGGCAGTCCCAAAACAGCGCCTAGTCCAGCACTTGATAGTGAGCCTCGACTGTATTTTTATTATTTATATCAAGGATATCTTGCGGGCAACAAGACATGACAGCGATGCAGTCGATCTGCGCGCGCCAGATCACATAATCGCCCGGCGACGATAGCGGTGCGTCGAATGACAACGCGCCATCGGGCTGCCACGGGATGTTCATAAAAAGATTCATCGAGCCGGGTGTGAAAGGCACTGTGTGGCCGAGCTCGAGCAGGGCTGCGTGCATATTGTCTTTACAGTTGTCGTGATACTCGTTGCAACCGAGTAAACCGTAGCGCTCGTTGTCGCAGGGTGCCATGACGGTGTCGTGTCGGCCTGGGGAAGTGTCGGCCTCAAGTGTCATGAGCGGACGCCGTCGGTTTGAATATAAGTGGTCACCCACATCAGGGCACATTTTCAGCCAGGTTGCACGGCATTGCTCCATTCCGGAGTGCTCGGTCAGATGGCTCGCTACGAATGCCCAGAAGTCGACCACCTGATGTCCGTGGGTGTTGATTATCTTTAAAGCCTGGCCTTTATTAACGGCGACGGCTTTACCGCGCCTCGCCTTGATAGTTTGAATGTCCGACACCGCTTGTGCTCCTGGGCTGGCAGTCAGTCAGATGAGACATTGCCGATGGCCAGCAAGTCGGTGCTGTCATAGCGGGGCGCATCTGATGACAATGGCTGTTTTAGTTGTAAAACCAGCGTTAGTTTACCAACTAATCTTCAAACAGCTATTTCAATATTTCGTGGGCGTTGGTCTCTGGCGCTCCGCCAAGTTGCATTGAACCTGCTACAACGTGAATTTGACTGTCAATAACGGCCGCGGCTCCACCATGCCGTGGCGTCGGTAACGGGTTTAAGCGGCGCCAGGTGCCTGTGAATATATCGAAAGCTTCTACGGCATTGTGGGCATTGTTGCTGGCTAGCGATTCACCACCGATGACAATGAGCTCGCTACCAACGCCAACCGCCATTGTGCCTGCACGTTGCGTTGGGATATTCGCTGCTGTTTGCCAACGCTGCTGTTTAAGATCGTAAACATTAGTTCTGCCGACCGTATTACCGAAAGTATCGGGGAAGTTGCTGCGTCTGCCACCAGCTACAACCAGCTGATCGCCAACGACTGCGATGGTTGCGTGATCTCTGGCGTCGGGCGCATTGGCAAGCGCCTTCCACTGCCCGGTAGCCGGATCAAATTCGTCAAACCAGTTGACGGCACCACCGGAGTGGCCCTTGGTATTGCCACCAACTATATATATTTTTTTATTGTAAACAGCGGCAGCCGTTGAGCCGCGCAAACGATTGCCGGGTATTGCCGCGCCCTTGCTCCATTGTCCGCTGTTTGTATCAAACTGATAGACGTTGGGAATATTAATCTCTACCGGATAACAGCATGTTGCTGCACCCACGACATAAATGATGTGGTCGATGGCGACGGCTTGAAAGTGATGCATTTCCAGCGGTGGCCTGGCAGCTTGAGACCATGTATTACTGGCGGTGTCATAAACATCAATTGGCTGGTGTCCGCGCCCGCCAATGACGTACATCTTGCCGTTTACAGCAACGCCACTGGTTTCGTGCCGCTTTGCAGCAGCACCCTGACTGGAAGCCTGATGCCACCGGTGGGCAGCGCCGACGTTGCTGTTTGTCAGATTTGCCTGCGATTGTTCGGTGTGATTATCGGTTTGTGAGTCAACAACACTTTGATCGTTTGTGACAACTGCCTCTGCATTCAATGAGCTGGTAACCGTGATCTCATGAGTGGCGTTGATATAGCTGATGTCGTCACTCACAGTAACCTGAATAAGGTATTGCCCGGGTTGATCGAAACTGACGTTGGTTGTTTGCTGCTGATGATCGTCAAACGTTATCACATTGCCACTGTGCGCCGCATTCCAGTAGTAATAAACCGGGCTGTCGGACACTGCCGTAGTAGTCGCTGTGAGTTCCAGCGCCACTCCTGTTGCAACGGTAGCCGCGCCACTGATGGATACTGCAGGCGGCTGTCTGTCGGCGACCGGGTCTGCCTGTGGCTGTGTTGTTGTGCTGTTCTGGTCGTTTGTCGAATCAGTATCGCTAGAGGTGTTCGATTCAGTAGCTGCTGTCGTGCTGGCGGTAACGTCGATGGTAATCATCGCGTTTTTATACAACTCTGTGTCGTTCGCACTGACCTGTAGGGTATAGGTGCCAACGGTATCGAAACGAACAATCGGGTCACGGGCAGTCTGGTCGCTGAATGCAACATCATCGGGTCCTGTAACCTTTGTCCAGTACGTGTACAGCGCAGCAGTTGGTAAGCCGTCGTCGGTCGCGTCTGCCACTAATTGCAATTGCTCGGTGAGAATAATCGTGGTGTGAGTAGTCGGGGTGCCGCCCACCGATATAGTGACCTGTGGCTGTGCGTTTGCACCACCCGTCTGATCGTGCACCACAGCGGCGCTGTCCGTGGTCGACGGATCATTTACCGCACCACCTGGATTAGCAATGCCGTGCTCTGAGTTTTCTGTCACTGAATGATTGCGTTCGTCAGGTGTTGCGTCTTCATCAGTGTTTTCTTCGCTACCATCTGCAGCGGCCTCAGCAGCGGTGTGCTCGCTATCGTCACCTGATTCGGTGAGCGGTGCGTCGGTAACAATCAGAGTAGCAGCCGGGCCATTGCCAGCGGGCAGGTAATCGGGTTGAGCGGTCAGGATAATCTTGTCCACGAGCAACGCGCTGGTATTCGCTGTCATCCTGAGCGACTGTCTGCCGCTGTTCGCAACAGTAACTGATAGAGCATTTTGATTGATGCCCAGTGCAATCCACTGCCATTGATCACTGAATTCTGCGATTTGTATGGCGTCACTGCCTGAAGAAGGTTCGAGGCTCAGATTGAGTACTGCACTGGCGCTCGCAGTAGTTAACCTGGCCCTGACCCAAAGATAGTAGGGGCCGGTTGCTTCGAAGTAGATGTCGTATACAGCGGTCGGGTTGCGATTTTTTGCGGAGTTAATCGATTCAGCGTCGGGTTGCAAAGTACCGAGTTTGGCAATCGTGTCGATGTCCCACGACGATGATTCGATCCACGTTCGGGTGCTGGAATCCTTTTTTGATGACCACGTTTCGGCTTCAATGACAACGAGGCCATTGATGTCCTGGTACAACACATCTGGTTCAGAAGAACATGAACTGAGCAGAATTCCTATTGCCAGGTAAAGGAGTGCAGTTAGACGAGTCACTGGTCGAATCCCTTTTCATTCAGTGCCGCATTGTTTCATTTTTGTTACAAAATGAACGTGCATAGAGCACGTTGTATCCGGGCAACCCTGTCAGGGAGTTAATCGCCGCTCCATACTGAGAACCAGCTCTCACGACGTCCATGGTGCGAAGTCAGTCGTTTTTCCCTCGTCTGAAACAGGGAATGGGCGGGCGTGAAGCGCTATCATAAGGAGGTTGCCGGTCGGGTCTGGTTGGCGCGGTTTTCAATGGTTGTTAAACGAAATGGAAGGTCCCGTTGACTGAAACAGATAATGCTGTCGCTGACTACATCGTTGTGGGGTCCGGATCCGCGGGTTCGGTGCTGGCTAATCGATTGTCTGAAGATGGTAAACACTCGGTGCTGGTGCTTGAGCAGGGCGGTACTGATATGGGGCCGTTTATTCAGATGCCGGCTGCCCTGTCTTACCCGATGAATATGCAACGTTATGACTGGGGCTTTGCCACCGAGCCGGAGCCCGGGCTTGATGGCCGGGTTCTGGCGTGTCCGAGAGGCAAGGTCATCGGCGGGTCATCGTCAATCAACGGCATGGTCTACGTGCGTGGCAACGCGGGGGACTACGACCATTGGGCTGACAGTGGCGCTGCTGGCTGGTCTTATGCGGATGTGCTGCCCTATTTTCTGAAAATGGAGCACTCTCATGGAGGTCAGGGCGGAGGCTGGCGTGGCACTGACGGACCATTGCACGTGACTCGCGGACCTCGTAAGAATCCGCTGTATCACGCCTTCGTCGATGCCGGTGTGCAGGCGGGTTATGAATATACCGAAGACTACAATGGTGAAAAGCAGGAAGGCTTTGGCCCGATGGAGCAAACCGTTTGGCGTGGCCGACGATGGTCCACCGCCAATGCCTATTTACGCCCGGCGTTGAAGCGCCGCAACGTGTCAATGCGCAACGGTTTTGTTCGTCGAGTAGTGTTTGACGGCAAAAAAGCGGTTGGCGTTGAGCTGCAGGCTCGCGGAAAAACTGAGCAACTGCGCGCTGGTAAAGAAGTAATAATCAGTGCTTCGTCAATTAACTCCCCCAGGCTTCTGATGTTGTCGGGCATTGGCGATGAAACACATTTGAAGTCTCATGGCATCGATGTTATCGAGCATCGCCCCGGGGTTGGGCAGAATCTGCAGGATCACCTGGAACTGTACTTTCAGGTCGAATGCAAGCAGCCAATTACACTGTATTCAAAGCTAAATCTGTTCTCCAAGGCGATGATCGGAGCGCGATGGTTGTTTCTAAAATCCGGGCTTGGTGCCAGTAATCACTTTGAATCCGCAGCGTTTATCCGGTCTGCGGCTGGGGTGGATTATCCTGATATCCAGTACCATTTCCTGCCTGTCGCGATTCGTTACGACGGAAAGTCGGCAGCGCCCGGGCACGGGTTCCAGATGCATGTCGGGCCGATGAGATCTGACTCGCGCGGGTCAGTGACGCTGCGATCTGCTGATCCGGCCGAGGCTCCCAGAATTTTGTTCAACTATATGTCCACTGACAAAGACAAACGTGATTTTCGGCAGTGTATGCATCTAACCCGGGAGTTGTTGCAACAGGATGCCTTTAAACCCTACGCCGGTAATGAAATCGCGCCGGGGGCCGGCAATCAGACTGATGAGGAACTTGATGCCTTTATCCGGCAGCACTGCGAAAGTGCCTATCACCCTTGTGGCACCTGTCGGATGGGAGATGAGGCCGATGTGAACGCGGTAGTCGACCCGGATTGCCGCGTCATCGGTGTACAGGGGCTGCGTGTTGTCGACTGTTCTGTGTTTCCCAGAATCACTAACGGTAACCTCAACGCCCCGACAATAGTGACTGCTGAAAAGGCGAGTGATGCCATCCTTGGCAAGTCGCCGCTTGCGCCGGCAACTCATCAGCCCTGGCGCAGTGATCGATGGCAAACTGCGCAACGGTAGGGAGAACCACTGCTGCCATTTGCGTGCTCGGGGAACTGCTTGCATACCCTGGGAACGCGCTCGGCCGTTGCGTTTTTATCGATCGTTTCTGGCAAGCGTAGTAACTATGCACTCTAAATGATCGTACAAACGCCCTCGACATGTCACGCTCTCGCCATGCAGACTTCCAGCGCGCAGACTCCACCGTCTGTTTTCTTTTGAGTGCACTTTACTGTTAGTAAATTCGCCGCACGGCACCATACCAGCCACTACACGGGCCACTACACCGGGTGCTTTGGCGACAGAGCGAAGGTTGTTCTTTGGTATCATGACGCGCTCAAGAATCCCTGACTTACCGTAAAAACAAACACTAATTAATCGAAATGACTATCAAGACTGAAGGTTTTTTATACCTTGTTGCATTCACGCTTTGTATTCCTGCTGCCAACTGGATGCTGGGCAATGTAGGTACTGTATGCCCCCTGGATGGCCCTTGCCTGATACCGGTCGGACCGGGATTTATGACGCCTGGCGATGGATTGCTGATGGCTCCCAGTGGAGTTTTGTTGGCAGGGCTGGCGCTGGTGTTAAGAGATCTGGTTCAGAGGAGGCTGGGTAAGCTGTGGTCGCTTGTTGCCATTTTGATTGGGGCACTGTTGTCCTGGTGGCTGGCTCCGCCTGCATTGGTTGTTGCTTCTGCGCTGGCGTTTCTGTTGTCTGAACTTGTCGACTTTGCGGTATACACGCCATTGCAGGAGCGACGCCTGATACTGGCGGTGGTTGCCAGCAGTCTGGTCGGGCTGGTGGTTGACAGCATGGTTTTTCTGTACCTGGCTTTTGGTAGTCTCGACTTTATTGCAGGTCAAATTGTTGGTAAGAGCTGGATGGTATTACTGGCTATTCCAGTCATTTGGCTCATTCGTGAAAGTGATTCCAGACGTGGTATCACCGCAGCCGCCTGACGAATACCATTGGCAGTGGTCTGTAGTGTTGTTAATTGCTCGGCGCAGCTGACGTTGTTGTGAGTGGTTCAGTCGCTTTGGTTTAACGGCCTCAGACTCTATGAGCATGAAGTTTACAGTCTCGGTGTGCTTTTTCACTTATCCTGTTTGATGCTGAGTCGCGGCATTGGTGCGGATGCGCTATGATCCGCCGGTAGGTGGTGGGCAATGAACTGGTCCGATTGTCGCCCGCATTCGCAGTTGCCAAATCCATTCCCCCATAGTAATTAATTAGCTCGGAGAAACACTATGACTTCGCTGAGAGACATTCGCCTGTGGCTTATTATCGCCCTGGCTGTGCTGTGTCTGATAGCTGTCAGAAATTGCACGATCAACTATCAAAACGGCAGCCAGGATTCAGCCGTTTCAGAAACCGAAGCAACCGCCAGCGATGCGGAAGTCGCGAAATCAGAGAGCGGCAACGCAGACAGCGCAAAAGTAGCAGAAACTGACGAGGAAACAGCGACCGAAGCCAACCAGTTAGTCAGTCAGACCGAGCAAAGCGAAGCTAGCGCCAAGTCAGCGGTTAGTGAGGGTGGCAATCAAAACGCCGCAGACTCGAGCGCTGAGGGTAACGCAGAGGCCGCCGTCGCCAGTGCTGAAAAACAAGACGCTGCCGAGAGCCAGCCTGCAGAAGCTGACACTGATAGCGCCAGCGAGCCGGAAACTACAGATGCTGCTGTCAGCGCAACTGTGAATGCAACGTCGGAGCAAGCCACAGAAAGTGAAGCGCCAGCAGATTCTGCAGGCACTACGGTGCAGTCCGGCACAACGACTGATGTGAAGGTGATTAAGCGAGAAATAGTGGAGTTTAAGCTTGGTGAGGTCTCAAAAACCGGTGAGTTTGGTGTTGATCTGGCCAACGACATCGCAACAGTTCGTGAGGGGCTGACTGAGTATGGTGGAAGAATCGGTTCGCTCAGGCAAACTATCGAGAAAGTGCGCAGTGCGATGTAGCCAGCGTCCAGGCCAATGGATCTAACTGTGCTGCAAGCCCGGTAGCTTCAGGATTAACGGAAATCTCTAAAGGATACGAGATTGGTGCACATTGATGTAAATGGTAAATCCATTGAGACAGACGAAGAGGGGTATCTGTGCGCATCGGCCGACTGGCAGCCGGCCGTGGCCGAAGCAATGGCGGCAGGTGACGGGTTTGAGTTAACTGCAAATCACTGGGAGGTCATCCACTTTCTAAGGCAGTACTACGACGACTATGAGATTGCACCGGCGGTTCGCATCCTGACCAAAGCTATTGGCAAAAAGCTGGGCAGTGACAAAGGCACGAGTCGATACCTGTTTTCCCTGTATCCTCAGGGCCCTGCAAAACAGGCTTGCAAGTATGCGGGTCTGCCAAAGCCGACCGGCTGCGTTTAGTTTCCTTATATCGAGTACACCCATGCACAGACTGTCAACCCGCAACGAAAACGATCTCGAGCCGGCGACACTTGATAGCCTTGAGCCCGTCAAAGCAGGAGGTAAAGTCAGTGACATCTACCTTCAATTCGCAAATAGCGAGGTTGCGCTAAGAGCTTACCTGCAAATGGAGCTGGCGCTGCGCGCTGGCTCTTTGAGTGATCTGGAGCTCGAAGCGATCAAGCTATTGGTGTCTGAGAAAAACCAGTGTGATTACTGTTTGTCGGTGCACGATATGAAGGCTCGCAAGCTGGGGCTCGATACCGGGTCGCGCCGGTCCGTCCGTCGCGCCGAGCCGACAGGCAATACGAGGATTGATGCAATAACCGCTATAGCAAATGAATTTTTCAGCAATCCCGGGCCATTGCGAAGTGAGCTGGTGGAGCAGGGGCGGGATGCCGGGCTCGGCGACCAGGAGTTTGTTGATATCGGCCTGGCGGTGGCAACGATTTTTTTTACCAATGTCGTAAACCATATAAATGATACCCAGGTATCCCTGCCGCCCGCACCTTCTGTAAAAGACTGAAAACCTATTCGGGCGGATAGCCCGCAGATGAACAAATAGTTGCCGCACTGGTCTCCAGGAAGCAGATTTTGATCAAATCAACGGCTTCGATGACATCATTTTTTCGGGTATAATCGCCGGTTCCGCTAGCGTAAAAAAGGTCTTCCCGCCGTGTCATTTGAAGTAGAAGGTAAGCTGCATCGAAAATTCGATACCGAACAGAAAACTGATTCCTTTCGAGCGAGGGAATTCGTGCTTGAGATCGAAGGGCAGTATCCACAGTTGGTCAAATTTCAGTTGACTCAGGACCGCTGTGATCTGATTGATGCCTACGATGAAGGCAGTCAGCTGATGGTACATTTCGACCTGCGTGGCAGGGAATGGAACGACAAGTACTTCACCAATCTTAACGCCTGGCGAGTAGAGGCTGCACAGGAGGGGGCATCCGCACCACCCGCGGCGCAAAAAGCCAGTGCTGCTGCCGGAAGCACTGCGGCAGTCGGCGGACCTGCACCAGCGCCTCCAATGACTGAAGTCCCGGCAGGTGCCGGACAGCCGAATATCGATTTCGACGACGACATACCATTCTAGGATAATCCGCCCAAGGCGAGCAGTCTGCTGGCTGTCGCGCAGCTTACCCGCTGGATTTTGAGATTGATCGTTACTGCGGGCTCGCGAGCAAGGCAACCCAGCCGGGGCCTTCATTTTTGAAAAGACCAAAAGCGAAGCAAAAAGTCTTTTTGCAGCGAATCAGCCTAGCGGGTTCTTACGGGCGACTCGAATAACCGTTGAACTGAATCAGCCGGGTGACCATAATATTCTGACGCCGGAAGCATAGCGGCTTTACAGAGGTCTGGTCCTAAATGGAGAAGCGTAATGGTTGAGTTGGCTCAGGATGCTGATACCGGTAGTGGCAAAGTGGCAACCCCGATGGCCATTCTGTTTGCGGATATCGGCGGTAGCACCAGTCTCTACCAACGTGCGGGTGATAGCCAGGCGCATCAGCTTATTACCGACAGTCTGACTAATATGCGCAATGCAGTGGAAACCGCTGGCGGGGAACTGTTGCGTACGGTAGGGGATGCAGTACTTGCCAGGTTTGAAGATTGCGATACCGCTTGTGCAGCGGCAGTCGCTATCCAGGAGGTGCACCGAAACAGTCCGTTGTCTGTGCGTGTAGGTTTTCACTGGGGGCTTGCGATTTCTGATCGTGGTGATGTTTACGGTAATGCAGTGAACATTGCGGCTCGCGTATCCGGCCTGGCTAATACCCACGAAATAATGACAACCCAGGAAGTAGTCGATCGACTGTCGGCAACACCTTGTGGTCCTGCACAACTGCTGGATGTATTGCCGTTGCGTGGTGTTGATACGCCATTGAGTATCTATCGAATTCCCTGGGAGCTACAAAACCTGGATACGGCAACGCAGGTAGCAACAAGTCGCGAGCTACACGGGCGACGAACCGTCAACCTGGAACTGGAGCTCTGTAGCGCCGGCAAAACGGTGGTGCTGCAATCGAACGGTCAGAAATGTACCATCGGACGCAGTGACGACAATACACTGCAGGCGATGCACACCGCCGCATCCAGGGTGCATGCGACAATAGAGTGCAAACAGGGGAAGTATGTACTTGAGGATATAAGTACCAATGGCACCTATGTCATAAAGAACGGTCAACCCTATGTGTTTGTTCATCGTGATTCAGTAACGATTGACGGAGCCGGAATTCTGGCTACCGGGTATTTACCCAAAGATGAGCAAGACGAGGGTGGGGCAATTCAGTTCCTTACACGCTTTGCCGGTTCGTAGATAAGTGGTTTGGAGCTAAAGAAGAAACGGATTGCTATTGATACAGCGGCAGAATTCAAAACGGGTGCCGTGGCAGAGGTGGGTGTAGATACTGGTCGTAAAAAGCCTGTTGGAATTGCTAACGATGATGGTCCCTTCATCTATACAATTCATCCGACAAATCCCTATGTCGATTCAGGCAGCTCTGCTGTCATAGGTATGAACCCTTAGACCAGAAGCTTTGCGTCACTTCCTTTCGAAAGTTTTGCCTTTGTCTACGGCTGACCGTTCATATGGCTTACGACCCTGTATGCCTGGCAAATGACTGGTAACAATCCTTGTTGCAGATCTTCCTGTTGATCTTCCACTTCGCATCCATTGCAAAGTCTGTCTATTGCCGAACGTTGCGTTCCACCCAGGTAGTAAGTGGTGCTGTCCGCCGCACTTAGACAGTTGCAAATGTCGAGCCAGTCTCAAATTATGGTGAATTCACTCAAGTTTTCTTCGCTGCAAACATTGTTGCAGACAGGTGAAGCTGAAAATTCTGACGATGACGACATTTATCTTACCTGTTCGTCAATCAACTGGCATTCACTTGAACAGACCGCAGTGCGATCAGGGCGTTCTGGTCGCTCAACTGTGAAGAAATACGATGGCTGGTGCCAGACAGAGTCATGCGCAGCTGTATCGTGCACAGAATCGTGCGTAATAGTGTTTAAAGAGTGAGCCGAGTATAAGTGGGGGTCTTCGTGCACAGCTGCGCTGATGCCGGAGGTAAGCCTGTTAGAATTGATTGCGACCACTGTCCATGCGCCGATACAATTCGTTCGACACATCCCTGTGTCGATTCAGGCAGCCCTGCTGTCGTAGGTAAATACCCTTAGATCAGTGGCTTTGCGTCACCCCCTTTCGGAGGGTTTGCCTTTGTCTGCGATACACCATTTCTGACTGCAATCGTTGCAGTGAATCCAACCAGCTTGCCACTTCCTGTGGCCGGTCATCCAATGACTTGTCTTCACATCCATTGTGAAAACCATGGTTGCCAAATGTGCTATCCACCCAGGTAACAAGTGGTGCTGTCTACCGCTCTTGTATCGTTGCAAAGTGTGAGCCAGCCCTCACAGATTTGGTGTTTTTAAGTTAAAGAAATATATCCCTGTGACGCGTTGACCTGGAGCGACTTTTACAATGGAGCATTACGCCTGACCAGATTTGATACGACCACGCGATGTTAAAGTATGTGTGTCCCGCAATATAAGAAACTTTGGAGGTCACGGGATAGCGAGGTTTACGAATAATGCGGTCACACAATCAAACTATTGCTGTCAACAATTTCACTTCGGGCAACCAGCGAGGCGATACTTGAAGTCGCGGCTATCTGGCTTAGAACGATAGTGTTGATTTGAACACTGAACGTGTTCCGGAGTAAAACAGTAGAGGGAGGAAAAACAATAGAGCAAGAGAAAACAGGTAAAGGCAGGGTGGGCAAAACTCAAGCGAGCCTATGGAATTGTTGACGGCCACATTCCCTGTGCCGAGACAATCCAGCGACACGTCCTTGCGTCGCTTCAGGCGGCTCTGCTGTCGTAGGGATAACCCCGTAGACCAGAAGCTTTGCGTCACCCCCTTTCGAAGGTTTTGCCTTTTTCTACGATAAACCATCTCGCATTGGCGCGTATCTCATTCACTTCCAATGTGACAGGTCATTCCACATCCGTTGTGAAATCTGGAGACAATTGCCAGAGACGTTGCATGCCATCCGGTTGAAGATGGTGCTGTCTACCGCACCTGGATTGTTGCAAATGCCAGGCCAATGTTAGGAAATGCATGCAGGTGGTCGGAAACAGTTTTGTGGTTTTTAGGCCGTCAGCAGTCTCGCGAGTCTGGACAGTAGGCGCGAAATCGGGGAATGGGTAAATTGGCAGGCTCGAAGCGATCCAATTGTCGATTGGATGTTTGCCTGAATCGGTACTTTCGCTTCGCAATAACTCGAACCGCCGGGCAGAGTGGTGAGTGTGACGGTTATAGCAGTGTGTGAAGAGAAGGCAGGGTGGCGAAAGCTCTGTAGAGAAGCCTACCGGGATTGTACTTGGCGACATCCATGTGCCTTACAATCCGACGAACACATCCATGCGTCGTTTAGGCGGCTCTGCTGTCGTAGGGATAACCCCGTAGACCAGAAGCTTTGCGTCACCCCCTTTCGAAGGTTTTGCCTTTTTCAACGATTAAGCCGTTAGTAGCCAGCGAGTTGCTGCTTACAGTCCACGAGTGCGGCGCTCTTCCGGTGGAGCACGCCGTTCACGTCCAATGTGAATGCCGTCTGTGTTCTGTACTGTAACGGGCGAACACCAGGTGATAGTGTTTGCTGTTAATCGCATTTATACAGGTGCAATCGACGGGCCAATTCACAAAAAGGCGGCTTTCTGCTGAATGTGTCACCTTAGGTGTGTGAACGTTGCCTTATTTTTATTGATGGGGCTGAATGCATTCTTATAGCGGTAGATTTGCAGCGAAACCGGGTGGAAATTCCTACTCTGGCCCAATAGACAATGTGCTCCCCAATCTAAATCGTGAATTCGGCAGCGGGGTCTGTCAATTTTCTGGTGTGACCGTCGCCGAAATTTTGACCATCTGTGATTCTGAGTCAGTGAACGCTGCAGGGAAATACGATATTGGTGTGCTAATGCGCAGGTACGGCAAGCCAGGCGCATAGATGACTTTCAATCTAGCAGGCAAGCTGATCACCGGGTAATTGAGTCTTTAGTGACAATTGGTTTTGCTTGACTGGCTTGTCACGCATTGAGTCAACGGTCTGGATGCGTAATAGAAAGATACTTTAGCAAGGCAGATCGAAACCGGTGCAAGATAAGGCGGGGTGGCAGGCGTCCTTTTTTGCAGATATAGCAGCCCTTTCGGATTAAACACGGCGATGTCCCTATCGCTGAAATAATCCTTAAGACACATCCTTGCGTCTTTTTAAGGCGGCTCTGCTGTCGTAGGAATAGATCCCGTAGACCAGAAGCTTTGCGTCACCCCCTTTCGAAGGTTTTGCCTTTATCTGCAGCGGTAACCTGGTAGTGAACACAAGGTGTTGTGAGCACTGGCAAACACGTCAGTTACGACTTCCGATGTGACCTCGTCCTCCACATCCGATGTGGGCTGAAGGTTTACCTTTAGGCTCTATGCTCGAACCGGGTACTGTTCGAGCGTAGAATCGCTGCAATCTGATACCTGCAATGTACAGGCCAGTAGTCAGAACCTCAATTTGGCTGGCGCTGGGCCGATTGGGGAAAATCTCAATCTATGTGCGGGCGAAACGCTATCGGAGGAAGGTACGCCGTTTATGGAGTTGGAATGGAGTGCGTTAGAATTGAAACGCATTTCCCGGTCGACTCAAATGTCTCTGTTGCCTGGTGCAGCAGGCTAGTTCAACGTGTATTTGATCAGCGACAGACGTAGAACCAGGTCATTGTTTTTATACTGTTCAATCTTTACTGGCAGGGGCCTGTGTTTTTTTTCAGTATCACCAATTGATGCAAACCAGGTTCGGGTTATTCGTGAGCTTCCGGGGCGGCCGCTTTCAACAACGTAGGTGTCAATAGTGTTTTTGCCGAGCTTAATCGTCTCCTTGCCAAGGTTATTAAAAACCATATCTCTAACACCGTTACGATCAAGCACGGTGAACTTCAGACTTTCAAAGTCTGGATTCACCGTTAACTCCGACGAGACTGCCAATGTTGCTGATAGCCGATCAATGACGCTGCCTTCACTTGCAGGGATAGTGATTGTTTGATCAGACCGGGTAATGACTATTTCGTCGCCACTATCTGATAGGGCTGCACTGTAGCTTTTCCTTTTTCTTTTGCTGTCAGCGTAGCTGTAGGAAATTGCTTTAAAGGGTGGGTCAATTGCGTTTAGCACAGTAGTTTCGACCACTTTCCCAACACCTGCCATGCGAACCAGTCTGCTTGGTGAAGTTGATAGCTGCATCACCCAGCGATTGTCGTCATTGGTCAATGACCAGTTGGCCGTACCTGCGGAGATGTAGTCGTTTTCTGCGGCGTATTGTATTTGAAATGATTGTGTTTTGGTTTGCGCTTGTATTGACGGAGTAACAAGCAGCATGCAAAAGCCGACAATAAAAGCTCGAAAGGCCAGGCTGCAGGGTAGTGTGTCAGAGCAAATCATAATTACAGTAAGCGGTTCCGAAACAGGTTACGCCAGCAAAAACGCATGTCAAGGTCGAAAGGTGGGGCAGGGTTGGCAGATGGCTTGAGTGTTAGTGCTTGCCTGGCTGCTGCCGCGAACGATCCGGGCTGCGGGTAACTGGTTCTGACTCCGTGGTTATCCAGCGAGTCCTAAACGTTGACGCCATCACAGTATCGCAGTTGCAATGACCAGACGCTGAATCGTCAAATGTATTCTCAAGACAACGTCATCTGTTGATCATCTATTCACGTGCAGGCAACTGCTGCAACGACACCCCGGTCTCGGGGTCAAACCCGGTTCGTGCCTTATTGAACTCTTTGAGCCTGCTGAAAACGTCGACTCCAACTTGTCTGTAGACATCCAGCAGATCGACCAGTACCCAGTTTTCGCGAATCAGGTTGTTTTCCAGCCGCCAAAAATCAAGGCTTTTCAGATTGATTGTTGTATTGGTCGGTGCAATGCCCATCCAGCCATCGTCACTGATTGTCTGCATCATATTAGGCCAGCCAGTGACAGCAACGTAGTTACCATCTGCAAAAAAGTGAAAGTTCACCTGATCATCATGCTGGCCGCGGTCAGGCATGGCGTTCAGGAAAGGAATCTGATGCCATCGTCGAAAGCCGGCGATGCCGCGCCCGCTGCCAATTCCGGCCGGGCCATACCAGTTGAAGCGCGGGTGCCAGTACTTCTCAAGCTCCATGACCTCCGGACCGCCCTGCGACGGATAGCGAACCATGGCGGTGAGCATATTCAATACATGCTGCAGGCTTTGCTCGCTTTGCGGGCCGCAGTAAGGCTCAGTCCTCAGTGCATCCTGAGTGGCGGGTGCTGGTACATTCCACTCTTTGCCCAGGCTCGGGGCCATCGGCCAGGCATCAGCCTGCATCATCACTTCCGGAATGTCCCAAAGCGCCTGGACTTCCACCACCTTGTTGTTTTCTATGCGATAGAATTCGTGGAAACGCATTTGTGCAATATGGCCGGTTGAGGGTATGTCGAGCCAGTGATTGGTGAAGGTTCCCATGTAACATCCGGCACAGCCAACCCATTGTTGGTGATCTGACACTCCGCTGATTACAATATAGTCGCGCTTTTCCAGGTCCGGAAAGGCAAAAAATAGCGGTGCATAGACTTCATCATAGAGGGCATCAGGACCCTGTAGAATTCCGAGTGGATGCGGCATGCATATTCTGGCGTCTGATGAAATAGCACAGCGCAGTGCGGCACGAACAGGCTCTGAATCAAAGTCACGCATTGCAGTGCGTATTGGTGCAAGCAGAGATTTGGCTTGTTGCGAAGAATCCATGGGCATGGCTTTGTCGTCAATCAGTGGTTAGTTGCCAGCAACCCGGGGTTGGCTGTTATTCTTACAGTACCTGCGGTGGCGTTGCCTCATGAGGCTATAGCTATCAAAACGGACGCGGAGGCTGGCGATCCCCTCTGTCGTAGGCCTCCCATCCTTCGCCATTAAAAACATCGACACCGAGTTGAGCCATGACATGCGGGAAATCGACCATTACCCAGTTGTCGGTAATTTTCCCGTCTTTAACCTGCCAAAAATCCATATAGCGGATTTCGACTTTTTTGCCGGTGGCTTCAATTCCCATAAAGCTGCCGCTATGAATGGCTTCCTGACGCCCGAATGCGGCTGCCCATTCCCCCATATAGAGTCTTGCTTCATCAATGCAAACCTTGTCACTAAATGCCGCTTGAAAGGGTTTTTGCCAGTTGTCCTGAAATTCGCGCAGACCGTTCTTGGTACCGCAACCGGTATTGCCCATCCATCTGAAAGCCTCACTGAAAAACTCGCCAATGTCGCTGATACGATGATCGTTAAGACCATCGACCATTGACTCGATGACTGCGCGAGTCTCCTCGGTTTTCGATAGATCGGTGTCTTTCGACAGGGCAGCTTGTACGGGTCTGGTTCCTTTCATGTGTGTGTTTCCGAAATAGTGTTGGTGCGCGGGATGGGGACGGACGATGGTCTGATGCAGATGATACTGAGTGCCTGCCGATGATACTGCCGGATGCGAATTCAGGCGACATTCTTTCCAGATCTGCCAAAGCGGATATTTTGACATGAATCGAATCGCTGCTGTGCCTTTGCTCAAAGGCGAATCGAAGGCGTAGTTGACGCCGCCGCACCTGACGGGGGCAGTGCGCAGCACGCGATCAGTCATTGTGGCAACCATCGTTGCAATCTCGCAAGCGAGAGCAGGGTTACAGGCCTGATTCGGGAGCGCACGCAGTGGCAACTGCGCCTGCGAAGAGTTCCACTCGCGAAAAAGCCACGGTACTCTGTCTCGCTAGCTCGCATACGCAGCGTTGTAGTAACCCCGTTCACTCATCCATTGAGAAAAACGGCACTGCCATGGCCCGTTTGCGCCATGGCTCACTCTTGCTATGCAGGCTTCCGCCGGGTGTGTCCTTGGCTATGGCTCTCTGCGCGGTGGCTAGACATCGCGTATACCCGTTACGTACTGGCTGGCACTAAAGTATCACTGATCAGGATGTGGTAGCTGCGGTTTGCGACTCTGGTTCGTAGGCCAGGTTGGTTGCCAGCCATTTTTCAGCCACTGTTTGCTTGATATCACGTCGTTTTGAGTAGTCTTTTATTTGGTCCTGGCCGATTTTGCCTACGCCGAAGTAGCGGGATTCAGGGTGTGAGTAATACCAGCCACTGACTGATGATGCCGGCCACATGGCAAGGCTTTCTGTCAGCGAGATACCGGTGTGCTTCTCCACGTTTAGCAATGACCATAGTACGGGCTTTTGTGTGTGGTCGGGGCAGGCGGGGTAACCGCTGGCCGGGCGGATACCACGATACTTTTCTGCAATGATTTGCTCACGGCTCAGGTTTTCGTCGGCGGCGTAGCCCCAGTGATCCTGTCTGATCTGCCGGTGTAGATATTCGGCAAAAGCTTCAGCGAATCGGTCACCGATAGCCTTTGCCATGATGCTGTTGTAGTCATCATGTGCATCGTCGAATTCTTTAATCAGCTTGTCGAGCCCGATGCCAGCGGTAACTGCAAAGCCGCCAATGTAATCAGCAACCCCTGAGCTGGCAGGGGCGATAAAATCAGCCAGCGCAAGGTTTGGTTTGCCTGTTGGTAGTCTGGCCTGTTGTCGCAGGCCTGGCAGTGTAGCCAGAACGGAAGACCGTTCGTCGTCTGAGTAGATTTCTATATCTTCTCCATTCACAGAGTTGGCTGGAAACAAGCCAAACACCCCGTGTGCCGAGATATCAGGTGAATCGATAAAACGCTGTATCATTGACTCGGCATCCGCAAACAACTGCCTTGCCTGCTCTCCCAGCTTTTTATCCTCAAGTATGCGAGGGTACTTTCCCTTCAATTGCCATGTGTGGAAAAACGGCGTCCAGTCTATATAGGGGGCAAGCTCCTTAAAAGAGAGCTCGCTTATTGTGTGTATGCCTGGCTTTGCCGGTACGGTTGGCAGATTTTTTTGCCAGTCTGTTTTCAGTGCGTTTGCTCTTGCGCTGGTCAATGGCAACAGCTGTCGTTCTTCATTTTGATTCTCAAAACGTACTCTGACACGGGCATAGTCGTCACTGACTTTCTGGTGAAAATCGTTCTTATGCTCTTCGCTTAACAGTTTTGAAACCACACCAACACTGCGGGACGCATCCGCGACATACACAACCGGGTTTTTATAGTGTGGCGCGATCTTGACCGCGGTGTGCATCTTTGACGTGGTAGCGCCACCAATTAACAATGGCAGTGATAAATTCTGCCGTTGCATTTCCTTTGCAAACTGGGACATTTCCTCCAGGGAGGGCGTAATGAGGCCGGACAGTCCTATAATGTCAGCGTTTTCACGCTTAGCTGTTTCAATGATTTTTTCGGCAGGTACCATGACACCAAGGTCGATTACATCATAGCCGTTGCACTGTAGTACAACACCAACGATGTTTTTTCCAATATCGTGCACATCACCTTTAACCGTAGCCATCACGATTTTGCCGTTACTTTTTATTTCCTGTCCCTCTTTCTCGGCATCCATATACGGCAGTAACCATGCTACCGCCCGTTTCATTACACGAGCAGATTTAACGACCTGAGGTAGAAACATTTTACCTTCACCAAACAAATCGCCAACGATGTTCATGCCGTCCATCAGGGGGCCTTCAATGACTTGCAGAGGCCGATCAAATTGCAATCGGGCGGCCTCTGTATCTTCCTCGATGTGATCAGTAATCCCCTTTACCAGCGAGTGTGCCAGTCGTTCGTTGATCGGCAGTTCACGCCATTCCTGTGTCTGGACCTCTGCCTTGCTGCCATCACCGCGATAGTCCTCGGCAATTTCCAGCAGTCGATCAGTTGCGTCATCGCGTCGATTAAGCACAACGTCTTCTACACGCTCTCGCAATTCATCTGGAATATCCTGGTAGATCGCAAGCTGTCCGGCGTTGACGATACCCATATCCATGCCGTTGCGAATGGCGTGATACAAAAATACCGAGTGAATTGCCTCTCGCACGGGGTTGTTGCCACGGAATGAAAAAGATACGTTTGATACACCGCCACTTACCATCGCATGAGGCAAGGTTTTTTTGATTTCTGCAGTAGCGTCTATAAAAGACTGCCCGTAAGTGTTGTGTTCTTCGATGCCCGTTGCGACTGCAAATATATTTGGATCGAAGATTATATCTTCCGGCGGAAAGTCGAGCTGGTCGACGAGCAATCGATACGCTCTTGTACAAATGCTTACTTTGCTCTCGGTATTATCGGCCTGACCATTTTCGTCAAATGCCATGATCACAACCGCTGCGCCATGATTGCGACACAGCGTGGCGTGCCGAATAAATTCTTCCTCGCCTTCTTTCAGGCTAATAGAATTGACGATGCATTTGCCTTGAGCGCATTTTAAGCCGGCTTCTATTACATCCCATTTAGAGCTGTCGATCATCAATGGCACACGTGCAATATCTGGCTCACCAGCGATTAGATTGACAAAACGCTGCATGGCCGCTTTTGAGTCGAGCAGGCCTTCATCCATGTTGATATCGATGATTTGCGCGCCGTTGTCGACCTGCTGTTTGGCGACTTCAAGTGCTGTTTCGTAGTCGCCATCGACAATCAGACGTTTAAATACCGCCGAACCGGTAACGTTGGTTCTTTCACCGACATTGACGAACAGACTGTCGCTGTTGATAGTGCAGGGTTCCAGCCCTGCCAGTCTGCAACTGATATCAATTGCGGGAATGTCGCGGGGTAACTTGTTGTCCAGTGCGTTTGCGAATGCCTGTATATGCGCTGGCGTGGTTCCGCAGCAGCCGCCCACTATATTCAGAAAGCCGGATTCGGCCCATTCGCCCAGATGCTCCGCCATTTGTTCGGGGGTTTCATCATAGCCACCAAACGCATTCGGCAGCCCCGCGTTAGGGTGTGCTGAAATAGCAACGTCTGCGATACGAGAGAGTTCTGCCACATACTGCCGTAACTCGGACGGACCCAAGGCACAGTTCAGCCCGACGGAGATCGGGTTAGCGTGGCGCACGGAATTCCAGAACGCTTCGGTTGTTTGTCCGCTCAGGGTTCGTCCTGACGCATCAGTGATGGTGCCGGAAATCATGATCGGAATTTCTGTGCCGGTCTCATCAAACCACTGTTTGAGAGCGAAGATCGCGGCTTTCGCATTCAAAGTGTCGAATATGGTTTCAATCATTAGTAAATCAGCGCCACCTTTGACCAGAGCGATGGCGGATTCCCGGTAGTTTTTAACTAACTCGTCGAAACTGACGTTGCGAAAGGCCGGGTCATTGACGTCGGGCGAGATTGATGCCGTGCGATTGGTTGGCCCCAGCACGCCGGCAACATAGCGTGGCTTTTCGCTGGTACTAAATTCGTCAGCAGCGGTGCGAGCGAGCCGG
Source organism: uncultured Granulosicoccaceae bacterium (assembly GCA_937957915.1). Taxonomy (GTDB): domain Bacteria; phylum Pseudomonadota; class Gammaproteobacteria; order Granulosicoccales; family Granulosicoccaceae. The sequence continues at coordinate 73,539 of CALGNZ010000040.1, read as the reverse complement.
GCACTGGTTTCATTGAGTTCAGGCACCTGCGCTTCGAGTTGGTAATCGGACATTGCAATGCGCGTAGCGTTGAATGTGTTTGTTTCGATAATGTCTGCACCGGCCGCCAGGTAGTCACGGTGAATCTGGCTGATCAATTCGGGCTGGGACAGACTCAGGAGGTCGTTATTGCCGCGTAAATCACTATCGTGATCGGCAAATCTACTGCCCCGAAAATCGCGCTCGTCCAGCTTGTGTTGCTGAATCATTGTTCCCATCGCGCCATCCAGCAAAAGGATGCGATTGGCCAATTGTGCTGTTATATCTTTGTATTTATTAATCATTTCCGTGATTCTGTAAACTTTTCAGGAAAGTAGAATTGAAATTCTAGCAATAAATGTACATATAAAGATATGTTTATAGTCGCATAACTGTGGTGATGGGTTACAGAAGAGAGAAAATTTGCGAGGCTGAGCTTGTTTTTTGCCAGCAGAAAACGATTGTTGGGCTTGCAGCGTATCTACGAGTGCTTGCTGCCGGTTCGATCTGCCACGGGCCGATGTACAGTCGAGGTGAGTAGGGACACAGTTCGATTGGGCCCTGTTGCGAGCCGGCTGTGGTTTGATAGCCGGGAACGAATCCAGATCCCCGGGAACCGCGAATAGAGGACCCGTGTGGTGGTCTACCGGAAAACAGTTAGCTGATCAAATGCCGGGCGCCGGCACAGCGATGTAAGACCCTGTAAGTTTGCTGGTCGCAATGCACGGTCTTTAATTCTGCTCAGGGCGTGCTCAGGGCGTGCTCAGGCGATTTGCTCGTGGATGAATTCAATTAATTTACTGCGGTTAACCCGGTAGTCGTTGAATACGACCTTGCCGGTCGGATCAATCAGAATGAGCCAGGGAGTGCCACCGGTACGATAGTTCACCATGGTGCCGGGGCGATGGTCGAGGTTGTCGGCATTCGGATTGCCGGCGTCATGGCCCATCACAATGGGTAATTCGTATCGCAGCTGCAGTTTACGAACGTCGTCCTGTGTATTGTTGCTAAACCCTTCGAATACGGTCTGGATGCCTGCAATGGCCACGCTGGGGTGCCCATGAAATTCGTCTGCAAATGCTTTGAGCGTAGGGAACCCGCTGGAGTGACAGCCCGGACACCAGTTTTGGAAGCATTTTAGAAATACCCATTTTCCTGCAGACGCTTTGACTGAAAAGTTTGCTGGTTTGCCGTCGCCATCAATCCAGTAGTTGATATCCAGTTCCGGGGCATCTTGTCCGCCAATGCCAAAGCGAGGTTGCGATTGGGCATCCGATACTTCAGGGCGCAGAGCGGCCAGCGCCGGAATTGTTGCCGCGCCAAGTGCAAGCATCCGCCTTCGCGACAACATATATTTTGTGACTGTGGTCATGGCCTTTGTCTCTGTGCGTTTGCTGTATACGTGCATAATTCTGCAGCCACTCAGACCTGCAACTCGCTATGAACGCCTGATTAGGCATAACCATTCGGTGCCCGGGCAGCTAGTAGCGCCGTGGTTGCAAAGTTCCATCGGTTGCTCAGTGGTGTATAACGTTATGTATCATCATTTTGCAGCGACAGGCTCTGTTGTTGGCACACTGATGGTCAGAGTCTCCGGTGCCAGGCAAATCTCGTCGCTACAGGTCTGTAGTTGCAGTTGCAGCGGGTACAGCGCTGTTGATGATGTAACTGCATCGTCTGAAGGGTTAGACGGCTCTGATACCGATTGGTTCCGGCGGGGCAGTTCAGCGGTAATTTCTATAGAGCCATCGTAGAGTGACAAAACCGATTCTTCAAAGGCAAGTTTGGTAAGCTTCTCGTCCGGGTAGCGGACATTCTTAAGCGGGTCACCGTTGCTATCAGTCAGTGATGTTCCAATCAGGTATTTTTGTTTCGGGCTGACTGAGTTGATGTGCCAGCCTGGTGCGATATCAATAGCAATAGTTAGCTTGTTGGCGGTGTCTACCGAGGCGCTGGCTCTGACTTTGCCAAATCCGGCATAGCGCAGGGCGCCGGTTTCACCTTCAAGTAACTCGCTGGTGCTCTTAACCATATAACCCATTTCATTTGGCATCTGCGTTAGCGTCGGCGAGAAAGCGGCAATTAACTCGTTTGCTGCAGTTTGGTATTTAAAATCTCCGGTTCTGTGCCAGAGCTGTACCAGTACTCGTAAGGTAGATGAGTTACCTGACGGAATAGAATTGTCGTACAGTTCCTTGGGTCGTGTAGGCAAGGCAACGCCACCGGTATCCAGGCGCCCCATAAAGTATCCGCCGTTTGCGGTATCCTTGAAGTCTTCATCCATCACCTCAACCAGATCCTGAGCGTGCGTCAGCCACTTTTTATCCTGCGTCGCGTCATACAGTGCTATCAGCCCTTCTGCCAAAAAAGCATAGTCGGTGTGGTTGCCGTCAATTGTCGCCGAGTCGAGGAAATAGGACCGATAAAGACGGGGAAGATCCTTACCTTCGATATGTTGACGATTGTTGGTTAGTAGAAAGTTTGCGGCCTTTGCAGCGGCTTCTGTGTAGTCTGGCCGGTTGAGATGTAAGCCAGCCTCTGCGAGTGCCGTTATCACCAGGCCGTTCCAGCCTGTCAGTATCTTTTCGTCGCGCAGTGGTGGCACTCTTGTCTTTCGGTGTTCCAGCAGTATGTCTCCGACTTTGTCCAGCTTCTGGCTGTATTCAATTGATGTCAGATTTAGCGCTTCGGCAATCGTCTGGTGAGAGTCGGTCAGGTGCAGGATATTGCTGTCTTCGAAATTGCCTTCCTCGGTGATATTCCAAACACGCGTTGCAAACTCAGCGTCCTCACCCAGTATTTCTTCGATTTCTGCGGCGTCCCAGATAAAATACAGGCCTTCACCGCCATCGGAATCTGCATCGGTAGCAGAGTAAAAACCGCCTTCTTCAGAGCGCATGTCGCGCAGCAGGTAATCGAGCGTGCGGGTAGCTGTTCGCGCGTGCTCTTGTTTACCGGTCAGTAGCCAGGTTTGTGTGTAGAGCCGTGCCATCAGCGCCTGGTTGTATAGCATTTTTTCAAAGTGCGGAACCAGCCAGGAGTTATCAACCGCATAGCGGTGGAAGCCACCCCCGATCTGATCGTGAATACCTCCGGCCGCTATGCTTTGCAGAGTGAAGTCGAGTGCCTCTACAACAGACGCATCACCTGAGCGTTGAGCTTCGCTTAGCAGCAAGAACAACATAGGTGCTCTGGGGAACTTGGGTGCGCCGCCGAAGCCCCCTTCGAAGCTGTCGAAGTTTTCAAGCAGGCGCGCAATTCCATCGTCAATGACCTGCTGACCCACCTCGCTGGCGGTGCCCTGATTGGCGTTCAATGACGCCAGTGCGGTCGATATCTTTTCGGCCTCTGTCTCCAGATCACTCTGATTTGTCAGCCACACCTGATCCACACGTTTAAGCAGATCAACGAACTGCTCAGGCGGGTAGTAGGTGCCGCCGAAAAAGGGTTTTGCATCCGGTGTCAGAAACACAGACATTGGCCAGCCACCTGAGCCGGTAAGCATCTGCACGGTGGTCATAAAGGTCGAATCCACGTCGGGTCTTTGTTCTCTGTCGACCTTTACTGTGACAAAGTATTCGTTCATATAACGTGCTACTTCTTCGTTCTCAAAGCTCTGCTTTTCCATCACGTGACACCAGTGGCAGGTTGCATAGCCGACGGACAGGAATATTGGTTTGTTAGTTTCTTTCGCGCGCTTAAAAGCCTCTTCTCCCCATGGAAACCAATTGACCGGGTTGTGTGCGTGTTGCAGCAGATAGGGTGATCGTTCCAAAATCAGTCTGTTGATATAGGTTGGCTGCTTATTGCTGTTGAAGTGTTCGGTGCGTGGTTCATAATCCGGACCCAGCGATTCAAGTGCTTTATTCAAATTCTGTAGCAACTCGGGTGACTCAGCGACCGGTGTCACGGGTGAACTATTAGCGACAACCAGATTGCTGAAGGCCCATGCACTCAATGCGGTAAGCATTATCAGGGTAATTCTGGCGATTCTGTTTGTGTGGCTGTGCGATGGACACCGCTCGCTATTTGTATGCAGTTTCAATTCAATACTCATCTATTGGTGCCAAATGGTGGTCTGCACTGGCCAGCGCATAGAACATTCCGTTTTCCCTGGCAAGCGACACTGAGACTGCGAGGTCCGCAATTCGAGCTTTTTGGCCATGCAGCGAGCTTAACGTCGTGGTCGCGGGTGTCATAAACAAACTTAACTCACTGCCGAGTTTGCGATCTTCAAACTTGAGATGGGCTGCGAGTTGCCCGTTAATGGTGCAGTAGCGCCCGCCGATCAGAGATAATCTGCTCTCTAACTGTGCGGGCAGAGTAATTTGAAAATCCAGCTTTTCCATTTTTGCTGTGAGCAACTCCAGTTCGCTTGTCTCGACATCGAGTTGAAACTTCGATGTATGATTCATCGCAGCCTCCCGGATAGTCAGGTCGCGCAAGTCGAGCTGAACGAGTTGCTGCTGCCAGAGCACCGCGGCAAACAGTGCAACACCAGCGACCAGCGCGGCAGATATCGGCAACCAGTTTCGCGAGTGTTTTTGCTCTGTCTCCAGGAGTGCCTCGATAGACTCATTCTTCATCGATTTGTCCCAGTAATACTGGTACACCTGTTCGTCGAGGTCTTTCATTTTTGTTTCTCCCGTCGCAGAGGCAACACAACAGCTTTCGAGGCAGAACGTTTATCCCCATCGGGGTCTATGTCGCTGTCATCAGCGCTGCGTTTGTCTCCGTCGTCGATGGCTGCTTGTAATTTTTTTCTCGTTCTGTGCAGCATGCTGAGTACGCTGCCGCGTGTCATGCCCGTTAGCTTTGCGATTTCGCTGGCCGTATAACCTTCCACTACAGATAGAAAAAGTGTCTCTCTTTCTATGTTGCGCAAGTTTTGAAGGGGCTGTTCCATGTTTCGGAACTCGGCGGTAGCTGACCCCTGACAGGGCTCGGATTCAGGGTTGTTGTCAGCATATCGAGAGCGGTAGTCTTCAACTCGACGTTGTCGTCTGGTTTGGTCAATAAACAGGTTTCGGACAGTTCTGAACAACAGAGGTCGATCTGGCTTATAGCCAAAACGGCCGGACAATTTAAGCCATCCCTCCTGCACCAGATCCTCAGCGTCCTGCTGATTTCCTGACAGAGCCAGCGCGTAGCGATAACAGGCATTGAGTGTTTCCGTGTCAGTCTGTTTTGAAGTGCGGTGAAACATAGTTTGATCCAGATTTACCGAAGAGCAAGGTGGCAGCGATGCTGATTTTCCGTTCCGGCTGTGCCGGCTTCGACTCGAACGAGATGCGAAAGTTGCGACATCACCCGTTCTGTATCTCTCGTTATCGACGGTGTGTTATTTCATGGTGGAGCCCTCACGAAAATTATCGATCAGAACACACTGTGACGACTTATTGATGATGCAAATGGTCTGTTGGGCAACCACCCGGTGTTTTGCTATTTCAATAGGGTAACGCTTGTTATCCCGTATTGATTGCGATCCGGCATGGTGGGTTGGTTTCCCGGGTGCCTGTCTCGTATGCGCACGATCTGTCCGTTGAGATTAACAGGGTGGCCTGATCGGTTGGCCTGTGCCGTTCGATGCATCCAGATCGCTAAATAGCCTTAACCAGTCGGCAGTTTCCTACAACGAAGATCTTTCCAATGCATTTTCTACTATCGATACAAGCGACACTGGTCTCAAAATCAGACCGTTAAATGTAAAAATTGTGGTGACTGCCAGTGGCTTATCGGACTGATTTTCGACATTGTGGGACGATGGGATATTGCATACATTGAGACGTTTTCACCATGGCGCTTTTTGACAGTGGATTGACTCATCGCTACCGACGCTTCAGGGCGCACAACGAACACACCTATCCTGTTTCGTTTTTTATGATTGGATTGCTCAAGTTTTTGGGGGAAATTGCACTTGTTGGCGTTGTATTGTTGAGTCTGATTGCGCTTGTAATGAAGGTGTCTGGTCGTGATGATAGCGCTTTTCTTGCAGCCGAAAATCAGGATACCACAGTCGAGATCCTGCATTCGGTGGCTGGCGCGCCGGTTGAATCGCCGGTCGGACCTGCGAGGCAGATCGCACAAGCTGATCCTCTACATCTGCAGACGCCCCCCCAATCTTCATCAAATTCGGATACGGCAGAGCCTGATACGCTGACGGGTTATCCGGTATCAGCTGACGAACAAGGGTTACCGGTTTCCGAAAAGGTAATTCGAACGGTAGTTACTGCGAAGTTAAAAGAAGGCGTTGTCGAGGGTGAGACTGCTTCAATCTTTGATCACGAATGGATTCTGGCTCGACCCGGACAGCACTTTGTCATTCAACTGGCCGCGTCTGACAATCTCGACAAGCTACTGGATTTTTCCAGTGAATTGGAGGACGATAAGATTTCAATTTATCCTTTCAAGGTGACGGCTAATAAAGAAACGATGTACGGAGTATCGGTAGGTGAGTATGCGACGATCGACCAGGCAATGGATGCTGTCAGGCAGTTTCCGCCTTCTGTCAAGCGTTACAATCCATGGGTTCGAAAAGTAGCAGCAGTTCAAAAACAGATTCTCTCAGTCGCCGGTCGTTGAGGTTTTTGATAGCAACGGGTTTCTTATTTCACGCGGTCGTTAGCAAAGGTTTCGACTACGCTATTGAAGTGGCGAGGATAATAGTTGAGCCCAGGCGTCCGCAGTTGCAATCAGTTATAAAAAGGACTTGACCAGTGCCGATAAAATTGCCCGAGCGGTGTCGGGCAGTTACAGTGCAGTTTCTTCCAATCGAAAATGCAATTTATGGTCGGCCATCAATCTGAAGCAGTTAATTATGAAGACATCCTGGCAGCCGCACAGCGTTTGCAGGGGCACAGTGTTGAAACTCCCTTGCTCGAAAACCAGCTTGTCAATGAGCTGGCTGGCCGACGTATTCTTGTAAAGGCAGAATCTCTGCAGGTGACTGGTGCCTTCAAGTTTCGGGGGGCATGGTCTGCATTAACCCGGCTTGACGATAATGCCAGGTCGCTGGGGGTAATTGCGTACTCATCGGGAAATCACGCCCAGGCGGTTGCTTACTCCGCAAGCAAGCTTCAGGTTCCTGCTGTGATAATTATGCCGTCGGACGCGCCAAAGCTAAAACTGGAAAATACCCGCGCTTATGGCGCAGAGGTCGTGTTGTACGACAGGCAAGGGGGTGAGAGTCGTGAGCAGTTGGGAAATGACCTGGCGGAACAAAGAAATCTGTCTCTTATACGGCCTTATGATCATCCATCTGTTATCGCCGGGCAGGGTACCTGCGGGTTAGAGATTGCCCGGCAGGCACATGCCCTCGGCGTTCGACAAGCTGATGTTCTTGTTTGTTGCGGCGGTGGCGGCTTAACGTCAGGAATCGCGTTGGCTCTGGAAAACATGGCAGCAGGGTTTAAGGTGAGGCCGGTTGAGCCGGAGGCCGGCGACGATGTATGCCGTTCGCTGGACTCGGGGCAGCGTGAACACAATGAACAGACACCCGACTCGATCTGTGACGCTATCGTGACCCCGTCTCCCGGGGAGCTCACTTTTCCTATTTTAAAGCGGCTCTGTGCTTCCGGTATCACTGTTACTGATGAGCAGGCATTAAAGGCCATGGCAGTTGCCATGCTGCGCTATAAAATTGTTGCGGAGCCCGGTGGTGCGGTTGCTTTAGCTGCAGCATTGTTTTCCGCTGATCGTCTTCAACACGATACAACGATTTGCGTTGTGTCCGGCGGCAATGTGGATCCGGCTATATTCGCAAAGGCCTTACAAGTTCTGCACGGTTATTGATCTGCCGATGCACCCGGCGTGGTTCGGGAGCGCCAGACTGGTGTTTGCGGCGGTGCTGGATTCAAACAACTTCATGTTCTGACTTATTGCTCTTTCCCGTAACACTGCAAGGTATTGAAACTGATCCGGAGGAACTCTGATACGGATAGCCAGAATCTGCGGCAGCACTTGCCTCGAGCAGGCTACGGTGGCTTGCATTGTCAGAGTAAACACAGTCTGAGTGAAATTCGCTCAGCCACTCGCGTATGATGATGTCCTCAAGGTAGCCCGGTGATTCATGGATCGACGCGGCATTTAATTGCGTATTGTTGCTGGACAGGTAACTACCCATGGCATAGAACTCCATGTCTGACATCAGGTTAGCCGGCGAGGATGATCCATCCTGCATTGACATATTGGGCGCTTGTCCGATGCCATCGGACGCGAGCAATATGCGAATTTTCTTTCCCCTGCGGGTCGCGAAAACCGCAATTTCTGAATTTGATTCGGAGTCTATGTGTTTTAGATCGCCATTTTGAATGAGCTGAGGCAAGCCTGCCTCAACATCACCTGATGTGCACAATACCAGCAGCGCGTAGTCTTTGAGGCGGTCGAGCAGATGTGGTGAGTTCGACAGGAAACAACTGCCGGTATTCAGAAACAGCACATCCGAGCTTTGCAGAATGGCTTGTTGAGATACAACCCTGTTGTGCCTTGTGGCCAGTTCGGCCATTACTGATAAATTTGTATCAAAAACCATTGGCACGCGATTGTCTTTGACCAGGGTACCTAGCACACCTTTGCCAATTGATCCGAGGCCGATAACACCAATACTGTTGCTCCAGTGCTTAAGGCTACAGCCGAGGTTGCGACGGAATATGGTGTCAGTGGCATAGACTATGGCCGGACCAATCTCAATGTCCATGATGTTCTTAATGCGTGATCGTGATTTAGAGATAACCGGGTGTGCGATGCCGTCGACAACGTCGCGGTAGCCTTTTGTCTGACCGTCGTCCGAGCCTTTAATACCGTTCTCCGTGCCTTCAACGAAGCCGACAAGATTTGCGCCAAGGCTTGAGTCCTGTGAGATCATGGCGGCGGTGGGTGCGAAGTAGCCACCGTACTCCAGAATCGCAAAAGGCCTATCGTCGGTTACTCGTCGCAACCACTCGAGCGTGAAGGCCGGGTCAGCGAGTGTAGTGCGATTAACAGTGTCGTGAACTCTGCTGCCGAACCTTTCTTTTAGCTGCTTGACTACCTGTGGGTTGCTTTTAGCAGAGCTGCCCTTCGGAATTATTGCCGCTACCCGGTTATCGACCGCACTGAAAAATTCCAGGCTGGGGAGGAATGCGTGCTGCACGAAAATAAAACATAAGTCTGGGTGCGGTTGGGTCTCTTTCTCAATCGCCTCAACGGTATTGCGGTAAAAACGTCGATGTGCGTAATGTACGGTTGGCTCCATTGCTACTTCTCCAATCTGGAACTTGTCTGTCGAATCATTCGATGCGATTGGTAGTGACGAATAAAACAGCGGATCTCTGTGCTGTACACCTTATTCGGTCAAGGTGCTGAAACCAAATGTTTAACTCGCTATTACCCGGTTGTATATTAATACTCGTACAATTTGCACGAGAACAAAAAGAGTGCCTTAGTAAATTTGTAGTTTTTCACTGTGGTGTAATGGTCGTATAAATTTAAATCTTGGTCGTTGCTCGCCATTAATAGATACGTTTTCAGAAAACATGGTTGCTGGTCTGGTCCACAATTTTTTGTCTGCGGAGGTGCTGGCATAAACAACCATTTGCTCACCAGTTTCAGTGTGGCTGGCACTCAGGAAGACCATGTACGATTGGCCTTTGTAGTGTTGATAAATACCCGGTATCAGGTGTCTTTCTGTGTCCATAGCATACAATTTATACTAATTGATAACATAGAATATCAAGAACATCGGTTCGAACTAAACCGTTATCTGCGTTAGAATTTTGAAGTGACCACAGATGTTGTTATAGGTATGAAATTGCGTATCAATATTTGAACACTATCGTTGTCATAAGGCGCTTTGTACGACGATGGGGTTATGTGTTTGGTTGACTTATCCCGGCTATGGTTGCAGATTAGCGTGTGGTAAGAAAGTGGGATTTCAAGAGGCACTGTGTGTTTTGCAGAGGTTGCGATGAGTTGCCCCTCACGATTAATATTTCAATAGTGGCTCTGAAATAACTACACAACAACCTGGCAATTGTTTCTACCCGCGTGCAAGTGGCGTTAAAAAAGGGCGTTTACTGGCCGGCTACGGACGTTCTGTCCTCAGCGACTGCGATTCATCGCAGTCGCCGAGCCTGTGTGTTGTTTAGTGCTATCGAGTTGTAAGGTCTAACCCGATTCGATCCCATCTGATTCCCTCTTTTGACCTCGAAAACCAGATTTGTCTCGCAAGACCCTTTATGTCACTAAGGGGGATTTGTCCTATCAGTCTTGAATCATTGCTTGCATCGCGATTATCACCGAGTACAAACACGTGCCCGGGCTCGACGATGGTAGCTGGAAAATCTTCCGTTTTGTCAGTTTGCCATTGGACTTCCCACTGCCGATTGCCTGATTGTTCTTTAACCCGGTCAAAATTTTCATGCTGCTGGTCGCTAGTATCGTATTGTGCTGACTCGCCATTGATCAGTAGCTGATTGTTGCTGATCTCGATTGAGTCGCCGGGCAATCCAATGACGCGCTTTATGTAGAAAAAGTTTCTTTTATTCGGGTTTATCAGAATCGCGATATCGCCACGGTTTACCTTTGCTAAACAATAGGGGCAGTTGTAAGACATATTTGCAAACAGGTAGTCTCCGGCCAACACGGTTGGGGACATACTATTGGATGGCGTGGTAAACGGTTGAACCAGGTGTGTGCGGACGCTTATGGTCAGCAGCGGCATCGTAATCAGGTTGCAGATAATAAAAACCACGGCGTAGAGCCCGCTGGTTTGCCATGGGCGCAGTGTGTAGTTGTCGCGGTGTCGAGCTGTGATCCATGCGTTGATAATTGCGTAGAGCCATACGCTAATGGCCAGAATGCCGCCCAGCAGCTGCAGCGGTACGGTAAGCGGGGCGGGCAACCACAGCGCTATAGCGGCTGAAACAGGTATGGTAAGCGACGCGAATATAACAAAGATCCACGCGGCCTTGTTAAGCTGGCCATTGTAGAGCTGACCGAAGCCTGGCAGCGACGCAGACATCAGTGCGGCAATCAATGGTGAACGGCGCACACGCTGTCTGGGTGGCTGGTTGTCATTGGGAACTGACGTTGTATTTTTCATAATACCTCCTGTGAGTGCCGGCTTAGCCCACGGCCGCCGATAACCAGAATCCGAATATATAGCGAGTGACCTGGGTCATGCCCACCAGGCTTCCACCCGCCACTGCAAGCCATTGCCACCATTCAATCATGTGTGTGGCGCTATCTTCATCAGGCTCGTGCCGAGAGTCATCAGCGCCTGATGACTGCGTCTGCCTTTCGATTTCCCGTAATACCCGATCGCTGAAGTCTGCTGGTGCCTGCAACAGATCTGACTCAAGTAGCGACTGGATTTTCTGCTCGTTTTTCATGTCTTTATTCATTGCTCGATTCCAGATCGTTGTAGGCGTTAATTAACCTGGCTTTGGCTCTGCTGGTGCGTGTTCTGAAGCTGGCGGCTGAACAGTCTTCGAGCCGGGCGCACTCTTCGGCGCTCAGCGAATCCGCCAGTGTCAGCGCAATGGTGACTCTGTCGGTGTATGCCAGTGAATTGATTGCACGTTGCAATCTGGCACGTGCCTGTTCGGATTCCAACTGAAGTTGTGGGTCTGAATTCGGGTCTGTATCAGCGACCAGGGATGGTTCTGGCAGCTGTGAATGGGTTTTACTGGCTTTGCGTAACTCGTTAATGGCCAGGTTGCGGGTGATTGTGAAAATCCAGGTGAAAACCCGACCTTTGGTTGAATCATAGCGGTGCCTGTTTTTCCAGACTCTGAGAAAACTGTCCTGAGCAAGATCCTCTGCGCTCACCTGGGAAAACCCCATTCTGCCCAAAAACGAGAATACAGGCTGTTGATATCGTTTGATAAGAGTTGCGAACGCCTGTGGGTCGTCACTGATCAGGTCACGATGGTCAAGCAAGTCCTGGTTGGAATTTTCGCTACTCATACCTGATATACACAGATCGATGAAAAACGTTACAGTGTTTGCCTACATTATTTAGTGTGCGACTTCCCGGGCACAGGTGAACATAAATATGGCTGATGTCGCAATACTGGTCGATGTACAGAATGTCTACTACACCACAATGAGTGCGCATAAATGCCATTTTGACTATCGAGCGTTTTGGCGCAGAGTAAGTGGCGAGAACACAATTAAAAAGGCTGTTGCCTACGCGATCGACCGAGGCGACAGCAAGCAAAGACAGTTTCAGAATATCCTCCGCGAGATCGGCTTTGAAGTAAGGTTAAAGCCGTACATTCAACGAACTGATGGCTCTGCCAAAGGAGATTGGGACGTAGGAATTACACTTGACGCCGTGCAGAATGCCACAAGTGTTGACAAAATAATTCTACTGTCCGGTGACGGGGATTTTGATTTGCTGGCCACCACTGTGCGCGCGCAATTCGGGGTGGATTTCGATGTTTACGGTGTCGAGGCTCTGACCGCGCGCTCATTAATTGATGCGGCTTCGAGCTTCACAGCAATAGATGGTGAGTTACTGTTGAATTTGCATGCCTGAAGCGGACCTGCTTGTTTCCCCGCGTAAGATGTAACTGCTGTATAGCCAGGCCAGGTTTGCTGGTGAAGCTGCCGGCTTTTGAATCATCTGTTAGTCGCAGCAGTAGCACTAATCGTCAAGAGCGGGGTTGTGAATCACAACCACCGCCGGATTCAGGCGTTTAGTTACTCATTTAAACAGGTTTTTCAACTTGTCTTTGGCCTGGCTTTTGAGTTCGTCGGCGGCCTGTTGAGCTTTTTCTTTTTGCGCGTCAATCTTTTCCTGGGCCTTCTGCTCAAGACGGGTTTGTTCCTCTCGCAACTTTTCTTCAGCCTTGCGTTTTGCTGCATCGGTTTTCGCTTTTGCTTCGGCTTTTAATTTGTCTCGTTCTTTTTTCGCCAGTGCCTTTGCTGCGTCCTCGGCACGGTTAGAAAAGTCGCTTTTCATGGCGGCGAAGATTGTGCCGCTAAAATCCCTGCTCAGTTCATCAAAGGTACCGCGCACAGGAATGCTGGCGGCAACGCCTTTTAAATCGTCAAGATCCTTTCCTCCCTGGCCCTGAACGGAGCCGACCACCTTTGGGGTGAGTGTATAGTCTATGAACTCCTGTGGCAGGTCGACTGAGCCCGCGCCGGTTATTCTCAAAGCAGGAGCACGTATATCCAGATCGTCTGATTGTATGACGCCGTTTTCAACGGTCGCGCTTACATGTAATGCCGAGAAATCAGTTCTGCTTACCGGCTCTGCCGCGGTCGCTGCGGCATTGCTGAAAAACGACTTTGCACGTCGAAGCTGGTAGCCGATATTGATACCGTTGATAGCGCCGTCTGTAAAGTCGGAGATATATTGACCGTTTAGATTCGCGATTAACTGATTTACTGTGTTGCCAGTAGTCGACATGCTGGAGCTGATGATAGCCTCACCACTAATTGGCGCAGTGTCTTGCAGTAAGTCCTGTAGTAACGGCTCGGCCTGAACCTTGTCCACGCTGGTTGAGAACTGATAGCCTGGATTCGCACCAGTAACATCAATCGCCACGCTCGATGCCAGTTGCCCTTCGTAGAGAGAGGCCTTGATATCGTTTACGCTGATTTTTCCGTTTTTGGCGACAACCGGTATTTGTATGTTCTGTGTAGTCAGGTTGGATACCTTGAAGCTGCCTACTTTGAATATTCCGTCCAGCTCAAGTTGTCTTAACAGATCCACTGGCAGGTCTATCGGCGTATCGCCAGTGGCGCTTGTGTCTTTCGTAACCCCGGTTGTTTCAGAAGGTGTTTCAGAAGGTGTTGCAGTCGCGGTGGTGCCATTGTTTGGAGAAGCAAGGTAACGATCCACATCTATTGCATCGAGGGTGAGTTCAAAGGTTACTGGCGGCACAGCGCGGCTAAGGTCGGGCAGGGTAGCGCTGCCACTTATAGTGGTGTCGTCGAGTTTGATCGACAACTCTTTAAGGGTTGCAGCACTGGCCGAGCCAGACAGATTCATAGCGACAGAGGCAGCTTTTAACACTTGTGGATCATGTGTAGCGGGTAACTCAATATTGAGTTTTGTTGCAAGCTCCAGCGGGTTGAATGTATTGCTTTTCAGAGCAGCGCCAATAGTCGGGTTATCAGCAAGGTCGGTTAGCTTTACGTCTCCTGAAAGGATTACTCCGGTGCTGTCCACGACCAGTGAATTGATCGACGCAGTCTGCGCCAGCATGTCTGCTGCCACATCGCCCTGCAGGTCAATTGAAAAATCCTGTATCGGAATCGCTTCACCGGTTGCGGTGGTCGCCAGTTTGAGTTGTTGCACCTGGTACTGCTGATTGTCCAGGTCGATAGTGATCTTACCTGCGCCGGTAACCTGTGCCTGTACCCCGATACTATTACTATTAACGGTAAAGTCTGTCTCTAACGCAAAGGGCCTGGCCAGTTCGACGGTATCGCTGGTCAAATTGAAAGCGCTTAGCTGAGCATCGGTGTTATTTAGCTTGTCGTTCCAGTTTATCTGCGCATCCTTGATCACAATCGATCCAATGGTGAGTTCCGGCAGTGCATTGTCGCTGGCATTGTCGCTGGTATTGGTTGGCTCTGTGCCCGCGCTGTTGTCCGCGCTGTTGTCCGTGCTGTTTTCTGTGTTGTTAGAGTCCGCTGTCGTGTTGCCCGCAGTGACAAGGTCATCCCAGTTCGTTGTGCCGTCGGCGGCGCGCTGTAGGTCGAGATTCAAGCCGGCGAGTTCAATCGTATCTACGGTGACTGATTTCTTTAACAGCGGTAACAGTTTTACCTTAATGTGGGCACTGTCGATTTGCACAAAAGGAGAGTCGCCAAATCCGTCTGCATTGGCCATTGATATTGAGCCGAGAGAAAAGCCCGCCCAGGGGAAATAACTCAGGCCTATATCGCCGTCTATGGCTAGCGATCGGCCAGTCTTTTCCATTGCCAGTGACTGTATTTTGTCTTTGTAGTCATTGGGGTCAATCAGATTGACTGCCAAAAAAACGCCACCAATCAGCAAGATTGCCAGTATCGTCAGCCCGAGGAATAAGCGTTTAAAGATTTTCACAAGTGTGTTCCGTTTAGACTAAGTGGCCGGGCCCTGTACAACAAAGGCGCTGTCGTACCGATTCCTGTTACTGCTCAATAGTGTGGCCAGAAAGGTTGATTAAAAGACGATTGCAGTGGTTAACCTTCAAGTCTCATGCCCCGTGTCTTAATGAGAGAGGGTTGACGGCCACATTACTGTACACGCTGCAACAAGGTACAATCAGCTGTTGCAGAGTGCTGCTCGTAACGCATCGCATCGCTTACGGCTTCACAGTTGGTGAGTCTGATCGGTAGTATCCATATAGGAGCTTAATGATTTGATTGATGTGTTAATTGTTGGAGCCGGGATCTCTGGCCTGACGGCGGCTGTGCAGAGTCAGGCTGCGGGGCTGCAGGTCTGTGTTGTAGAGGCCGAGGATGTCATTGGCGGTCGGGTGAGGTCAGCGCTGCACAATGGCAACTACGTTGGCGACTTGGGGCCGAGTTGGGTTTGGCCACCCTGGCAGCCGGTGGTCGCACGCTGGCTGACAGCTCTGGACGTTGAAACTTATGCACAATATGAGGAAGGAGCAGGGCTACTGGATTTCCCGGGCCAGCTCAGCAGACATCCGTTGCCGGGCCAGCATGGAATTGCACGACTAGCGGGTGGACCACAGTCTATTGTACGAGCGTTGTCAGAAAGACTGACAGATAACGTCATCCGGTGTGGCATGCCAGTGCAAAAGCTGGTCAGCCAGTCTGACAGCATAGAGGTTCATCTGCACAGTGCCGGTGAAGCGTCTGCCAATGCAGGCGACAACACCAGCCTGATACAGGCTCGTCAGGTCGTGCTGGCTGTGCCAATGCGTGTCGCTCTTGAAAGCCTGCGTTTTGAGCCGGAGTTACCTCAGGACCTGCAAAGGCATATGGCGGATACACCCACCTGGATGGCAGCTCAAGTCAAGGTGGTAGCGCACTATGCAGAGGCTTTTTGGCGTGAACAGGGCCTGTCCGGTCGGGTCGCCAGCAGAGTTGGGCCGTTGGTTGAGGTCCATGATCACTGTGGCAGCGATGGGTCACCAGCGGCTTTATTCGGTTTTATGGGCCTGACGCTCGAGCAGCGACAGCAGCACCGAGATGCATTACCGTCATTGGTCATTGAGCAACTACAGCGTTGTTTTGGCGAGCAGGCAGCCACCCCGATCGGATTGTGGATCGAGGACTGGGCGCTCGTTGATACGGTATGCTCGGCATCTGATCGCACTGGCGCAGCACAACATCCGGAAGTAAGGCCAGACAGCTTGCGACAACCGCTGATGGATGGACGTCTGCACTTTGCCGGTGCCGAGGTTGCCACTGAAAGTCCGGGTTTGATCGACGGTGCGTTGCAAGCCGGTGAAGTGGCGGCAGAGGCAGTGATAAAAAATCTGGTGTAGACCCCGCCAGTTCGGTGTCAATCGTTTACGTTTGACGGGGCCCTGAGTTGCTCGCGATGAAATATATACAACCCGCTTGAAACAATAAGTGCCGCGCCTATCAGTGTCCAGTGGTCTGGCAGCGTATCGAAGATCAGGAATCCGAACAGCGTTGCCCAAAGCAGTGACGAATAGCTGAAAGGCACGATGGCTGAAGCTTCAGCAGAGTTAAATGCCCTGATCAGGCAAAAATGACTAACTGCGCCGAGCAGCCCCATGACGATAAAAAGGCCCCAGCCCCAGGCATCGGGATGCGTCCATTGTGTGGGCACAATGATGCTCATCAGTATCGCGCCGACCAGGCCGGAATATAACAGGGAAGTCATGGAATCGTCTGTAGCACGCACCTGCCGAGTGGCAATTTGATAGAACGCGTTACTAAAGGCGGCGCCCATAAGATACAGATGACCAATCTCTACGCCGCCACCATTGGCACCTGGTCGGACAATAACCATGGCACCCAGAAACCCGATAGTGATCCCGAGCCATCGTCGAATACCCACTTGTTCACCCAGCAGTGGAATAGCCAGCACGGTGACCAGCACTGGCGATAAAAACATAATGGTTGAAGCCGTTGCAATGGGGGTTGTGCGTAAGCCGTTAAAAAACAGTGTGGTTGTTAAGAGCAGGCAGGCGGAGCGCGCCAGTTGCAGTTTCCAGTTTGGCGTGATGAATAGATTGAACAAGCGGTGACGCAGCCAGATAACCAGAAATAGCATATGAAACGTAAAGCGTGCCCACACGACCTGCTCTATGTCGAAACTCAGAGTCAGATACTTGGCGACGGTATCCATACTGGTGAACAGGCACATGGTGGCGAGCATCCAGCCAATGCCTGCCGCCAGGTTGTCAGATTGACTGCGCGTTGTGGTCATACGGAGGGTTGTACCATGGGCAGTGCGTGCCTTGCTGTGAGATAACAGGGAGAACGCCGTGTATGATGGGACGGGCTGTTCCGCGTTGGTGGCTTCGGTCTTTTGCCAGTTCTTCACACACCTGAAAGCTGCAGATGACTGGTGTTGGATATGAATTGTACTTTATGCTGTAGCGAGATACGGGTGTGCGTTCGTACTTTGTTATGGTATTCGAGGCATGATGATTGTCCGGGCGCACTGTTAGCGATAGTACAATATACTCGCCAGATGCGAGAGCACAAACAAAGACTTTACAACAACCGCTCTACTTGATTGCTATTCCCTAACCACCAGAACTGACCTGTGTATCAAAGTAATTACCCTGTGCTCTACAGCTTTCGACGATGCCCTTACGCGATCAGGGCGCGCATCAGTTTGTTGATGTGCGATCAAAAAGTGGAGCTGCGGGAGGTATTGCTGCGCCATAAACCGGTGTGGATGACAGAAGCCTCCGCTAAGGCGACCGTACCGGTGATGTGTCTGGAGGATGGCACCGTGCTCGATCAAAGCCTCGAGATTATGCAGTGGGCTTTAGCGCAGAGTAATGATCCGGCGGGTTTATTGTCTGCCGACTGTCAGCCGCGACAACAGCTCGCGTTGATTGCGCAAAATGACACTGAATTTAAACACTGGCTGGATCGATACAAATACCATGTTCGGTACCCGCAGAATGGTGCTGAGTTTTATCGCGAGCACGCGATGCAGTTTGTCTCGATACTGGAGGCACGTCTTGCCGATTCAGGGTATTTGTTCGGGCCTCGTGCACAGTTGGCCGATATCGCGATCATGCCATTTGTCAGGCAATTCTGCTCGGTCGATCGCGCCTGGTTCACGGCGAATGTCACACCGGCGCTGGCTGGGTGGCTGAGCGATTGGCTCGAGGCTCCGCTGTTCGCTGAGGCTATGGCCAAACACCCGCCGTGGCGCGCTGTAACCAAGCCGGTCTATCTGTAAGCTAAACGGCTTTCCGAACTCCTGAACTCCTGAACTCAAGGGCCACGGGAGAACCTGCCTACAACACGATACTAATGACAGCCAGCGCGAGCAGGGTGACGATTGCTGCGTTTCTATATCCTGACTCGTTGCTGCCATCAAAAAGCTTCGCGCCTGCCCAGGTGCCGATAAGATAAGCGCAAGTGGCTGGCACGGCTTCGGCGATATCGCTTACCTGGCTCTGGTCTCGATAGAATGATATTGCGATATACCAGATCGCGACAATAAAGTTCCACGAGATAATCAGTGTGCGCGACTCGCCTTTGTTGTACGGCCCCATCAGAACGATAGCAACCACGATCAGCGCGATATAAGACGCACCAAAAATTAAACCGCCAATCAGGCCCAGTACAATCAGGCTGACTCGGGTCATTGGTCTTTGATAGCGAAAGCCCGTTAGCATCAATACACAGGCGATTAATATCAGTATCGCTATAACCAGTTTCATGGTTGACGCATCGGTATGCGTTAGCAGCCAGTGGCCGAATGGCATTGTGATTACGGTTGCGATTGCCAGTGGCAAGGTGCTCTGCCAGTCCACTTGTCGCCATAAACCGGCAAAAAGATAAGTGGTGGCAATAAATTCGATGATAAGAATCTGCCCGATCACATCGAGCGGAGGAAAGAACAGGGTTAAAACGGCTAGCATAAATGCCGGGCCGCCAAAACCCGTAAACCCGCGAATAAAGCCGGCGGCGACGGCGGCACCAATGGTGGCAATTAGCAGTGGGCTCAGGTAAGTCAGGGCGGCGGTCATTAAGGAACCTGGCTATCAATGTGGCAGCGGTGAAGGTCGCCTTGCAATCGACAACCTGGTGAGCGAATCGGTGTTCAGTTCAATGTGGAGTTATGGGCGTTTTGAATTAACCAGTCAGCGCCCTTGCCATACCGGTTTGCGTTTTTCAGCAAAGGCGTTCATTCCTTCCAGTGCGTCATCGGTTTGCTTCAGTGAATCATAGAGTGGATAGGAAGTTTCATGTGCCTGTTTTAGGCCACCGGCATCGATCCCCTGCAGTATCTGCTGTTTGGTCGCTCTCAGTGCCAGAGGGGCGCAGGCTTGCAGCGAGCGAATAAGTGCATCCAGTTCGCCTGGCAGATCCTCGCGTGCCACGACACTGTTAATCAGGCCGAGCTGCAGTGCCTGCTCTGCGTCAAAAAGTTCTCCGGTTAAGGCTATTTTCATCGCCTGCTTCAACGGCAGTTGCCTGGCCAGCCGGTGCAGGCCTCCGGATGCAGCCAGTCCGACTTTCGGTTCTGGCAATCCAAATTTGGCATCTTTTACAGCGATTGCCAGATCGCAGGCAAGTGCTATCTCCATTCCGCCACCGATGGCATGTCCGTTGATGACAGCGATAACTGGTTTATCCAGGTCAAATCGGTCCAACAGCCCGCCGTAGCCACTGTCTGGTAGTTGTTGAACAGTGAGTGGCGCTTTCTGTACCAGATCAGAGCCAGCACAAAATGCGCGTTCGCCAGCGCCGGTTATAATGGCGATGTGCAAACTGTCATCGGCCGCATACTCGTTAAACAAGTCGTGCAAGCGATGGTGCATCTCGAGCAGCAACGCATTCATCGCCGCGGGGCGGTTGAGCGTAATGGTGAGAATGCCATTGTTGCGAGTTGCCAGTACAGGAGTATCAGTCATTGGATTCTTCAGGTGCGAGTGCTTGTGTCAGGGGCGCCGTATTGTTTACCAGGTGGATCAATACGATGCCTGTAATTGTAAAACGGCGCGTGCTTGCTCAAGCGCATTAAAAAAGCCAAGTGTAAGCGCGTAGTAAACCATTTTTGATGTGCTATTGAGAATAACGCATGAGCCATCCCAATATCCTGATTTTTATGGTGGATCAGCTAAACGGCACGTTGTTTCCGGATGGGCCTGCGGACTGGCTGCACGCGCCTAATCTAAAATCACTGGCCGCACAGTCGACACGCTTTTGTAATGCGTATACCGCATCTCCGCTTTGTGCGCCAGGCAGGGCTTCTTTTATGTCCGGCCTGTTGCCAAGTCGCAGCGGCGTTTATGATAACGCTGCGGAGTTTGCTTCGGATATTCCCACCTATGCACACCATCTGCGTCGGGCAGGCTATCACACTTGTTTGTCCGGAAAGATGCACTTTGTCGGGCCTGATCAACTGCATGGCTTTGAACAGCGCTTGACGACTGATATCTACCCGGCTGATTTTGGCTGGACACCAGACTATCGAAAGCCGGGTGAGCGAATCGAGTGGTGGTATCACAATATGGGGTCGGTTACCGGTGCAGGTGTCGCCGAGACTTCCAATCAACTCGAGTACGATGACGAGGTAGCGTATCACGCCACCAGAAAAATCTATGAACTGGCCAGAGACAGTGACCGCGAAACCGAAAACCCGGCACGTCCGTGGTGTTTGACAGTCAGCTTTACGCACCCGCACGACCCCTATGTCGCACGCAGGAAGTACTGGGACCTATACGAGCATTGTGATCACCTGTTGCCTCAGATACCCGCTATGGAGTACGCACGACACGACGCACACTCTCAGCGAATTTTCGATGCCAATGACTGGCGCAGTTACAATCTGACAGATGAGCAGATTATGCGATCACGTCGTGCCTACTTTGCCAATATCAGTTACCTCGATGATAAAATCGGTGAGGTCATGCAGGCACTGCGTGCTACCAGGCAAGAGGCTACCATTCTGTTTCTTTCGGACCATGGCGATATGCTGGGAGAGAGAGGGTTGTGGTTTAAAATGTCGTTCTACGAAGGCTCTGCGCGTGTGCCGTTAATGGTGTCGTCGCCTGCGATGGAGCGGGTAGCCGTTGCCAGTCCGGTGTCCAATATTGATGTGACTCCAACTATTTGTGAACTGGCCGGTGTCAGTATGGACGAAGTAATGCCATGGGTTGAGGGTGAAAGCCTGGTACCTCTCGGCAGGAAAGGTAAGCGAAAGTCACCTGTGGCAATGGAATATGCGGCCGAGGCTTCCTATGCGCCACTGGTGTCACTGCGCCATGAGAACTTAAAGTACAACCGGTGTTTGCTTGATGACGATCAGCTATTCGACCTTGATGCGGATCCGCATGAGCTAAACAATGTGGCTGATGATCCACAGTATCTTCAGCAACTGGAAACGCTCAAACAGATGTCTTTGGCCCGATGGGATTTAGAAGCCTTTGACGCGCAGGTGCGAGAGAGCCAGGCGCGCCGATGGGTAGTGTATGAGGCGTTGCGGAACGGTGACTATTTCCCGTGGGACTATCAGCCGTTGCAGCGTGCGTCAGAACAATACATGCGCAATCATATGAATCTTGACACGCTGGAGAGCGACAAGCGCTTTCCGCGTGGTGAGTAGTCGTACGGGCAGGCAGCGCAGCATGGGTTGCGTTGCTACGCTTGTGGATGTGCGGGTGTAAAGAATGATAGGTCCGTGCAACGTAGTGACCGTTCAATGGTATTCGCGTCGGCATCAACGCCGCGCGATTATCAAATAAAGTCATTTGGTAACCGCACCGGGTTCAATGTTTTTCTTACTTATAAATCTGGCTGTCTGTGTCTGTCGTTGTTACGCCGACAAGCGGCTGGTTTAACGCTGACCGTATCGCTGAAGAAATAACAATGCTGCCACCGGTGACATTAACAATTTGATTGTAGTCGTCCTGTACGATGATGGTGGCTGCATCACCAAGCGTGACACCCTCAATGCGGTTGTGCTCTGCTTCATCGGCGATGTATGCGTTCTTATAGATATACGGATCGGAGCAACCCCACTTTGACAGATCTTTATCCTGCCTTGACGCGATATGAATGCCGTCTTCAACCACCCCGCCGAGAACCTGGTTGTAGTTGGCACCCCAGTCGCGGGTGATGCCTCTTTCACCGCAGTTCCGGTACATGGTGACACCGGTCAGCGCGTTGTTGGCGAAATAGGTGTTGCTGATTGTGTTGCCCTGTGAGGCGTCAATTGCAATACCCTCGCGGTCGTCTTTTGATTCGGCTTTGAGATTATCCACCCAATTACCGGAATCCTTGTCACGGTAACCATTGCCAACAATACGGCTGTTTTTAATGCTGGCACCGTGGCTGTTGTATTCCAGATAAATGCCCATCGAACCGTTGTCCGATATGTCGCAGTTATCGCAGGTAAAGCGACTCGCACCGACGTTGACAAACACACCATGATTGACATTGTCGATAATGGTTACATTCTCAAAGCGAACATCAGCAGCTTGCCGGTTAATACTGACACCACCGTCGAAGTTGCGGATGGTCAGGTTCCGTACGGTGACATTGTCTGCAACCACGGTCAGTCCGATGCAATCCGTATTGCAGTCGCCATTGATCGTGAAGCCATTGCCCTCGACCACTACACCCGGTTCTGTGACCGTGTATTTTGTTTTAGCCACATGGTCGGTAAAGGTAAAGTCTTCGGTGATTGTGATGCTCTCGTTGACGAATCGCTGCTCGGCACAGGCTGCGAGAAAAGGCACTACAGCAATCAGCATCAGGCGGGTTAATTTTCGGCGTCTCATGGCGGTACAACGTTGTTCAATAAGTTGAACAAAGTGTCACATAAATGACACTAGGTGTCCGAGATGCAGGTCACAGGAGCGATTGAGATGCTGCAAAGCCGATTCGACATGAATAATGTGAATTGCGTCACGCAATAAGCGCCAAAATAATGACGAATAGTGGTCTCGGCGGTAGTACCAAATGACAGGTGCTTTTGCAGCGGGGCAACGGGTAGCAAAGGCCTGCCGCTGTATAGAATGCTGCCGTGGGGGTGCTGACAAGGCTCGTTATATCGGATTTTTTCGCAAAGGCGATGGCATTGTCATTGTGTTCGGATGGCGCGCAAACGTCAGTGATGTTGCCTGTGTACTCACAGGCCACTGTGCCATCCGTACAATTCTGAATCGTGCTGCCGGGTGTGTGTTCCGGTATGCTGTCGTTCTGAAACAGCTCAATTACCGGGGACGCTTTGCCGTGATCTTTCACATAGCCAGTCAGGCGGACATCGACGCCTGCAACACTGGCAAATTCTATCGTTGCGCTTCGCTGCAGTCAGAGGGGTTTATACACTGTTGTAAAGCGGATCAACTGGCCGGCGTTGTCGAGCGTTACTATGCCGATGTGCCAGATCTGCTGGTGCTGACTATTGACCCCGATCAATTGAGCGCAGAGCTGGTATATGAAAATACGGTGGGTGGTGACGAGCTGTTTCCGCACATTTACGGTGAGATCAACATGGACTCGGTGACGGATATCTCTCCGCTATCGGCGTTCCCATAACAGCGCTATTGCCAGTAGCAGAAACCTCACAGCAGCAGGCTGATTGATTCCGTGACCAGGACAACGACAGTAACCGCATGGGCGCCGACAGACACTGAGTGGGCAGTTACCACTCGTTATATTTACGATGCCTTTGGCGTACCGGAAGAACCGGAAAAAAAGGAGTTGGAAACCAAGTTACGTCCTGCGGACAGGCGCGTCGCAGTCGCAGATGACGAGGGTATATTTGGTGGCTGCTTCGCCTATGACTTTCGACTGAGCCTGCCTGGTGGAACGGCCTGCCAGGTCGGAGGGCTGGCGGGTGTTGGTATCTCTCCGGTGGCACAGGGCAGGGGTGGTTTACGAGCAATGATGCACACGCACCTGCAGCAGTCGATTGATCTTGGTGATACTGCATCAGTGCTGATGGCATCAGAGTCCGGAATCTATCAACGCTATGGCTACGGTGTTGCGACGGAGATGGTTCGATGGCAGTTGAATACTCAGTTATTCGCTTTGTTTGAATCAGCCCCGGTGAGTTCTGAGGGCAAAATCAGTCTGTTGCACAACCGCAGCGAGGCAATCGCGGTGCTGGCGGGCATTCATACTAAGTACTGTGAAAATCGTGCAATGGAGGTGGTCAGAGATGAATTATGGTGGCGCTATATGCTCGAGCCGGCTGATGCTGACTGGGTAGCCATAGGTAAGAACAAGTTTGTAGCCGTGCACTATAACAATGAAAAAGTTGCTGATGGTTATGCGCTGTACTCTATCGGGGACAATTCAGATTCGGGTTTTACCCATGGCAATGCGAATTCAACAGTGGTGCTCACAGAAATCTGTGCACACACTATCGAGTCAGAAATATCGCTGTTTAGCTATCTGACAACACTACCCTGGTGTCGCCAGCTCGTATGGGAACTGGGGCCGGTGGACCCGCCACTCAGGCATTATATGACTGACCCCCGGCAGCTATGGCAACAGAGCAGGGTTGATATGTTGTGGCTGCGGCCGCTTGATGTTAAGCGTTTGCTGACGGAGCGAAGTTACGGCTGCGACGGTCGGGTAGTCATTGACTATAACGATGCGCAATTTCCACAGCTGTCCGGTCGCTGGTTGCTGACAGTTGAAAGTGGGAAGCCTCGTCTGCAAGTGTCTGCGTCAGAGCATTATGTTGCTCTGGGGCCATCAGATTTTGCCACGGTCTATGCAGGTACCACCAGAGTGGCTGAGCTCGCCTCAGTTGCAAAGGTGACCGGCGACAGCGAGAGCATTGCCACACTTGATCGAATGCTGCTCGCAGACCGACCGCCATTTAATTCGACGCGCTTTTAGTGGATGGTGCTAAACCTTTTGTTTTCGCGGTAGCCAGTATCCTTAAGTGCATTGATTCAATTAACTCCGGTTCAACTAATTCCGGTTCAACAAGGGTGGGATGCGCTCGTTACTTGATGATTCGAACTCGAAACGACTTGCCTTTGATTTTGCCTGACTTCAGTTTCTGGATGGCGATGCCGGCGCTTTTCCTGTCGACTGCAACATAGGTATGGCTGCTGGAAATCTTGATTTTACCGACCTGATTACCGTCAATACCGTCGTCACCGGTTAGTGCGCCGAGGATATCGCCGGCGCGAAGTTTCTGCTTTTTACCACCCTGAATCAATATTGTTACCATCGGCGCGGGTTTTGGTGCAGCTGCTGCGGGATCAATGGTTGGTAGCTTGTCGAGCGTAATCGTTTGATTAGTGGTGGCTGCCAGGTATTCCACATTGCCGCGTTCACGCTCGGTGACAAGCGATAGCGCACGTCCACTGTTTCCGGCGCGTCCGGTTCTGCCTATGCGATGTATATGACTGTTAGGGTCGCTCGACAACTGGTAGTTAATAACAAGCTCGAGGCTGTCAATGTCGAGGCCGCGCGCCGCCACGTCTGTTGCAACCAGTACGGTAACGCTGCCATTGGCGAATCGTACCAGTGCTTCATCGCGGTCTCGCTGCTCCATTTCACCGTGTAACGCCAGTGCTGAAAACCCCTCTCCCTGCAGCGTTAGATGAACATCCTTACTCTGTTGTCTGGTCTGACAGAAGACCAGACAGGACAGGGGTTGTTCCACTGCAAGCAGTGTCATCAGGGCCTCAAGTCTGTTGTCTTCATCAGTCAGGTAGAACTCCTGTTCAATAGTGGGTTGTGCCTTTACCGGCTCGACTTTGATGTGTGTAGGCCGGTTTAGCACACGTTGCGCTATTTTGTTAATTTCTTCAGGGAACGTTGCGCTAAAAAGCAGCGTCTGTCTGGCAGCCGGTAGTCGGGATGCAATGCTGTCGATCTCGTTCTGAAAACCCATATCAAGCATGCGGTCGGCTTCGTCGAACACACACATCTTCAGGTTCTGCAGGTTAATTGATTCTCGTCGAAGGTGATCGGCGATACGTCCGGGAGTGCCAATGATGATGTGTGTTCCGTACTTTAAGGACTCTATTTGTCGTTTGACGGGAATGCCGCCGCAGAGTTCGGATACTTTAACGTTATTAGTCGCCCTCGCCAGTCGTCTCGTTTCCTCCGCTACCTGTGTGGCGAGTTCACGAGTCGGGCACAAAACGAGCGCCTGAATGGTCAGATCCTGTGGGTCCAGCAGGCTCAGGATACCCAGTGCAAACGCGACCGTTTTGCCGCTGCCGGTTTCACTTTGGCCAATAACATCCTGGCCCGACAGCACCAGCGGCAGCGTCTGTGCCTGAACCTGTGTCATCTCTTCATAGCCGAGGGAGTCCAGGTTCCCAAGCATCGAGTCTGACAGGGAAAGAGATTTGAAGGAAAGTTCGGTCACCGGATTACCCTGAGGTCTGCGACAAGTAGTAAGAAGGGGACGTTTGCAGCCGGCTCGCCGATGCTTCGTAGTTCGGCCGTATAACGCATTCTGAGTGAGATCACCGCCCGACCGTCCGGTATCAGGCAATACATCAGCCTGCGCATTGTAATGGATATTTCAACATCGCAGTGAGTAAGTGGAGACCGGGTTGTGTGTTTTCTGATTCTCGTGCAAGGCGTTGAGAATTCAGACAATACATGGCTGTATGTCCGGCTATCTGTTGTGTTGCAGCTGTAACCTGTTGCATAGCGGTCCACGGAACCGATCAATTTCGCGAGTTGCTTTGTTAAAAAAATGAAATCTCAGCCGCTTTTGTGAAGTAGGAGCACTCAGGATGAGTGGCAGGTCTTCCAGTATGCGATGTGGAAGGCCTGGCGCAGAGCGAAAGTGACCGCGTAGTTGCGTCGGTCCGATCATGGAGAGAACATTGGACAAAAACATCAGCACCCGGTCGACAACCAACAAGGCACTGCGCATCAATCTGGACGAGCGTAAGTACGGAACTATCGCCGAGATCGGTGCTGGTCAGGAAGTCGCGAGACAGTTTTTTCTAGCCGGTGCAGCCGCCGGCACTATCGCTAAAACCATTTCCGCCTACGATATGCAGTTTTCCGACGCCATATACGGACTGCAGGAAGGCAGACGCTATGTCAGCAAGCCACGGGTCGAGGCAATGCTGGAAAAAGAATTTAATCTGGTGATTGACCGGGTCGGTTCCAACCGGCCGTCGACCTCCCGGTTTTTCTCGTACGCGGCGACCGTATCTGCCAAGAGCTACAATCGAAAAAACGAATGCCATGCCTGGTGTGGCATTCGAGTTCAGATGTACCCGGGTGCCGAGCCTTCAGACATTGTGGTACATGTACGTATGCTCGATTCATCTGCAGAGGCGCAGCAAGATGCACTGGGTATAATCGGCGTTAACCTGATCTATGGTGCGTTTTACTATTTTGAAAACCCCAAGCAACTGGTACATTCGCTCAGTGACAATATCTCTGATAGCCGCATAGAAATTGATTCGGTAAGTTTCCGTGGTCCCTATTTCGATGATATTGATGATCGAACCATTAATCTGCATCTTATTCGCAGCAAGCAAACACATGCTGTGATGTTTAAGCCCGACGGCACTGTGGCAGTACCAGCTGAGTCATTGTACAAAAAGAACGTGCTGACAATTCGTGGATCATTCAAGCCGGTAACCAGGCTTAATGTGGACATGATAGAGCAGGGATACAGTGCGTTCACAAAGCAGCCCTCGGTTAACGACAGCAATTCAATTGTACTCGCAGAAATTTCTCTTAATGATCCGACCGGCAAGGATCTGCAGGTATCGGAAGAAGATCTGACGATACGAATAAAACTTCTCAATTCCCTCGGCTATAGTGTGCTGGTGTCGGACTATACGCGCTACTTCTCTTTGCGTGCCTATTTTCGTCAATATACGAATGGCCAGATCGGAATCGTGCTTGGCATGATTAACATGAGGGATATTTTTAACGAAGAGCGATATGCAAATGTAGAAGGGGGCATCCTGGAGGGGTTTGGTAAGTTGTTCCCCGACAATACCCGCTTATACGTCTACCCAGAGCTTCGCAGCACTGGAGAACTCAGCGATCTTGCTACTCTGGAAATTGAGGAGCGGCTGAAGTATCTGTATCGCCATTTGCTTGAAAATAACTTCATCTGCGGTATAGAAACCAGCGATAGTGATCTATTGAGAATCTACTCCAGAGATGTGCTGGCAAAGATACCGTCCAACGACAATAACTGGGAGGATTCGGTGCCCACTGATATCGCGAATGCGATTGCACAGGAAGGGTTGTTTGGTTACAAACGAGCTGCTTGATACAGTCAGGTAGGTAGTGCTGTTTATTGATGCAGGCTATGTGGCGATTGTTGTATTTTTTGGGTTGCGAGATGACGTGTAAACCAGACTGTCTGGTTGCCACATGGCCTGACTTTGAAATAGCTTGCCGATACTATAGACGATGTGTTTTATGGATGACGAATTAATACTGCTCGACAAGATCGGCATACCAGTGTGGATTTTTGATGTCGACTATTCAAGAATCACCTGGTCCAATCCATGTGGGTTAGCTTATTGGAATGCCCCGTCTGTAGCTGAACTGCGTAAGCGTGATTTATCGAGTGATATGTCGCCTACTGTAAAAAAGCGCCTGGTGCAGTACCAGGAAGACTGTTGCGAAGAAGGTAAAACCTTCAGCGAAGACTGGACGCTGTATCCTGATGGCGTGCCGCAGACATCGAGAGTGACATTTTCGCACTTCCTGCTCAGTGATGATCGCGCCGGTTTACTGGTGCAGGTCATTGGTGAAATAACCGAAACTACTTCAGCTACGTTGCATAGTGCTCAGGCATTGCTGCACACCTCAGCAATGATTCAACTGTACGATCAGGATCTGAAACGTCTGTACAGCAATCCCGCAGCCAGGGCGATGAGTATGCCAGGTCACGATACGTTGGCCTCGTTTTTGAGCCACACTGTGGATCTTGATGAGATTCTGCGGCGATTATCCAGCGACCGTAGCTGTGATGTTGAGTTTGAGGTAAACACCATTGATGGGGTCAGATGGCACGCACTGAACATACAGGAAAGCCCTGACCCGGTAACAGCTAAAAGAACATTGCTGGTCAGTTCCACGGACGTGACGGACAGACGGATGGCTCAGGCCCACGCGTTAACACAGGCCCATACGGATTCGTTAACCGGTTTGCCTAATCGTGTAGCCCTGCTTGAACATCTGCACAAACAGTTGCCAGTGTGTGAAGCTAAAGGCTGTTGTTTTTCAGTTTTGTTTCTTGACCTCGACCGTTTTAAACTGGTCAATGATTCATTGGGCCATTCGGTTGGTGATGCGCTGCTGGTTGCGGTTGCCAATATACTGCGCGAGGCATCCGGAGACAGGGCCATGGTGGCCCGGCTGAGTGGCGATGAATTTGTAATAGTCACGAGCGAGTGCGATAACCCCGAGTCTGAAAGTCAGGCACTCACAGCGCTGGTCAAAGGCATTTTTGAACGGACATCCGGCTCACTGAGCATTGATGGCCACTCTTTGAGGGTGTCGCCCAGTATTGGCATTTCTCGTTTTCCTGCTGATGGGAATACAGTAACGTCCTTGCTGCAAAATGCTGATGTTGCGATGTACTCTGCTAAATCGGCCGGGTGCGGACACAAATCCTTCGAGCGGGGCATGAGTCAGTGCACGCTGGACCGGTTGGCGCTTGAATCTGACCTTGCGCTGGCGGTTGA
This sequence comes from uncultured Granulosicoccaceae bacterium, assembly GCA_937957915.1. Taxonomy (GTDB): domain Bacteria; phylum Pseudomonadota; class Gammaproteobacteria; order Granulosicoccales; family Granulosicoccaceae. Next base: position 43,738 of record CALGNZ010000040.1, on the reverse strand, counting down.
ATCAGATCAGTTCGTACTGTATTACCAACCTAAGATCGATTGCAGGACCTTTGCTGTGTCCGGTGTGGAAGCGCTGATTCGGTGGATTCACCCTGAACGCGGAATGATCAACCCTTTTGATTTTATTCCAGTCGCGGAGGAGACCGGAATGATATTTCAGATCGGTGAATGGGTGATGAGGCAAGCCATGGCTGATCAGGTCAGGTGGAAGGCGAGGGGGCATAATATCTCAGTCGCAATTAATATTTCTCCTAAACAATTTATGGCCAACGATCTGGCTGAGCGTATAGACCGATCGATCATTGATACCGGGGTTGATCCTGAGTACCTGAATATCGAGGTTACCGAATCGATGCTGATTGTGGATGAGTCATATGTCTACGAACTGCTTGACTCGTTGAGCCGTAAGGGCATAAAAATCTCTATCGACGATTTTGGCACCGGTTACTCGAACCTTGCCAATTTGCAGAAGTACCCGGTCTCCTGCTTAAAAATTGATCGGGGATTTGTTAACGCGAAAAAAACCGCACTGCTGGAAATTATTCTCGAGATGGGCAACAAGCTCGGCATGGCTGTCGTTGCCGAAGGGGTAGAAACCATGGAGCAGATACGCTGGTTACGCAAGCACCAGTGCGATGAACTTCAGGGGTTCTATTTTAGTAAGCCGGTACCGTTCGATGAGATAACAGAATTTATTGAAGCGCACCATACCGACAGGTTTCTGGTGCCTGTCGCAGCATAGGCAATGCAACTCGCCCCCTGAGCGGAACCTCGCGTACCAGATTGGCAGGCGGCAAAGCATGCAGGGTCTGGTCAGCAGTTAATCGGACAGCGTCGCCCGACGCGATCGCGCGGACATTGCCAGCTGCAGTGTCGTACCACGCACGGCGCACACATGCCTGCGTGTGGTTGGTTAGGCGGAATCGGATGTATCTCGGTTGTCCTGTCAGTCAGGTAACTGTGATAAACTGGATATCGGCCAGGCAGCTTCGCCTGCGCCCGGATTTAGCAGTTTGTATTACGGTCCGCATGAACCTTTATATTGCAGAAAAACCCAGCCTGGGCCGCGCCATAGCCGATGCATTGCCACGGCCCCATCAGCGCGGCGATGGGTTTATCAAATCTTCAAACGGCGACTGCGTCAGCTGGTGTATAGGGCATCTGCTGGAGCAGGCAGAGCCACATCTGTACGATGCAAAGTACAAGTCGTGGCGCGTCGAGCATTTGCCAATCGTACCGTCGAAATGGAAGCTCACGCCCAAACCTGATACCAAAAAACAACTCGCGGTGCTGCGCAAGCTGGTCGCTGAAGCCAGTACCCTGATACACGCAGGCGATCCGGATCGGGAAGGGCAGCTGTTGGTGGATCAGGTAATTGACTATTTACGCGTCGCTAAAAGCAAGCGCAAAACGATCAAGCGTTTACTCATCAATGATATGAACCCGGCGGCAGTCACTCGAGCGCTGTCTCGGCTCGAAGACAACAGTGACTACGTTGCGCTGTCTGTCTCAGCACTGGCACGATCACGCGCTGACTGGCTTTACGGTATCAACCTGACACGCGCTTACACCATTCAGGGGCGTCGGGTGGGCTACGACGGTGTACTGTCTGTTGGTCGGGTTCAGACACCGGTTCTGGGTCTGGTTGTGCGGCGCTGCGACGAAATAGAAAACTTCGTTTCAAAACCGTTTTACGAAGTGCTGGCGCATCTGACTACCCGGCAAAAAGAAAGCTTCCAGGCCAACTGGCAACCCAGTGAAGCCTGTCAGCCCTATATGGATGATTCCGGGCGCGTACTGGTGCGTCGACTAGCAGAGAACGTGGTTGCCCGAATCACTGGTAAAACCGGTACTGTCGAAAAGCTCGAACGTAAGAAAAAGCGCCAAAAGCAACCGTTACCGTATAGTTTGTCGGCCCTGCAAATTGATGCCGGCCGGCGGTTTGGAATCAGCGCTCAACAAGTGTTAACCGCCTGTCAGGCGCTGTATGAACGGCACAAGCTGATCACCTATCCGAGGTCCGACTGTCGCTATCTGCCACTTGAGCACTGGACGCAGGCGCCTGCAGTGCTCGCTGCAATCAGTCAGACTGAAGCCGGATTGCAAGCCGCCGTTGACGGCGCGGACAGTACTATCAAAACAGCCGCATGGGATGACAAACGCGTCGATGCGCATCACGCGATCATCCCCACGCAACGCAAGTTTTCGTCAGACAGACTCAGTGATCACGAGCGTAAGGTTTATCAACTTGTCGCAAGGCAATACATTGCGCAGTTCTATCCGGTTCACGAATACACCGATACGCGTGCAGAAATCGTTATCGAGGGAGGCCTGTTTGTCGCTGCCGCAAAGACGGTTGAAATTCAGGGCTGGAAATCCCTGTTTACTGACAAGAAAGTTGCCGATACGGAATTGCCACCCCTTAAAAAAGGGCAGCAACTCGATTGCGAGCGTGGAGAGCTGATCGAAAAAAACACCACACCACCTGCCTACTATACTGATGCCACATTGCTCGCTGCGATGACCGGTATAGCGCGTTATGTAAATTCAGCTGAACTACGCAAGGTACTAAAAGAGACTGACGGACTGGGCACAGAGGCCACCAGAGCGGGGATAATCGAGTTGCTGTTTTACCGCGGTTTTATGCAGCGGCGCGGCAAACAGATTCATGCAACGGATGCTGGTCGAGGGTTAATTCGTACCTTGCCGCCTGATGCATCCGAACCCGACATGACAGCACACTGGGAAGCAACCCTCAATGCCATCAGTCGCCGGGCAACAGGCTATGATGAATTTATGTTGCCATTAGTGGAGCGATTGCATGAGATGGTGGCTGGCAGTGTTGCAGTGACACCTGTTGCCTTAAAAGGTGTAGAGGCACCTTCATACAAGAAAAAGAAACGAGGCGCTTCAACCGGTTCACGTACCGGCGCAAAGAAAAAATCATCGGGTAAAAAGCGCGTGAGCAAAAAAAAACCAGGCAGCAACACGGGAAACAGGCAAGCAGGCAACAAGGGCGCTGATTGATACAGGCGTCTGGCAACACGCGATTAGGTTAATCTCGATTGTCGACCAAGTGCCACAATGCTGTTTGCGCCTGTTCGTATAGAATCCGGTGCAATTGAAGCTTGCAAGCTGGTGTTGGCGCTGAGTTGATTGGGTCTGTATTTGCCGTGACGTTTGCTGCACACTGGCGATTCTGTCTTCAGCCAGGCTCTACATTCGGAAGGAAGGTTAACGATTAACACCGTATTTCAATACAGCATTATCGATGATGCATTCATTACGCTGGCGGACGGTACCCGGCTGGCTGCCCGAATCTGGCTGCCGGACGCAAAAAAGGAGAAATTTCCAACCGTTCTTGAATACTTGCCGTACCGCAAGCGCGATGGTACCACCCAGCGTGACGACAGTACCTTTCCGGTATTTGCACACTCGGGTATAGCAGGCGTGCGGGTGGATGTGTCGGGCCACGGTGACTCGGACGGAGACTTTGACGATGAGTATTCACCACGTGAATTAGCGCACGGTGTCGAGGTGATCAACTGGATAGCGCAGCAGCCCTGGTCCAATGGCAATGTCGGCGTTATGGGAATTTCGTGGGGAGGGTTCAACGGGCTGCAGCTGGCGTCTATGCATCCGCCAGCGCTTAAAGCCGTGATATCGGTGAGCAGTACCGTGGATAGATACAACGATGATATTCACTATAAAAATGGCTGTCTGCTGTATTCAAATTTCTATTGGGCCAACACCATGTTGCTGTACTCGTCCCGGCCACCCGATCCACAACTGAGGGCTGACTGGAAGTCTGTTTGGAAGCACCGCCTTGATACCCAGCCCTATCTGTTGTCGCCCTGGCTTAAGCATCAACGGCGTGATCAATACTGGCAGCATGGCTCGGTTTGTGAGGACTACGATAACTACACAGTTCCGACCCTGATCATTGGTGGCTGGGCTGATCTATACATGAACGCACCGCCCGCTTTGCTGGCAAACGCCAAAGGAGTGGTCAAGGCGGTCAATGGCCCGTGGATACATAAGTATCCGCATTTTGCGTTGCCGCATCCAAGGCTCGATTTTCACGCCGAGGCGATTAATTGGTGGAAGCAATTCCTTGATCCGGAACTGTATCAGGCAAAGCCTGCTTCAGATGTGCGTGAGTTACCTGATTATCGTGCCTTCATCGCAACCGCCACGCGGCCGGGTGGCTGGCGCGAGCGGGAGCAAGGTGAGTGGGTCAGCAATCAGCGCGGGCCTGTCGAGCACCGATTGACCGTGCTGTACGCCGGTGCCAATGGAGGCCTGTCCAATAAAGCTGATAAAACATCGGTAGCGACAATCTGTTCACCACAGGATTGCGGCATTGCGTGCGGGGAGATGTTCTCACTGTCACCAGACAGCGATTTGTCTGCTGATCAGAGAATAGATGACGCCGGGTCGCTAACGTTTTGCACCGAGCCTCTAACCGCCGATGTAACCGTGCTCGGTCGGCCGAAATTTAACTGCCGGGTAGCGATTGATCGCGAGCTCGGAAATCTGTGTGTGCGACTGCTCGACGTACACCCGGATGGCTGCGCCTATCGCATTAGCTGGGGCGTGATAAACCTGAGTCACCGTTATGGCAACGATGCCCCGGTACCTATGGTTCCGGGACAGTTCGAAAACATAGAGCTGATGCTGAACGAATGCGGGTACCGTATCCAGCGCGGGCATCGATTACAGGTGTCAGTTTCAACGGCCTATTGGCCTGCGATACAGCCGCCACCGCAGTTGGTTACAGCAAGCATCGAGTGCGGTAAAGCGACATCTGTCGAGCTGCCAGTGCCGGTGAATGTTATGCCTGTCGAGGTGGTCGAGCCTGTCAATCAAACACCGCTACCCGACTATACAATGCACACGCAAGGCAGTAATCGTCGCTGGGTAGAAAAAGATTTTCAATCTGGTCTAACTCGCTACAACGTGATCACAGACACTGGTGAAGAGGAGATTCCTGGTCATGGCATGCGGGTGCGCTATCTACGCGACGAGAGCTGGAGTATCGCTGGCGATGATCCCTTATCAGCGACCGCGCATGGAAAACATAGCTGGTGGTCTGCGCGTGATGACTGGAAGATTCATGTCGAGAGCGAATCGTCCATGCGTTGCGATGCGACTCATTACTACTTTACCGCCAGAGTGCGCGCGTGGCTGGGGGATGAACTGTTTGACGACAGGCAGTGGGAAGAGGCGGTCGAGCGCGACTATACATGACCGCGTGACATGACCGCGTGACATGACCACGGGACATGACCACGGGCTTGACCACGGGACGGTCGTGAGCGCGGGACATAACCCGACCGCCAGCCAAAAGAGAAGTCCTGACCTCGATCGTTTGCCTTATGTACATGACAGACGTGCCACGGATATTCACGTCTGTCTACACTGGCGGTAGTCTGGGGTATAAACGTCACATACCGAACAGACTGGCTATTCGAGTCACCGATCGACAGTTAAATAACAATCGTACAGTTTACACTCACGGTCGAAAGTATTTGATACAGACTGGCCGTGCAGCCTCCCAACCGTCCTGCAATGACTGGACAATGGAGTCTGGCAATGCGTCGTCATTCATAGCGGCGTGGTTTGCGTCGAAGTGTTTGATCGAGCTGGCACCTATTATGATGCTGTCGCCTTTGTTGGATTGTAGCTCGGAGTGGTGCACCAGCCAGCGCAGTGCCGCATTTGCAGGGTCGATGTTTTCGTGCTGGCAAACGTCGCAGAATCGCTTTACCGCAGTGAAATAATCAGCGTTCCAGTAGCGACGCTGGTACTCGGCGTTACCGTCGAAACGACCGGGTGCAGGGGTTGCATCGAGCTGCTGGTGCTTGCCAGTGAGCAGGCCACCCGCCAGCGGATTATAAACGTAAAATGCCATGCCGTAGTCTGCGAGACAGGGTAGCAATTCTCGCTCAACATCGCGGGTAATTGCATTGTACATACCCTGGTAGACAGACGGCTTTATCCAGTCGTTTTTATCACATAATTCAAAAATCTGTGCCACCTGCCAGGCGGCATAGTTGCTGAGCCCAAAGCGTTTCAGTTTGCCGCTTTCCGCGTGAAGCTGTACTGCTTTTAGCGTTTCGATAATCGGTGTATCGAGGTCAGGTTGATGCAGATAAAGCATGTCGACACTTTGCATGTGCATGCGTTGTAAAGAGGTGGTGAATTGTTGATTGATTGATGACGCACCAAGCCCTCCCTCCTTAGGATTTACCTTGGTGGCAATCTGGCATGCGTCCAGTGCGTTCTGCTGATTCAATTCACCCAGCAGTTCTTCGGTTTTACCTTCGATATAGACGTAGGCAGTATCCAGCTCTTTGCCCCCTCCCTTTACAAATCGATCGATCATCATTGCAGCCTGTTGCTGATCAACCTGATTGCCGAAAGTCATGGTGCCCAGAATTGCTTGCATAGTTTTCCCGTCAATTGGGTAGTGGTATTCCAGGATAAGCTGCATTTGAACCCTGCAACTCGGTTTACACCTCCTACAGGAGGTCGTGTTCTTGTACTACGATCGGCAGGAATGTTTACGGTGTCCCGCTGGTGGTGTTGATAACAAATATACCGGACGCATTCAATAGTAACGCGTCACTGGCTATACGCTGGAATGTGTTTATTTTCGGCCGCTGTTGACGCTGGCAAGTAAAGAGTCACTGGCTTTTGCCAGTAATGAGGCGTCGGTGCCGCATGCAACGAAACTAAAACCATCGTCCAGCAGTTCGGCTGCGAAAGCGGGGTCGAGTACCAGCGTGCCGACAGGTACGCCTTTGGCTATCAGTTTTTGCGCGGCAGGTTTTATCAGTGCCCATACAGCCGGATCCATTGGGTTGCCGACCTTACCGATGTCCGCGGCTATATCTGCCGGGCCAAAGAAGATGCCGCTGACACCTTCAACAGCAGCGATGTTCTCTGCTTCAGTAATCGCATGGGCTGTTTCCAGTTGCAGCAGGATGGTGGTTTCGCACTCGACACTGGCTACATAGTCTGTCACTCGCCCGAATTTTGTTGCTCTGGTAGCGCCGGATACTCCGCGGGTACCGTGCGGGGGATAGCGTGTAGACGATACTGCCATTTCTGCTTCTGTTACCGATTGAATCATTGGAAACAATAGTCCTTGCGCGCCCAGATCAAGCAGGCGTTTAACAACCACCGGATTGTTCCACTCTGGTCTGACGATAGCGGTTGTATCTGTCGCCGCGAACGCCTGCAGTTGGCCGAGCACCGAAAAATAGTCGTTTGGAGAATGCTCCATATCGACCAGTGCCCAATCGAAGCCCGCAGGGGCCACCACTTCAGCGCAGAAGGGACTGGATAGTGATATCCACAATCCCAGTTGTGCTTGCTGGTTTTGCAGCGCATGGCTAAATTTGTTTTTCTGCAGTTTCACGTTTTTGTCTTATCTTGTGATCGTTGTTTTGTGTGTGCTGTGTTGTGTTGAGTCTGCTGCTCAAAAAAAAAGCCCTTCAAACGAAGGGCTTTGCAGATGGTTACTGTAATTGAACGGGTATCATTTGTACCCCTTATTTAGCCGACTAAGGCTTTAAGCTTCTCCAGCAGAGGTTCGACGACCGGGCCGATAACGCTCCAGATAGACTCGTTTGCCTGTAGCTTTTCCAGTATTGGTGTCAGTGCACCCATGCCTTTTTCAGCAGCGGCGGCAACAGCCGACTTAGCGCCATCGTCAGCACTGGATAACATGCCGGTCAGACCATCCAGTGCACCGCTGGCTTCCTCGAGCTTGGGTAGAGCAGCTGTGGCTGAATCGGCGTCGGTGATGCCACCCAGCGTTTCAGTGGCAGAACCGAACAGCTCGCCTACCTTGCCACCCAGGTCACCGGCAGCATCTGTTACCGCTGCGGCGGCATCACTGGCGGTTTCCTTCGCTGCATCTACCGCGTTTGAAGCGCCTTCAGTAGCAGTTGCTGCTGCATCTTTGGTTGATTCAACGGCGGTACTGGCAGCGTCGCCTGCTGCGCCACTCACGTCGATATCTTTGTCAGAAATCTGCTTGTAGCCAAACCATGCAAGTACCGCAAGAATCAGCGGGATGAGCCACTTCCAAAAACCGCCACCGCTTTTTTCGACGGTGTCGATACCTGCGCTGGCAGCACCTCGAGCAGCATCAGCACCCTGGCCAACGGCTCGACCTGCACTGTCAACGGCACCGCTTGCTGCACGACTGGCTGCATCGCTGACATTTGATGCCGCGTCTCGGGTGGCGCCAACTGCTCCACCAACGGTATTTCCAGCAGCATCGACCCCACGGCCGACTGCTCCCGCGGCACCGCTGACACCTCGGCCGGCAGAGTCAGCAAGATTTCCGGCAGCGTCAGTAGCACCGGATACTGCGTTGCCAACACCGCGACTAACAGAGCCAGCTGCATCACCTGCAGTGTCTACTGCGCCGGAGACACCTCGACCGACAGCGCCTGCTGCGTTACCAGCAGCATCAGTGGCACCGGATACTGCGTTGCCAACACCTCGACCAACAGAGCCTGCGGCATCACCTGCAGCGTCTACTGCGCCAGAGACACCTCGACCGACAGCGCCTGCAGCGTTACCAGCAGCATCAGTGGCCCCGGAAACCGCGTTGCCTACACCGCGACCTACAGAGCCTGCGGCATCACCGGCAGCGTCTGCTGCGCCTGAGACACCTCGACCTACGGCGCCTGCTGCGTTACCTGCAGCGTCAGTAGCCCCGGAAACCGCATTGCCAACACCGCGGCCTACAGAACCTGCGGCATCGCCTGCAGCATCTACAGCGCCGGAGACACCTCGTCCGACTGCACCGGCGGCGTTACCGGCAACATTACCAGCAGTATCAACTGCACCGGAGACTGCGTTGCCAACACCTCGACCAACAGAACCGGCTGCATCACCAGCTGCGCCAACGGCTCCGGTTACCGCGCCACCAACACCTCCGGCGACGTTACCTGCGGCATCAGCGGCACCGGATGCCAGTCCACCTGCTCGACTGCCCACAGCGCCCGCCAGACCTGCAGCGCCTGCTGCCAGCCCTGCGGATGCAGCGGCGACTTTACCACCGGAAAATCCACCGCTGACGCTACCGCCCGCGCTTGCGCCGTCAGAGCTGCCAAGACCGGCAGATTCGAGGTGCTGAACAATGCCCTGCGGCAAAGCGGCAGATATGTTTGCGCTTTGGCTTTTTAGCATGCTTGCCAAACCCGGGGCATTCAGCCCGTCGCCGGAAACCTGAGTTTTGAGCTGACCCAGAACCATAGGTGTCAACATCCCAAGCAGTGAGCCTGCCGACCCTTTACCCAGACCCGTAAAGCTGGAAAGCCCTCCGATCATGCTGGTCACACCACTATTGCCCATCAGCGAGCCAAGGCCTTTGGTGCCTGTCTCGATCAGTGACGAGGCCTGATTGCCGCCAATCATTGATCCGATGTTGCCCAGCAGGCCATCGTCGGTATTGTTGACCAGCCCCATCAGCGCATCAGCGCCTGCGGAATCCTGGGCTGCGTTGCCAATGCCCGCCATCAGTGTTGGCAGAGCGCCGTCAATGGCAGAGCGGGTTTTTTCCGGGCTTTCGCCCAGTAAACCGCCTATCTGTCCGACTAGTTGATCGTTGATCTGTCCTTTGACAGCATCCATTATGTTGAATGACATAGAAAACTCCTCTTTGATAATTACTAATAACTGAATCAGGAGTCCGGCAGACAATGCTGTGCATTGAAGCTGTGCATTGAACCCGGCACTGGTTTGTATGTGGCTGGTTGCTATTCGTCGGCCGATCAGCTGTGGAAAATGAGTGATTCAACTTCTCGGAAATGGATCGGACTGACGTGTACGATCAGCAACTTGCCGCTGATCAGATTGGCAGATGGTAACAGAATCGAATTAAATCTGCGCCCGGGCTTTGTGAATTTCAGCAACGTTGGTCGACAGCAAGAGCTTGAGGCTATTCAGCTAGTTACAGACCTGCCGGACTATGCGTACAAGCGTTTCCCGGGGATCGCTACGGCGCTGATTTGGAGATTTGGAATGGCAAGGGATGTTGTGTCAACTTAAGTCGTCTTTGCGCGCTGTTTGCCAGAGCGCGCGGCGCTATTCAGTGCCGTGAATGCGGCTTGTATGCAGGCCTGCTATTCTGGCTGAAGATCCTTTGACAGCAACCGGGTCATTGCTTCAGCGTTAAGGGGAGGGGAGTAGAAATAGCCCTGAACATACTGACAACCCGCGTTTCGCAGTTTCTGCTCCTGTTCCACGCTATCGACGCCCTCGGCCACAACCTTCAGCCCGATGGCATCGGCGATATGAATTGCACTGTCGACTATCGCGGCATCGCGGACATCGTGCATCATGTGGCGTATAAAAGTCTGATCAATCTTGACCGTCGACGCCGGCATAGTTTTCAGATACTGCAACGAAGAGTAACCGGTTCCAAAATCATCCAGAGAAATTCCGAATCCCATGTTTCGCAGCAGTGCCAGTTGTTTTCGACCTGATTCAAGGTGTTTGATCGCCACTGTTTCAGTCAGTTCCAGCGACACCTCAGCTGGATCGAGCTGGAGTTGTGAAGTCATGTCCATGATTCGTGTAGCGAATTCTTCATCTTCCAGCTGCCTGGCAGAGATGTTGATCGACATAAAGAGCGAGTCGTCCGGGTAGGCTAATCGCCATTGCCGGAATTGCTCCAGGCTGCTTTGCACCACCCACTCGCCCACTGAATGAATGTCGTCGTACATTTCAAGGATGGGTACAAATTCATCGGCGTGCATATCAGGCGGAGAATCAGGCGCCCATCGGAGTAAACACTCGAAGCCAGCAATTCTATTGTTATCCAGTCGAACGATTGGCTGATAGGCCAGATCGAATAGCTGCCCGGGTTCATTAGACTTGATTGCGTTGACAATGGCGCGTTGGCGAGAGAGTGCCTCCTGCGCCTGATCGGACAACAGCAGCACTGATCCACGGTGATCACGTTTTGCCGCCAGCAAGGCCTGATCAGACAGCTTGAACAGTTCGGCAATATCCATTGCTGATGTTTCCTGCACACTGGCACCCACAGTGGTGGTAACGTTGATCGGGCTGTCCTTGTACTTGATTGGTTGTGCGAGTATCTGTTGTATGCGGTGAATGATGGCTTCGCCGGTGCGTGGTGCCACCAGTCCGCATAAGACGATGGCAAAGCGATCAGCTTCCAGTCTGCCCAGCTTGTCCTCGACCCGAAGCTCACCATGAATTCGCTTTGCAACTTCGCGTAGCACCTGATCACCCGCGAAGTAACCGAGAACATCGTTGATTTGTTGGAAGTGATCTATATCCAGAATCGCCAGCGCTACAAACTCGCCATCAGTCTGCTGCCCCGAACGTTGAACGTCGGATAAAAATCGAGTAACGGCTCTGCGATTTGAGGTGTCGGTCAATGCATCGCGTTTCGACTGTGAGTCAAGTCGCTCCCTTGCAGCGATTAATTGCAGGTGAACCGCAGTGGTCTGATTGCGTTGTCGCCGATAAACCCGGTGGTGGTAAAATGCCCAAAGTGCCAGCACAGATACCAGCGTTAAAACAAAACAGATCGCAAGATATACTGGAGAGCTCGACGGTGCTTTATAGCTGTCTGCAATAATAGTGGCTGCCTTGTCCTGTGAGTCACTCGACAGGCTGACTATGGCAGTTTCCAGTTCAGACTGAATACGGTCGGCATTTCTTTGATGTTGCAGCAGGATATACGTGAAACAGGTGGCGCCCAGAAACAGACACGCACACAGCATCGCGACCACAGTGCGTTGTAGTGCAACATGTCCCTTGAGCTGGCCTGCAGAATCCGACATTTTTATGTTCTTTTAGCTTACTGCAATTTTGTTGACGTGTGCGGCATCGCGCTGAGCGATTGGACAGCGTTGCCAGATTTATACCTGATTGTCAGTCATCTGCGAGTTCCCGCTGTCTTGTAACAGTGCTTTACTCCATGCCAGTATTTTGTCGTCCAGGTTGAGTGAAGCCATGGCCGGACTCGTCGATGGCAATGCAATGAGCTGAATGGTTCTTGTCATTTTTTCGGTACTGGCCTGCTGATCTCGGGGCTTACTGCCAAAGTCATTGGTGAAATGAAGATCCAGATCCGGCATTGCGTGTTTTCTGAATAGTTGCTGAGAAGCTTTGCCATTAAAGGCGATTTGCGAGACAGCGGTTTGCTTGTTCAAAAAAGCTGCAAAGTTGTTGCAGACAACACTGTCCCTGCGAATATTGGCATCCAGGCTGCCGGGTCTGATGCACTCAGTCAGAACGTCCCAAACGACAATATGGTTGTCTGTCAGAATCTGACACTTGTCTGCATAGGTATTAATCGAACCGCCAAAGAGTGTCTGCATCACCGGCCAGAAAGCATTGCGCGGATGCGCATAGTATTCGATTTCGGCCAGTGAAGCAGCACCGGGCATCGAGCCCAGGATCATCAGACGAGCAGCGTTCGAGCCGATCGGGGCAAAGGCTTTAAGTAGCGGCTCAGATGCCTGCACTGTCAATGGATCAGGTTCTGGTATGTCGCACAGCCAAACACGCGTGCAGCATCAGTGGCTCTGCGGCGCAGGCACGCGATTGCCTCTTTGCTGTTGCGGAAGTGTTTATGAACCTGTTCTCTGTTCATCACTCAGTCTGCGAAAGTAGTCAGCGGCTCGTCTGTCATAGCCATCCGGAACGGCAGCCGGGCGATCATTCCTGACGCCGCTAAGCGCCTGCTGCTCTCGATAGATCTGCAATTCAATTTGTTCGATCTGACGAAGCAGCAGCCTGACGTTTGCGTCGATGCGTCGGTCGTTTTCTTCGCTGTCTCTGCCTGAGTCAGCAGACTTTAATTGCTCGGCCATCTCGCGCAGGTCTGACAATGTTTCTGTGCTGATTCCCTCTATAGGGGCGCCGGTTATTTGTTCAAGCTGGCGGGTTGCTTCTTCTATCAGTTGCGGTTGTCCATTGTTTATAAGCGTGTCCTGTTCACCCAGGGTACCCCGGTTGCTGCCCCAGGTGCTGGCAGTCGTACCACGCTGATCAGCGCTGCCGTTTTGTTCCGGATTGCCTTGCTCACCTTGTTGACTGCCTGATTGCTGTCCCTGCGACTGGCCCTGTTGTGACTCACTTTGTGATTGGCCCTGCGACTGACTCTGTTGTCCCTGTTGATTTTGCTGTCCCTGGCTTGAGCCACGGTCAAGCCGCTGCTGTTCAGCACCACTCTGACCCTGAGTGAGTTGTTGCGCCTGGCGCTGTTCACTCAGTGCTTCAGATAACGCTGCACGTAATTGCTGCAGAGTGGAGGTAGCATCAGCAGCCGTGATTTCGTCGTTTGGCTGATCGCCAACTTCATTGCTTGCGATATCCTGTGTTTCGAACAGATCATTCTGCAGGTTGTTGATCGCCTCGGTGATACGAGTTTCGCGCAGGGCGGCCTGTGGCGCCTGTCCCTCTTCGATCATGTCGCCGGAGATGCCAAGTAACTCTGCAGTTTTGGTTTTTTCGAGTTCATCGATGGCTTGCTGCAAACGTTCGGTAGTCTCCGGAGACTGCTCGGCAAAGCGATCGATGGTGTCCTGCGTTTGCTGCATAATCTCTTCGAGTTGCCGCTGCATGTTGCGTTTTTGCTCGGCGAGTTGATCCTGCTCCCAAGGGGTAAGGCCACTGTCGTAACGGTTTTCGCGGCGCGCTTCCATCGACTTACGCAGCGCGTCGCGCAGCTGTCGTGACGTTTCCTGCTGTTGCTGTGACAGATCTCGAACACTGTCGGCAGCATCTGTCAGTCTTTCCTGCAATTGCTGTTTGCGCTGCTCGGTGACTTGTTCCAGTGACTGCTGTAATCGTTCGCTGGCGGTCTGCAGGGATTCCTGCAATTGCTCTGGTGTTAGCTGTTGCTGGTTATCCTCGGCTCTGTCGAGCTGGCGCAGCGCTTCGTCGAGGTTTTGCAGTGCTTGCCGGGTTGCCTCTTGTTGTTGGGATTGCTGTTCATTTTGTTGCTGCGAGCCAGACTGTGCCTGTGACTGACCCTGTCCCTGACTTTGACCTTCCTGTGATTGGCTCTGCTGTAATTGGCTCTGCTGTGATTGACTTTGTTGAGACTGACTCTGTTGTTGAGACTGACTTTGTTGCTGCTGTGATGAATCGGCCTGCTGTCTTTGCAGTTGCTCCAGCTCTTTTTTTAACTCTTCGATTTCACGCCGCAGTTTCTCCTGTTGCCACTTCTCCGCCATCGACAGTTCTTCGTTCTGAGCCGCCGCCTCGGCGAGTTGCTGTTGGCGTCTGGCCAAATCTTTCAGTCTGTCAAAGGCGTCATCGGCCGATGACTCCTGTGAGCTGCTACTCTGCGCAGTGTCGGGCGACTCGTATTGGTTTTTAGCCAGATCCATTTCTAGCTCGTACATTTCTGCCATGTCGCGACCGGCGCTGGCACCGCCACTGCCTTCACTTTGGTTGCGACTGATCGTGATGTCATTAAAAATAGATTCGGCTCTTTTCAGGTATTGCAGAGCTCGCTGCTGATGTTTTACCGCTTCTGAAAAACTCATACTCGCAAGGTTGTCCGCTGACGGCCGCATCGACAACGCAGCTTCCTGCATGTACTCGACAAATTTTATGATGTCAGGATCGTTGTCGAGCAGCTGACGCGCTTCAGCCCGCTTTGCAAGTGTCTCTGCCTGGTCAGCCAGTGTTACCTGCAGGTCGGATAGCAATGTTGCGCTGTCTTGCGGATCGATCAGCGATTCACTTTGTTTTTCCTGATCGCGAATCAGATTCCATGTGGCAATGAGAATTTCTTTTTGCCGTTGAGAAATTTCCTGTTCCTGCTGCTGTTGACCACTGCCACCCTGAGAGGATTGTTGTGACTGACTGAAGCGACGTTCGAAGGGTCTGATATCGATAAAAAGCATATCGGTAGATACAGATTGCTCGCGATCGTGCGCCTTGGCGTAGTAGGTGACCAAATCGCCCGCCAATAGTGGTGTGCCATCGTCGGTAAAAAATTCTTCAAGCATAAACGTATGCTCGTAGTCTTCTGCCTCGTTGAGTGTTTTGCTTTGCCATTGCCCGCCGTTGATGGCGTAGTGCAATGTGACATCCTCAAGCGCGTAGTCATCACTGGCAGTCACGGCAATGGTTACTTCCTCAATTGCCGTGGCATTCCAGTCTCTGCCGGGTTTGGTGAAACTGATTACAGGTTCTGCGTCTGCGGTTACCGTTATCGAATGCACCGGTGTGACGAGAATACGGTCGTCATCGAGTAGCTCCGCAATTTGATACTCGCCGTCGGCATCGACACGAAAGCGGGTGGAATAGTGTGTGTCATCGATGGTGGTCAGTTTTGTATCAACACCATTTAGCACCAGCTGTCCGTTCTCAAACGGCTTATCGGTGGTGATGATCAGTTCAACCTCAGTGCCTGCGATTGCAGCGACATCTGCACCGTCACTCACAGTGGCAGGTTCAAGACCGGTCCAGTCCGGATACTGATAGGTGATGGCAATGGATTCGACTCTGGCGGGAATCACCACCTCGACACTGGCGCGTTCACTTTTGGTGAACGCGGAAGAGACATAGTACTCCAGCGGTTCGCCAACACCGTATAGCTTGAATGTGAAATTGCCATCGGGCTGTCGATTCATATCGACAACTTCCCAGTCAGACTGGCCATCCTGTCTGATGTGCAGTTCTGCGTACTCTGATTTAAAACCGCTCAGATTGGCATTGACAAACAAGCTGTCGCCAACACGAATCTTGGTATCGCCGGGCTCCAGTGCAATAGCACGTTCAGGCAGGATATCTGTTTGAAACCAGCCCACCCACAGGTGACGCAGTCCGTTTTTCCAATCGCCTGGCATCGTTGCAAACAACCATGACGACATCACCAGCATCGCCACCGATGCGACAACAGGCCCAATCAGATCAGCACTTGGAACCAGTTTGCGAACCGGTGCTATGGACGTAGTGCGGATTGCATCTTTAGCCAAAAGCGCGGTAAACGGCGTGCGAACGTCGCGCCGCTTCATGTCGGTGTAGGTCTCGACCCGTCCCTGAAACTCCGGCACTGTCGACTCCAGCTCTTCCACACCATTGGTGCGCGCGAAGTGTCTCCACGGTGCCCATAGCATCAGAGCGACGATAGCAATAGCAATGATAGCCAGCAGCAGCCGCGCCGGATAGTACAGCCAGCTGGAATAAGCCAGTGTGTTACCCAGTACTGCCGTAAACAGCGATATCGTCAACGCCGCAAAAATCAGCGCAGCAATGGCGATTAACGCAATTCTCAGTTTATACCGGCGCTGATAGCGCTCGAGGTAATTGTCCAGGCGCTGTTGATAGTTGGAACGGTTAGTCATGTTATGCCTCCCGCTTGATTCGCAAATGACGGTGGCTGTATAGCGTTTCGCACAACGCCAATACTAGCAGCAATGCCAGCAGCCAGGGCCAGAGGCTTTTGGTGTGTCTGTTGTTGTCAGTCAGTGCCGTGGCTGTGCTGCTGCCGGTGCTATTGTCGGCCTGGTCTTCTGATGCTGTGTCGGCATTGTTTTCTGCCGTGCTGGCGGACTGCCATTGGGCAATTTTATCGCTATTGATCGGTCGGGTATCTGACTCGCGACTGTCAGTATTGACTGACAGCAGCTCGGTACCCGTGGTGCTGCGCAAGGTGTATACGCCGCGCTCACTCAATACCACTCGGCCCTTGCGTTTGATGTCAGACAGGTCCCGGATGGGTTCGCCGGCCGGGTTGAGCAGTTGTGCCCCTGGCGGGACAGAAATTGAGTCGCCAACAGATCGGTCGAGGCTGGCGTTTTCGAAACCGGACAGATGCTCAATTGCCCCGACCATAAACGCAACAAATAACGGGTTGACGGCAAGTCCGTTCCACGACGACTTCAAGGCGCTGGCAAGCACTAACACCCGCCCGTCACCGATACTGCGTTCTATCAGCAATGGGGTGCCATCCGCCAGTTCGACAATGACTCGATCGCCCTCGCTAGTGGTGAGTGGCAGATGCCGCAGCACAGAAACCGAACGCCAGTTGCTGCTGGTGTCAGCCGTCATCGGATGTGTGTCATCTATGCGGCCGATACTTTGTGGTCGAAAAGTCGAAGGTTGATTGTCGGTGTTACCGGCATTATTCGCCGCAGGCTGCCTGGTAGTCGCCGAGCGTACATTTAGCAAACTGCGCATTTGCGCAACGTGGGGTTCGGCACCGACTACGATCAATGCGTTGCCACCATCATTTAAATACTGTTTAAGTTTTGTGGTTGACCGATCCGTGAGCGCCGATGCATCGGCGATAACCAGTAAACCACCGGCAGAAGATGCAGATAAATTTTCACCTTCCAGAGTGCGTGTCATATATCGAGGGTCTGACTCTATAGCAGCAGTGGCATAGCGGTTGGCCAGTGCATTACTTTGCAACAGTGAAACTTCGGTCTGTGCGCCATCGGGCAGGGCGATGAGCCAGCTATTGTCTTCGGCGAGTTGATCTGTCTGCGATGTACTGGCGGCAATGCGTACCTCCAGGGCGTTGCTCGCCTGACTGGTATCAACCTTTGTAAAGCGATGGACTGCACTTGAGTTTGCATCAATGCTCAGATTGACAGCGTCCAGCGCGCTGTCGTCTGCCTGCAGTTGTACGGTGGCCTCTGTACTGACATCGCTATAGTTGGCAACAATGACTGAAATATCGGCCATTGCATCTGCGCTGTAGTCGAGCTGGCCGGTTATGGCCAGATTGGCTTCGCCAGCAGCGGCAGTCGAATGAATGGTGAAGCGATCAATACCATCAAGGGTCAGGTCACTTAGCCGGGCTGGCATCGCTGTCGCCTGCGTGTCGGTGAACAAATGTACTGCCACGGGCAAGTTGCTTTGTTCGACAAGACTGTCAATGGCGGAGGCGAGTTGCCCGTAGTTCAGGCGAGTCAGGCCAGGTTTTAATTGTGCGAGTTGCTCGCGCGCAGCAGTAACACTGTTGTCTCCCTCGGGTTGCTGAAACTGATGACTGGCAGAGACAATAAAAACTTCGTCAGACGCCGACACATCGTCGAGTTGCTGACCAACCAGTTCAATGGTTGTTGGCCATCGATCACCGAGCCTTTGCGACAACGAGGTATCGACGATCATTATCTGTCGATAGTCAGAAGTGCCAATCAGTTTGCTGAGTTGCAGCGCAGGCTCTGCAAACAGCAATGCGAGCAGGGCGAGTAGCAGAAAACGCAGTGAAAACAGTTTTTTGTAGCGCAGTTGGGTTTGCTTGCTGGAGGTGGTTTCTCCGGCTTGCAAAAACATGCTTGAGCCGAAATCCTGCAAGGGCGGGTTATCTCTGCTCAAGCGGTGCAGCCACCACGGCAGTACGACGGCAAGTAGTCCGGCCAAAAATACCGGTGCGAGTAAGCTCATCGCTTGCTGCTCATTTGGCGTTGCTCTGTGTGTGGCAATTGCTGCATCAGTGCCGCCTGGTTATCGTTGCTGTTGTCGCGTTAGCAGAAATTGACGCATTACATCATCAAGTGGTTGTGCGGTGTTACAGGGCACGTAGGCAAAGCCGCAGCGAAGTGCCATTTTTTCGAGCGCCTTGATATGGGCCGCGATTCGCGCCGGATAGTCTTCACGCATAAAATCTGCCGTCACTTTTACCTCATTGCCTGTTTCCAGGTCCTTGAGTGTACTGGGTGATCTCATTTCGCGGATGCTGACCGGTTCTAGTTCTCCGGCATCAAGTATATGAAAAAGCGCCACCTCGTGTCCGTGCTGTGCCAGCACTTCGAGGTTGCGCTTTAGTACGTCGGTGTCGCAGTAGAAGTCAGACATCATAAAAATCAGTCCGCGCTTGCTTAGTGTGCTGGTGATGTGCTGCAGGCTTTCATTAATTTGCGTGCCGCTGCCAGCCTCTGTGCGCTCGAGCATTGCCAGTACGCGATATAAGGTGTCCGGGTGAGATGCCGGCGGTACGGTCTCGCGTATTTTGTCGTCGAACAGTGTAGCGCCTACTGCATCGTGCTGCTTGCGCGCCAGATAGGCCAGCGTCGCACAAATAAATTTGGCGTAGCGCAACTTGCTGACTTCACCACTGCTGTAGCCCATAGAGGCGCTGACATCAACGATCAGGTTGATCGCGGTGTTGGTTTCTCCAAGATAGCGCTTGATGTAGGTGCGATCGGTACGCGCATAGACGTTCCAGTCAATGAACCGGGGATCATCGCCGTCGTTATAGGCTTTATACTCGGCAAACTCCTGACTGAAGCCGAAGAATGGCGAACGATGCATACCGGTGAAAAAACCGTCGACAACCGTCTTTGCCACCAGCTCAAGACTCGACAACTGCGCCAGCAGTTTCGGTTGCAGTAACTCGCGTGAGCGATCGGCCTGTGACTGACGGCTACTGCGCGAATCCGCAGATCGGGTTGATGCATTCATCTGTCAATAGCCTGAGTCATGGTGTTTTTCAGTGCGGTGTCAGGCATTAGGTTGATGCAATGAATTAATAACATCACCCAGCACATCTTCCATACTTACGCCATCTGAATCGGCAAAGTAATTAAGCAGAACACGATGGCGCAATACAGGGGCGGCCAGCGCATTCATGTCTTCGCGGGTGACGTGATATCTGCCCTGCATCAGTGCGCGGGCTTTGGCTGATAATGTCAGGAACAAAGTGGCGCGTACACTGGCGCCAAACTTGACATAACGACTCACCAGATCAGGTGCGCGACTGTCCACCGGCCGTGTTGCCCGAACCAGATCTACCGCATAGCGAGCAACACCCTCGGATACGGGAACCTGCCGCACCAGATTCTGAAAGCGGAGAATCTGGGCCGCGTTGGTGCAGGGCGTTGGCTCCGGCGCTCTTACATCTGACGTGAAGCGGGCGACCACCTCAAGTTCGTGGTCGGCATCGAGATAGTCGAGCAGCAAGTTAAACAGAAATCTGTCCAGCTGCGCTTCGGGCAGGGGGTAAGTGCCTTCCAGTTCCAGCGGGTTCTGTGTGGCAAGTACAAAAAACGGCTTTGGCAGCTGATGCATCTGACCGCGTACGGTGGTTGAGTTTTCCTGCATCGCCTCAAGCAGAGCGGCCTGTGTCTTAGGTGGTGTACGATTAATTTCGTCTGCCAGCAGCACATTGGTAAACACCGGACCAGGTACAAAAGTCCAGTTGCGCTTGCCGCTGTCATCTTCGCTGATGATATCGGTGCCGGTGATGTCTGTCGGCATCAGGTCAGGGGTAAACTGAATGCGGTTAAATTCCAGTCCGAGTGCCTGCGACAGTGTGCGCACCAGCAATGTTTTTGCAGTGCCGGGCATACCGGTTATCAGACAGTGTCCGCCAACCAGCAGTGTAATCAGCAACTGCTCAACAACGTCGTCCTGGCCGACAATAACGCGACCAACCTGCTGTCGAATTTCTTCAACGACATAGCGAAACTCTTCAACGTCTCTGGCGGCGTCTTCAGTTTGCATCGAAGGATGATCGCTCATAGTGAATCTCCGGTAAGTTCAACTAACAGGTCTTGCGCGTCACGAAAAAATGGCGCGTATTCGAGAGCCTGCAATACATTTCGTTTGGCGAGTTTTTTATCGCCGAGCTTTTGGTGTACCCGTGCAATGTCGAGATAGACAACAGATTTGTCATGGGGATCAAGGCCAAGCAGCGCGGTAAATTCTCTGAGTGCGGCGCTGTAGTTTTCAGCCTGAAAGTAGTCGGCCCCCAGTTTCTCGTGCAGATCGATGCTATTGGGGTGAACCCAGTTTAATGCTTCAAGCACTTCAATGGCATCGGCGCTGCGGCCAAGGTCGCGAAGCCGGTGGGCAAGCTGATGTAAGTGGTCGGGCTCATGCCCGCCGTACTTAAACCAGGTGTGCAGCGTGTCGACGGCTTCTTCATTTTTGCCTCTGGCGACAAAGGCGTCATGCAACGGAAGATAGACGCTGCCTCTGCCAACGTATTCTGGATAGATTTCATTAGCCTGTGCTGACAGTGCCATGACGGTGTCCCACTGGCTTGCCTGAGCAGCGCTGTGCACCCCACTGACTGTTTCGCTCCAGGTGTCATAGTTGTCGATGACTGAGCCGAGTGTCTGGGTAATGAACTCCTGCAGCCTGGCATCTACTTCCTCCGGGCTAATGCCGAGAACCGCGTTGATAGTTTCGCGGCTGTCCTTACGCTGTTTGTATAACTCGAGCATACGTATGAGTTTATCGTGTCCCCAGTAGGTGCTGATCATGTCGCAAATCAGGCCAGCCTGCATATAGGACACGGTAACCTGATTGGGGTAGGTCGGCCGTACGAATCCATTGTCAAGATCGGCAACCGGCAACAGTTTTTGCTCTCTGATTGCCTGCAAGACTTCAGTAGGTATATGTCGGCCGCGCAGAGGACCGGTGCGCCACTCTTCGTATACCGAGATACCTTCGGTAAACCATCGTGGCATCCGGTGATCAGCCTTTTCAATAGTGAATACATGAGCCAGTTCGTGCCATAGCGTACTGCCCCAGTGAAACTCGCCGGCTGCTCTTGCAGATGGACTGTCCATCGCCAGCAGGTAGCCGAAGGTGACACCGAGCAGGCCTACACCGGGGGTGCTCACGGTACGCACGGCAAAGTCGTCGTGATTGGGAAACAACTCGACGATCAACGGTTCTTTGAGCTCAAACTCATAGCGCTCGGAAAATGACTTGACGGCGCGCCGGGTCAGCTCCTCTACATACGGCGCCAGATACTGAGATTCTTCGCGATGCAACCGCAAAGTGACAGGCACACTTTTAACCTCGGCTGCAGGAGTCGACTCTTCGCTTGCGGTTGCAGTGGCAGATGGAATTGCGGGCAGGGTGAAGTCGGCTGTGGTTTGCAGATCCTCAAACTCCTCCAGTGTATCGAGCAACTTCAGGGTGTTTACTGTGGCGGTATCGTAGGGGTCACCGGTGTAGGCGATCTCCAGATGTTTTTTTGCGCCCTCTATATCATTCAGACGCAGCAGATTTATACCCAGTTGTGAGTGTGCACTCCAGTGCGTCGGTTGTACTTCAACAGCCTGTTTGAACAGTTCAACCGCCTCGCGATAGCGATAGTTGATCAGATGATAGTGGGCAGGGATAAAAAAAATATCGCCGTAAGCCGGACTGTATTCCAGTGCTTTTTTTACCCAGGTGTTCTCGCTGGTGATGTTGTGTTCGTCAGTCACCAGCAGGTCAGCTGACGCCTTTAGCGCATAGATGTCGAGCGGGGTAATATTTTGGGCGCTCGCACCGTCGAGCGCCTGATCCAGCAACTGACTGGCGCGCTCAGTATCGTGAGTTTCCAGCGCCAGTCGAGCCAGCATCAACAGTGCCTCGACGTTGTCCGGATGGTCGATAGCAATCTGCACCAAAAGATTGCGTGCTTCGCCGCCGGGCTGAGACAACAGCGCCGCGACCAGACCTGTTTGTGCATGCAGATACGTCGAATCAAGCTGCAGCGCTTCTTCGAACAACGGGGCCGCCTGGCTTGGTTGATGGGTGCTTAAAAACAGTCGGCCCCAGCGAGCCCGGATGTGGGGGTTGCGCGGTTGTTGATCTACTGCGCGTCGAAATAAATCGTTGGCGGCTCGAGTATCTCCCAGTGCCCATGTTGCCTCGGCGGCAATATGCAGAGAGGCGTTTCTGGTCAGTGGTCTGAAGCAATCGATGGCCTCATCAATGTTGCCTCGATCATACAGACTATCGCATGCCAGTAACTCGGCGCTGCGATCAGGATCGTATTCTTCAGCGCCAACAGGGTTTGCCAGCAGCGCTGAACATAAACCTGCCGCGACTATTAAACCTGCGCTCGCCGTTAACTGTACGGGCCGTGTAACAGCCTGTTTTAGAGTCGACAACAGCTTCAGTTGCATACGGGGTATCAGGTTATTCAACACCGGGTGTTACCTCGTCGTCGGAAGGTGCCGGAATCGCGTTATCGTCTGCCGGTGGTGAGGGCGCCAGCGCTGGAGTCTGTTCTGGTGCCTGTTCCGTGGTCTGTTCCAGAGTTTGATCCGGAGCCGAGGCAGGCGTATCGATAGCGCGTTGTATGGTTGCAAGTTCCAGCATCAATGATTGCAACTGATCAAAATACTCATCTTCAGTAAGATCAGCCTTGCGGTTGCGCAGCGATGAGATTTGCGCAGAGATTTGCTGGCGCTCTGCAATCAGATCTTCGGAGATCTCCGCCTGATTGGCTAACAGCGTGCCGTATCTGGCCAGTTCGATTGTTACTGCGTTGTCGCCGCTGAGTCTGGCATGTTCGGAAGCCAGAAGCTTCTCGCCTTCATAGTGCTTTGCGACGGCGCGTTCAACGTATTGAAATAATTCCTGCGCACTGATGGTTTCGTCTTTGTCCAGATCTGCAGAGGGGTCTGCCATACCGGTAACCAGATGTTCAGTGAACTTAACCGCATTGCGTTCACGTCCGTTTTTGGTGGCAGTGATAACAACGCGGTGAGCGGCAGCCAGTGGCTCGAGCACCGCGCCACTGGCGCTGGTTGCCAGCACCAGTAGCTGCTGACTGGCGGGCAGCTGATTGACCGCGTCAATCAGTTCGGTGCCGGTTAAATCGGGTCCGGGAATATTGTATTTGTACTCGTTGCCATCAAAGCTGCCATGCCCGATCAGGAAAATTCTTATAGAGTCGTCTGTGGTGTGCTGCTGAAGATCAGAAAAAGCCTCTAGTATTGACTGTTTGGTTGCTTGCTCGCCTTGCAGCAAAATGACGTCTGACTCTTCTTTGCTCAGCTGCCTTGCGTGGTCTGCAATGGCGTTACTGAATTCCGTAAATTGCTCATCATACGCCGCGTTACCGCCAAGGCCTGATACCACAATTGTTTTGGCCGTTTGGGCAATAGCTGCTGGCGCCTGTAACAAATAAAGAGGAGCCAACAGCGCCATAGTTGCCAAGACGTTGCGCGAGGTTGTTTGTCGGTTATTCATAGTCTGCCCCAGTACAGGCGCAACACCCACTCAAGCAATTTCAGGCCTAACAGCAGTAGAAAGAAAAACGGTGCGTTCCAAAGCGGTAGCGTTTGTTGACGGACGATACCTGTGCGGGCCTCTCGAATGGCATCAGCCGCTCCGCTGACGGCGCTAAGTGGCCAGTATTGCCCGCCGGTTTCACTGGCAACTCGTTTTAAAAAAGCGGAATTTTGCGGCAGGCCGTAATTTTCTGCAGAGCCGTCCTCGCGATAGATCCATCGTGTTTGCGTTGATATGCTTGTGTCATCTGCGGCGCTGCTGTTGTTACTCTGACGTGCAGGGGCGGCGCTCTCTCCGTTGTTCACCGTAGCCGTTGTTTCGGCAGATGTTGATTCTCCAGGTGTTGTTGCATTAGACATTGTTGCATTAGACACGGTATCTGTAGCTGTATCACCGGAGCCATCGTTCAGGGAAGCCGCTATCTCCAGCTTCCAGCTGCCATTGATGTCCGCTTCAATCTCTGCCTGATAGGCGCCAGCCGTGGTGGAGCTCGGGTTCAGTGCCACTGTTTTACTGCTGCCATCCGGTGCGGTCAGTGTTGCAAATATGTCGGCACTTGATACTGGCTCGAACTCTTCATCGAGATAGTTCGCCATAACCTCAATGCGATTGTTATCGAGATACACCGGCTTGTCTGTGCTGGCCTGAAGTCTTTGTACCGATGCCGCACTAATCGATTGCAACAGCTGCTTCCAGAACACTTCGTGACTCTGGTCTTCAGATGGCAACTGCATTTGCCAGCGCCAGGTGCCGCTGGTCGCCAGCAGATAGCTGCTGCCTTTCCCGTAGCGCTGAAATGAAAGCAGGGGATAGCTGCCCTGCGCCAGCTCGACTCCCAAAAGTGCGGTGGCTCCAGGCTTGAGCGCTCCGGTGCGCTGAAAATCTGCCAGTTCCGGCATATCGGCCCAGCGTTGCAGGTTGACTTCGGGGTCATTGTCGAGCTGAGTGACAGGCGAGTGCATACCGCTCACCGTAACCGTTGCCTTGGCGCGTATTCGTGCAAATGTGGGTTTGGACGATACTTCCAGCGTAACGGGTAGTGCGGAGGCGACCGGGCTGTTCTGCCAGCCGCCGTCAGACAGCGCGTTTTTTCCGGCCAGCATTAACAGTGAACCGCCGCGTTCGGCAACGTAGTCATGAATCAGTTGCTGTTGAGCCGGCGTCAGCGAGATTGATTCGACATTGCCTATGATCAGTGCATCGTAGGCGTAGAGTTCGCGCTTGTTATCAGGGAAGCCGTCAGCATGTTGGTCTGCGCTTTTGACTCCCTGCCGGTAAAACTTATTGGGAGTGGTGCGCAGTATCGTGGTGAGCGCGAGGCCTGGTGAGTCGGCAACAGCGCGGCGAATAAACTTGTATTCCCATCGCGGCTCGCCTTCGAAGTATAGAATGCTGCGCTGCTGGTCGGCGACCTGCAGAAGTTTGCGCCTGCTGTTATTGGCGACCACCGGATCATCATCGTCAGCTTCGATCTCAAAGCGCAACTCGCGCAAGCCAGCTTCGTTGGCGTCGAGATCAATTGCCAGTGTTGACTGGCCGGTGGTGCCTGGCAACGCAAGGTCTTGCAGGGCAACAATGTCGTCACCGGAATAGACTTTGATTCTGACGGTTTCCTGGGTGCCGTGTCGCACAGTGATGCGTGCTTGTTCAACTGAACCAGGCAGGGTTGAATCGGCCAGGTCGATATCGACTATTTCGGTGTCCTCCGGCATCGCTTCTCTGCCGACTCCTACGGTATGAACCGGTACATCGAACGCTGCCAGTTGCTGCCAGAAATCGCGCTTTTGCTTGCCGTTACCGTCGCTCGCGCCAAACAGTGGTGAATTGTCACTGCCGTCCGTGGCTACAACGACGGCTGCCAGCGGCTGACTGCGCGCCTGACCCAGAACATCGAGCAGGGTTCCGGCAATATTGCTCTGACTACTTGCGGCTGGCAGGTTATCAAGATTTTCCAGCCACTGAAGCTGATCACCGAATGACGCGAGGCGCACCGAGAAGTTGCGTTTAAGGTCTGCCAGCAAGCCGTCGTCGCCGACACTGTCTATGGCTTGCTGTAGTCTGCTTTCACCGTCGTGCTGGTAACCCATGCTGCCCGAGTTGTCGACCAGCACGGCCACTACGTTTTCACCAGGTAACAGTGCTTTGACACCAAGCACAGGCTGCCATAACAGACCGCAGATCACAGCCAGCATGGCGAATTGCACAATACCCAGCAACCATCGTTTGCCGACAGTGAGCTGTTGGCGCTGTTGCCAGAGACTCACGCACAGGACGAGCGCCGTTGCCAGTAACAACAGCCACAGCAGCCAGGTTGGCCAGGTTGAAGCAAGGCTGAGTTCACCCGCATCAAAATCGCTTTTGGGATACTTGAACAGCCATTCAAACATGGAGTGGGTTACTCTCACTAGTGAACATCAAGACCTGCCATATGTTGTTGTTGTCGGTTATCTATCATTAGTGAGTCATTGAGTAGATTACATAGTTCACAGCAAAGCGATAGGCCATCGCCGAATAGGGCTCCGGATATTCCGGCCAATCAGCGTGCTCCCATGCGTCGCCTAAATCCATATTAAAGTTAATTGCCACCATCACACGACCATTGTCGTCGACGATACCGCGCCAGTGTGGCACGTTGCCCCCTCGCTCCCAGGTTCTGCCTTCACGCAAAGGTCTGAGCCCGGGTATCTGCCTGCGCTCGTTGAGCTCGTAGAGCACATGAAAAATTTCATCATTCGATGCAAGCTGTTTAATACGTCTGTCCGGGAAAACCTGTTGCATCGCATAGGCGAAGTTGTCCCATTGAAATGGTCCGTGAAAATCGTCCACCATTAAAAATCCACCGCGCAACAGATACTCCCTGAGCCGCGCCGCTTCGAAATCATTCAGCGATAATGCACCCACCTCGACTGCATAGAGCCACGGGTAGTCAAAAATGGCGTCGTCACCCAGTTGCACCAGCACACCCTGTGGGTTTGCATCGACACGTGTCAGTCGATCAATACCCGCCAGTAAATGTGTCTCGGCTTCCGGCCAGTCAACGCGCCAGCGTGGCCCCCAGCCGTCGCTGTCGTCGCCGTTGTAGACCAAACGGGCAAAGGCAAATTCGTGCTGGTTGTCGCTGAGAATCGGTTGCACCCGCCCCCAATCCGGTGAAGTGACCGCGCGTTGTGCCTGTGATGGCGTGCCGCGGGGCGTATTCACTGTTTCTATGCTGTTGTCCTCGACCGATTGTGCATTGGCAGTGGCGATTGTTGCTCCAGTTAATAGTACGCGAAGCAGCGAACGCCAGATCTGAGGGACAATTGCAAGAAACAGGGACAACATTCGGCTGGACAAGTGTTAGTCCTCGGCAATGTGCAATGGTTCTGCATCACGTGTATGGAAATGTTTAGTGTTCACTACATTGGTTGCAAGTGGCAGCGGCAATAAGAAGATCCAGTGTCTACGGAAGCAGTATAACGGATCAAACAGCGTGCGCCGGGCAACTTTTGGGTGTTGTCGCTCTGCCTGAATCGGGTTTCTGTCAGAGAGCAGGCAGGGCACGCCGGTTGATCTCTCAGCTAACCCCGGGCAACAAACTGAATGTGCACGGGTTGAACTGAGGTGGTGAATGGATCGTCGACACTGGCGCGAACGTGTTTAGGCCGGTGACAGTTATCCATGAGGCAAGCGATACAGCGGCAAATTTGTGTCACGCTGTCAGATGAATGGCAGGGAAAATGAGTCTTTATGGCGCCTCGTTGCGGGGGCCGAAGTGCTGAATTTCCCTTGGTTGGGCTGTTCTATTTGAGGCTCTAATTTGGCTGTTCTTTTCACCTGTCCGTGTGTCTCACAATGCACGTTGCAAGCATGCACCTTAACTCTGCGCATCTCTTATGAATAAAATTGATCCGGGGCAGATAATTGATCCGGGCCCGCTGATGGTAGATGTTGAGGGCGTTGAGTTAACTGGCGAAGACCGCGAGTTGATAGCGCATCCCAGCGTTGGTGGCATTGTGTTGTTCACGCGCAATTACGACAACAAGGCTCAGCTTCAGCGACTGGTGGCGCAAATTCGGGCAGCCCGATCTGGCGAGTTACTAATAGCCGTTGATCACGAGGGAGGGCGTGTACAACGTTTTCGCGACGGTTTCACCGCAATCCCGCCGATGCGCCAGTTTGGTAACCTGTATGAAACGGAGGCCGGTCAGGCTTGCAGCTTACTAACCGACACCTGTCATTTGGTGGCCTTGGAACTGGCCAGTTGCGATATCGATTTCAGTTTCTCGCCCTGTGTGGACATTGACCACGAGGTGTCATCGGTGATTGGCGATCGAGCGTTGCACAGTTCGGTTACAGGTGTCGTGGAGCTCGCAAGGGCGGCACTGGCGGGTTACCGCGAAGGCGGTATGGTCGGCGTTATCAAACATTTTCCAGGTCACGGCGGGGTACAAAATGATACACACCTCGGGTTTGCTACAGACCCTCGTGAATACGAGCAGATCGCTGGTTCTGAAATGCAGCCGTTCGCACAGCTTGTCGGCGACGCGGCAGCCGTTATGCCGGCGCATGTAATCTACAGCACAGTCGATGAGATGCCGGCCAGTTTATCGGTGTTTTGGCAGCAGGAAGTATTGCGTCGGCGGCTTGGGTATAGCGGGGCCATTGTCAGCGATGATTTGTCAATGGGTGCTGCGACCGGGATAGCTCATCAGTCGGAGACGGCGCTGCTGGCAATAAATGCGGGCACTGATGTGGCGCTGATTTGTAATGATCGGCAGGCGGCTGTGCGAGCCTGCGAGAACGTTGAGATCCGTGTTGGCGACCCGGTACAGGTAGCACGCCGGTTGACCCTGCGGCGTCGTGAACCCGCACGAAAGTTGGGTGCTGGAAAACAGAAACAGATTCAGTCTCGGTTACAATTGCTGTCCAGCCAGTCAGAGCGCTGATACAGCGTTCTATTCCTATTCGTTCCTCGACTGATACCAACAGGTTCTAAGCAATGGCCAAAATCGCGATTATCGGTGGCACCGGTGTTACCAGTATGCCCGGACTGACGGTGCATCACCGGGAGATGGTAAAAACACCCTATGGTGCGCCTTCATGTCCGCTGATTCACGGCGAGTTGAATGGTGTTGATGTCATCTTTCTTGCGCGACACGGCCGCAGGCATACTATTCCGCCGCATCTGGTCAACTACCGGGCAAATATTCAGGCGCTGCACGAGATCGGGGTTACTCACACCATCGCGCTGGCGGCGGTTGGCGGTATTACTGACGATTGCGTAGACCAGGCTATCGTTATTCCTGATCAAATTATCGACTACACCTACGGGCGAGCACACACGTTTCATTCAGGAACAAGGGACAAGTTTGAACACATCGACGTTACCGAGCCCTATGCGTCGAGTGTTCGCGAACGATTGCTGGCCGCAGCAGAGAAGGCGGGTGTGGCACATATTCCGAACGGTGTTTATGGCGTAACGCAGGGGCCAAGGCTAGAGACCGCCGCAGAAATTGTGCGCATGGAACGCGACGGCTGCACGATTGTAGGCATGACCGGAATGCCCGAGACATCGCTGGCGCGCGAACTGGGTATCGATTACGCCTGCTGTGCGATGGTGGTGAATCGGGCTGCGGGCAAATCTGTTAACGGCATCAGTTTCAGTGATATCGAAGCTAATGTGCGCGGCTCGGTTGCGAATGTGCAGCGGGTGCTCGCTGAGGCCGTGAGCACAGGCTTTAGCTGAACACCACAGCGCAAGCTTCCCTGATCGATGAATCCGCCGAGTTGATTTGAATCAGTGCAACACAACCTGTTGAGGCGGTGTTGCACTGTTGTTCTCAGCGCAGGTAGCTTTTTTTGCTCTGTGCTCTGTGCTCTGTGCTCTGTGCTCGTGCTCGGTGCCTTGGCGGTTACGCCACTTCAAACAATGCCGCCGCACCCATGCCGCCACCGACGCACATACTCACGACCACATATTTTACGCCACGGCGTTTGCCTTCTATCAACGCGTGACCTGCAGTGCGCGCGCCTGTCATACCGTAGGGGTGGCCAATGGAGATGGAGCCGCCATTGACGTTGTATTTATCCGGGTCGATACCCAGTTCGTCGCGGCAGTACAGGCATTGCACGGCGAACGCTTCGTTGAGCTCCCAAAGGCCGATATCATCAACTTTTAAACCGTGCTGCTTTAACAGTTTGGGTATCGCAAACACAGGGCCGATGCCCATTTGTTCCGGTTCGGTGCCGGCAACGGACATACCCCGATAGATACCCAGCGGTGCCAGATTGCGTTGTTCCGCCAGTTTGCCATCCATTATTACGCAGGCTGATGCACCATCGGAGAGCTGGCTGGCATTTCCGGCGGTTATTACGCCATTCTCGAGCACCGGATTCAGCGACTGCAGACCTTCGAGGGTTGTTTCCGGGCGGTTACCCTCGTCTTTTTCGAGCGTTACGTCCTCGTAGCTGACCGCGCCTGTCTCTTTGTCTACGATGGCTTTCGTCGCAGAGATTGCGACAATTTCGTCGTCAAATTTTCCGGCTTGTTGTGCAGCTGCCGTTCGTTGTTGAGAAGCGAACGAGTATTCATCCTGAACCTCACGGCTGATAGAGTATTTATCAGCGACGTACTCAGCGGTTTTCAGCATCGGCATATAGGCATGCTTTGCATGGGCTGTGACGTTCGGATCCATCTCCTCAGCGCTCCAGCCGAGATACTGCTTTTGCACACCGGATATGTTGTCCTGGCCACCGGCGACGCACACTTGCATACCGTCGACCATGATTTGTTTTGCTGCGGTGGCGATTGCCATCAGGCCGGATGAGCACTGGCGATCCATTGTTTGCGCAGAGACGGTGGCCGGTAAGTTTGCTGCCAGAGAGGCATGCCGGGCGATGTTGCTGCCTGCTGTGCCGGCGGTCAGTACGGTACCAATCACCACATCGTCAATCTCTGCCGGGTCGACAGCGCTGCGATCAACCGCGTGAGTGATTGCGTGAGCCATCATGGTGGGGGATTTAATGTTATTCAGTGCGCCGCGAAAGGCACGCCCGATCGGGGTGCGGGCAGTTGAGACAATCACAGCATCTTTCATGACAGGTATCCAGGCTGGCTCGCGTCGTTGCGAGCATGGTTAGTTTAGGTTCGTTCTATTTTTGGAGCTTTGTGTTCTTACGACTTTGTGTTCTTACGAGTTCGCGTTATTACAAGCGTGGCTGGTTTGTTTTACGGTGCAACGGATAGTTTACCATTGACGCCATGGTTATCGATAAGTGCCTGTACAAGGCCGGATTGCTTTGCCGCATTAACAAACAGCTGCAGGTAAGACGCGCCAGCCGGGTCGCGGTTATTGGGGGTACCAATGGCCTGCTGCACGGCAGCGAACTTGTCATCCAATACGCACGCGCCGGGCAGTCGCTTAACGTCGTCGAGCAAGCGTGGGCGCAAACCTGCCAGCACCTCGAGCTTTTGATCAACAAAAGCGTCAAAAGATGCATCGATCGATTCAACCTGCACAAGTTCTGCCTGTTGTAGATTGCGTTCGAGCCACAGCGTATAGGCGGCGCGATGTTTTGTGGCGATGCGAATGCCGGGCTGATCCACTTGTGCAAACGACTTTATGTCCGAGCCGGCCGGCACCAGACAAGTGCTTTCTATTTCGCAGTAGGCATCGGTAAATGCGATAAACGCGGCCCGCGCCGGATCTGCGCCAATGTTGCCGATATCCCACTGGTTTTCTCCCGCGGCGTCATCTCCAACAGCGTCAGCGACTTCACCGGGTGATGCAAAACATCGATAGTCGACTTCACAGTTTATCAGGTCAGCGAGTACCTTCGCGATGTCGGGAGATACACCAACAGGTTGTCCGTTTTCAGACTCGCCGGTAACCAGTAGAAAATTACTCAAATTGATGCCGACGCGCAATGTGCCGGTAGGTGCAAGGGCCTGTGCAATTCCATTGTCTACAGCCGGCAGGGTGGACTTTACTTTTGCGATGGCATGGGACAGATCGGTCATGTTGTGCAATCAAGTACGAATGAAGGTTGGCACATTATAGCCTGAGGCTAAACGCTGTATTCAGATTTACCTGCGTCGTGCGGTTTATTCAGGGTTAACCACTGCAGGCATCGTAATGCACACACGTGCGCCACCAAAAGGGCTTTGGCTCAGAGTGATGGTGCCGCCGTAGTTCTCTACCAGTTCATTGCTTATGGCCAGACCGATTCCCTGTCCTTCGCGTCTGGTATCAGCACGTACTCCCCGGGTAATTAAATTATCAACCTGATCTGCCGGAAACCCCTGACCATTGTCATCAATGTACACATGCACGAGGTTGGTATCGGCACTGTTTTTAGCTAAAAAACTACGCCTGCTGCGTTGCTTTATGGCCTCTGGCAGGAGTCCGCCCGGGTGCTTGCCAGTGGCATCATTGACAAGCGTGAGTTCAATGATTGAGGCTCCGTATTTACAGGCGTTTTCCAGCAGATTGCCAAGCAGCTCCATGAGATCTGCTTCTTCGATACGCAGCTGATCAGCCGCATCAATCTTGTTGTAAAACTCGATAGTGCGGTCGCGGTACACTTTCTTAAGTGTGCGAATAATTCTTTCAGCCGTTGGCGCCACCTTGATTGGTGGTGTCAGTAAGCGGCGGGTGCCAGCGTCTGCACGCTTAATGTGATAACCGATAATCTGTTCCATGCGGGTGGCCTGGCGGGTTATTTCGGCGTCAGATTCAACGCCGATATTTCTTAACACACTGAGTGGTGTTTTTAGGCTGTGGGCCAGATCGTCCAGGGTATGCCGATATCTCTTTTGTCTGCCACGTTCACTGGCGATCAACGCGTTTATACGACTGGTTAACGGGTGCAACTCAACGGGCACAGTGTTAGGCAGAGATTCTCGTGTGCCATTCTCCACTTGATTCAGTTGTCGTGAAATACGCCGAATGGGGCTCAGTCCCCAGGCCAGAATCAATGCAATAGACATGAGCAGCAATGCGCCCATGGTTAGCATAGAAATCCACAGGTTGCGATTGAATGTGCTTTGTTGATGGTTAAATTCTTTACGGCTGTCGCCAACAATGAACTGGTAGGCGGCAATGTCGCCCTCTGGCAGCAGCCATTCGACAGCGAAACGCAATATAAACAGAGGTCCCAGTTGTGGATGTTCTTCTTTGGTAAAAATCCACTGGCCGATAGCACCTTCGCCACTGCTTGGCAGTTCTGACGTCAGTGACGGTGAGCGCCAAACCTGCGCCAGGTTGTAGTCACGCACCTCAGCATAGTGCCCCGACATAGGCTGACGCATGCGGGGGTTTGGCATGTCTGCATTGTCTACAGATATAGCGCCGCTAGGGTCAATGTCTGTACTGCCGAGTAGCGCGTAGATCTGCCCCTGCATGCGTTCGAAGGAGGCGGTCTCTGCACGTTGGTCAACCGTGTGTTGGATGGCAAGCGTTGTCACCCCGATAAAAACAGCCATGACAAGCGCCGCGGCAAGTAACAGTCGAACAGAGATTGAGTTCATCAGTTGTCGTTAGCTTCGCAGGCGATCATGCACACGATGCTACGCTATGACTCGTGATATACACATTGAGTCAGGGGCAAAGTATTGTAAAAGTTGGTATCGATGCTTGTGGGTATCTTTGCGTTTGCCACGTAAGTTAGCGGCGTGCGTGATGTCGTTTTGGTTGTAGTTATTTCCCTGAGTCAAAGACCTTAAACCCAACATTAGCCGCGCGTTCCCTGATCGCTAATACAATCAGGATTCTGTGGTTTTAGTTCTCTCCAGGGCAAAACGATAACCTCGACCGCGCAGGGTCTCAATCGGGTTTAAAGTGCTTTCCGGGTCGAGTTTGCGCCGCAGACGTCTGACAAATACTTCGAGAACGTTGGTGTCTCGTTCGGTATCTTCGTCGTACAAATGATCGAGTAACACCGGTTTGGAGATGACTTCTCCGGCGTGGATGGCGAGGTATTCAAGTACGCGGTATTCAAACGCAGTCAGAGACACTGCCTGTTCGGCGACAGTCACCTGTTGTTCTCGAGTTTCGATGCGCAGTCCGTCGAAATCGAGTACCGGATGCGCCCATCCGCCAACTCGACGCAACAGTGCTCTGAGACGAGCCAGAAGTTCCTCAAGGTGGAACGGCTTGCCCAAGTAGTCGTCGGCACCAGCTTCCAGCCCCGCCACACGATCTTCCCAGCGATCACGCGCAGTCAGAATCAGTATCGGGTACAGGTGTCCTTCATCGCGGACCTTTCGAATGATTTCCATGCCGTCAGTGCCAGGCAGGCCAAGATCGACCACGGCTACATCAACCGGCATTTCACGCGCCAGATACAAACCTTCGTCGCCGTCGGCAGCAGCGTCGATAGCAAACCCTTCGGCCTGTAGTCGATCGACGATTTGCTCGCGGAGGGTGTTATCGTCTTCAATAACCAGTGCACGCATGATTATGTTCCTTTCGGGTTAACCGTGACCGCCTTCACAGTGCCGTCGACCAGAATGCGAATTTTAAGCATTGCACATCCGGCGTCGTCAGTGTGCTCCGCTATCTTGAGAACCTTGCTACCCGGGTTACGCTCAAGAATATTGGAGATGGATTTTTCACGATCAATTGGTTGGCATTTGGCGGTCATTCCTGTGCCGGCAGCTGCAAGCGTTAGCGCAGCAAACAACACGAATCGCGAGAGTTTTTTAATGCTGGTATTCAATTTAAACTTCTGCCCCGATGGTGTTGTGCCTGAATTTGTGCACTAGAAACGACTGATTGTTGCATAACCTTAGCGAAAACTTGCTGTCTCGGAGCTTACCAGCTCGATTCTTCAATGCGAAATGAATTTCGCCGGTGAGCTCTAAGCGCTGGTTGTCGGGCTAGTATTTTTGCGGATCTATTGTCACAGTAATAGCCAGCCGCTCGCCCGGGTGACGACGGGTATGAGTCTGGTAGTGATGCCCGCGATAGCGGTAAGTAACATTAAAGCCGTTTTGCTTGCGTTCAGTCCGTGTTTGTACTGTCGTGCTGCAATGCTGTTCAGTACGATTGTGGTGCCTGCCATCCCGACGATGGTGCGCCTGGTTCGTGCGGTAATGGCCACGACCATTGCGATTTTGCTCAACCGGCGCGTAGCGTTGTGTTGTGCGCTGGTTATGATGTGCGTGGCTGTTGCTGCGTCGGTGGTTGCTCTTCACCACGTTGCTGGCAATCGCTGATCCAATCACAGCGCCGGCGATAGTCGCACCCGTATCAGGTCGGCCGGTAACTGACCTGGATAGTTCGCGGCCGATTGCCCCGCCGATGACACCCGCGACAAATACATCTGCGTTGTTGCGGGCGCGATGGGAACGGTTGTATCGCTGTGGAGCCGGTTGATGGTGGCTTCGGTTATTGTTGTAGCGATGTTGATAATGATTGTTGTGGCGCGCCGGGCGACAGATTCTTTGCGGCTCGCGAACAGTGACGTTGCGATACACAGGCTCGACGCTGACGACGCGCGCATATTCTGTAAAGCTGTGCGAGGAACCTGCCATTGCCGCCTGGCTGGTTAACGTTAACAGCAGGGACGTCGCGACTGTTAATGCAACCTTAATCAATCCATTGTTGCGATTGCCGACAGATAGTGCGGCTGTTGTATTGTTGCTGCTATTGTTTTTGCAGATCATCTGATGCGCTCCGGCTCTGGTGATGTTGGAGGCTATGCTGATGCAGCAGTACTGAATCTTTTCTGAATTGAATGGCGATAGATCGGTTTATGCGAGCCCTTATTCGGTTAAGCGCTTTAACAGCTTACACAGTGTGGATCTGGTCGCACAATCTGCCTGAGTTGCCCGTTCGACCAGGTCGGTGTTTGTGTTAATAATCGCGCAGCAATACTAGTTCGGGGCAGTTTCATCCACCGGAAATATTTTGATCAAAATACCTACTCTGGAGTGATCGATATAATGCATTTGTCGACTTCTCATGCGTCGCTCACTCTCGAATTTGTAGGACACTCTGCCGTTAGCCGGTGTATAGGCCAGCCGCGTTTCAAAGTGCAGGAAGCGACCAACCCATACCTTGACGCCACCGAACAGCTGATAGGTGTTTTTCGATGCCATGTTTTGATCGAGATTTAGTGGTGGCAATCTAAAAGCGCGCAAATAGTTTTTATCGCCATCACCGGGCTCTACAAATACTTCCTGTCTGGCACCGAGTGCTATCGACATATACGGCGCGTTTTCCCGATCAAAGTCTGTTTGTCTCCAGCCTCCGTGGTACAGCAATCGGTGGTTGCCTGACTGTTTGATCTTCTCTGCATCGTCCAGTAGTCGTAGTTTTGGCAGTGGTTGCAGCGGTGCGTTTGCTTCTGTAGCTTCAGTCGGTATACGGCGCGCGCGATCTAACACCGGGTACAGATAGCTTGAGCTGCTGCCAACACTTGTGTTGCGGGCGTGCTCGAATATAATTAACTCGACGTCATAGTTAATGGCGAGTCCTGGTTTACTCAGCGCAAGCAACAACGGTGCTGCAACTATAAGCAGTAACTTTCTCAATAGGGACACTATGCGGCCTCGTTCATTTTAAATTTTGCAAGCAAACCGGCAATGTACTCGATTCTGTGTTCCGGTTCATCCAGTTCGCTTTTAAATTTCAGCGTGTTTTTCCCATCGAAGCCGAACTCTGATGATTGTTTCTGGATCAGGTCGATTAACAGCGATGGATCAATATTCGGTTTCTCATCGAAAATTATACGGCCTCCGCTGGCACCTGCCTGCAATCGGGTGACACCCAGTTGCTGGCAGATCAGTTTAAATTCCGTGGTATGGAAAAGGTATTTTGCTGCATCTGGTAATAACCCGAAGCGGTTGATTAATTCAACTCGCAACTCGTCAAGATTTTCCGTGCTGTCGGCGTTGGATATGCGCTTATATAGCACCAGACGAGTGTGCACATCGGCAACATAGTCGGCTGGCAGCAATGACGGTATACCAAGGTCAACTTCAGTAGACTGCGCCAGTGGTGATTCAGTATCCGGTAACTTGCCGGATTTTAACGCGGCTACAGCCCGTTCGAGCAATTGTGTGTACAGGGTAAAACCTATTTCCTGAATTTGCCCGCTCTGTTCGTCACCAAGTAGTTCGCCGGCACCACGAATCTCAAGGTCGTGAGTTGCCAGGGTAAAACCGACACCCAGCTCTTCGAGTGACTCAAGCGCTGACAGTCGTTTTTCAGCGTCTTTAGTCATCGACTTTTCCGGAGGGGCTATCAGATAGGCATAGGCACGATGATGTGAGCGACCAACGCGACCGCGTAATTGGTGAAGCTGTGCTAGCCCGAGTTTGTCGGCGCGGTTAATGATGATGGTATTGGCGGTCGGCACATCGATTCCGCTCTCAACAATGGTGGTGCAAATCAGTATGTTAAATCGCTGATGATAAAAGTCCAGCATCACAGACTCGAGCTCGCGTTCACGCATTTGGCCATGCGCTACGCGGATGGTGGCTTGCGGTATTATCTCGGTGAGTTGCCTTTCAATTCGTTCAATGGATTTGACTTCATTGTGCAGGAAGTACACCTGTCCGCCACGACTGAGCTCACGCTGGCAGGCTTCCTTTATTTGCACATCAGACCACTCACCGACAAACGTTTTAATGGCATGTCTGTTTGGCGGTGGTGTGGCGATGATGGAAAGATCGCGAAGTCCGGACAACCCCATATTGAGTGTGCGAGGTATCGGGGTTGCCGTTAGAGTCAGTATATCTACTTCCGAGCGCAGCGCTTTCATGTGCTCTTTATGGCGCACGCCGAAGCGGTGTTCTTCATCAATGATTACCAGCCCGAGGTTTTTATACTTTACCGATTTTTGTAGCAGTTTGTGCGTACCGACAACGATATCAACGCCCCCGGACGCCAGTGCTTTTACTGCTGCTTCCTGATCTTTGGCTGTGCGAAAGCGTGACAGGCATTCGATCTGTATTGGCCAGTCTGCAAAGCGATCAAGAAAATTCTGATGATGCTGATGGGCAAGTAAGGTGGTCGGTACCAGTATGGCTACTTGTTTGCCGCCATCGACTGCAACAAAGGCGGCTCGCATTGCCACTTCTGTTTTACCAAAGCCTACGTCACCGCAGACCACTCGATCCATCGGCTGTTCCGAACGCATATCTTTCACCACTTCTTCAATGGCGCGTGCCTGGTCTGGTGTTTCTTCAAACGGGAACGTCTCTGCAAATACTCCGTAGTTGTTGGTTTCTTCCTTGTAGGCGTAACCCTGCTTGGCTGCCCGACGTGCATGAATTTCCAATAGCTCTGCTGCAACGTCGTGCGCTTTTTGTGCTGCGCGCTTTTTTACCTTCTGCCATTGTTCGCCACCGAGTCGGTGCATCGGTGCGGACTCTTCCGAAGCACCTGTGTAGCGGCTTATCAGATGCAGTGACGATACCGGCACATAAAGTTTGTCGTCGTTGGCATAGTTGAGAGTCAGAAACTCGGTGTTGGCACCGCCTACGTCCAGGGTTTGCAAACCAAGATAGCGCCCGACGCCATGGTCAATGTGTACCACCGGGGCGCCAAGTGTCAGGTCTGCAAGGTTAGATATGACCGCATCGCTGTCGCGAGTCTGGCGTCTGGATCTGCGGCTTTGTGCGACACGATTGCCGGTAAGCTGTGACTCGCAAATTATTGCAATGTTCGATGATGGCAGGTGCAGGCCTTCGTCGAGTGGTGCTGTACAAATACAAAAGCGACGATCGGAGTTGAAAAACTCCTCAAAATCGGCAACCGGGGCAACCGCTATATTGTTGCCGATTAACAGCTCCATAAATACTTCACGTCGCCCGGCAGACTCTGCTGCAAATAAAATGCGACCGTCAAATTGTTCTATAAATTGCTTCAGCATACCCAGTGGCTGCTCAAGTCTTACGGTTATCGGGTACTTGCCGGGTGCCAGCGAATCAAAATTATATTTGCCACGTCCTTCAGCAACTTCAGCGGCACTGATACTGATTGTGGTGCGCTGCCTGAATTCGCGGGTAACGGTATCCGCATCGATAAATAACTCGCGCGGCGGCAGCACCGGGCGTTCGATATCATGTCGTCGTTGCTCGTACCGGTCCTCGGTTTGCTCGGAGAACTGTTCCATAGCAGCCAGACAGTTTTTGTACTGTATGACCGTTACATCTTCCGGCAGGTAGTCAAAGATAGTCACCATCTCATCCAGAAACAGTGGCATGTAGTATTCGATGCCTGATGGCACAACGCCATTGCTGACATCTCGATAAATCGGACTTTCGCGAACCGCATCAAAGCTCTGCCTGAAGCCCTTGCGAAATCGGGTGATACCGGCTTCATCCATCGGGAACTCTCGCGCCGGCAGCAACTCGATTTTTTCGAGCTTGTCTTCCTTTCGTGCAATTTGATCGGACGGGTCGAAGCTGTAGATGTTTTCGATTTCATCATCGAAATAATCAATGCGGAAAGGTCGGTCACTGGCCATCGGAAACAAATCGAGAAGCGATCCGCGCACCGCGTATTCACCGTGTTCGGTTACTTCACTGACACTGCGATAACCTGCATCAGCCAGTTTGCTGCGAAATTCCGTAATTGGCTGCTCGTCACCGACGCTGATCATCATGGCGTGGCTGTGGAGAAATGAAGGTGGACACAGGCGTTGCATCAGTGTTGATACCGGCAGTACCAGGATGCCGCGTTTTAAATTCGGCAGATGGTATAGCGTTTTCAGGCGCTCGGAGACGATATCCTGATGCGGGGAGAACAGATCGTAGGGCAGGGTTTCCCAGTCGGGAAAGCTGTAAATCTGCAGACTGTCGCCCACGAAAAACTGCAACGCCAGCTCAAAGTGGTAGGCGTCCGCGGTGGTCGGCGTGACGACCAGAGTCAGTCCGTCATTGGCACGTGCCGCCTCTGCGGCCGCCAGCGCGCTGGCGCTACCATATAAATGGCCCCATGTGGTTTTTGTGGCTTCCGGGAGTTTTAACGCAAATGACTGGTGCATGCTGACCTGATGGCCGTGAAAAACGCGAGACTATAGCACACCGCAGCCCTCGGGCTGTCAGAGTGCACGAAGTGGAAGGTTCACTCGGGCATACTGGCGTGGCGTGCCATCAGTTTGCCAGGCCGGGGTCGGGCAGCAACGGCTCAACCGGATTTTTGGCCGGTGTTTGTGTATGTTGTCGGTTTGTTCCCGTGTGGTTGGTTCGAGATTGAAGAAAAATGGTAAGAAACAGAGTTGCGCTGGTCACTGGAGGCTGTTCAGGAATCGGGCTGGAGATATCACGCGAGTTGCTAAAGCAGCAGGTGCAGGTTGTTGCTGCCTCGCGCCGTGCGGCTGATGCCCGGTACCGTGCGGACATGGAAACACAGCTTCCCGGCGCCCTGATCGCGGCCATTGATGTCGGGGAAACGGGCTCGGTTGAGCGGTGTGTGGCTGCGGCTGTTGATCGCTTCGGGCCGGTCAATGTTGTCGTTAA
The DNA here is from genome assembly GCA_937957915.1 of uncultured Granulosicoccaceae bacterium. GTDB lineage: Bacteria > Pseudomonadota > Gammaproteobacteria > Granulosicoccales > Granulosicoccaceae. Next base: position 3,285 of record CALGNZ010000040.1, on the reverse strand, counting down.
TTCGGCGGGTGTCAGTAGTTATCAGCCGGTCGCCACACATTCAGAAGCGCAGTGGCTGGAGGTTATTGATACCAACCTGTCAGGGCCGTTTCGCGTAATCAGGGCGTGCTTGCCATCGATGAAGCAGCACGGGTGGGGAAGAATCATCAATATTGCCTCTACGGCAGCCCGTACTGCAGTGGCGGATAGTGCATCGTACAGTGCATCAAAAGCCGGCTTGCTTGGGCTGACTCGTGCTGTAGCCGTCGAGGGGGCGCCGCACGGCGTGAGTTGCGTTGCCGTCAGTCCAACCTGGGTAGAGACGCCTATGATGCACAACACCGCAACGGTTGCGGCCAGGGAACGCGGTTGCGACAAGTCTGAGATCATTGAAGAAATTCGCACCGCCAATCCCCAGCAGCGATTAGTGCAGCCTGAAGAAGTGGCAGCGTTGGTGGCTTTTCTCTGCAGCGAAGTGGCACCGGCTCTAACGATGGAAGACATTCAGGTCAGTGCGGGGGCGCATTGGTGAGGTCTGCAGGGAGATTTTGCCCTGCGGGATGCCATAAACGCATCGGCAGTGCGCGATAGCCTTAGCAGAGGTTTTGCAGCGCAGACTTCTGTGGGCACCTGTGAATGCGTTTTTTGCACCGACTCTCCGTTTAGGGCTATATTTCTCTGATTCCCCGCCGCGATTCCTGCCTGCGATTTGTCTTCGTAACTGTGCGCTGGCCTGTCACCATAGTTACACGGTCCATTACCTATGACTCCTTCACATCTGGCCCTACTGGTATTTGCTAATGCCTGCTGGGGTTTTAATTTTATCGCGGGCAAGCTGGGCACCGAGCTGTTTGGTCCGATTCTGTTCAGCGCGATCAGATTTGCGATTGTGTTGTTGCTGCTGTTGCCGTTTCTGCGGCTGGTGCCCGGTCAAATGAGGCGCATTGTGATGATTGGGCTAATGCTGGGTGTCGTGCACTATCCGTTGATGTTTTTCGCTATGTACGCGACAGAGAATGTCTCTGCGGTCGCCATTGCGGCACAGCTGGTGGTGCCGTTTTCAACGATACTCGCGATTTTGTTTTTACATGAAAGAATAGGCTGGACTCGAACGCTGGCGATTGCGCTGTCGTTTTGCGGGGTCGTTATCATTGGCTTCGAGCCGGTCGGCGCAGATCATATCTTGTCATTGGTTCTGGTTGTCGGCGGGTCGTTGTCGATCGCAGTGGCTTCTATCTGGATGCGGCAGTTGAAGGATGTCGGGGTGTTCAATCTTCAGGCGTGGATTGCCGTTTTGGCCACGCTGTCGCTGTCTTTGTTGGCTATGGTGTTTGAGTCTCCGTCGATAGAGATGTTGCGCAGTATCCCGATTATTGACTACTGGACCCCGTTGTACTCAGCCGTCGGTGCAACAATAATTGGTCACGGGGCATTCTACTGGCTATTACAGCGCTACCCGATCAATCAGGTGTCACCGTTCATCACCCTGTCGACGCTGTTTGCGATTGGGTTCGGTGCGGTGCTGCTGGGCGATCAGCTAACCATGCGCATTTTACTGGGTGGCGTGCTGACACTGGCGGGGGTTACCGTAATCGCACGGCGTAACGCGGCCACCGAAACCCCGAGCAGTATCAGGGTGCCGCGCTAGTACGATTGGGACCGTGATGGCAGTTTCTGCGGCCCAGGTGGTGAGTGGCAATTACCGGCGCAGGCATTTTCCGGAGTTTTGTACGGCATTAAAAAAAGCTCTGGCAATATGAGCCTCGCCCGCAGGGTTTGGGTGCAGGTTGTCGCTGAGCATCATTGCATTGGTGAATCCGGATCTGACATCAACAATGTTCACCCGTGAATCAGCCAGTTGTGCGACGTAGCTTTGCAGTTGGTTGCCGAGTTGCTGTGTCCTGGTTTGCGCACCATAGCCAAATACAGGCACGACATTCGCCAGCAGGACATCGGCGCCCGCGTCCAGAATGATTGACACGACCTGATCGATTTCAGCCACGGTGTCTTCAACGTTCTGACCTTGCAGCATATCATTGGTGCCAAGGTGCACGAGCACCAGGTCGGGCTTGTCGCGATTAACCGCCACCGACACCCCTTCATTGTTACCGGCAAAGTTATTCAGGCCGGTTAAAAAATGATCGGCGCGATGGCCGTTGTAGCCTTCATGTGCAGAGACAAAGGTGTCATGCCCAAGATTGCCGCGCTGCGAGCCGACCATGGTATAGCTGCAGCCTGCCGCACTTAGCAGATTGGTGAAGTCGTGGCGATACGATTTGGCTGAGTTTCGGGCCACGCCATGGGTGATTGAATCGCCCATCGCCATAAATTTGAGCGGCTGAGACAGATCACTGACTGGTGTGGGTCCATCGCCCGTGTTGTTCGGCGCCGTGGCGGAATCTGCTGTCACTAAACAACTGCGATCACTCTCCCAGCCGTAGCCATCGCCATCCGGGTCGCTGCTCGAATTTGCACAGGCAGGCTTTGTCGACTCGCCGGTATCTGCCGATGGCGTCTCTGCCGATGACGGGTTGTTCACTTGAGTTGATGCCGCAACAATACAGCTGGCTTCATTTTCCCAGCCGTAGCCATCACCGTCCGCATCGCTGCCGGCATTGGCGCAAATCGGTAATCCGGAATTGCCAGTGCTGGTATCTGCGTTACTTGCTGGTGCAGAATCCACGCTAACCAGGCAGCTTCTGTCGTTTTCCCATCCCCAGCCATCGCCGTCAGCGTCTGCGGACGCCAGAGTGCAGGCAGGATGCATGGCGAACGCCGAGTTCGCTCCGCCGAGTAAAATCGCTGTCACGGTAAGAAAGGATATGGCCCAATTGCCGCGTGAACAAATAGTCTGTTTCACGTCATTGAGGGGGCTGACAGTAGTCTGGAGTTTTGTCATCAGAGTCCGGCGTGTAGGAGTTTCGTGAGGCGAGGTGAAGATACACATCTTCGCCAAGCGGGTATACTCGCTGGCAGTGAAACAGCGTGTCGCTTGCCAGCGTGTAATCGAGCGCCTGGCTGTGCGGAACAGTGCTGGCTGTGGCGTGTTGTCGCCAGTCTTGCCCGCAAAATCGAGCCTTTGCGTGAGCAACTGTTTACAAGCCGCTGCGGTCTTTGCCACGTACTCAGGTTAAATCTTCCGTTTTTACCGATTAGGGAAACCACCTTATGTTTACCGGAATCATTCAAAGTGTCGGGCAGCTGGTCAGCTCGGATTCGGTTTCCACCGACGGCGATGACAGCAAACGGTCACAGGACAGACGCATGCGGATTCAATTGGGTGCGCTGAATCCCGCGGATATTTCA
>CALGNZ010000039.1 GCA_937957915.1 uncultured Granulosicoccaceae bacterium | reverse complement strand
TCTCCAATGCCGGTAGCGTTGTATTATCACACAATGTGCTGATGGTCTGAGGCTAGTATAGAAAGGTGCAATGGAGTGTAGCTGCCGTAAGCTGGGTCAGGTGGCTGCCTTGAGGTGAAGGTTGAGGTGAAGGCGCGGCGGGCAGGCTGTTTTTGGTGTTGCGCCGGGTATAGTCACGGGAATAAGGCACTGCATCCGGAGAGGGGTTTTTAACCCGCCGAGTCTGAGCGTTAAACGCTATCCCGCAAACAGGAATTACAATTGAGCATTCTCGACATTATTGAAATAGGCCACCCGACGCTGCGGCGAACAGCGCTGGAAGTGCCGCTTAGCGAGATCAGCACGCCTGAAGTACAGCAGTTTATTGATGATCTCATTGAAACCAAGCGACATGCCAACGGCGCTGGCATTGCTGCCAACCAGGTCGATGACACCCGCCGCATTTTTGTTGCCGAAGCGTTGCACAATCCACGTTATCCGTTCAGGCCGGAATACCCGCTGACGGTGATGATAAACCCGGTGATCACTTACCTGACCGAGGAGCGCTTTGGCAATTTCGAAGGGTGTCTATCGATTCCGAACCTGCGCGCTATCGTGCCTCGGTGCCCGGTGATTCGGGTTCAGGGGGTCGATCGCAATGGCAACGCGCTCGACTTCGACGTCAAGGGAGTGTGTGCTGGAATATTCCAGCATGAAGCCGATCACCTGAATGGCATACTATTTACCGACCTGATTGAAGACCCGACGACGCTATGCACCGCTGGCGAGTTTGATCGACGCTACGTGGGGCAATTTGAGGCCGGTATTGTGGAGGTTGAAGCACGTTACAGCGGAGCGTGACAGGAGATGTCATGAAGGGGGATGCGCCTGGCGCTCATGCCACCCTGCGGCTGCCAAATTCGGGGATGCGCCAAAACTCCGGGCATCTTTGCGCAATCACCTCATGGGGTCGGCACGGGGTCGGCCTAACCGATATTCGGTCAGGCTTCATCCCATCAATGCAAATAGTTGAACATCTTGCGCCGCAATACTCCAACCTTCGGATCATCACCCATAATGTCGAAGATCGACAGGATGGCCTTGCGAGCGCCGTCATCACCGTATGCCCGATCGCGCTGCATCAGGTTCAACAGGCCGTTGATCGATGTTTCGAAGTCGCCGCGCAGTGCCTGCTTGATGCCCAGTAAATAAGCAGCTTCACTGTCTGTTTTGTCGGCTTCGACGGCAGCGCTGAGCGAGGCCTCATCGCGCGCTTCGTCATCGGCGTCAGACAGCGTCAGCATGCCACGGAGCCTGGCTGCTTCCGGTTTTTTGGCATCGTCTTCTTTGAGGATTCCCACGCACTGGCGTGCGTCGTCGTAGTTGCCAGCGGCTACGCAGGCAAGCCCCAGCTGAATAGCAATATCGCCATTTTCCGGATCTGCTGCCTGTGCTTCGCGCAATATCGCCAGTGCCTGATCGGTCTGACCCTGTGCCTGTAGTGCCTGTGCAATGGCCACCGGGTCATCCGGATTTTCCGCTTGCCCCTCCGGCATCTGGATGTGTTTTTCGAGGAAAGCGCGTACCTCACCCTCTGGCAATGCCCCGGTAAATTCGTCGACGATTTGGCCCTGAATCAGCAGTTTGACGGTTGGCAGGCTGCGAATGCCGAGTTGCTGAGCAATCATTTGCTCGGCTTCGGTGTCTACCTTGGCCAGCAGAAACGCCCCCTGGTATTCCTCAACCAGTTTTTCCAGTATTGGAATCAGCGTTTTGCAGGGCTCACACCAGTCTGCCCAGAAATCTATCAGAATAGGGCGCTCCATTGAGCCCTGTACAAGCACGCTTTCAAAGTTCGCACTGTTTACTTCGACAATGTATGGAGAATCAGACATGGTGTTCCAGCAATTAATTAAGCTAATTAGCAGATGTGAGGGGGCGGCGGGGTTTTATCAAGGTGCGTATTATCAAGGGTGCGGGAGATTAATACCACCTTCGCGGCAGATAGCCTCCATTTGGCAGCCACAAAATGCCCGGCGATGATGCGCCAGCGCGGTTATCGCTGCCCGCGCAACAACTACCAGACTGCAATTGTGTGGCGAATGCCTGACGCGGGTCGGTAAAACAGTTACCATTCCGCGCTTCGCGGCCAGTCTGCACCACAGAACCTTAGCTCCGGCGAGCGCGCCCTGACTGACCGCCCTACACGATTGACAGCAAGCTCGCACTGATATCAGGAATAAAACCGCTTTATGGCTGCAAAATACGACGCCTCTTCCATCGAAGTTCTGAGCGGCCTCGACCCCGTGCGCAAACGCCCGGGCATGTACACCGACACCACTCGCCCCAATCACCTTGCGCAAGAGGTTATCGACAACAGTGTCGATGAGGCGATCGCAGGCTATGCCAGCGAAATTTCCGTCAAGCTCTTCAAGGACGGATCTGTCGAGGTCACCGACGACGGCCGTGGAATGCCGGTCGACAAACACCCGAAACTCAAGCTGCCAGGTGTCGAAGTTATCCTGTGTACGCTGCACGCTGGCGGCAAATTCTCCGATGCGGGTGGCTATCAGTTTTCCGGTGGTTTGCACGGCGTGGGCGTATCTGTGGTCAACGCGCTGTCGAAAAAGCTTGAAGTCAAAATCCGCCGTGCCGGCAAAGAGTATCTGGCTACCTTCAAAGGTGGCAATAAGGCTGACCCGCTGAAAGCTATTGGCAAGGTGGGGCAGCGAAACACCGGTACCACCATTCGCTTCTGGCCCGACAAAAAGTACTTCGACAGCAGCAAGTTTTCGATCCCCCGGCTCAAGCATGTGCTCAGAGCCAAAGCCGTGTTATGCAGCGGCCTGAAAGTAAAACTGTATATAGAAGAGACCAAAGAGAAGATTGAGTGGTGTTACCAGGATGGGCTCGAGGCGTATCTGCAGGAGGCGCTCGAAGGCTTCAGCTTGTTGCCAGTGGCACCGATAGTCGGCAGCCGCGAAGGTAAGACAGAAGCCTGCCATTGGGCATTTTTGTGGTTGCCTGAAGGCGGCGATGCTGTGCAGGAAAGCTATGTCAATCTGGTGCCAACAGCGCAGGGTGGTACCCATGTAAATGGATTACGTACTGGCATCAGTGAAGCGGTCAGAGAGTTCTGCGAGTTTCGCAATCTGTTGCCGCGTGGCGTCAAGCTCACCCCGGAAGACACCTGGGAGCGTGTCAGCTTTGTGTTATCAGTCAAGATGAGCGATCCGCAATTTGCCGGGCAAACCAAAGAACGCCTGTCCAGTCGTGATTGCGTGGCGTTTGTGTCCGGTGCGGTGAAAGACTCGTTTGCGCACTGGCTGAATCAACATCCGGAATCAGGTGACTTAATAGCGCAACTGGCTATTTCTGCTGCTACTCAGCGTATGCGTGCCGGTAAAAAAGTAGTGCGCAAGAAAATATCCAGTGGTCCGGCACTGCCTGGCAAGCTGGCTGATTGTGTTTCTACAGATCTGAAACGCACCGAACTTTTTCTGGTGGAAGGTGACTCGGCCGGTGGCTCCGCCAAGCAGGCTCGCGAGCGCGACTTTCAGGCCATCATGCCGCTGCGCGGAAAAATTCTAAACACCTGGGAAGTAGGGCAGGACCAATTGCTCGGTTCGCAGGAAGTACACGATATCTCTATAGCGATTGGCATTGATCCGGGCTCAACCGATCTTAGCGGGTTGCGCTACGGTAAAATCTGCATCCTCGCCGATGCTGATTCCGATGGCGCACACATTGCCACGTTGCTGTGTGCGCTGTTTGTTAAACACTTCCGATCATTAGTGGTTGCACGCCATGTGTATGTGGCCATGCCGCCGTTGTTTCGAATTGATGTTGGCAAAGAAAAAATCTACGCACTTGACGAGGCTGAGAAAAACCACGAGCTCGCGCGCATAGAAAAAGAAAAACTCAAAGGCAAAGTCACGGTCACACGGTTTAAAGGCCTGGGTGAAATGAACCCGATACAACTGCGAGAAACCAGCATGGCACCTGATACTCGCAGACTCGTGTGCCTGACTGTAGATAACTACGAAGCGACCAGCAGGATCATGGATATGTTATTGGCCAAGAAGCGCTCGTCTGATCGTAAGTCGTGGCTGGAGGAGAAAGGGGATTTGGCGGAAGTGTAGTTTTTACCTGCACTATCGATGGTGCGTCGGGCCCGGCTTCTCGATTAACCTTACAACTCATTCAACGTGGGAAGAGCAGGGGCAAAACGCTATAACGCTATTTAGTCGCATTCAGCGTTCGTTACTTTTGAATAACTGCTGCTGCGTGTCAAACACGAAGACAGTGCTGGCGTGATTGCTAAATGCCCTTGTGGACGGCTAACGTACATGGAAAAACGTACATGGAAACCCGCAGCGTGAGGAAGGCCACTTATGGAAAGATTCTCGCTCACGCGTCGGGTTTCCAGTGGAAGAGGATTTGTCTGGCGACAGTTAGTAATGCAAATGGA
>CALGNZ010000038.1 GCA_937957915.1 uncultured Granulosicoccaceae bacterium | reverse complement strand
GCCGATTTCACTGACCTCTGGCACTGGAACCCGGCGGACTTTTACCCGATACTGACCCGATATTCTGGAAAAGTAGAGTCAGCCATGGCCAATAAAGGTGATTACACAACGTTGCGAAAGGATCTGGAGTCCAGCGGGGTTCAGTATGCGCTCGCCAGCTACGTCGATATGCACGGCGTGTCGAAATCGAAAATGGTTCCGATCTCCCATCTCGACAGGATGATGGGAGGCTCTGAGTTGTGCACGGGTGCAGCGCTCGACGGTGTACCCCAGGACATCAGTGACGAGGAAGTGTCGCCGCATCCTGATCCGGACAGTGTCATTATCTGTCCCTGGCAGCCGAATGTTGCCTGGTTTGCCAGTGATCTGTATTGCGAGGGAAAGCCGTTTGAGCCTTGTTCGCGGCAAATCTTCAAGCGTGTGTTGGCTCAGGCAAAGGAAATGGGCTACCGCTTTAACTTTGGTATCGAGCCGGAGTTGTTTTTATTGAAAGATGATGAAAACGGCCAGCCTATACCGATAGGACAGCGCGACAACTTAGCCAAGCCCGCTTACGATGTTCGCACCACACTCGACAGTCTGGGTGCACTTGACGCTATTGTGCAGGCACTTAATGCCACTGGCTATGATGTCTACTCCTTTGACCATGAAGATGGCAATGGACAATTCGAAATTGATTTCAATTTTTTCGAAGGGCTGGAAATGGCAGACCGCTTTACGTTTTTTCGGTTGCTGACCAATGAGGTTGCCAATCAGCATGGTTTCTACGCGTCGTTTATGCCCAAGCCTTTTGCGGACCGGGCCGGTAGCGGTGCGCACTACAATATGTCGCTGGCTGACATCAATACCGGTGAGAACCTGTTTGATTCGGACAGTGACAGTCGCGGATGTAATCTGGGGCAGGATGGTTACTATTTTATCGGTGGAATTTTAAAACACTTGCCCGCGCTTTGTGCAGTAATTACACCCACCATCAACAGCTACAAGCGCCTGATTAAGGAAGGCAGTATGTCGGGTTTTACCTGGGCGCCTGTGTTTGCCTGTTTCGGCAACAACAATCGTACAAACGCTGTGCGAGTACCGTTGGGTGGCGGGCGGGTTGAATTACGGGCAGCTGATATTGCCAACAACCCGTATCTTGGCGGTGCACTGGTGCTTGCCGCAGGGCTTGAGGGTATACGCGAGAAGATTGACCCCGGTGCGCCGCATACAGACAACATGTATCTTAAAACACCGGAAGAACTGGCGAGCCTTGGTATAAGCTATTTACCCAGAACGCTGGCAGAGGCAGTTGATGCATTTGAGGCAGACCCGCTGTCACGCGAGGTGTTTGGCAGCCTGATGGCAGATACCTATGTGCAATTCAAACGCGAGGAGTGGGATAGCTATATGAATCATGTGTCCGACTGGGAGCGTGATCGCTATTTGAAATTTTACTAACTGTCAGAGTTGGTAGCGAAACAAAATGACTGACGTTCGTGTGTTTGAGTGTGGTGATGTAATGCTGCAGTGTAAGTCTGTGTTAAAGCAGGCTCGCCTGGCCTACCAGACCTACGGCAGGTTGAACGATGCCGGTGACAATGCCGTTTTGATACCGAGCTATTACACTGGCACTCACGATAGTTGCGAAGCGTACTTTGGCAGGGGCAGGGCGATTGATACTGATCGCTTTTTTGTCGTTGCGACCAATATGCTTGGCAACGGTTTGTCTTCATCGCCCGGAAACGCACATGAGTCTCAGGCGGCCGATAAGTTTCCGCGAGTATCCATCTACGACAATGTAGAGCTGCAGCACAGGCTCCTGACACAGGAACTGGGTGTAAATCGGCTGAAATTGATTGCCGGTTGGTCAATGGGAGCGCTGCAGGCGTATCACTTCGCGGCTCTGTATCCGTCGATGGTTGATGCGCTAATGCCATTTTGCGGGTCGGCGCGGTGTTCTCCGCACAACTACGTATTTCTAGACGGCGTGAAAGCCGCGCTGTGTGCAGACCCGATTTATAACAACGGACGCTATACGCAAGCGCCAGTCGTCGGGTTGAAGGCGTTTGGTCGGGTCTACTGTGGTTGGGCCTATTCGCAGTCATTCTTTCGGCATCATCGATACAAAGCGCTGGGGTTCAATGCGCTTGAAGAGCTAATGGTCGATTGGGAGCAAGACCATTGCAGATGGGATGCAAACAATCTGCTCGCCAAGCTCGATACCTGGCAGCAAGCTGATATCGCTCAACATGCAGCTTTTGAAGGGGACTTTAAGCGAGCAATGTCTGCCATTCAGGCGCGGACACTGGTGATGCCGTGTCGTACAGATTTGTACTTTCCACCAGAAGACAGTGAAATTGAAGTCGCCGCCATGAGTAACGCTGAGTTGCGCGTCATTGAATCTGACTGGGGGCACTGTGCTGCATCACCCGGTAGAAACGCCGATGTGATGCAGCAGCTTGAAAGTGCGTTTGCAGAGTTGTTGGCTGACTGAGGTCGAGTAGAAGCGTATCCTCAGTGGTAGCTGAGATAAATTAGTCAGCTACTGATTTTAACTGGTGAATATTAGTCAGCGGCTGCCAGTGCAAGAGTCTGCGTCCACAAATCCGTAGAGATCGAAACCTCGTTTGGCAACTCACGCTTTGAGCCGGGTAACCGTGCATTGGGTTGTTGTTCAACGGCGTCGGTGAGCCGTTCAATTCTTTGCCAGAACTGATCGCCGGCAAAGGTTGTCGGGTCGACCAGAAAGTAGAACTGACCAAGGTCGTGTGGTGGCCCGTCCTTTAACTTCAGGCCTTTGACATCCAGTGAATTAACGCTGCCGGTCACTGCGGCGGCAAGTACCTCTGCCATCAGTCCGAAACCGTAACCCTTGTAACCGCCGGTAGAGACAAGGCTGCCAGCCAGTGCCTCTTTAGGGTCATCGGTCGGGTTTCCGTCTTTATCGACCGCCCAGCCGTGGGGAATTTTCTCACCAGCGGAAGCGGCCATGGTTATTTTACCCAGTGCTACCGCGCTGGTGCTTTGGTCAAACTGAAAACCGATGCCGCCACCTTGTTTGGGAATCGACATTGCAATCGGGTTGGTGCCGAGTACCGCCTGATTACCACCCGGCGGGGACACTACGGCTGATGCGTTGGTAAAGCCGATGCCGATCATTCCAGCGCTGGCGATTTGGGCGGTAAAGTAGCCGAGTGATGTGCAGGTATGTGAATGACAGATGGCCAGAGCACAGGTGCCGGCTTCTTTGGCGACGCTGATGGCTGTGGGTAATCCTCGTTCAAAGGCGGCTTGTGCAAATCCGAGTTGAGCGTCTACTTTGACGCTGGCAGTTTTTGGCTGGGTTACCACGGGCTCTGCGTTGCCGCTAACGCGGCCGCTTTGTAACTGCAGGCAGTAGCTTTCCAGGTAGTAAAGTCCACAGATCAGGTTGCCTGTTGCTTCTGCCTCGCGAACTGCGCGGGCAACTGACTGTGCAACCCACGGCAGCGCACCATGTTTAACCAGTGCCAGTTGGGTTGTTGATTCGATATCGTCGAGTGCGACGCTGGTGTTCGCCATAGTGCGGTTCCTGTTTGAGCGGGCTAGCCGCATAACTGTCAGTCAACTGTTTTAACAGAGAAGCTGATCTGTGTGATATACGCAGCCGACTATCTGTTGCCGCCAGGCTGTTAAGTGAATACCTGCGTGGTAGCTACTCCGAACAAAGATACCATCCGCTGCCGCTGAGTAGAATATTTCCCTGTTTGGGGGGCTTTGATAAATACAAACGGGTGATTTTATTGGCCATGCCAGCCCTGAACAGGGCAGCAAGCTTGTCGCTGGCTTGTGTATTGGCTGAACCGACACAGCCAATGAAACCGCAATGGCCTGTTACGCTGGCAAAATAGTCATCTCCATGTCGGAGCACCAGAAGCATCACGCCGGATCCATTGCTGCAGGTCAACGGGAACAGCAGCCTTCCGCGATCGTTGAGTTGATGTATCCATGCCGTTTCTATTTGCGGGGTGCCAGCATTGGCCCCGCGTTAGCGTAGATGACATCGGCCTTCGGTAATGTAGCATCGAACACAGAACCTTGAACCACTGTTGTCTGCGGCCACTGTTGCAGGTTGCGTTCGGCCTGAGTTGCCAGGGTTGGTTCGTATTCACAGGCCACCACCGATCCGTCGGGTCCTGTCATCTCCGCCAGCACCGCTGTGTAGTAGCCGGTACCTGCCCCAATGTGCAAAATCGACTCACCTCTAACTATAGTCAGCGTCGACAGGTTGGTGGCGTGCAGGCTGGGTAGTCCATTGTTGATACCCCTGTCAGCAATCAGTGCGAAAATAATGTTCTGATAGGTGAACTCGGCATTGTTTGTTGGCGCGTCGACATAGCCGCCGCGTAAATCCGATATTTTCCACGGCCCACTGCCCAGAAATAGTTCTCTGGGCACTGATTCAAAAGCCTGTTGCAGGGCACGCTCATCTGGTTTGCCAATGGTCTGCATCAACAGTTTTGCATAATAGCGTCGGTAGTCTGCTAGCTGATCTGTCATATTCAGTCCTGCTGTTACTCTACGGGTTACTGTGTTTGTATTAGTATTACCTGTTCGTTCATTTGGAAAGATTATGTCCCCTGAATTTCTGCTTACCTCTCTCGTGGTCATACTGCTCCCTGGTACCGGGGTAATATACACCATCGCCATTGGTCTCTCTCGCGGGTTCCGCCCCAGTGTGGCGGCGGCACTCGGCTGTACTTTTGGCATTGTGCCCGCGGCCGTTGCCAGTATTTTAGGATTGGCTGCAATTTTCCATACCAGTGCCATTGCGTTTATGGTGATTAAATATCTTGGCGTTCTGTATCTGTTCTATATGGCGTGGAGCATTCTGCAGGATGACGGGGTAATGCAGGTGAATGATGAGACGCTTGACAGGAGTCGTAACGGGGGCAACGGTAGAGTTGCAGCTAAATCGTATTGGCGTACGGCCATAGACGGTACGTTGCTGAATGTGCTCAATCCCAAGCTTTCGTTGTTTTTTCTGGCCTTTTTGCCACAGTTTGTACCAGCAACGCAGACTGGATCTATCTATTCTCTGGCGTACCTGGCGGTTATTTTTATGTTGATGACATTTATCGTTTTTGTGTTGTACGGAGCTTTTGCGTCGGCTGCACGGCAATATGTTATCGAGTCGCCACTGGTAATGGCATGGCTTAAAAGAGGGTTTGCGGGGGCGTTCGGAATTCTGGGTCTAAAGCTGGCGCTGTCTGAGCGCTGATTGACAGACCATAGTCGAAGCCGCCGAAGTGGAAGCTGCTTAGAGCCGTTTGACGCCATATAGAAAGCTCGTACCCGGTGTGCAACCGGGTACGAGAGCGGGGTGTCAACACGAAGGTGTAACTTTACTGCAGGGTGTAACTACTCCATTTTAACGCTGCTCCCAATTGCTCCTTACTGCTGTACTACGCTACCACTCCTTCACAGCAACTACTTTGTTACGCTGTTTCCAGCGGATAATTGATTAATCGATAACCCCACCGGGTGCAAGTATCGCCTGGCCAAACAGTGACGGATTGCGCCATGAATCGTCCACGCCGATAGGTGCAAACCACGCCAGTTTCGAGTCCCGGTCGCCGCCATTGTCATCGTCATTGATTTGTAAATCGAACCCGAATCGTTGTCCGATGTTCAAACCAATAGAGTTCATATCGATGCGTATTTCATAAGTGGCTTCGGTCAGTGCGCTGGCGTCTGCGTTAACACTGGTAACCTGGTAGGTGCGGGCGTTATCGACAGAGGCGCTTCCACGGACGGCGTTTGACGGGCCGTTGAATCCGAAAATCATCTGGTAGTCATTGTTGTCATAGGAAAGTGCCGCTTCATTACCAGTATCGAAGTACACCTCTACCGAGTCATCGTGCCACGGGCTGCCGGAGTCATTGAATCTTTCGTAGAACGGCTCTTTGATTACCGACACCAGCAGATACAGATAAGTGCCATCATGCATTGCGCGCCAATCGCTGTATTGCCAGGACCAGTCACCGGCAGCTGTGCCCAGCTCGTCCTGCAGGATGTGGTCAACGCGTAGCCAGTTGCCACGGTTGTCGCAGCGCACCGCACCGCGCCATTCACGCCAGGCAAACACACCATCCATTACCGGTGTGTTGTTGGTCCTTGGAATGACAACCAGGCTGTTTTCCTGATTGTCTTCGATGCCGTTGCCGTCGTCGTCGGTATCAGCGTTGTTGCCGATACCGTCACCGTCCTGGTCGTTAAATTCACTGGGATCGAGAGGAAAGTCATCATCGATGTCAGGGTGGCCATCGCCGTCCGAGTCTTCGCGGCCGGTAATAGCCGGGTTTAGTGGCTGCGGATCTGCGATATCCAGGGTGTCGTCGTTATCGTCATCGGCGTCTTCGTTGTTGCCAATGCCGTCGTTGTCTGTATCGAGGCTCTCTGTATCATCGAGTGGAAAGCGATCATTGATATCGTTAACACCATCGTTGTCGTCATCGGTATCAATCTGATCACTGATGCCGTCGCCGTCAGTATCGAAGTTCTGTGTCGAGTCGAGAGGTGCGGGGTCGTCAGCGTCCGGGATGCCGTCGTTGTCGTCGTCATTGTCAGCATTGTTACCAATGCCGTCGCCGTCGGTGTCTGTACTTTCCGTCGGGTCTCGCGGAAAGCGATCATCGCGATCATCAACGCCGTCGTTGTCGTCATCGGGGTCGGAGTTATCGCCTCGGCCATCGAGGTCCGTGTCGAATGCTTCGTTCGCGTTGTAGGGGAAGGCATCAACAGCGTCAGCTACGCCGTCGTTGTCGTCATCATCATCTACTGGGTCAGCGCGTCCGTCGTTATCATAATCGCCATTGCGGCCTGTCGGGTCTGAGCCATCTTCGATTTCGGCGATATTGCTAAAGCCGTCACCGTCGGAGTCAATGCTCAGGTCGATCATTTGTTCCGGGAAGTACACAGGAACAGAGGTGTTGGCGACAGCGATATCCTGCTGAGAGGTGCCGATCAGCAGGTTGTCACTGGCGCGTCGAATTGACAGATGAACTCGATGCGTAACGTTGTATGGCAATTGATGGCTGCCCTCGTAAACTGCCGTGGCAGTTGGTGCCAACAGGTTGCTTTGTCCGCCGATGGAGCTTTCAACAACCAGAGCATCATTGACTGCCGTCACGCGTGCTGGCAGGTCGACTTTCACGGAAATCGCTGTCTGCGCATTGGCAGGATCGTTCAAAATGGTATTGATGCCACCTTCGCTGCCACCACATGCGGAGATCAGTAGTGCCGTGGAGATACCGCCGGCGAGTTTAAGTGTGCGGAAAGAGGGGCGTTTCGCTGATAAGTTCTGCTGCATAATTCTCATCCTGAACCAGTTGTAAATCGGACTCCCCGGGGAGTTCTTAATGTCATGACGTTTAATATATGTCATGACAAATAAAATTACAAACACTTTGCTGGTTTTTTTGAAAACGGGGTGTCTTCGTGGATCCGGGCGTTTGCCGCTGCGAGGCCGAGTGGTAACGCAGGTTGCAGGGTCAAAGTGTCTGGTTCAGTCCTTCCATTCGGGGTATTCGCTTCTCCGATAAGCGCTCAATTGGCCTGAACGTGTTCCAACCTTTCGCTAAAGGCTTAATGTGAAACTGCCTCTGGTGTATCTTGTATGCGAGCAGCCTTCACTTGCGGCAGGGGCATCGATTGTATGCGCGGTGCCTCTGCTGGTAACAGGGCAGCAACTCCTGCTTGTTTAATTTACAGTTAAAGATGGAAATATATAAAGCCAATGCAGATCGACTCCCCTTACTCGCAAGCTGCCACTGACACGCTGGATTCACAGATTCGGCACAACACAGTCGATAACGGCAACGGGTTGCAGTGTCATGTACTGGAGGCAGGTGATCCATCTAATCCCTGCGTGCTGTTACTGCACGGGTTTCCGGAGTTGGCCTATAGCTGGCGGAAAGTAATGGTGCCGTTGGCAGAGGCGGGCTTCCATGTGCTGGCACCAGACCAGCGTGGGTACGGCCAGACGACTGGTTCTGACAATCGCTATGATGGAGATGTTGCATCGTTCAGGCTGTTTAACCTTGTCAGGGACGCCATGGGTGTGGCTTTCGCGTTCGGGCATGCAAAGGTGCATTGTGTCGTTGGTCATGATTTCGGGTCGTCTGTGGCTGCCTGGTGTGCGGTAATCAGGCCTGATATTTTTCAATCGGTGGTGATGATGAGTGCACCGTTCTCCGGCACCCCGCAGGCCCCTGTAGTAAACAACACAGATCATCTACTGGCGGGCGGACGCACTGGTGTTGCAGCAATTGATCACGATGCGCTGGCCGCTCTTGATCCACCACGCAAGCACTATCAATGGTATTACTCAACCGAACCTGCAAACGATAATATGTGGCATAGCCCGCAGGGCTTGAAGGATTTTCTGCGCGCCTATTACCATCACAAGAGTGCTGACTGGGTTGATAATAAACCGTATCCACTCGATGGATGGTCGGCCGAGGCACTGGCCGAATTACCAACCTACTATGTCATGCATGAATCCGCGGGTATGGCAGATACAGTATCTGTTGAAATGCCTGACGCCAGGTTCATTGCCGCCAATCAATGGCTGCCAGACGCTGAGCTTGCGGTCTATGTTGATGAATACACGCGCACTGGTTTTCAGGGGGGACTCAACTGGTATCGATGTGTTACCAGTGGGGCGCACATAGCGGAGCTGCAAACTTTTAGCGGGCTTACTATCAATACCCCGTCGATGTATATTGCAGGTGCCAGTGACTGGGGTGTCTACCAAAAGCCGGGCGAGTTTGAGAGTATGCAGGCAACGGCGTGTACGGCGATGTCGGGTTGTCATCTGCTCGATGGCGCCGGCCACTGGGTGCAGCAGGAAACGCCGCAAGAGGTGACTCGATTGCTGCTTGAGTTTTTACGATAGATAAACAGGGATAGTAAAACAATGAATATGCTTATAGCGGGTCTGGCGATATTTGTTCTAATCCACCTGGTGCCCTGTGCCCCCGCAATGCGTAGTGGCATCATAGGGAAAATAGGTGATAGCCCGTACAAGGCTCTTTTCAGTGTGCTGTCTGCTGTAAGCCTGGTCTTGATCGTTCTGGGTTTGAAGGGTGCTGAAACTGTTACTCTCTACGATCCGCCGTCGTGGGGGAGGCCGGTGAACTTCATCCTGATGTTTATCGCAATTTATCTTGTTCTGTCGAATCCGCTGGGTTCGGCACCGTCTTCTGCAAAATACCTGACGGCTCACCCAATGAGTTGGGGCGTGGTTTTTTGGGCAGTGGGTCATCTATTGTCGAACGGCGACAAAGCACATGTCGTTTTGTTCGCCACGTTTTTGTTCTACAGCGTGGTTAGTATGTACTCGGGCAGCCAGCGCGGACAGAAGCCGGCGTTGGACAAGCGGCCACCCATAGTGGCTGAGTTGGTTTTAATCGCAATTGTGGCAGCAGTTTATACGGTGCTGTTTTGGGGGCATCGGTACTTCACGGGTATGCCACTCATATAGTGCTGTGCGTGCCGGCTGCTCAGCGGCCTGGCGAGTGTGTGTCTTTGTGCCAGTGCCATTGTTGATTGATTGCTCAGCCCTTCCTACTGCTCTCCCTCAACTGCTCTCCCCCCCCGATTGCTGTCCCCCGGCGGCTCTCCCCCGATTGGTGCCATCCGGTTTTTTATCCGAGCGGTTATCATGTCACCAAGCTTGTAAACGGACTTACGTGCTGGCTACAAAAGGCAGAGTGCGAGCGTTGAGAAACACAGTTTCTGTGGATAAGATGCGCTGTGACAACGATTTTGCAAAAGTCGCACTTGAATGGATCATAAACCCAAACGTAAATCCGGGGTGCTGCTCGCTGAACGCACTGCGTAGGCTGTTCTACGTAAGCCGCTTTCGGTAAGCGTTTAAGGAGAGTAGCTACGTCGACACAAAACAGCTAAAGTGATGGCTGTTGGGAGGATTTATGTCCGCAGCAATTATAATTGATGATCATCAACTCTTCGCAGGTGGATTCAGTCACCTGCTAAAATCAATAGATGTTATTGACGCTGTGCACTGCTTTAGTAATCCTCAGAGTGCATTTGACTACTCATCTGTTGACGAGATAGCACTGGTTGTCTCCGATCTGTATGTGCCAGGTTACGACATGTATTTCTGGTTTGGCAAATTGCGTCTGCGATTTCCCGGTTCAATCCTGTTGGTAATATCCTCCTCAATTAGCCGTGCTGACAGAGCTGACAGCCTAGCAGCGGGTGCGGATCTGTATTTTGAGAAACACGCTGATCCGGCACTTGTCGTCAGTGGCATCGAAGGTTTGCTGGGCGAGAGGCCGATGACAGATGAGTTCCTGCAGCGCACTGCCGCGGAAGCTCAGGAGTTCGGGTTGACGCACAAGCAGATTGATATATTGGTTCATCTGGCTCGAGGGCTATCACTGAAAGAAATAGCATTGCGATTCGATATCTCGCCTGAGACTGTTAAATCACATCTCACCAGAATCTATGAGATTATCGGTGTGTCGGGGCGTAGTGCGGCAAGCTTATGGGCCCGGCGTCATGGTCTGGTATAAACAGTAGTAGGTGTTATGAAGTATAAACATCGAGGCAAGTATAGCGAGTAGCTGTGTCGTGAATAGAGCTGTTGGAAATAGCCGATTGTTTGATCTGGTCATTAATATGCTGGTTGTAGGCTTTGCGTCGGTGTACGTTATCGGGTCGCTATGGCTTGCTGATAATCTGCTGTCGACACATTTACCCGGGTATGTTTTCTCCGGAAACTACAAGCTTGGCATTGTCATTTTCTTTTTGTCTGCACTTACATTTATTTATTGGTCGCGATGGCGCGAGTGGAATAACTGGCGATTCTACGCGCTGGGGCCTATCGCTGTGTTTTTCCCGTTGGTGTTTGTTTCGTCTTCATTGAATGTACTGCTGAATCCAGGTGAAGGCATGATTTCCTCCTTTTCAGTGGAGTATTGTGATGGTGCAAATTCTGTTGATGTGTGCGGCAAAGCATTCGCCGCGGTAGTTTCCAGTATGTCTCTCAGAGCGTTACCAGCGGTTTTCACAACACCTGTGCTGTTGTATCAGGTTCTGCTTTTTAAGCAGCACCATTTTGACAGGCGTTATCCGGAAATATTCAAGAGAGCTGAATAGGCGCACTGCGTCAAAAAGAGGATGGTTTTAGCATCGAATTAACCCTATGAGTACCATATTGACGTCACAATTTGTTTTCACTCCTGGTGCGTCTGAATAGATGCAGGCCCCGGCGCGACATTCGGTTTTTTCCCGACAGTACAGCGCTGCTATTCGTGACACGCTTAGGGGCGATGTCGCCAGAGAGGCTATTACCTCATCGTTAGCCTACTCAAATTTGGCTGTTTTTGTAGCCGTTCTATTTTGTTTTTCCGGGCTCGACCCTGTGGCCGGAATGCTCTATACGGCCGGGGCTTTTTTCGTGTTTGTCTGTACAGCGGTATCAGGGACGGCGCAAATTCCCAAGACAGAGTCAACAGTCAGTCCATCGTCGAGCATAATGGTGTCGGCCATCGCGAACGAACTCAGTCTCGCTAGTATTCTACTGTTCGATTATTTTGCGACAGAGCGAGCTGGCACCTTACCGGCTGTTGTTATTATCGTTAGTATTTCATTTATATCGGTGCATCTGTCGGCCAAACTCACGTCACCCATGGTTCTGTCTAAAGTAGTAATAGTAGCGGCATGCGCTGTGTTCGTTATTGTGAATCCTGTAGATGTTCTGTCGGTTACAGAGGTGATTGCAGCGTTGGTTGTGGCATTGCTGATCATGCTGGCAACCGGGTACTGGATAATTATTGGTCGGCAAAAAGCGATACTGTTGCAGTTGCAGTTACAAGACATGAACCGTTTTGCTGATAGCCAAAACAGCAAGCTGGCTGCAGCGCTAGCCGAGAAAGAAGCCACCCAGAAGAAGCTGGAGCAGGAGTATTCGCTGCGACAGAAGCTGGTGAGTCATGTTGGCCATGATTTGCGTCAGCCAATTACTGCCGCATCATACATGCTCATGGAGATAAGCAAGGCACGTCCAAGCGGACTTGATTCCACACTTATTGCGGATACGACCGAGTGTATGAATTCGGCCAGTAGAATGATTGAAGACATCGTCCAATATACTCATTTCAATAGCCTGGAAATTGAAGTGGTGTCAAAGTGGGTTTGTTTAAACGATGTACTGTTACAGGTAAGCAGAGAGTTTTCTACGCTTGCAGAGAGGGCGGATATCCAGATCCGTTGTAGTTACACGAGTGTTCAGGTTTTTATAGATACGGATCTGCTGGTGCGAATTCTCAGAAACCTGACTATCAACGTTATTAAGCATTCGGACGCCACTCAGGTGCTGCTGGGTGTCCGTCGAAAAACATCGGGCTTGGAGATTTGGGTGGCGGACAACGGATGTGGTATCCAGGAGCCCGAGGCAGAATACGCGCTTGGCAGTGGGCAGCTGGCAAAGGGACAGTCTGGCCTGGGTCTGGGAATATCCATTTCCAGGCAGTTGACACAAGCGTGTGGTGGAACCTTCGGTTGTAGTACCAAGCCCGGTGAAGGCACCGTATTTAAAGTCTGCTTGCCACAAACTCTGGTTCGGCGCTGAACCGCTACCCTGTTTGGTATCTACTTTTTGTGACAGACAGATATTTTGCCATTGTTTTGAGCATGTAAACCACTACGCGCCAGCTACATCCATTACCAATTCACTCAATGTGGGATGCGGGTGTATTGTCAGAGCCACGTCTTCAACACTCGCGCCCATCTCAATTGCCACGCAGATCTCGGATATCAATTCGGATGCGTGAGGGGCAACGATTGTTGCGCCGAGCAAGGTTCCGTCATTTGAATCACTGACAAGCTCGATATAGCCATCTGTGTGGTTCATTGTGGTGGCACGCCCTGAGGCTCGCAGAGGCAGCTTGCGGCTGTCGCCGTTGATGCCACTGGCATTGACCTGTTCCAGGCTGCAGCCGGCAGACGCAATTTCCGGATAAGTGAAGATTATCAATGGTATTACCTGAGGTTCGAATGCGGTGGCTTGTCCGCACAGCGCATTGACAGCAACAATTGCTTCAGCGCTTGCCTTGTGCGCCAGTGCGGGGCCGGGAACAATGTCACCAATAGCGGCAATGTGACTGGTGACGCGGCGGTCTGCGTCTACCTCTATCAAGCCTTCATCGGTTGTTTGAATGCCGGCTGCCTGCAGTTCCAGGTGTTTGGTGTTTGGTTTCCTGCCAATGGCCAGCAATACATAGTCTGTCTTGATTTTTATTTCATCGTTACTGCTTTTGCCGATAATAGTTAGCGCATTGTTGGCATAGTCATCTGCGCGATAGCCGGTATAAAAGGTAACGCCCAACTGCTCCATACTTCTTTTAAGCGGAATGTCAGGGCCGGCTTGCATGGCTGGCAATATTCGTTGCTCCGCCTCGATTACGTTGACGTTGCTGCCCAGCATTGCCAGCGCGCATCCGAGTTCCAGCCCGATGTAACCGGCGCCGATTATCGTGATCGACTCGGGTGTATTTGCAAGGCCCAGTAATGCTTTTGCATCAAGTACGGTTTCGCTTAAGTCGAAACCGGGTATGGCGAGCGGGCTTGATCCGGTTGCTATCACGCAATCGCGAAACTGCAGAAATTTGGCCTGGCCCTGATCGGTTGCCACCACCAGTGTTTTTACATTGGTAAACATGGCGCTGCCAGCGATAATTTTAACGCCTGCATGTTTTAATTTTTGCCTGACGCCACCTGCAAGTTTGTCTATGACTGCGTTTTTATAGTGCTGGAAATCGGCCATATTGAAACGGGCATCAGATACTGTGATTCCCATTGATTCACTGTGCTGGCTGCGATAATAGATTCCAGCGGCTTCAATCAGCGATTTACTTGGAATACAGCCCGTGTGCAGGCATACGCCACCGACTGATTGTTCGCCTCCGCGATCAATCAGTGTTACATCACGACCAAGTTTTGCAGCGTGTAGCGCTGCGGTATAGCCACCAGGGCCTGCCCCGATAACTACCATGTCTGTTGCTTCAGGAGCGTTTCCTACAACCATGGAGTTACCCGCTTGATGAGCACCGCAGAGTCTTTTTGCACATTAAACAATTTTTTATCCGCTCACAGATGGCCGAGCATGCGGATCGGATTGCTGAGCAGTCGGCTTAGTGTTGCGACAAATCCACCAAGATGTTCGCCATCGTTAAGGCGATGATCGGTAGAGACCGCAAGCGGAAGGATATGCCTTACTACCGGTTCTCCTTCACGGGGCACTACTTTTTCATGGATGCGACCAAAGCCGGCAATTGCAACTTCAGGTGGCCGGATTATTGGCGTGCCGATTGTGCCACCGTAACTTCCAAAATTGGAGATGGTAAATGTGCCACCGCTTATTTGTTCGACGGTGACCCGTCTTTCCCGCGCAAGGGCAGCCAGTGTTGTTATTTCATTACCAATGTCGAGAATCGATTTTTGTTCTGCATGGTGTACAACAGTGACAATAAGGCCTTCAGGCGTGGCGGTGGCAATGCCGATATTGAAGTTGCC
This sequence comes from uncultured Granulosicoccaceae bacterium, assembly GCA_937957915.1. Taxonomy (GTDB): domain Bacteria; phylum Pseudomonadota; class Gammaproteobacteria; order Granulosicoccales; family Granulosicoccaceae. The sequence goes on along the minus strand of CALGNZ010000038.1, from coordinate 3,072 downwards.
GTGATAACAAACCGTATCGTCAGACATATTTATTGAAGCGTTAAATCGTGGATGTTCCTGCAGTGCGATTACACAGGCTTTGACGAAAAATGGCAGAAAACTCACGCGCTGCCCCTGCGCCTCAAACTCGACATTTAACTCGCGGCGAGCCTCTATCAGTGCAGTCGCGTCTATCTCTTCAAAAGAAAATACATGTGGAATATCGCGCCATGCGCTTTGCATATTCGTCGCGATTTGTTTGCGTAAGCCCGACAGCGGTTCGGTTCGAGATTCCAGTTTCAATGACTTTCGGGCAGCAGCCGCCGGAGCCGCTGTTGGTGGTGTTGGTGCTGCAGTTCCGTGTGTCGCGCTATCTAATACTGCAGTACTAGTATCGGGGTTGCCTGCGGCAAGAAAAGCCTCAACATCTTTTTGCGTTATTTGACCGCGCGAACCCGATCCACTGACCTGTGCCAGATCTATGCGGTTATTGCGTGCAAATTTACGAGTAGCCGGGCTGGCCAGAATGCGTTTTGTTTGTGAACCGCTTTGAGTGGCTGCTGTTGCCGTGGTTGTTTGTCCCGTGGTTTTTAGTTCAGCTGTCGGTGCGGCAGGACCGGGTGCTGAAACCTGTGCTGTAGCGTTAGGTGCGGCAGACGTGTTGGTGGCGCCTGCTGTTGCGCCGTTTTCAGTTTCAAAGGTTGCCAGTACTGATCCGACCGGCAAGGTAGCGCCGGCTTTGCCGCCGTGACTGACTAAGGTGCCGGTTACCGGTGCTGGAATTTCCACTACTGCTTTGTCTGTTTCTATTTCAACAATGATCTGGTCGACGGTAACCGCATCACCGGGAGACACCAGCCACTGTACGATGGTACCTGCTTCAAGCCCTTCACCCACATCCGGTAACAGAAATTCTTGCGTTGCCATGTGCTTCTTCTTTCGGTCGATTTGTGCGGCTACTGGTCAATTAATGCTTCATGTACAGCGCGAACCACCTGACTGGCGTCGGGTACGTAATACCCTTCAACGCCGGGTGTGGGATACGGTGCATCGGGTGCCGTGACACGCAACAGAGGTGCCTGCAACGAGTAAAATGCGTGTTCCTGCACCAGTGCAATGATTTCAGCACCGAAGCCTGACACGGCTGGTGACTCGTGAACGACAATGCAGCGACCGGTCTTTTCCACCGCTTTGATCAGGCCGGTTTCATCGAGCGGCACTATGGTTCGCAAGTCAATAACGTGTGGGTCAATCCCTTCAGCGACCAGTTGCTCAACCGCTTCTTCAACGACCGGAACACTCGCACTCCAGGTGACGATTGTGACATCAGAGCCTTCGCGTATGGTGCGAAGCTGCCCGAACGGTATGGTGTAGTCTTCGTCAGGTACGTCGTCTGCGATCAGTCGATAGCCTCTGAGTGGTTCCAGAAACAATACCGGGTCGGGGTCGCGGATGGCAGTGGCGAGCATGCCTTTGGCGTCTGCTGCAGTTGATGGCATGGCAATCTTCAACCCGGTAGTCTGTGCATACATGGGCTCCATCGAGTCACTGTGCAGCTCCGGTGTTTTTACATTGCCACCAAACGGTGCTCGAATCGTTATCGGTGCCGATTGTGATCCGCGCGTGCGAAAGCGAGTGCGGCCGATCTGCTGGCAGATCTGGTGAAATCCGTTTTGAGAAAAAGCCAGGAACTGCATTTCGATAACTGGAATCAGCCCCGACAACGCCAGGCCCAGTGCCGAGCCGGCAATGACACTTTCTGCCAGTGGTGTATCAAATACTCGCTGCGAGCCGAACTGTTGCTGCAGTCCGTCGGTGGCTCTGAATACGCCGCCAAGATGACCGACGTCTTCTCCCATAATGATTACCCGCTCGTCGCGCAGCATCTCGGCACGCAGGGTTTCTCGTATGGCTTCAACCATTGTCAATCGCGACATGCCTTGCTCTGCCATGTTTAGCCCTCCTGCAAGTGAGCGCGACGCTGTCGCTGTAGCGATTCGGTCGGGGTTTCGAACACGTGCTCGTACAAACTCTCAGGTCCGGCGGCGGCAACCTCGGCCGCCTCGTCAAAGCCGGTTTGTATTTCTGCGGTGATCTCGTCGTTCCATTGAGCGGCTACATCGTCGCTCCACAGGCCCTGGCTGGCGAGGTATTTTTGCACGCGGTCAATCGGGTCGCGTTTTGCCCAGTCTTTCTCGACTGTCTCGTCAACATAGCGACTGGGATCGTCCGCCGTGGTGTGCGCCCACATGCGATAGGTATGGCATTCAATCAGTGTGGGGCCCTCGCCATTGCGGGCGCGAGCAACTGCTTCGCTGACCGCCTGGTAAACAGCGAACAGGTCATTGCCGTCGACTGACACACCGGGAAAACCGTAACCGGGCGCCCTTGAGGCCAGATCGACCGATGCACTTTGTATGTCGCGCGGTGTGGAGATAGCCCACTGATTGTTTTGCAAGAGAAAGATGACGGGGGCCTTGGTGACGCCGGCCAGATTGCAGCTCTCATGAAAATCGCCCTCTGATGAAGAGCCGTCGCCAAAATAGGTCAGTGCGACGCCATTTTGCTGCTGAAGCTGCATCCCCCAGGCGAGCCCCACGGCATGTGGAATTTGCGCTGCCAGGGAAATTTGAAATTGCATCACATTCACCCCGGCCGGTATTACACCACCATCAGGGTGCCCTTGTCGGTACAGAATCATATTCTTCAGTGGCAGGCCCTGACGCAGTGCTGCCGGCATTTCACGATACTGCGGTGCAATCCAGTCGATGGCGGGGTTTAAAGCCATCGCCGAGCCCACAATCGACGCCTCCTGTCCGTGCATCGGCGCGAACGTGCCCATCTTGCCCTGCCGCTGCAGGCTAAAGCACTTGGTGTCGAATGCGCGCCCGATCATCATGAGCCGCAGTGCCTCTATTGCCAGTTCGTCAGCAAGCGGGGCGCTGGCTCCAGCGACCAATGTGCCATTGCTCTTGAGAATTTTGTGGGTATCGACCGGCTTCTTGCGCGGTTTAAACTGTGGTGGACAAATTTCACTCATGCTGCGGGCCTGACGGATGGTTGCAGTGGTTAGGATACCTGCATGAATGCCTG
>CALGNZ010000037.1 GCA_937957915.1 uncultured Granulosicoccaceae bacterium | reverse complement strand
GTATAGTCGATATCGATACCAGGGCGCATCGACGGTTCAACGATGACAACTTTAGATAAAGAGGACAAACCACCACCCATGCCATTGAGCTGTCGGCCATAGGCGTCAGGAGAGCCCATTACCTGGCAAAATATTTCGTCGCGTCGGGATTGCTCTGCCGGCAGGTCACGTGCATGGAACACTACGGCTTTAGACGTACCACCGCGCATAAATACTGCCGGTATTCGAATCTGACTCATGACAATTTTTCAGCAGACCCATCAGCGGCACCATCAGTGGCACCATCAGTGGCGCGGTGGCCGGCGATGCGTCCGAACACAGCGCCACGAAGAACCGACGTGGCCCCGGTATCAGTGCCGTAGTACATAGCTACGATTATACCTGCGGCGTTTACACCGGAGATGGTCTCGTCATCTGCGTTGAATACCAGTGCCTGCGGATCAACCTTCAGGCTTCCAAGAATAAAACGTTTACCGCACATTATCGGATAGGCCATACAGACTGCCTGACAGATGGGTGGCGACCAGCTGGACTTTACCGGCTGGTACATTACATCTGTTGCAATACCAGCTGTTAGCAGTGGCTTGAAATACATTGACCGGCTCCTGCAGTTTGACTGCCAGATAATACCCGGGCAACGGATGATGCGCCAATACCTGTGCGAAACAGGTCGACAAGCCAACGAGCAACAAACCTGTCAGATACTGATGGTCAGGTTGTACAGCACAGTTGCCAATTTACAATGGTTTCTCTTTTAGCAACACACCCGGGGTATTCTGTGATCAACACAACCCGGTAGCTGCATCTTCCGCCAAAAGCCCGTATTATGAGCCAGGGCTTGAGTTCCGGAAACTAAACGCCGGGGGGCCTTTGACACGTAATGTCAAGCCACCAATCTCATTTGGAGAGATCAATGAAAAGAACACTGGTTGCGGTGTCTGCCGCACTGCTATTTGCATCAACCGCCGTCGTCGCAAAAGACAAACTGACCATTTCAGTTTACTCGTTCGCTCAGGATGCCTATAAAAAAGCGCTGTACGAACCATTTGAAGAAATCTGTAACTGCGACCTGGTCATAGAAACCGGCAACAGTGTGGAACGCATGGCAAAGATAGAAGCCAACGCCGCGAATCCAGTTATCGATATGGCGGTAATCTCGTCACATGATGCACTTGCACTCTCACGCAAAGGACTGCTACAGACGCTTGACACCTCAAAGCTGTCAAGCTTCGATGATCTCTACGAAGCGGCCAAGAACCCACTGGGTGACAACACAGCAGTGGGTTATACCTTCTACGCAAGTTCAATTGTGTATCGTTCTGACCTGGTTGATATAAAAAGCTGGGCTGACCTACTGAAACCTGAAGTTGCAGGCCGCGTGGCACTGCCTAACATAACCGGCACACAGGGCCCTCTTACTTTGCACATGCTAAGTAAGGCGCTCGGCCATGAAGGTATCGAGTTCTCCGCAACTATCGACGCCATCGGTGAAAAGGCAGATGACATTGTCACCTTTTACAGCCGCTCGTCAGAGCTTGCACAGCTGATGCAGCAGGAAGAAGTGATCGCAGCACCCGTTGGTCGTTTTGCATGGAGCCGGTTTTCAGGAAGCGACCTGCCATTCAAGTGGGCAGAACCCGCTGAAGGTCAAACCGGAGGCATGAATGTGATGCTGATGACCAAGGGTAACGGCAACGAAGAGCTTGCCTACAAGTTTATGGACTACTGGCTCTCTGCTGAAGTTCAGACGCGTGTTGCGATGGCGAAAATCGATAGCCCGGCCAATATGAAAGTTGAAGTTCCTGAAGACATCGCAGACAGCCTGACCTACGGCGCTGAACTGATTAACTCTCTGAACATGATTTCACCTGCTGACATCATTGATAACCGTGATGGCTGGGTAGAGCAGTGGAACAATAAGGTCATTAAGTAGACCACTGACTGATTTCTTAAACTGACCTACAGCCTAACCAGGGAATAGCTCTGTTTCAGAATCGCACAGAAGGGCTTGCTTTGGTACTGCCGGCAGCAGTATTCACAGCGGCCCTTTTTCTGTTGCCGGTTGGCATTCTGCTGTCTGAAGGTTTTAAGGTTGGCGGCGAATGGACGCTGGCAGGCTATGCCGATTTTTTCTCAAAGCCGCTGAATCGCACTGTCTTTTTTCGCACACTGAAACTGGGCTTACTGGTGGCGCTGGTCAGTGCGATAGTCGGCTACGCAAGTGCCTTTTGTATAGTCAATCTGGAACCTAAACAACGCGGCCGTATTTTTGGCCTGGTGATTCTGCCGCTAATGATTTCTCCGGTTGCGCGTACCTATGCATGGATAGTCATACTCGGGCGTACCGGCATTGTTAATGATGCCATTGTCGGTTTGGGTCTAAGCGACACACCCATTCGTTTTCTGTTTACTGAAACTGCTGTATTTCTGGGTTTGTTACAGCTGTTTATGCCATTGATGATTATATCGCTGATCAGCTCAATGGAGAATCTGCCCAAAGATGTCATTCCCGCCGCGCGTGTTCTCGGCGCCAGCTGGCTGCAGGTGTTTACCCGGGTCATCCTGCCATTAACCCGTGAAGGGCTGGTACTGGGCGGCACACTGGTATTCACCGGTGCGCTTACTGCCTACATTACTCCGGCAATTCTTGGTGGCTCTAAAGTGCTGATGCTGGAAACGCTGCTTTACCAGAAAGTAAACGTATCGAATGATTTTGTGTCCGCCGGAATCATTGCCACTATTCTTATCGTTATGTGTTTCGGTGCCAATGTGGTACTGCGACGCATCGCAAAGGCGTGAAGTAACATGGGAAAAACATGGGCTTCACGACTGATCATATTCACCACTTTATTGTTTCTGATCGGTCCTTTCTTTATTATTATTTTCGCCGGGCTATCAGCCGGATCATCTCTGTCATTTCCACCACAGGGTTTATCGTTAAAGTGGTATCTGGCGGTTTTCGAAGTCGAAAGTTTCAGACAAAGCTTTACCTTATCCATGTTTCTGGCGGTGTGCGGTACCTTGTGCGCACTCATCATCGGCGTGCCCGCCGCCTACGCCATTTGTCGATATAAAATTCCTGGTGCCGAGACCATCAAACTGATTGTTGCAGCACCAATCATCGTGCCCGGTATCATTGTGGGTTTGGCGTTGCTGCGGTATCTGGTAGTACCGTTAAACTTTACGGTCACGCTTGCACTGTTTCTGGCGCATACCGCACTCGTACTGCCTTATGCTGTACGTGTTGTCAGTGCGAGCCTTGAAAACCTCCGAACAGATATCGAAGAGGCCGCCGTGCTGCTCGGCTGCACAAGACTGCAGGCCTTTAGCAAAGTGGTACTTCCGAATATCAGGAGCGGCATTCTGGCGGCGTTTATTCTGGGTTTCGTCACCAGCTTCAATCAGGTACCGGTTTCTCTGTTTCTATCCGGACCCGGGGTACGTACGCTCCCAATTGATATGCTTGACTACATGGAAATAACCTACGACCCTTCAGTCGCAGCGCTCTCTGCCCTGCTCGCTTTTCTGTCTATGGGCATCGTATTTATCGCTGAAAAAACGCTGGGGTTTTCGCGCTATGTCTGACACCGCCGTATCGCTGCAGAACCTTACACTCGCCTACGGCGAAACAGTAGCGGTACCTTCACTCAACCTGGATATACACAAGGGCGAATTAGTCGCTCTGCTGGGCCCTTCCGGCTGTGGCAAAACCACCACCATGCGTGCTATAGCCGGCCTCATGACTCCGCGTTCGGGCACCATTATGATCGATGGCGTTGACGTCACGAAAGTATCTGCCAATAAACGCGGCGTTGGTTTGGTGTTCCAGTCGTATGCGCTGTTTCCTCATCTTTCGGGTTTTGAAAATGTTGCCTTCGGGTTAAGACTAAAGCGCACACCAGCGGCTGTAATTACGCAAAAGGTTGAAGCCGGACTGGAGCTTGTCGGCTTATCACATTTAGCTGAACGAATGCCCGCTGAGCTATCGGGTGGGCAACAGCAACGTTTGTCACTGGCGCGCTCACTGGTGATGGAGCCAAAAGTCTTACTGCTTGATGAGCCCCTGTCGAACCTTGATGCAAGGCTTCGACTCGAAATGCGTACCGAGTTACAAACACTACAGCGCCAGACCGGAATCACCATGGTGTTTGTCACCCACGACCAGGCCGAAGCACTGGCACTGGCCGATCGAATTGTGTTAATGAAAGATGGTGTCATTGAGCAAACAGGCACGCCCGAAGATCTTTACAACCGACCGAATACGGTGTTTGCGGCAGACTTTGTCGGCTTTGAAAATATTTTTAAAGTCAGCGGCAACACAGCGAGCAACAGTATGGTGATTGCCAGTGACACCGGTGAGTTAAACCTCAATTATCGCAGCGACGCATCACATCTTGCATGGCGCCCGGAAGGCGTGATCATTGGTAGCGGGCCACACGCCGGCGTTGTAGCGGGCGTGGCGTTCGCCGGTAACAAACGAGAGTACGTCATTACCACAGATGCCGGTAAAATCAGAGCAGATGTCGACGCCTCCGAGTCGGCTGTGCAGATAGGTGAAACGGTTAGTTTTGAATTGCCCGAGTCGAGCGCCAGACCCCTTCGAGAAGCACTTTGACTCACAGTGGCGGCTAAGCAAACAAAATCAATGCGCACCTGGGTTGATACCGACTTTGGCTTTGATGATCTATGGGCACTGCTGCTACTGAAACACTTTGATATCACCATAGACGGAGTTTCTCTGGTGGCGGGCAACGCCCCTTTGACGCAGGTAACAAGAAACGCACAGGCCTCGCTCCATGCCTTTAAATTTGGCTGGCCTGTCTTTTCCGGCGCCGTAAAACCGATACACCGAGAGGCAGAGACCGCCGAACGCATACTGGGCAAGTATGGCATGTGTAGCCGCGGACGGTTGCTGCCTTACGATTCACTGTCTACCGCTAATCAGACACAGAGTGTTTCAGCCATTGACGCTATGGATAAATGGCTCGCCGCAGATGGCCCACACCATATTATTGCTTTGGGGCCTTTAACCAACCTGGCCACGTTGCTGTTGCAGCACCCGGAAACCGCCACAAAAATAAACCAAATCACCTGGCTTGGTGGAAGCCGCAGCCGCGGCAACCATTCGCAATACGCAGAGTACAACGCACTGGCCGACCCTGAAGCACTTGCGCTCGTTGCAGCCACAGACATACCCTTCAGAATGATCGATCTGGAACTGTGCAGACAAGTGAGCTTCGCAGAGACAGATATGCCAACCCTTCGGGGCACCAATCAACACTTACTAGCTGACCTGCTGGGTGGCTACCTCGATATCGCCCTGCAACGCGGGCGATCAGCCATGTCAATATATGACCCGCTGGCGGCACTGTCTGTTGCAAGGGCTGATCTTTTTGAATTTGTACCTGCGTCACTGGCAATCGACACGAACCCGTCTGCGAAATACGGTCGCACAAATATCGACGTCACTGCGAACAATGGCTCAGGCAATTTCGACATTGCAGTTTCTGTAGACCCGCTACAGGCGCGTCACCTTTGCCTGTCTGCACTGGTCGACGCCTGACACGACTGGAGGAAATTCTCATCAACAGCCTGAATCCCCGATTACCAGAACCAGACATCGACGATCCTGCCCTGCGTATCGCTGCGGTTCGGGCCGCACAGGGTCAACAGGCGTTTGACACACTTATTACCGGCGGCACAGTGGTTGACATGATCACCGGTCGGCTTCGCAAAGCCGATGTGGGTTTAACAGGGTGTTTGATCTCCAGTGTTCACGCCCCGGGCACTTTTAGGGAGGCGGAAAAACAGATCGACGCAAGCGATACATTTGTTGTACCCGGACTCATCGACATGCACCTGCACATTGAAAGTTCCATGATTACGCCAGCGGCTTACGCCACGCAAGTGGTACCACGAGGCGTGACCACCGTGGTTTGGGACCCGCATGAGTTTGCCAATACCTGCGGTGTTGAAGGTATCGACTACGCGCTCGATGCGGCCAGTGCGTGCTCCCTGCGCATACTGACACTGGTGCCGTCGTGTGTGCCATCCGCACCCGGCTTTGAAACCACCGGCGCTGACTTCACAGCGGATATTGTTTCCACGCTTCTTGAACGCAAAGATACTCATGGCATCGGCGAAGTCATGAGCATGCAGGCGGTGCTGGATAACGATAAACGATTTCGGGGTATTGTTCAGGCAGGCCTTGATACAGGCAAACGGGTTTGCGGCCATGCCAGAGGGCTAAGCGGTAAATCACTCAACGCCTACGCCGCCGCAGGTATCGAAACTGATCACGAGCTCACCAGCGCTGATGATCTTCTCGAGAAACTCGAAGCCGGATTAACTATCGAGTTGCGCGGTTCACATGATCATCTGTTACCAGAGTTTGTCGACGCCCTGAACAAACTCGGGTTTGTTCCGCCAACGCTGACACTTTGCACTGATGATGTATTTGTCGATGACTTACTGGCAAAAGGTGGCCTCGACGATGTTGTTCGCAGACTCATTGGCTATGGACTCGACCCCGTTGCAGCCTTACGTGTTGCAACATTCAATGCAGCCAATCGCCTGGGTCGGCCTGACCTGGGTTTGATTGCACCGGGTAAACGCGCTGACATTGTACTGCTCAATGACCTGACCTCACTCAAGGCCAGCCTGACTATTATCAACGGAGAAGAGGTCGCGCGCGATGGCGCGCAAACGTTTACCGAGGCCACGGTAGCAATACCGCAGGCACTTAAAGAGTCAACACAAGCAGCGCAATGGACTGCCGATCAATTTCGTGTGCCGGCAGACGGACAACGTGCAACAGTCGCTGTGATTGAAAAACCACGTTTCACACAATGGGGAAAACGAGAGCTTGCTGTTGCGAACGGCTATGTATCAGTGCCGGATGACCTGGTGATCATGTCGATTATCAATCGATTTAAACCTGACTCTGAACCACGCATTGCCTACCTTGGACAATGGGGCAAGTGGCACGGCGCCTTTGCTACCACTGTATCGCATGATTCACATAACCTGACGCTGTTCGGTGGCAACGAAGCCGATATCGCACTCGCTGCCAACACTGTGTCTGAACTGCAGGGTGGAATGGCTGTGGTATCTAACGGTAAAGTGCTGGCAACACTTGCCCTGCCCGTTGCCGGACTGGTTAGCGAAGCATCAACCAGCGAGCTTGCCGCACAGTTTCAACAGATCAGGGAAGCGATGGATCAGGTCGTTAACTGGCAGCCTCCGTACCTGGTGTTCAAAGCTTGCTTCGGTGCCTCACTTGTCTGTAACGCCGGCCCTCATCTCAGTGATCTTGGTATCGTTGACACAGCGCTTAATCATATTCAACCCGACCCTTTGGGGTTTCCTTTATAGGGTTTCCTTCACGCGGTTTACTTCACAGGGTTGCCAATTGAGCTACAGCTGAGGTGTAAGCATGCGACCAACAAATAACCACCGTGTTAACCACCCAGAATGAAATCAGCACAGCGGTCAGCGATCATCATGGTGGGCGCATTCGTATTTCCCGACACGAGTGCCGGCATCACAGAACAATCTGCCACCCTCAGGTTCTCCACGCCACGCACCCGCAACTGTGCATCTAATACTGATTTTGCATTGCCCCCCATTGCACAGGTACCGGCCGGGTGAAATATGGTTCTGGCCTGCGATCGGATAGCATCATCCAGTGTATTTGAACCCTGCACGGTACTGATATCTGCACCCGGCCAGATCTCATCTCCAACCAGCTCGGACAGCGGCGATTGCTGAAAGATCTCCTGCGCTAACCGCACTCCGCGGCGCAACGTATCGAGATCTGCCTCGGTATCGAGTGCTCTTGATTCAAATAAAGGCGAGTCAGCAGGGTTAGACGATTTAAGACCCAGTCGGCTGCGGGAGGTGGGGCGCATGGTCATTGGATGCACCTGCACCGCATGGCACGCTAACGGGGGCGTGCCTGGAGCACCGGGTGCAAAAGGCGCTATATTAAATTGAACATCCGGTCGACCACATCCCGAGGTATCGACACAGGCGCCTGCGTCAAGCAAATTTGACGTAAGCAACCCCCGCCTGGCGGCAAAGTAACTGATGCCATGCTTTATTGCCTGCAGCCCTTTGTCGGCCCCGTAAAGACCTTTTACCCCAACAAGTTCGCGGGTGACGGGCGTACCGACATGGTCCTGATAATTACTGCCAACCAACGCTGACTCACAGATCGGCGTGATACCGTGTTTGACTAGCTGATCTCGAGGGCCTACGCCGGAGAGCATCAGCAGTTTCGGGCTTTGGAAACTACCCGCAGTCAGTATTATTTCAGAGCGCGCATGAATTAACAGTTCGCTGCCATCTTCGTTGCGTGCCTCCAAAGCTACCGCTCGCTTGTTATTAAAGCGTATACGCTCTGCCAGTACATTAGTTTGAAGCGTCAGGTTCTCCCGATGCAGTTCGGGTTTCAGAAAACAGTGTGCGGATGATTGTCGCTGACCGTCAAGCGCAGTAACCTGGTACCAGCCTACACCTTCCTGTTTTGCGCCGTTAAAATCATCAGATGGTGCAATACCCGCATTAATAGCCGCTTCAATGACAGCACTGGAAACCGGATGCGGTGGCGAGGGGTCAGCAACGCGAAGTTTGCCTGCATTACCGTGAAACTGATTATCGATACGCTGATTGTTTTCCTGACGGATAAAAACAGGTAGCACATCTTTATAGGCCCAGCCATCACACCCGTAACGATTAGCCCAGTCATCGTAGTCTTGTGGCTGGCCACGCATGTAGATCATGCCGTTAACCGACGAGCCACCACCGAGCACGCGCCCTTGTGGCACAGGGTAGTTAGCGTCATTTAAAGACGGGTCAGCTTCAGAGACAATTGCTTCGGCGTCCTGGCTTTGCAGTGCCTTGAAGAAGGTGGCTGGAATATGAATCCAGCGGTTAGTATCGGTGCGGCCCCGTTCAATCAGTATGACAGATTTATCCGTGTCTGCGGCCAGTCGGGCGGCCAGTACACACCCCGCCGCACCACCACCGACAATTACGTAATCAAACGCTGACTCAATCATTCTGCATAGCCACTTTGTTAGTCACTGCCTATCAGCACTACTTGTCGGTAGTCAGGGCATAGTGTTCTGCGTAGGGGAAATCAGAGCCGAGTTTTTTCAGACCTTCTTCCATATCGGTATCAAATTTCTGCAGATGCTCTGCAGCAAACAGTGCAACGCCATCTCCGCTTTGACCTTTGCGAATGATAGAGCCATGGCTGTTAGTCCACATTGATTGGGTTGCCGGAAAAAAGCGATGATTAATTGCCTTCATCGCACTGAACGAGGTTTTCTGTACCACTTTGGCTACCGCTTCATCTGACAACTCAACATTGAGAAATTCGGCTATTTCCCTGACTGTTTCAACCGGGTTTTTCTTAATCGATTCAAAACGCAGAAACAACACATTGGGTTTGTTGCGCAGTTTAAACCATGAATCTGTAAATACATCCCACCGTCCGAACGCCGCCTCAGCTGAGGCCATGTGATCGAGCCACACCGACGGCGGTGGCGCGGCAGGTCCAAAGATCAGCGACCGAAAAAAATAGTAACCGGATGCTGCACAGTCTTTGGGATCGCGTGTCACTGCTATATATTTTGCCTGATCGTTTACCGGCACCTTATTGGCCGGCAGATGCGACTTTATAACGCGCCGTCCGCTACGGGACTGATAGGCAGACTCATCGAACAGATGCATCCAGAACCGGGGTTGTGCAGCATCGGGCCACGGTATGACATCCTGAATGTGAGCAAACTCACCTTCACCGTGCTCACTGATCTGGTAGCACATGTGCATAAGCCAGTTAGTACCCGCCTTGAAATAGGCCGCAGCAATGATGTCGTTAGCCACAGGCGTGTAGCCATCAAACGCAGTGTCTGCATGTTGATTCATTTTGGTTGCGACCTGCTGAAGCCGACGCTGGTACACCGGTCGCTTTAACACATGGTGACCGAACTGCAGCGCCCATTTAACCGGGTACCATGAGACAAGCGCAAGCCATCGCTGCCAGGTGCCCATGCGATCATTAACCTGCTGCCGAAATGCCTGTGCGCTTTTAACTGTCCATGCGGCTCGCGAGGGCGTTTCATCAGAGTATTGCATGACAGGCGGCTGTTGCATTATTTGCTTGCTCATCTCACGGTGTAACAATGTCAAACCACAAATCAAAGGAATCATGCATGCCGAGCCATGTGTTGAGCGCCGCACGATCCCCCGTAATAATGGCACCCGCTTGCTCTGTCTCTTCCAGACTTTTAACACCACCAGCCAGTGCTTCCAGCTCAGGCTGCGAAATATTTACCGTCGCATCGGCCAGCGCTGATTGATAATCTATTCGAGCGAACTCGGTTTGCCTTCGCACGCCGACACAGGCCTTCTTGCTGCCGACGATAAAGTTCAGGCTAAGCTCGATACCCCGCGCACGCTCCGGGTTAAGCCGCACGGCATACGCATCAAACCAGTCTGCAAGGCTGAGTGTTGCAGCGAGATCTTCATTGCGACCACCCGCCATCGGCAATGCTGTGACACCTTCTTCCAGCTCTTTAGCACCGGTAAGATAGATATTGCGCATAATACCGGACTCAGCCCGGTACCCCTGATGACGGTATACCTGCACCAGTAATGCTCTTGCCTGCGGGTGATCAGCGGCACAGAAAATCACATGATTCAGCAGGGTGGCTGCCCATTGCAGCTGATCGTTTGCTATGGCAGTTTTCGCCTGCTCAACAGCGTTGTCACTGCCACCAATAGCGTCAACAATATGCTGTGCTAATCGCTCTGGTGGCAGCGGATCAAGGTTCACCGGCTGGCCATCAAAGAATCCATAGTAGTGCTGATACACAGCACGCGCATTGAACGCCAGAGTGCCGTAATAACCTCTGGCATGAAACTTCTCGGATAACCAGTCGGGTTCGACAATTTGATCAGCGATCTCGTCAGGCGTATGGCCAAGGTTGGCAAGCCGCAGCGTTTGATCATGAATGTACTTGTAGATATCGCGCTGTTCTTCCATATACAGCTGCACGGCTTCAGTACCCCATACCGGCCAGTTGTGGGAGTTCATCAATACGTCGGTGTCATCTGAGAACAGGTTAAGTGCTTCGTCTATGGTTCGCGCCCACAACAACGCATCACGCACCTGCGCACCACGAGGTGGCAATATATTATGCATGGTCTGGGTGCAGACCTCTGCCATGCACAGTACTTTATGATCTGGCAGATAAAACGTAAATTCGGCTGGCGCCTCGGTGCCCGATGCCATCTGAAAAATAAAGCGCACACCATCGATTACCACCTCTTCGCCCGTATGCTGTACATAGTGTGTCGGCTCCACAAAGGTACGGCGACCTTTAGCGACTGTTTTTCCGATGCCACCATCAATCACACCGGTGGCGCTTGCCCCCAGCGTAATACCAAACTGATAAATGGCCCGACGCGAGGTGTGGTTGCCGCCAAGCACTCCCTCAGATGCCGCATAGGCCATGAATTCTGCCGGCGCATAAATTGACGGGTAGTGATCGGGGTCATCACCCGTCACACCTTTAAGCCCGCCAAAGTGATCGGGGTGCGTGTGTGTGACGACAATTGCGCTCACTGGTTGCTCGCCCAGTGTGTTGTTTACCATTTGCAGCGCTGCGGCTGATGTTTCGCGTGCCATTAACGGGTCTACCAGAATCCAGCCGGTTTCCCCTCTGATAACAGACATATTGGCGTAGTCACAGGCACGCGCCTGCCAGATGTCAGGTGCAACTTCGAATAAGCCCGAGATTTTATTCAGCTGTGCCATTCGCCACAGCGACGGGTTAGCCGTCTCCGGGCATTGCTCGTCCAGAAAATCAAAGTCGGCTATATCCCAGGCAACCCGGCCACCAGGCGCTGCCACCCCTCCGGCAGGCAGGCTGGCAATGTGTCCTTTGAGTGCGGCATCAAAGTCGCCTCTGTCGCGTAGCGGCAGGGAGGCGACACTCGCCTTGTTGGCGGCTGCTGTATGCTTTTTAAGCGCGGCAACCATTGATGGATCTGGTTTCATAGAGTCATCTTGTTAAAGTTCAGGAGCATCTCGTGCAGGAGCATCTCGCGCAGGCATATCGACAGCGATCCTGAAGCCCAGATTTCCGGCAGACACACCTGCCAGTAGTGCCTGCCTCGATGATGTTCGATAACGCAGACAATAGGATTCATGGCAAAGGTAAGACCCTCCCTTTGCAACAAATCGATCGCCGTTTAACGGGCCTTTCGGGTTTTTAAGCGCTCTGGGTGAGTGCATGTGGGTAAAACGGTCTGCGACCCATTCCCACACGTTACCCGTCATATTAAACAAACCATAGGCATTTGCAGTGTATTCTCTGACAGGGGCAGTGCCCTGAAAGCCGTCGTCGCCGGTATTAGTATTCGGAAAATCACCCTGCCAGATATTAGACTGATGCTTGCCATCGGGAAGAAGCGCACTACCCCAGGGATAAGGTTGCGATGCCAGGCCTCCTCGTGCTGCATACTCCCATTCTGCTTCTGTCGGCAACCGCGCGCCTGCCCACCGACAATACTGCAGCGCGTCATCACGAGTGATGTGCACTACCGGGTGCTCCCACCGATCTTCGATAGTACTGCCTGGCCCTTCAGGAGATTGCCAGCACGCACCGGTGATATCTCGCCACCAGGGCGCAACACCAGAAGCAGAAGCGGTATCAGCATTGTCAAGAAACAGGTGAAAGACAAACGAAGATCCGGCGCGCTCCGCTTCGGTCCGATAGTTCGCGGCATCAACAAAATACCGGAACTCTCGATTGCTGACTGCCGTGGTCGCCAGCCTGAAAGGGTCAACCCATACTGATCGCACCGGGCTTTCTCCGTCTTCCGGGTGAGGTGCATCAGCACTGCCCATGTCGAACCACTCACCACCAATACAAGCTGTCTCCGCAGAAGGTGGTGCCAGTCCATGATTGCCAGGCGGCCTGACAACATTGCGATGCTTGCGCGTGTCTGGCTCGCTCAAGTCTGCAGAGCGATGTTGACGATTCGGTATGCAACACGCTGGTGGGTCGTTTTTCACCAGAATCTACAACGTTGTAATCCGACTATTCGTACTCATACACAGGTGCCCATTGCTCACCCCAGGCCTCTCTCCAGAAAGCCTGGCGCATAGAGTTTTGTATAGGTGCACCACCTGTCCACAAATCGGCTT
>CALGNZ010000036.1 GCA_937957915.1 uncultured Granulosicoccaceae bacterium | reverse complement strand
AATCCGGTTTCTGGAAGCAGAAATTGCCAGCCGTTAAAACGCAGGCGCTTAAGAAAATACCGCACGCCACCGAGCAGGTTTACGGTGAACTCGAGAGGGGCTCTGCCATTCGAGGCACGAACTTCGGGAATTAATTCAAGGATTGATCAAAAGATGATCAAAGGGAGGTAAAAATAATTGGAGCTGGCGAGAGGAGTCGAACCCCCGACCGGCTGATTACAAATCAGCTGCTCTACCAACTGAGCTACGCCAGCTCCGAGCAGGTAATAGTAGTCGACCTTCAGCTCAACTTCAAACATCAAAGTGGAATTTTTTACTTCAAATCGACAAGTTACTGCCAATTGAACCGGGTTATTTGCCGCAGCGCAGATTTATCAGAGCCAGATTCGCTCTTATCAAGCCTGTGGCAAACAGATTCGTGCAAATCCACCCTATACTTGTTAATGCCCGTTAAGTGAGTGAAAATTTCTTGTGGAATCAAAGATCAGGAAAGAAACCGTCGGGCCGGTAAAGCACCCGCGTAAACCAACCCCGTCAGTTTGT
This sequence comes from uncultured Granulosicoccaceae bacterium, assembly GCA_937957915.1. Lineage (GTDB taxonomy): Bacteria > Pseudomonadota > Gammaproteobacteria > Granulosicoccales > Granulosicoccaceae. Next base: position 128,492 of record CALGNZ010000036.1, on the reverse strand, counting down.
AACCGCATGAGCCTGCCCACATGCTTACACTATCGTTTATCTGAAATGCGCCTGCCCTGGCAGCGGCCCCCAAGAACTTACACTCAATGAAAACTGACACCGACAACAGCGCTGACTCTGACAGCAGCAATTTTATCCACAACATGATTGCCGAGGATGTAGCAAATGGCAAACACCAGGGTCTGGTGGCAACGCGCTTTCCCCCTGAACCCAATGGCTATCTGCACATCGGGCACGCAAAGTCGATCTGCCTGAATTTCGGGATGGCCAAAGAGTTCGGTGGCTGGACCAACCTACGCTTTGACGATACTAACCCCGACAAGGAGAGCGAGGAGTATATGAGCGCGATCAAGCGCGATGTCGAATGGCTTGGCTTTTCCTGGAAGTCGCTGTGCTACGCGTCGGATTACTTTGATCAGCTCTATGATTTCGCTGTTGCTTTGGTAAAAAAAGGCGCCGCGTATGTCGACAGTCTCAGCGCCGATGAGATTCGCGAGTATCGTGGCACGCTGAAGGCCCCTGGCAAAGACAGCCCCTATCGCAATCGCACTGTTGACGAAAACCTCAACCTGCTCGAAGGCATGAAAAACGGCGATTTCGACGAAGGCGAGCATGTGCTGCGCCTGAAAATTGATATGGCATCGAGCAACATCAATTTGCGCGATCCGGCGATCTACCGAATCAAAAAAACACACCACTATCGTACCGGGGACAAGTGGAACATTTATCCGTTGTATGACTATACCCACTGTCTGTCGGACGCGATCGAGGGCATTACCCACTCGCTGTGCACACTGGAATTCGAAGACCACCGCCCGCTCTACAACTGGGTGCTCGAGCAAACTCAACCGGCAGGCCGGCCAGAGCAAACCGAATTTGGGCCACTCAACCTGGAGTACACCGTGCTCAGTAAACGCCGGCTGATACAACTGGTGCAGAGCGGTGTTGTAGACGGCTGGGACGACCCGCGACTGCCAACCATCTCCGGACTTCGAAGGCGCGGCTTCACACCGGCATCGCTGATCGAGTTTTGCAAGCGCATTGGCGTTACAAAAAGTGCTGCCGTTATTGAAATGCAGGTACTCGAAAACACGATCCGGGAGGAGCTCAACGAATCGGCCCCCCGACGCATGGCAGTGCTTGACCCGTTAAAGGTGGTAATAACCGATTGGCCGACCGATCACGTGCAGGCGCTGGAAGTTGCTAATCACCCGAACCAGCCAGAGGCCGGAAATCGAACCATCAATTTCACCCGTGAATTGTATATCGAGCGCTCTGATTTCGAGGAAGTGCCACCGCCTAAATTCAAGAGGCTGGTACCGGACGGAGAAGTCAGATTACGCAGTGGCTATGTCATCAAATGTGACGAGATTATCAAAGATGCGGATGGCAATATTGTGGAACTTCACTGCAGCCACGACGCCGACACACTCGGTAAGAAACCCGAAGGCAGAAAGGTTAAAGGTGTGGTCCATTGGGTATCTGCCAGCGACTCCGTTCAGGCTTCAGTTCGCATCTACGATCGATTATTTAATCGTGAGAACCCAATGGCCGAAGAAGACTTCATGGATGCACTTAATCCAGACTCGCTGTCGATTTTCGAACATGCCCAGGTTGAGCCAAATCTGGCAAGTGCAAGTCCTGAAACCCGTTTTCAGTTTGAACGGCAGGGCTATTTCGTAGCGGATCTGGATACCAGCGAGGCACACCCTGTTTTCAACAGAGTTGTAGCACTTAGAGATACCTGGGCAAAATAAACCGCCCCCACTGGAATGGCCATGTGTGAAATTACATCAACCTTGCTACAACGCTTGCGCACTAGTGCATTGACGCTCGCTATAGCGGCGACGCTGCTTGCGGTAACAGGTTGCGCCACTGTCGACCCGACAACAGCAAATGGCAATCAGTTCGGTGCTGTCGAGTATCGAGTCAAACAGGGCGACAATTTAGTACTGATCGCCGCGGAAGTGACCCGCAATCGCGACAACTGGCGGCTGATTGCCGACTACAACTCTATTCGTAACCCGGCAACGCTGAGTGTGGGTCAACGCATCTGGATACCACGCGACTTGATACCGCTAAACGAACAATCAACCAAAACCAGATCGGTAGCCGGACACCCGGATGCAGTAGTAAACTCGGTGGCACGGCCAAAGGATGTGACTCCAGTCGCCACCGAATAGCCAAAAACCGAACAGCCAGGGACCGCTCGCGCGGCAAATTCGAGGCTTAATTAAACATTTTGAAAACACTGATACTGGCTCGACACGCCAAATCAAGCTGGACTTCCGATGTCTCGACTGACTTCGAGCGCCCTCTCAACAACCGCGGCATGCGTGATGCGCCCGAAATGGCCGCCCGACTGGGCGCTCATGGCCCGATACCAGATGCGGTTATTAGCAGCACTGCAACGCGTGCGCTGGTGACTACCAGGCTGTTGATGACAGGACTCGCGCTGGAGTCGCGGTTGCTGGAAACTACTGAAAATATTTATGAAGCACCGGTCCAGGCCCTGCTCGAAACCATTGGCAACCTGAAGGTCAGTTGCCAAACAGCACTGATAGTCGGCCACAATCCGGGTATGTCTTCAACTGGCAACTATTTATGTCCTGAGGCTGCACTGCAGATGCCGACCTGTGCCATGGCTTGCCTTGATTTAGACATTGAAAACTGGAGTGATGTCTATCGTGACTGCGCAACGCTACGCTGGTATGACTATCCGAAAAACCAGATTAAGCTCAGCGGCAGTCGCTGACGCCGGCGGCTAAGCTGCGTCCTGATCAATTTTCTCCAATACCACCGTCGGTGAATCTCCCTTGCGGTAATAGGGAGGCTGCCGCTCCATTTCAGAGTATGCCTCGTCTCGTTTCTCAGCGGTGTCGAACCATCTGAAAGTCTGCCAATTGTCACCTAACAGGTGTGCTGCGGACATAGTGTCACCGCTCGGCAAACACACTTTGATTCCAAATTTTTTCATTTTTCTGACTGATAATCCGTCGCTAAAACCAATAGTTTGGCACAATCGCCCCACCCGCACTGCCGCAAAAAAACGGACGATAAAAACAGAGCATGCTGCTCGTCGCATGTACCTGGATACGGCATATTCTACACCAGCCTGTTAAAGTATCGGTATTGAGCCTTGCATTGGCAATCTATTGCCTGGGTTCCGATATAAACGTAGTGCATCTACTAATACCAAAGCCGCGGAGAAATGAGACCCATGAAAAAAATCTTTTTTACCATTGTGATCACCGGAATGTTTATCACCGGCTGCACACAGGAGACTCAAAATAAGTTTGGTCGTGCCGTGCAAAACTGGACCGGGACCGACGGCATACTGGAAGTGTATGCTGGCAACACCCTCGTCAAACGGTTTATGAAAATTGACAAGCTTTCAACCGCCACTGGCACATCGCGCGATATTGATCGTCCCTATCGCTTCGGCTACGGCACCATGGACAAAAACCTCAATGGTGTAATCGATGATGGTGAAGGTGGCAAAGTTTATTTTGAGTTCAGTGATTACTCGACTTCCTACATTTTCTATGAGGACAACTGAGTGAGATAGCGCCGACAAATAAGTGGCGTGAACAAGACAGTTCATACATCACGAGCAATTTAACGGCAGTTCATGAGCACTCGTCATCAGCATTCTGCAAAAATGCTAAATCATTGACGTCAAGTCTTTATCACCACAGTCGGTATTTGAAAAAAAAGTACTTTTTAGCTCTAATTTGGTTGTTTTTTTTTACTGAGCTACTAAAACAATAAGTGCGTGGCCTGTTTGCAACAGTCACGTTCTCACCCCCATATCGGGCCCGCCCTGCGGGCCCTCTTTTTATACCCCGCTCGACGTTTGTTGTATCGCCTTGCCGCCCTGTGCCACCGACGTCTGATGCTATCGAGACCACCCACGCCGATCGAGTCACACACAACGCTGGCGCAAAACTACCGCCAGGCGGTTACCTGATACCCGGCGACATAAATCTTTGCATGTAACGGGCTTTTGACGCGCTATAATAAAACTGCTTTCAAAGAGATAGACTCCCATGCGAATGGATTTTTACAGTGATGAGGTCGAAAAGGCCATCCCGAACTCAAGTGCCCATGTCACTGGTGACGGCAGCAAATTCGAGGCTCGGGTAGTCAGCGACGAGTTCGATGGTTTGTCGACAATCAAGCGCCACAGAATGGTGTACGCAGTGCTGGACCAGTACATTAAGACAGGAGCCATCCATGCACTGTCGATCAAGGCGTACACAAAATCTGAATGGACCGAGAAAGAAGCCGCTGGCTGAACCTGCCCTGGCTCCGGAAACCACCATGCTTGTCGGCAATTATCTGGAACTGGCGATAAACTGACCGATTGCACGCCAACCGGCCTGACGGCCGATCCATACCGTTGCGTATCAGACGAAGACTTGCGACACCTTAGCGGCGGCCTGCGCAAACCAGCAAGGCGTGCAATGACCGTAGCACCTGGCGACGACCTGCGCGGTTTCGCATCATCTACTGCAACATGACCAACGGCAAAAAAGCTCACTGACTATGGCACTTATTCGACTGCGAAATATTAACCTGTCCTTCGGACCGGAGCCATTGCTCGATGATGCGGAGCTGGTGATCGAACATGGCGAACGTATTGCCGTTCTCGGGCGTAACGGTCAGGGAAAATCGACATTACTAAAACTGCTCGACGGAACGATCACGCCAGACAGTGGCGAAATCGTGGTATCCGATGGCGCTACTATTTCACGGCTTCAACAAGAAGTGCCAGGTGGTGACGATGACCGCTCGGTGTTTGCAGTTGCCGCATCTGGTCACGATGAAACCACAGCCCAGGCACTGCAGGAACTCGAAAGCACAGGTTCCACAGACATTGATACCACCACTGATATCTGGCGCGCCACTGCAGATATCAAAAGTATTATTTCCAGATTGCATTTAGACCCGGATGACAAAGTAGCTGATTTGTCCGGTGGTCAAAAAAGGCGGGTTATGCTGGCACGTGCACTGGCCAGTGAGCCATCAGTCCTGCTTATGGATGAGCCTACCAATCATCTGGACGTCGAATCAGTTGTCTGGCTGGAAGCGTTTTTAAAGAAGCTCCCGGTTACCCTGATCTTTGTCACGCACGACAGGCAGCTTATAAAAAGTATCGCCAACCGCATCGTCGAGATTGATCGAGGCCGCCTGACGGCCTGGAACCAAACCTACGAAAAATTCCTGGTCTCCAGACAACAGGAGCTCGAGGCCCGGGAAACTCAGGACAAGCTGTTCGACAAAAAACTAAAACAGGAAGAGGAGTGGATCAGACAGGGCATCAAGGCACGTCGCACCCGCAACGAAGGCAGAGTCAGGGCATTAAAGAAACTGCGCGACGAACGCGCACAACGACGTGCACAAATTGGCCAGGTCAATCTGCAGGTTCAAACCGGCAACAAATCCGGCAAGATTGTTTTTGAAGTTGATAAAGTCAGCCACGCTATGGGTGGCCAGCAACTGATACGTAATTTTTCTACAACGATAATGCGCGGCCATAAAATCGCAATCATTGGCCCCAACGGCAGCGGCAAAACCACGCTGTTAAAATTAATACTCGGGCAACTCGATCCTGATGAAGGATCCGTTAAAGCCGGAACCAACCTGGAAATCGCCTATTTCGATCAGTTGCGAGAGCAGCTCGACGAATCGCGCTCCGCGGCTGACAACGTTTCTGACGGTTCTGACTTCATCGAAATCAATGGCATACGCAAACACATTATGGGTTATATGCAGGAGTTTCTGTTTAGCCCGGAGCGTGCGCGTGCGCCTATTCGCAAGTTGTCCGGTGGCGAACGCAACCGCTTGCTGCTGGCCCGACTTTTTACCCGCCCGGCTAATCTGTTGGTACTGGATGAGCCAACAAACGATCTCGACGTAGAAACACTCGAGCTACTCGAATATACCGTTCTTGAGTTTCCAGGTACCGTGCTGCTGGTCAGTCACGATCGTGAATTTATCGATAACATCGCAACCAGCACGATCACCCTGGATGGCAGCGGTAACGTGCAGGAATATGTTGGTGGCTACAGCGACTATTTGACTCAGAGGCCTGATACATCAGCCAGCAATGGTAAAAAAGGATCGTCCAAATCAGCTCCACCTGCAAACGCGAAACCCAAAGTAAAAAACAAGCTGTCGTACAAGCTGCAGCGTGAACTCGACACATTGCCTGCGAAAATTGAATCACTGGAGACAGAGAAAGAGAAAGTAGAACAGTCACTGTCTGACCCTGCCGTTTATCAACAGGGTGAAGCTGTTCTTGCCGCACTGCAGGATGAGCACAAACAGCTTGAAACCGATTTGACGGCAGCTTACGCACGATGGGAAGAACTGGAAGAGCTAACCGGTTAACCCAAAAGATCGCGTCCGCAGTAGATCATTGGTTCTCTGACAGCCTCTTAATGAGTTTTTTCACCAAGTAGCAGGCTCTTGCCACCCATACCTTCAGGTTTGGGGATACCCATCAGTTGCAAAATAGTTGGTGCTATAGCCGATAACCCAGCGCCTGTATCGAGATGCCATGCGACTTTATCCTGCACCATGCAAGCTACCGGGAACAGGGTATGCTGTGTGTGTGGTGCACCGGTAACAGGATCAACAAGCATATCGGCGTTGCCATGATCTGCTGTCACGATCACTGAAAAGTCATTGGCAGCTGCGGTTTCAACCAGCTCTCCCACAATTTCATCGACAACTTCTACGGCTTTAACAACCGCTTCGCGCACACCTGTGTGCCCGACCATATCGCCGTTGGCCAAATTCACTACAATAAACCCATACTTGCCAGACTCAATGGCCTGCACCACTGCATCGCGTACTTCGTAGGCACTCATTTCCGGTTGTAAATCATACGTTTCGACTTTAGGTGAGGCGATCAGCGCACGCTCTTCACCACGATAAGGCTGCTCTTCACCACCGTTAAAGAAAAATGTCACGTGAGGGTATTTTTCTGTCTCGGCTGAATGAAACTGTGCAACACCAGCACCCTCAACCGCTTTGCCCAAAGTGGCCTCAGCCTTATCTTTTTCAAAGGCAACAGCACAGGTAAAGCTGTCGTGGTAGCGAGTCATGGTGGTTAACACTACCGGTTCGAAATTACCACGATCAAACTCCGCAAAGTCCGCCTGCATTAGTGCACTGCTTAACTCCCGTGGCCGATCGTTACGGAAATTAAAAAATACCACCTGATCACCAGGAGCAATTAACGACCAGCCTTTTTTTATCCCTTCTTTCGCTTCCTGAATAATCACAGGCTCTATAAACTCGTCATTCTGCCCGGCAGCCCATGCGTTGCTAATTGCTTCGGCTGCCGATGCTGCCGTGGCTCCAGTGCCGTGCACCATCGCATCGAAAGCAACCTGTACGCGCTCCCATCGGTTATCACGATCCATCGCGTAGTAACGTCCGCACACAGTGGCGATCTGACCGTCCGCCTTGGTCAGCGCTTCCTCGAGTTCAACCAGATAAGCAGTAGAGCATTGCGGAGCGGTATCGCGACCGTCAGTGATCATGTGCAGTACCGGCACAACCTTTTTACGCCGACACGTTTCAATGATTGCCAACAGATGGTCGAGGTGGCTGTGCACCCCACCATCAGACACAAGCCCTAACAGATGCAATGGACGATCAGCAGCCAGTGCGTTATCACAGGCCGCAACGATTGCCTCATTGGAGTAGAAAGCGCCTTCGGCGATACTGTCGTTGATGACCACCAAATCCTGCCGCAACACTGTGCCGCAACCCAGCGTTAAGTGCCCCACCTCGGAGTTACCCATTTGCCCGCCGGGCAATCCAACGGCCGCTCCTGATGCCTCGAGCACCGTGACTGGGTTAGATGAATAAAGTCGATCAAGATTAGGGGTTTTCGCAATCGCTACAGCATTGTTTATACGAGATGGGTTGAGCCCCACTCCGTCCATAATGATCAACATCGCCGCGCGACGTGGAGCTGGCTGAAACTGGCTCATGATATTCCGAAGTCAATAGTTCAAGGAAAGCTAAGCAAAGGTTGTGCAGTGATAACTGGGCAGCCCGACAACGTTAGGCCGGCATTACCCCGAAAACGGTATCCGCAGCTCCTGGGCCGATAGCTCTGAACCGCTGAAGCAACCCTGAGCCTAAGGCCCTGGCACCTCGTCATCGTCAAGCTTATCCGACTCCTTATCGAGCTTTTTCATTTCCGCTTCCATCTCCGAGTCCGCCAGAGCCTCGTCGTCGGCAAACGTGGCGGCGGCGCCTGCAGCACCTGCCGCAGCGGCACCCGTTGCTGCCGTGCCACCGCTGCTGCTATCGTCGCTTTTGTAACGATCTTCAGACGCTTTAGAGAACTCGTCCTTACGCTTCATGAAAAAGCGAGAAAAGAAGATTCCTGCTTCGAACAACAGCCACATGGGCAGCGCCAGCAATGTTTGCGAAATGATATCGGGAGGAGTTAGAAACATACCAACAACAAAGGCCGCGACAATAAAGTACGGTCTTTGTTTAGCTAATCCCTCCGGGGTAGCGACACCGACAGCAACCAGTAAAATCGTCGCAATGGGTACTTCAAACGCAATACCAAACGCCAGAAAAATTGTTAGCACAAAGTCGAGGTAACGACTGATGTCGGTACTCACTTCCACGCCTTCCGGCGCGACACTGGTAAAAAAACCGAAGACCAGCGGAAAGACAATAAAGTAGGCGAATGCAATACCGAGATAGAATAACAATGTGCTCGAAATCAACAGTGGAGACACCAGCCGCTTCTCGTGGGTGTAAAGACCCGGGGCTACAAACGCCCAGATCTGGTAGAGCCAGAACGGCGCGGTCGCAAAAACAGCGACCATCAAACACACTTTGAAAGGAATCAGGAATGGCGATGCCACCTCAATGGCGATCATGCTCGTGCCTTCCGGCATGTGGCTGAGCAGCGGTTGAGCCAACCAGCTGTAGATGGTGTCAGCGAACGGGAACAGACACAAAAAAACGATACCCACGGCCAGCAGCATCTTGAGCAAGCGATCGCGTAGCTCTATAAGATGAGACAGCAAGCCCATTTCGGCACCGCCGCTTTCGTCTTTCGCCTGCTCAGTCATCGCTTGGGGGTGCCATCATTCGTGCTGGGTTCATTTCCGGTGTATCGTCTTTTTAAGCAGGCTTGCCGGAATCGGTGTCGCTGGCAGATGAGGTATCCGGATTCGGGATAGTCTTTACATCAGAATCCGCCGCCGCAGTACCAGATTCAATATCGCCACCCTCCGATCCGGCAGCAGATGATTCCAAGGGTTTTGTTTTCTGTTTATCAGTTGATGCATCATCGAGCGTTGAGGCACTTTCTTTGACCGCATCTGCCGCACCGCGAACCTGCTCAACGGCGCTGCTCATTCCGTCAGACAATGAGCTGCTCGCCATACTGGCTGTTCGTGCAAATTCATTTCGCGTTTCAGTCAGTGTTTCCTTTAACTCGCGGATCTGATCTTCCTGATTATCGAGTAACCCCCGCAGCTCATCGGTTTTCAATTCATTTCGAATATCGGTTTTGACACCGGCAACAAAACGCTGAATTTTACCTATCCAAAGGCCGACGCTGCGCGCCACCGATGGTAGCCGTTCGGGACCAATAACGAGCAGTGCAATAATACCAATCAGCACTATTTCCTGAAAACCGACATCAAACAATGCGATGCTCCAGCGCGCCTGTGCCGACCACTGGCGCAGTCGGATTTTTTTGATAAAGAGCCACTTTTACAAATCCGGTCATTTCATGATCTGTCGACGCAAATCGAGCTGATCAGACTTCTTTCTTTTCAGTGGTGGCTTCTTCAGCAACCCGCTCGGCTGCGTCAGATGTTGCCGTAGTGGCATCTTCTATTTGACCCTGAGCATCATCGCTTTTTGCATTAGGATCTTCTTTCACTGCCTCTTTGAATCCCTTTACTGCGGATCCGAGGTCACCGCCCAGATTTCGCAAGCGCTTGGCACCGAAAATCAGTACGACAATAACCAGCACGATTAATAGCTGGGGAATACTTGGCATCATAATAATTAGTCTCTGTTATTCGCTTCTTGGAGCGGTATTCGTTGCGCGAGCGGCTTTCTCGACATGCCCTGAGGTTCCACGGCGACGATCAAGCTCCTGCAAAACATCCTGCGGCCCCAGCCCCTGATCAGCTAGCATCACAAGCGTATGGAACCAGAGATCAGCCGTTTCGTGCACGATATCTTTCCTTGACCCCGATTTTACGGCAAGAATGGTCTCAGTGGCTTCTTCGCCCACTTTCTTTAGAATGGCGTCTGTGCCACGTTTATACAAGCTTGCGACGTAAGATTCCGTGTCAGATGCGGCTTTTCGCTGTTCGAGTTCCGCTGCCAGTTCCGCCAAAACCCTGTCATTTTGTGACATCACGCTTTACCCGCATAGATTTCTGCCGGATCTTTTAACACAGGCTCAACCGTTTCCCAACCGTCGGCACCCAGTTTACGATAAAAGCAGTTCGCTCTGCCGGTATGGCATGCGACACCACCAATTTGCTCAACTTTCAGCACGATTGCATCTGCATCGCAATCCAGTCGTATTTCACTCACATGCTGGATATGGCCTGAGCTCTCACCCTTGTGCCAAAGACGACTTCTTGAGCGAGACCAGTATACCGCCTGCCGCTGATCCGCTGTTTGTTTTAATGCTTCACGATTCATCCACGCCATCATTAGAATTTCACCACTGCTCGCATCCTGCGCGATGGCGGGTGCCAGTCCGTCAGCGTTCCAGGCCACCATATCAAGCCACTGACTGTTATCAGGCTTAGAAAGCCCGGCAACGTCAGCCATTTGGTCAGTCACAGACGTACCTCAATGCCAGCGTCTCTCATCATAAGCTTGGCTTCCTCAATGGTATATTCGCCAAAGTGAAAAATGCTGGCTGCCAGCACTGCATCGGCTCCGCCGGCCAACACACCGTCACAAAGGTGCTGCAGGTTGCCAACACCACCAGAGGCTATTACCGGCACGTCTACCGCATCACTGATGGCGCGGGTTAACGGCAGATTGAAACCAGCCTTGGTGCCATCTCGATCCATACTGGTCACCAATAGCTCACCGGCCCCAAGTTCTGCCATTTTTACCGACCACTCTACCGCATCGATTCCGGTTGCCTCGCGCCCGCCATGGGTAAATATTTCAAAGCGCGGCGCTTCGGTGCCAGGCACAGCGACACTCTTCGCATCAATTGCCACCACAATACACTGACTGCCGACATGCTCTGATGCCTCGCGTACCAGTGCCGGGTTATGCACAGCTGCGGTATTGATGCTGACTTTGTCGGCACCCGCATTCAACAGACGCCTGATATCGGCCACCTGGCGGATTCCCCCACCGACAGTCAATGGAATAAACACTTCTGAGGCGACTTTCTCTACAACGTCCAGAATGGTGTTGCGATTGTCTTTGCTGGCAGTGATGTCGAGAAATGCCAACTCATCAGCGCCGGCATCAAAGTAGCGCTTCGCTGCTGTTACCGGATCACCCGCATCAACTATGTCGACAAAGTTGACGCCTTTAACCACGCGCCCTGCATCGACATCCAGACACGGAATTACTCGTTTGGCCAATCCCATGATCAGCTACTGCCTTTCACTGAGCCGGCGTCGGCCTGTTTTATTTTTCCATCGACTCGTTGATTCGCCTCGGCCAGACTGATTTTACCCTCGTAGAGTGCCCGACCCACAATCGCGCCTGCTACCCCGTGCATCGCGATAGCACAGAGCCTGTCGATGTCGTCGTAGTTACTAACGCCACCGGAGGCGAAAACCGGAATGGAAACCGACTGTGCAAGCGCGGCCGTTGCAACGTCGTTGAACCCCTGCATCATGCCATCACGACTGATGTCGGTATAGACGATGCCACTGACACCGTAGCCTTCAAAGGACTTCGCCAACTCGGTAGCGTCGACACCACTCTCTTCTGCCCATCCATTAACGGCGACCTGACCATTGCGCGCATCGAGTCCAACCATGACCCGACCTGGCCAGTCGCGGCACAATCTTTTTACAAATTCAGGCTCCACAACGGCCTGCGTGCCGATAATAACGAACTGTACACCCGCCTCAAAATAACTCGCTGCAATAGCATCGTTGCGAATACCACCCCCTATTTGCACCTCAAGTGCGGGGTGTGCTTTACAGACTTCGGCAACAGCACCGGCGTTGACCGGAACACCGGCAAACGCACCATCAAGATCAACCATGTGCAGTCTGTCTGTACCAGCGTCTACCCATCGGGTAGCTGTCGCTACTACGTCGTCAGAAAAGATCGTGTCATCTTCCATGCGTCCCTGTTTGAGGCGCACGCACTTGCCCTCTTTCAGATCTATAGCGGGAACAATTTTCACAGGCGAAGGCATCAGTTCACTTTCCATTCAGAAAAATTCTTTAATAGTTGCAACCCGTCGGTCGCGCTTTTCTCAGGATGAAACTGAGTTGCAAACACGTTGTCGCGAGCAACGGCACTGGTAAATGAACCCAAATAATCGGTTGTAGCTGCAGTCCAGCTGGCATCAGTGGGCGCCACGAAGTAACTATGGACAAAGTAAAAGCGCGCGCCATCATCTATACCCTGCCACAGCGGATGTGAACCCGACTGTTGCACTTCGTTCCAGCCCATATGGGGTACTTTTTTATCAGGCTCGAGCGCTGAACGCTGAAAGCCATTAACCCCTCCCGCTATTAACCCAAGACAATCTACGCCGTTGTTTTCATCGCTATGGTCAAACAATATCTGTAAACCCATGCAGATACCTAAAAACGGCTTATTGTTAAAGGCGTCGATCAGAACCTCTTGCAGATGATGATCCTTTACCCCTTGCACACACTGGCGTGCAGCACCTTGCCCCGGGAACACAACCCTGTCTGCGGCGGCAATATCAGCCGCAGTCGACGTGATAATGGTGTTATTTTGAGGCGCAACCTGAGAGACCGCTCGCGCCACAGAATGAAGATTTCCCATTCCATAGTCGACGACCGCTATTGTTTTAGTCATGTTTCTACAACACGCCCTTTGTTGACGCCGGCTTACCTTGTAATTGTTCGTCGGTGGCTATAGCCGCACGCAGTGCCCGCCCAAACGCCTTGTAAATCGTTTCTATTTTGTGGTGATCGTTATCACCTTTCAAGTTATCGATATGCAGAGTCGCTCTCGCGTGATTGACAAAGCCGTGAAAGAACTCATAAGGCAAATCAACGTCAAAGCTGCCGACTCGGTCGCGTTTAAACTCGCAGTCATAGTAGAGACCCGGACGACCGGAAAAATCGATAACTACTCGTGACAAAGCCTCGTCAAGCGGCACATAGGCATGGCCGTATCGATAGATACCTGACTTATCACCGAGCGCCTCGTTAAATGCCTGACCCAGTGCAATGCCAATGTCCTCCACACTGTGGTGGTCATCTATGTGTGTATCGCCATTGCAGGTAACTTTAAGATCCAGCATACCGTGACGCACAACCTGATCGAGCATGTGCTCAAGGAATGGCACACCGGTGTCGAAATGACGCGTGCCGGAACCGTCGAGATCAAGCTCTACGATAATTTGTGTTTCTGATGTGTCGCGAGTAACTCGCGAGCGTCGATTACTCATGAAGGTTTACCGGATAGTCTGAAGCGATGAATTCTGTCTGTGGAGTTTGTTGCACAGCCCACTTTGGCTGGAATCTGACGCCGTCGAGCGTTTTCATAAATTTACGAAGGCAATTGTTCGCCCGATGCAGCAACTGCCAGAACTCAGGCATTCAAAGTGTTAATGGCGTAATACACAGAGACAACACTCACGGGCCAACCGTACATTCTTTGCTGGCCATCAGGCGGATTCCCGCAACAGAAAGGTTACAGGCCCGTCATTGGTCAGTGACACCTGCATATTGGCACCAAACTGCCCCGTGCCAACCACACAACCTAACTCTCCGGCGCGTGCAACTACTATATCAAAAAGACGGGCCCCTTCTGCAGGATCTGCAGCAGAGGTAAAACTGGGGCGCAAACCGCGGCCAGTATCTGCTGCAAGAGTAAATTGCGGCACCAGCATCAATTCACCATTGGTATCCAGCAGACTGAGATTCATTTTCCCCTGCTGATCTGAAAAAATCCGATAACGACTGATTTTTCTAACCATGGATGCACAGGTCTTTTCAGTATCGTTTGGCTCAACAGCCAACAGCACCAACAGACCTGCACCCGTCGCTGCAATTTCACTATTATCAACCGACACACTGGAATGCGCCACGCGCTGAAGCAATGCAATCATCAGATACTATTCACCGAATGCCTGAGCCATCAAATGCTCTGTTGTTAAATGCACTGCCAATCCTGCTCCGCCATACATGGCGTGCTCCCGCAAAAACGCCTGATCGTTAAAAATTCCTGCAAATATATCAGACATCGACCAGGCAAAAATCCCTCTGTTACTTATCTGAATGGCTCAACCGGGGGGGGGCAGTTGCGAAATCATGGACACTCAGAGACGAATGGCAATAACCTTCAATCGTTCAACCTCCGAAAACAGGATGTCCTGTCCTGACCACTCAGCCAGAAACTTTCTCACCTGCAGCTCAGTGATGGCCAGACCTGTACCCCCCGGACTTATTCCCGATTGTAACTATCTGATTTCCCCGCTTTCCTGACAATACCGATTTACCCTCCACCAAAGCAATTGACCACCAGCCCAAAAATCGCCAAAGCACTGCTGTATCTGCTCTCACTGTTGCCACTTCGTGCGAATCTGAAGCTGGGTGCCGTTGTCGGCCACCTGTGCTATCTGCTGCCTAATCGTCACAGCAGAACCATCGAGCATAACCTGGCGCTGTGTTACCCGGACATGGACGATCAGGAACGCCGCCAGTTGCTTAGAAATAATTTGGCCGAAACCGGAAAAAATCTCACAGAACTCGGGCCATTCTGGTGTTGGGATAAAAACAAAGTCACCTCTCTGGTGTGCAGCCAGAGCGGAACTGAACACCTGACCAGGGCTTTGTCGCAAAACAAAGGCGTGATCATCGCAGCACCACACACCGGAGCCTGGGAACTTATTGGCCTCAAGTTCACCGCCGACCGACCAATGCACTTCCTCTATCGACCTGGTAGAAAATCCACCTTCGACAGCTTAATAATTAATGCAAGAGAAAGGTTTGGCGGTAAATGCTACCCGATTACCCGTCGCGGTCTCAGCGCCCTGGTTCGTGCATTGAAGCGAGGAGAGGTGATTGGAATACTTCCAGATCAGGAACCAGCCGACGAGCACGGCGTGTTTGCACCATTTTTCGGTCACCCCGCATATACGATGACCTTTGTTTCCAATTTAGCGCAAAAAACCGGAGCTCCGATTGTGTTCGCGGCAATGCAACGACAGCAGGACAACGCCGGCTATCACCTGCATTTTTTTCCATCAGACGAGGCGCTTGTCAGCACTAATCCTCTGACTGCTGCCAGCGCATTAAACCATCATGTTGAACAATGTATTGCTGTTGCACCAGATCAATACATGTGGAACTACAAGCGATTTAAAAAAACACCGCCTGGTAGCGAGAAGCGCTACCAGTAGCGCGCTGGCCCGCTCTTATTAGCCAGGCACCGCAATTCCGTTAATGGTGCAGGCTTGCTGCAACGTGTTGTGCAACAGGCATGCAATAGTCATCGGGCCAACGCCACCAGGCACTGGTGTGATTTTACCGGCCACGGCCTCGGCTGAAGAAAACTCGACATCCCCAACCAGCCGGGTTTTACCACCCTCGGCTTCAATCCGGTTTATGCCAACATCAATCACAGTAGCGCCAGGCTTGATCCAGTCTCCCTTGATCATTTCCGGCCGACCGACCGCAGCGACCAATATATCTGCCCGTTTACACTCTTCCTGAAGATTACGCGTACGTGAGTGCGTGATCTCGACCGTGCAGTTTTCAGCAAGCAGCAACGATGCAACCGGCTTACCAACAATATTGGAACGGCCAACCACAACCGCATGCAGTCCGGACAGATCTCCTAATTGATCTTTGACCATCATCAGACACCCCAACGGCGTACAGGGCACGATTCCCGGATCACCGATGGCCAGGCGCCCGACGTTGTCGAGATGAAATCCATCAACATCTTTTTGTGGATTTATTCGATTAATCACGGCCTTTTCATCTATTTGTGCAGGCAAGGGCAGCTGCACCAGGATGCCGTGCACTTTGTCGTCGCCATTCAATTGATCGATGAGCGCCATCAGGTCGTCCTGACTGGTGGTGTCCGGTAACTTGTGCTCAAAGCTCTGCATTCCCACTTCTACCGTCTGCTTGCCTTTGTTGCGCACATATACCTGACTGGCAGGGTCTTCACCCACCAGCACCACAGCTAAACCCGGGACAATATTGTCGCTAGCCTTAATCGCCGCCACTTTGCGGGCAACCTCTCCGCGCAATTTCTCGGCAAAGGCTTTGCCGTCAATGATCTTATCCATTGTTTATTCCGGTAGTTTTAGGATTACGCTGGCGTTATAGCACTTGGGACGCCTGGCGATTTTATTGTAAGCGCCGCATTGTAGTAGTCCACCGTGACGAGTTGACTCTGCGCCCACATCCACCCGCTAGAAGCCTTACCATCACAACACACCCGCAGGCGCAGGATGCGTGAGTTCGATAGGCGCATCTATGATTTACATCTGACCTGCAAATCATGGCAGAAATCCCTCGCGCTAAGTAGATAATTGCGCAGCGCCGTTGGTCAAAGGCACGGAAACCTGGCAACCTCGATCTGCAGCATCTGACAAAAGAAAGCGATGGATCGAAACGAATCCCAGTTTCAATCAAGAGCCACGTGAACAGCCATCAACGTGGGCGATACTGTTCCCTGAGTGTGGATCTGTAACTCATTGCTTCACGCAAGTGAGCTTCACCTATGTTTGTGGCACCCGCTAAATCCGCGACAGTGCGAGCCACTTTCAGGGTGCGGTGAATAGCGCGGGCAGACAAATTTAACTTATCCAGCGCCTGTGCAATCCACTCGTGTTGTGCCTCGCCAAGCTCGCAAAACTCCTCTACTTCTTTTGCGCTGAGGTGAGCATTTGACTTGCCAGCTCTTTGCTGCTGGATTTGATTCGCCTGCATCACTCTCTCGCGAACATCAGCGCTGCATTCACCCGGGGCGGCATCGCTGCGCAACTGCGCATACTCCACGCGCTGCACTGCAATTTGTACATCAACTCTGTCCAGCAAGGGCCCGGAGATTCTTGATTGATACCGCGCAATTTGCTCAGGTGCGCAACGACAAGCCTCACGGGTATCTCCATAGTAGCCACACAAACAGGGATTCATCGCTGCAACCATCTGGATGCGCGCTGGAAAATCCGCCTGATTGCCTGCCCTGGAAATTGTAATCTCACCGTTTTCCAATGGCTCACGCAACACATCGAGAACATGGCGAGGAAACTCCGGCAACTCATCAAGAAACAGTATTCCATTATGAGCAAGTGACACTTCACCCGGCTTTGGCTGACTGCCACCACCCACCAGAGCAACCCCTGAAGCGGTATGGTGTGGCGCTCGATAAGGACGCTGGCGCCATTTCGTTATATCGAGACCACCTCGACTGATTGACGCAATCGATGCTGTCTCCAGAGCCTGCTCCAGTGACAAGGGCGGGAGGATGCCGGGCAGACGACTGGCAAGCATTGACTTACCTGTCCCTGGCGGGCCGACCAACAACAAATTGTGCGCACCTGCGGCCACAACCTCGAGTGCTCGCCTGGCCTGGTGCTGCCCTCTTACATCCGCAAGATCGAGGACCGCAGATTCATGAGAATTCAATTGCGCGCAGGTGGTCGTAACGCAGTCGAGGGGCTCTGTGCTGATCAGATCATTGCAAAGCGCCAGCAAACTGGCATACGCGTGTATTCGACACTTCTCGGCAAGCCCCGCTTCCTGCCGGTTTGCTGAGGGGACTACTAATGCATGATCAAGCTGCTGGGCCGCGATCGCACTGGGCAGCGCGCCTGGCACCGCTCGAAGCTCACCGCCAAGAGCCAGCTCACCAATAAACTCGATGCCGGACAGGCAGTCCGGATTAATTTGCCCTGATGCAGCGAGCACGCCAAGGGCAATGGGCAAGTCGAATCGACCACCATGCTTTGGTAAATCAGCTGGTGCCAGATTGACTGTTATACGCCTGGCCGGAAAGTCAAAGCCGGAATTAAGAATAGCCGCGCGCACACGGTCTTTGCTTTCTCGCACTGCTGTTTCCGGCATGCCAACAATAGACAACGATGGCAACCCACCAGCAAGGTGAGTTTCTACACTGACGGGGATCGCCTGCACACCGATTAATGTGCAGCTATTTACTACTGATAAATTCAAACTGCTTTTCGGATATCTACCGAGCGCATTGCGTCGGTGCCCGCACCTCTTACATCAAATTAATTCGAATACAACCGGCCGGCTAGCTGTGCCCGGCATCAGTGTTGTCAGTTACCTGTTGTTCGTTAAGCAGTTTTTCCAGCCGATCAAGCTTTTCTCGCGTTCGCTGCAGTAGCGCCGCCTGGATGTCGAACTCCTCTCTGGTCACCAGATCCATCTTCGCCAATGTGGACTGCACCGCCGCACGAGCATTTTTTTCGAAATCTTCCTTGAGCTCTACTGCACCTGCCGGAAGCACCTGACCCAACTTGCCAACGAGCTCGTCGAGCACACCGGATTTTTTCATTACACGACCCTGCGGAAATATGCAGCCTGATGATATCGGCTTATCGGGACTCAGCATAGTGTTATCCCGCTGCCGTTTTTGCGATTTGGCTCGCACCGCTATCGATCACAATCCCCTCATTTACGCACCAAGATAGTGCAATTGAGTTCAGTAAGGTTGATTAATTTATATAAATTATTGTTATTTATGTGTTTTTACAATTGGCATCAATATTGTTAATGCAAGTATGAGACACAAACCAGGAAGCCAATGTGAAACTTGTAACTGCGATCATAAAACCATTCAAACTGGATGAAGTCCGGGAGGCACTGTCGGCTATCGGCGTGCAGGGCATCACCGTTAGCGAAGTCAAGGGGTTCGGCCGGCAAAAAGGCCACACCGAACTCTACCGTGGGACTGAATACGTCATCGATTTTCTGCCTAAAACCAAGATCGAAATCGCCATCGATGAATCACTGCTCGACTCCGCTATTGAGGCGATCACGCAATCGGCCCACAGCGGAAAAATCGGAGATGGAAAAATTTTCATCACCCCACTTGACCAGGCTATTCGTATTCGCACCGGCGAGTCCGGCCCTGAAGCGCTTTAAGCAAGGACTCCCTCATGGAACAACTAGTCGAACTATCGTACGCGTTAGATACTTTTTATTTTCTGATATCCGGGGCCCTGGTGATGTGGATGGCTGCTGGCTTTGCCATGCTTGAAGCTGGCCTGGTCCGGTCAAAAAACACCACGGAAATACTGACTAAAAACGTCGCCCTTTTCGCCATAGCCTGCATTATGTACCTGCTATGTGGCTACAACATTATGTATCCGGGTGAGGCAGTAAGCGCCTACTGGCCAGGCTTTTCTTTCTTGCTTGGCGCCGAGAATGAAGTCAGCGCCGTCACCGCCGGCGGTGATGACGCCCCTTACTACGCCGCGCGGTCAGACTTCTTTTTTCAGGTCGTTTTTGTCGCCACTGCCATGTCTATCGTGTCTGGTGCAGTGGCAGAGCGCATGAAGTTGTGGGCATTTTTGTTTTTTGCTGTCGTTTTCACCGCTTTTATCTACCCTATCCAGGGGTTTTGGAAATGGGGCGGCGGATTTCTCAACGAAGCCGGATTTCAGGATTTCGCCGGCTCAGGCGTTGTTCATATGTGCGGCGCGAGCGCCGCACTGGCCGGGGTACTAATCCTTGGCGCCAGACGTGGCAAGTATGGCCCGAACGGCCAGGTCAAACCAATCCCCGGCGCAAACCTGCCATTAGCAACCCTGGGTACCTTCATTCTCTGGATGGGATGGTTTGGCTTTAACGGTGGCTCGCAGCTAAAGTTGTCTGATGTTGAAAATGCAAACGCAGTTGCGAACATATTCGTAAATACAAATATGGCCGCTGCAGGTGGTGTAATGGCAGCTCTGATCGTTGCCAGGGTGCTCTACCGTAAAGCAGATTTGACAATGGCACTGAACGGCGCTCTTGCCGGGCTGGTCGCCATCACTGCCGAACCACTGACACCAGAGCCACATATCGCAACCCTCATTGGAGCTGCCGGCGGTGCGTTGGTTGTATTTTCAATCGTAATCCTCGATCGACTCCGAGTTGACGATCCGGTTGGAGCGATCTCCGTGCATGGCGTAGTCGGCATCTGGGGCCTGCTGGCTGTACCTCTGACAAATTCTGACGCAAATTTTGCCACTCAGTTATTGGGAATAGGCACGATATTCATTTGGACGTTTGTCGCAAGCCTTATGGTATGGGTCGCTCTGGATGGCATTATGGGATTAAGAGTCTCGGAGGAAGAAGAGTATGAAGGAGTCGATTTATCCGAATGCGGAATGGAAGCGTACCCTGAGTTCACCAATAGCTAAAATGTGCACAGCGCTAGTGCGTTAGCTGTAACAAACGAGAGGAACAAGGCAAGTTCCTCTCGTAAATTACGCGGTAATTACATCGCAGTAAAACAAGCGCCATCGCTACCAATTTGCAGAATAAACTGAGTACACTTGCTACTCCTAACCCGTTTCCCGGAAAGGGTTGCTTGTGGCAATTCTTTAAGAGCGACGGATATTCGCTAGTCCAATTAGAATAAATATAATCCAGGACTAACTGGTAGTGTCTGACATGAAACCTAATCCTCGGCAAACACTGGCCCCCACATGGCTGATTGTGACGCATCTGCTCGGCGCTGCTGTCATGTTGTACTTCGTGTCTTATCCAACAAGTAGCCCGGATGCAGAGTCACGAACGAATGATCGCGTCATTAACGTTGCGGAACTTGAATCGCACGTCACAGCCAGCGCACCAACAACAAGGACGAGAAAAACACATATAAAACAAGAGATTGCGAGCAATTTGTCGATTAAATAGATCGAATCACCGGCAAGCTTTCCAAACTCGCTTACTCACACAAGCGACTTATATGTACAATATTTGCTAGACTAATTGCCAAGTTCGGGACACACTGTCGCCACTCCTTTGCCAGAGCTTGCACCTCGCCTGACTTTATCAGTGGCGAAAGATCGGGCGAAAAGAGCGGACAACACCGACAAGCCGGTACCGACCTGACCGATATTTGCACCGCACGATGTTACAACCCGCTGTAGGGCCAGACCCTCACTCGCGGCAAAGCATAAACGTCAACGCTGCAAACTTCGGCTACAATTGCTCTGGGTCTAACGCGGAAAGAGCGACGACCCCAGTGATGGCATAGAGAGCAAACCGAGGGCGAAAACATCCAAATACACTAATTGGATACAGACCACGGTTCGACAGAGTGTAAAAATAGAAGAGAATTTGACATAAGCGGTTGAGCGCAGGCTACTAATGTGTACACTTGCCTCTCGCGATGAAAGCCAGCAACTTCACACCAGCCAATAAACCTCGCGAGTATGACTTGTTATTGATGGCGACAACCTGCTAACAATTACAGTCTGAGTGCAAATCATTCGTGAAGTACATTCCAGCTGACGCAAGCAACTGACTTAAATAACACTTAAACGTACGGAATTAAACAAGGATAGAGCTAAACAACAGCTACGAATGCTGACACCACGATAGGCTGCTAAATGTACTGGCGCCGTTAGTAATGCGCCTGGCTGGAAAGGCATTTGATAGTGGGTACGTAGCTCTTGAATATACAACAAAACGTTGAGCAGTCTGTCTGACCGACCCAGTTGGCCTGTGTGAACAGTGACCTCGGTCATAACGGACAAGCCAGAGCTGATAGAGAAAGCATGCGCTTCTCCCACAATTTAATGGGAGCGATAGACGCTAGAGACATAAAGCGCTGGAAACATAGGTACTGGAAACGCTACTGGAAACATAGCTGCTAAAAACATAGCTGCTAAAGATATAGACACCAGAAAGAGCACAGCACAATATTGCAGTCTGGTCGATTAGAGTGAGGGAATTTTGTATTTTTTTGAGCGGTATTGGTTAAATAAAGGCAAAGATAGTGCGGAACTAACGACAGGCAGTCGACCAGATACTTCGCCAAAAAACACTAATTTAGCTTTAAGTAGTGCGCTTGACAGCAGGCACAAAAAACCAAAGCTGAGCGAAATAATAGACAGACGACCAAGCGAAGGTGGCGTTGAAACAACCACCTTTAGTACCAACCCCACTAACGTAACGTGCTTACACAGATACAATGTTAGTGAAAATGCGTTATTAATAAAAGCAGGGTTAATAGAAGAAACTGTGATTAAACTAAACCGAGCAATCAAGGTAGCGGGATCTATTCGAACGATAATGTTCACGACTTTTAGTCCACCGTCCCGTCGGTTTTCAATAAACCCATCAATGAACACTTTGAGTAAATTTTTTGTCCGTACAACACATCCGAAACATCGCGATAATTGCGCATGTCGATCATGGCAAAACCACCTTGGTGGACCAATTGCTCCAGCAATCCGGAACCTTCGACTCTCGACTGGCTCCGACCGCACGGGTGCTCGATTCCAATGACCTTGAGAAAGAGCGCGGCATTACCATCCTTTCGAAGAATACATCGATAAAATGGCAGAACTACCAAATAAACATCGTAGACACCCCGGGCCACGCGGACTTCGGGGGCGAAGTAGAACGCGTCCTGTCGATGGTGGACTCAGTGCTGCTCCTGGTGGACGCAGTGGAGGGTCCGATGCCCCAAACGAGGTTCGTAACGCAGAAGGCGTTCGAAATGGGGTTCAACCCAATCGTCGTGGTAAACAAGATCGACCGGGAAGGAGCGCGCCCAGACTGGACTCTGAATCAGACTTTCGAGCTGTTCGACAATCTGGGGGCCAACGACGATCAACTGGACTTTCCGACGATTTACTGCTCGGCAATTCAGGGAATAGCGGGAACCGATCCCGACCAAATGGCCGACGACATGACGCCGCTGTTTCAGGCAATCGTCGACAAGGTAAAGCCCCCAGAAGTGGACACGACTGGTCCCCTTCAGATGCAAATATCTACACTGGACTACAACAGTTACGTGGGAGTGATTGGTATCGGGAGGATCAAGCGCGGTATGCTGCAAAACAACTTGCCAGTGAAAATTCTGAATCAGGAGAATCAGAGCAGAACGGGCAAAGTGGCTCAGGTGCTGGGGTTTCTGGGGCTGGAGAAAATAAGCGTCGAAACAGCCAGCGCGGGCGACATCGTCGCAATAACGGGAATCGACCCGCTCAACATCAGCGACACGATATGCGATCCGGCAAACCTGGAAATGCTGCCCCCGCTGACGGTGGACGAACCAACAATAACAATGATGTTCCAGCCGAACACGGGGCCGTTCGCAGGACAGGAGGGGAAGTACGTAACCAGTCGCAACATATGGGACCGACTGCAGACAGAACTCCTGCACAACGTAGCCCTGCGGGTGGAAAGAACCGAAGACGCGGAAAAGTTTCAAGTGTCCGGTCGGGGGGAGCTACACCTGTCAGTCCTGATCGAAACGATGAGAAGGGAGGGGTACGAGCTGGCAGTGGGTCGACCGGAGGTGATCCTGAAGGAGGAAAACGGCCAGACGATGGAGCCGTTCGAACTGCTGAAAGTGGACATCGAAGAGCGGCACCAGGGCGCGACAATGGAAAAGCTCGGCGCGCGCCGTGGCGAACTCAAAAACATGGTGCCGGACGGAAAGGGGAGAGTTCAACTTGACTACATGATTCCGTCTCGCGGGCTGATCGGCTTTCGAACTGAATTTCTAACGACAACGTCAGGCACGGGTCTGCTGGCAAGCACGTTCGAGCAGTACGACAAATACAGCGGCATTCAGATCGGCCAGCGCAGTAACGGTGCGATCATCTCTAATGGCAAAGGCAAAGCACTCGGATTTGCTCTGTTTAACCTGCAGGAGAGGGGCACACTGTTCGCGTCACATGGTGATCAGGTCTATGAGGGACAGGTTATCGGCATTCACGCGCGAGCAAATGATTTGACGGTAAACCCGCTGAAAGGCAAGCAGCTCACAAATATTCGAGCAGCTGGAACCGACGAAAACATCGTGCTCACACCACCTATAAAACTAACGCTGGAACAGGCCTTGGATTTTATCGACGATGACGAGCTTGTCGAGGTGACGCCGACCTCTATCAGGATTCGCAAGAAGTTACTAACTGAATCAGAACGCAAGCGGGCAGGACGCGGAGCCGCATAGCGCCTTCTATTTACCGTCAGGGCATATGCTGACTGGCCAGGTAAGCAGTCGACTGCATTTCTCGCAGTCGGCTGACAGTTCTGTCAAATTCGAAAGATAGCCGCTTACCCGAATACAACTGCTCGGGCGGAACCTCCGCGGTGACTACCAGCTTGACATTACGGTCGTAGAACTCATCTACCAGATTAATAAAGCGACGGCCAATATCATCGCTTTTATCGTCCATCGCAATTACACCGCTAAGCAATACCGTGTGGAACAACCGAGCCACTTCAATATAGTCATCTGTGCTTCTACTGGTCATACACAGTGACTCAAAGGTAAACCAGACGACGTCATCAGACAAAAAAACCGTGTCTATTTGACGGTCATTCACACTGATCGCTTTCGCGGGCTCGAATGTACCGGCCGCCACCATTTGATGAAAGTATGCCTCCAGTGAAGCGTCGGCAAATTCATCCAGCGGCGTGTGGTAGATTTCAGCATTTTCGAGAACACGCAATCGATAGTCTACGTCTCCACCCAGAAACACTACTTCTGTATGCTGCTTGATACTTTCAATGGCAGGTATGAATCGACTTCTCTGCAAACCATTCTTATATAAATTGTCTGGTTCGGCATTTGACGTTGTAATCAGTGTAACCCCTCTCGAGAATAACGCCTGAAGCAACCCGCCCATTAACATAGCATCGGTGATGTCATTGACGTGCATTTCATCGAGCACCAGAACGCGGCAGTCACTACTGAGTTGATCAGCTACGATTTCAAGCGGCGACTCGACATTTTTTATTGCCGCCAGTTGTTCGTGTACCCCACGCATAAATCGATGGAAATGAATTCTCTTTTTCGCGACCACAGGCAAGCCGTCGAAGAACATATCGCACAACAAAGTCTTGCCCCGCCCTACCCCGCCCCACAGATACAATCCAGGCTCCAGCAATGGCTCTGGTGCAGATTTTTTCTTAAACAGAGATGAAAAGAAGCCAGCCTGTTGCTGCCCCCGCTCAGACAGTTGCTCCTCTCTTTGCAACAGCCGTTCATACAAATCCTGAAGCTTGCCGACAATTTCAAACTGACGCTGGTCCGGCTGCAAAACTCCCAAATCCAGTGCATTGCGGTACGAGGTCCGCGGATCGGTATTTTTAGACGGAATTCTCATGCAGGATGTAAGGGCATCTTTTAATTGGCAAACGAACGATCAATAAAATGGGGAGTTCCTTCTGCTGCGATTGACAACAACAATCGGTCATACCCAGCCCGCAGCCTAACCCCCTCTCAGAGGAGCAAATTATATGCGCTCAGTTCCTGTAATGTGATTGCGGAGAATAAACCAACTCGTCGCCAACGCTCGCGAGCCATAAAGAACACATTTCAGGTGTGTGTATGTGAAAAGGCGGGGTAACAGAGACCGGCTACTTCTTGCCCGTACATTATGGGATAAAAATCCGCTGACGCAACCGTGCCCTTGCGACCTTATATTTTACCCGCAGGCGTCACAATGACCGCTGCTATTGGATAAATCAGACACACTCAACCGTCTATTAATCCAGCCACATAGGCAGGTACTTCCAGCCCTCTGCCAGCTGGCGGTCATGCTCAAGCGCATTTTCATCGAACGACTCCAGTAAATCCCAAAAATCAGCTGAGTGATTCATGTGCACCGAATGACACAATTCATGCAGAATGACATGTCGCAGTAGTGCCTCCGGCAGAAACAAGAGCTTGTAATTGAGGCTGAGAGTACCCCTTGAGGAAAAACTGCCCCAGCGGGTTTTTTGCCCGCGCACTGATAGCTTTTCATATTTCAGTTCGGTAACCAAGGAGATCTCATTGGCAATCAACGTACAGTGGCGGGTCGCATATTTCTTTAGCCACTGCACAAAAATATCGGCAAGATTTTCATCGGTGTAGCTGTTCGGCAACTCCGCGTTTAGCAGGTTATCATCGAGGCTTAAGCGCAACTGATCGCCCGCAACAGAGCGATAACTCACGTCAATCTCCTGACCGGCCCCCTGCAGATTTAGGATTTTGGGTGGCCAGTCCAGCTCAAACCGACCGGGCAGCGATCCGAATCGCTCAAGCTGACGCTCTATCCAGCTTTGACGAGACGACAAAATACCTGGCAATAAGCTTCGATCGAAATCTTTCGGCACCACAACGACCAGACCATTGGCACGATTCACTTTCAAGGTAACATTGCGGGCACGCGGCGAAACCCGAACGTTATAGTCAACTTCGGCAGTCAAAACACTTGCCCTGTAAATGGTTACCGTAGTTATATAGTTCAATGCTCGCATTCGCGCGCGCCTGAACGTTAGAATCAACCACCCGCATCCAACCCAAGAGCAAGAAGCAGGCTATGGACTTATTTGGTACTGCCAGTTTACTGATGACCGTGACCGCGCTGTTTGCGTACGTCAACTATCGTTTTATCCGTTTGCCGATCACGATCGGTGTGATGGTTATTTCACTTTTGTTTTCGCTGCTACTTGTGCTGTTATCAAAGGCAGGGCTATCGTTCGGCATCAAGTACACAGAAAATTTGCTGGCCGGGATCGATTTTGACGCGACCCTCATGGAGGGCATGCTGAGCTTCCTGCTTTTCGCCGGCGCGCTTCACATTAACCTGAACGAGCTGCTCGACAAGCGCTGGGTCGTCGGAATCCTCGCATCAATCGGTGTGATAACCAGCACAGCTATTGTGGGGGTGGCGTCCTGGTTGATCCTGGGATGGTTCGGATTGCCGATGCCGTTTATTTATTGCCTTCTGTTCGGATCTCTGATTGCACCAACAGACCCGGTAGCAGTACTCGCCATCCTGAAGACTGCGGGTGCCAGTAAGTCACTCGAAACAAAGATCGCCGGTGAATCCCTGTTTAACGATGGTATCGCTGTAGTGGTGTTTCTGGTGATTCTGGGGATAGCGGTTGGAGATAGCGAAGCCACCGCCGGCGGTATTGCCAAATTGTTCATACAGGAGACGGTAGGCGGTGCGTTGTTCGGCTTGCTGGTGGGCTGGATCTGCTATCGACTCGTTAAATCGATAGACGATTACCACGTCGAAGTATTGTTGACGCTGGGACTGGTAATGGGAGGCTACGCCGCAGCGCTGGCGATGCATATCTCTGGCCCTATCGCCATCGTCGTTGCCGGTCTGCTGATAGGTAACCAGGGCCGCGCTTTTGCCATGACCGATAAAACTCGCCAAAACCTCGACACATTCTGGGAGCTCATTGATGAAATTCTGAACGCCCTGCTGTTTATGCTAATCGGGCTTGAAGTCATAGTAATGGGCCTGAATGGTGACTCCGTAGTCGTCGGAGTGATTATGTTCCTGGTTGTATTGACAGCGCGTTTTATAGCTGTTGGTATACCAGTATCGCTGCTAAAACTTCAGCAGTCTTTCCATCCACACGTTATTTCGATTCTAACCTGGGGAGGCATCCGTGGCGGAATTTCGGTTGCGCTGGCGCTTTCGCTCCCGCAGAGCGAAGAGAGAGATGTTATTGTCTCTATCACTTATGTGATCGTTATCATGTCGGTTATTTTGCAGGGGTTAACTATAAAAAACCTGGTGCAGTTTGCAGCCAGTCGTTATCCGGAATCTGATACCAGGATCACCTAGCCGCACGCTTGCAACTGCGACCACGCCACGCAACATGGTGGCAGTCGCCGCGGCAATCTTGTTCACTGACTAGCCTATGGGCTCAGGTTCGCTGTGCACCGTGGTAAAGATTGACCACGTGTCTGGCCTCAGCAAAGAATAACCAGCGTTCAACGTACACACCGATAAACGCAAGCATCAGTGCGAATGTTGCGGCAATGGTTGAATCTTTACCAACAAGCATCAGTAATAATATTGGCAATACAAACGCACAGACAATACACAGCAACCTCAGCCAAATAAGTTTTGCGCGCGCCATTTCAAAGCCAAACTCATCGGTTAGAAACGTACCCGCGCTATGGCCAACATCGAGCAATCGAACTGTGGCTCTGGTAAAGCCGAGTGCCGAGTTAATCGTTGACCCGGCCGGCTGACCAATCCAGAAAAAATAGATCACCTTGGTTGCTGCAGCCACAAATATGAACCCCAGCGCCAGCGTGCCTGAGCCCTGCGCATTGCCGAAGGCGTGCAGTATCAATGCACCCAGCATCAAACCCAACAACAGGTAATTGGCCGGGGTTAACGACGTATTCCACTGACGTATGGTTTTTAGACAAGCGTATATCATACCGGTCGAAAACAAGGTTGCTGCCGCCAAAAACAAGGTGATTATCGCAAAAAGTTTGGTGTACCCGCTCGCCAGTGACGGGTTTTCACTCCAGGCAAATACCAGCCACAGCAACGCAAAAGGATATACCAGCACGGCAAACACACCCTCTCGGGAAAGCCAGGATGTCTTAAACCGAAAAAAAGCACGCCACGCATTGCGCGGGTTGGCCAAATGAAAAGTGGAGCACAGCAGACCCACTGTTATCAATGCCAGCGACAGGAGTGCCAGCACATTGCGCCGCCCACTGTCTAGCTCGAACCCCACGCCCACTGCACTATCAACACACAGTATGCCGAGCAGGCCGTAACCAGCCCCGGACAACAATGTAAAACAAATAACCGATATTGCCGGGTGCATTAGCGGCTCATCCAACAGGTATTGTACAATTCAGTACCAATGCAGGGCTTCGCTGCAGGCCACCACTTGCTGTTAAACGTTAATCCCTTTTTAAATACGATAACAACCGAGTGGCATCGGTCTTTGACAGCTTTCAGGCCGCACTGTCTGCAACGGTAAGATCTATCCGGATAAACCACTATTCCTGCCTCGCCAGTTGCTGCGCTATCCAGCGCTGGATTTGTGCGAGTGGCTTTTCACTGGTTTCAGCTTGCGGGTCTTTCGCATGCGTTTGCGTTTTTACATTCTGACGCGGCGGCAGATACTTGTTAGTAGGCTGGTAGCCAGCCTCCGGCATCATGGCATAGCCACCACGCTCTCTTACCATCTCACTCACGGTTGAATTCGGGTCGTCAAAATCGCCAAAGAATCGTGCATGAGAGGGACAGGTTAAAACACACGCAGGCTGCCGTTCGGCTTCCGGCAGGTTTTCATCATAGATTCGGTCAACGCACAACGTGCACTTCTTCATTGTCCCCGATTCCCTATCGAGCTCACGCGCACCATACGGACAGGCCCATGCGCAGTAATTGCAGCCCATGCATTTGTCCTGATCGATCAACACGATGCCATCTTCTTCGCGCTTGTACGAGGCGCCGGTCGGGCATACCGTTACACAGGCTGCATCTTCGCAGTGCATACACGACATCGGTGTGTTAACCGTTTTGTTTTTCGGGTATTCATCTACCTCGTAGTGTCTGACACGATTGAACCAGACCCCGCTTGGCTCCGCCCCGTAGGGGTCATAATCAGTCAGCGGCCCGCTGGTGCCGGAGGCATTCCATTGTTTACAGGCGACAGCGCAGGCGTGGCAGCCAACACATGTGTCCAGATCAATCACCAGTCCCAGTTTCACTATCGCCACCCCCGCATGATTATATCCTTTAAGCCACGCTTCACATTCACCTGCTTACCCACTGCATAGCGCAGCACCTTCGCTGAATCTTCCAGACCGGGAGCCTTTCCCGGGCTCTCAAACTGCGGTAACGACTTACCATCTCCAGTCTGTGCTGAGGTCACTTTTACTCGCAAGTCATACCACGCCGCTTGCCCGGTAACCGGATCAGAGTTGGTCAGACCCGGCTCTGCGGGCAGCGTCTCTGCAATCAGATGATTCATTAAAAATCCCTGATTCGATTCTGGTGCCTGATCTGACAAACCCCAGGCACCGCGTTGCTTGCCAATGGCATTCCAGGTCCAGACCGTATCGCTGTTTACTCCTTCCATCAGCTTTAACTGCACCTTTATTTTGCCACTGTTTGATTCCACCCAAACCCACTGTAAATCTGTAAAGCCCAGTTGCTCGCCGCGCACGCGATTCATGTACAAATAGTTTTGGTTCATGATCTGTCGCAGCCACGCGTTTTGAGAATCCCATGAGTGATACATGAACATCGGCCGCTGGTTCACCGCGAAAAAAGGATACTCGTCGCTATCTGTTTGCTGCTGCTCCAATGGCAAATACCAGTCAGGCATGGGGTCAAAATAGGTAACCAGTCGCTGCTTGTCCTGGTCCTCCGTCGGACACGGTCCGTCGTACAAGCCCTGCCCTGCCAGGCGAAATTTTTGCAGCGTCTCTGAATACAACTCCATCACAATCGGTCCGTCGTGGGCGTTAAAGCCAACCTCTTTTGCCCAGGCCAGATATTCACGATTAGCAAAACGGTAATAACGCTGATCAGGCGGTATGTGATGTTCGAAGAAGCAATCATTTTCGATATACGCATCCCACTGAGAGGGATTGGGCTCACCAACAAAATGTTTGTTGCCATCACTACCACGCCAACCGGCAAGAAAGCCAACCCCGGGTGACTTCTGCCAATTCACAATAAAGTCGTTGTACCCGGTAAATTTTCGCTTGCCCTGCTCATCAACCAGTGCCGGGAAGCCCAGCCTCGACCCTACCTCGATCATGACCTCCTGCCACGGCTTTACATCGCGCTTCGGCTCTAACACAGGCTGCCGAATCGAGTCGCAAGCCATGTGCGGCTCAGAGATTGGTCGGTCGAGCATTGATATGGTATCGAAGCGTTCAAGGTAGGTGGTGTCAGGCAACACCAAATCTGAAAACTGCACCATCTCACTGTGAAACGCATCGCTGGTTACGATGAAGGGAATCTTGTACTCCCCGTTCTCGCCTTTCGCCCGCAACAGCTTTTGTGTCTCGTCCGTGTTCATTGATGAGTTCCACGCCATATTGGCCATGAACAGCATCAAGGTGTCTATCGGGTAGGGGTCTTCATTGACTGCATTGCGAATCACCATATGCATCAATCCATGATTGGCTATTGGCGCATGCCATGAATAGGCTTTGTCGATACGCAATGGCTGACCATTATCATCGATCGCAAGGTCTTCCGGTGCTGTAGGAAAGCCAAGCGGCGGTCCTGATAGCGGAGTGTTCGGCGCAGTATCTCGCGCAGGTTTAACCGGTGGTGGCAAGTGCCGGGGGAAAGGTGGTTTGGCAAGATGCCCACCGGGACAGTCAATAGCGCCCAGCAGAACCTGCACGAGGTGAATGGCGCGACAGGTCTGGAAACCGTTGCTGTGCGCCGAGATACCACGCATGGCATGCATGGCAACGGGGCGGCCTACAAACTTATCGTGCTTGCGCCCCGCCCAGTCAGTCCAGGGAGTGTCTATCGTTATGGTTTCGCGGAACGCCACATGCGCCATTTCAAGTGCAATGCGCTCTATTGTCTCGGCATCAACACCTGTCTCGGCGGCCACAGCTGCGGGCGAATATTTTTCATCGAGATAACGTTCCGCAAGCAGCGTCATTGCGGTTTTCACAGTCACTCCGTCTGGTGTCTGGTACTCACCGAACAATGCGGGCGTCGCATCGATGTTGGACCACGGCTGCAGCGCTTTTTGGTCGAGGCACCATATTTGCGCCTCGCCACTGGCATCGCGTGCGATTAACCCGTCGGTACCCGTACCAGGATTCTGGATTACAAGCTGAGCACCGTTGGTGTAGCGGGTTATGAAATCCCGATCAAATAAATCGTTTTTTAACAGCACATGCACAAACGCCAGTGCCAGCAATCCATCGGTTCCCGGCTTTATACCAATCCACTCGTCCGCTATTGCCTGATAGCCTGTGCGAACCGGGTTGACCGAAACAAACTTGCAGCCCCGCCGTTTGAGTTTTTCGAGGCCGATCTTGATCGGGTTTGAGGCATGATCCTCGGCAACACCCCACATTAAAAAATATTTGGCATGGTCCCAGTCCGGATCACCGAATTCCCAAAACGACTGGCCAATCATGTACAGGCCACCCGCCGCCATATTGACCGAACAAAACCCTCCATGAGCCGCCCAGTTAATGGTGCCAAACTGAGACGCCCAGAAACCGGTTAGCGCCTGCATTTGATCGCGCCCGGTGAAATAAGCCAGCTTGCGCGGGTCTGTCTCACGGATACGCTGGAGGCGCTCGGTCAGCATATCCAGCGCGTCGTCCCACGAGATTGGCTCGAACTCTCCATCACCACGCTCGCTGCCCGCCTTGCGCAACAACGGTTGCGTCAATTTAGCCGGCGATATCTGCTTCATTATGCCGGCGTTGCCCTTGGCACAGAGCACACCTTTGTTTATCGGGTGATCAGGATTGCCCTGAATGAACCGAATTTGCTCGCCTTCGAGTGTCACTTTAATGCCACAGCGACAGGCACACATGTAGCAAGTGGTCGTTTTTACCGACTGCGCAGCGTGGTCTTCAAACTGGGGTAATTGAGTCATCTTGGGAGGTCGTGAGGTCACAGCGTAATGTTGCGCCAATTCTTACTGGAAAAAAGTACCAACCAGCCGATAACTCGGGGTCAGCAGGGAAGCCATATCCGTGTCGCGTGAACATCGCTATAATCTCGTTCACTCAATGCAGACAGATTGGGGAATGAACTGGATCAATGCACGTTCGGCGCCTTACCCGTTGTATCACACAACAGTGTGCGGCCGTCTGGGTTGCAATATCCGAACATCACCTCAACCGTTCTCATCAGTCGTTACAACTATTTCTCTTTGTTATACGAATAGCGTACGAGTTCGTCTCAGGAAGCTTTAACTCATGTCTTCAAACACCAATATTTGTCTTATCGGCGGAAGTGGATTTATCGGTACCGAACTGGCAGCACAGCTGATCAGTGCGGGTAAAAACATCCGCGTGCTGAGCCGCGATCTGCGAAAAATGAAATCACTGCGAGTTGTGCCAACAGTGGATATTCATCAGGTTGATCCGCACGACGAGACTGCTCTGACTCAAGCCTTCACTAACCAGGATGTGGTAATCAATCTGGTTGGTATACTCAATCAGAGTGTTGGCAAAGGCGGAACTTTCGCCGAGGCCCACACTGAGCTGGCCAGGAATATTGCCGCTGCCTCGAAAAAGGCCGGTGTAAAACAGATTATTCAAATCAGCTCGCTACACGCTGACGCCGAAAGCGGCCCCAGTGAGTATTTGCGCACAAAAGGTCAGGCCTGCGATATTTTGAGAGACAGCGGTGTGCCCCTGACTATTTTTTGCCCATCAGTGGTATTTGGAAATGGCGACGGACTTTTTACGCGCTTTGCCAATCTGCTGCACGCAATGCCGTTTATGCCACTGGCTTGTGCCGACGCTCGGTTTGCGCCGGTCTATGTTGGAGACGTCGCGCGACAAATAAAACAGGCAATCGACGACCCTGAGTTTATTGGAAAATCCATCAATCTCTGCGGGCCCGAAGTATTTACCCTGCGTGAAATCGTTCAGTACAC
The DNA here is from genome assembly GCA_937957915.1 of uncultured Granulosicoccaceae bacterium. GTDB lineage: Bacteria > Pseudomonadota > Gammaproteobacteria > Granulosicoccales > Granulosicoccaceae. The sequence goes on along the minus strand of CALGNZ010000036.1, from coordinate 94,701 downwards.
CGCCGATGTACTGGAAATAAAGCGCCCGATCATTGGCCTGCCCAACGGCATCGCTAAAATTCAAGCCTGGGTGATGGAATGGGTTCCGGGTAAACCTTTTAGTCGAGACAATTACAATTCCATGCAAGTCGACAGCGTCTGTGAAGACAGTGACAGTCGGCAGCCAACTTCTGTGCAAAAAATCGTACCGACCTATCTTGGAAAAATGAATCGCCAAAGCAGGTTGCAGCACTACCGTGAATTGGCTCGCCGAGACGAACGCGGCTAACGACGGGGTCACAACGCTGTCTATTCAGGCGTGGCGGAGGTTCTCTTCGATATTGCACGCCCGCCGTTAATGTTTACGGACCTGCATTTAGCGTACAAACAAAGCCATCAGTAGCACGTTGTTACTCATATCTGCACGACGACTATTTGCTGTTCAGACTGATTCCGCGTGTCGGCACTCGAAAGGATCGATCAACTTCTTCACCATCGAACGAATACAAATGCACGTCGAACTTCCAGAGCCGGTAGAGGTGTTTCAAAACCTCCTGTGTATCGTCGTTCAGAGGGTTTCTGTTGTTCTGCTGATGATGCAAAGTTAGTGATCGATCGCCACGTATGTCCACGTCATGCACTTGAATATTCGGTTCGCGGGAACTCAAATTGTATTGCATGGCAAGTGCCTCACGAACACTGCGATACCCATCGTCATCGTGAATAGCATTCACATCAATAGTTTCGCTCTCGTCGTCATCGACAATACTGAACAGATGAAAATCACGTATCACCCGGGGCGATAGAAACTGCTGCACAAAACTCTCGTCCTTGAAATTTTCCATCGCGAAGTGAAGTGTTGTTAGCCAGTCAGAGCCCGCGATTTCCGGAAACCAGCGCTTGTCCTCTTCGGTGGGGCTCTCGCATATCCTGCGTATATCACGCATCATTGCAAAACCCAAAGCGTAAGGATTGATGCCGCTAAAGTGCGGACTATCAAACGACGGCTGCGCAACGACACTTGAATGAGAGTGCAAAAATTCCATCATGAAGCCATCGTCTACGAGCTGCTGGTCATACATGTCGTTCAGAATGGTGTAGTGCCAGAAGGTGGCCCAACCCTCGTTCATTACCTGCGTCTGCCGTTGCGGGTAAAAATACTGCGCTATCTTGCGGACTATTCTGACTATCTCTCGTTGCCAGGGCTCCAGCAGAGGCGCATTTTTCTCGATAAAATAGAGCAGGTTTTCTTGCGGCTCCAGCGGGAATCTCGGTTGATCTGTCGGTTCTCGTCGAGAGTCTGACACGGGAATTGTGCGCCACAGATCATTGACTTGCTGCTGCACGTATTCCTCTCGTTCTTTTTGTCGAGCAAGCTCCTCCGCCGCGGAAATAGGATACGGGCGCTTGTAGCGATCCGTTCCGTAGTGCATTAAGGCATGGCAGGAGTCGAGCACAGACTCAACCATCTCCGCTCCATGCCTCTCCTCACACTCGGCAATAAAGTTTCTGGCAAATACAAAATAGTCGATTATGGAATCAGCATCTGTCCAGCTTTTAAACAAATAGTTATTCTTGAAAAACGAATTGTGGCCATAACAGGCATGCGCAATAACCAGCGCCTGCATGGTCATCGTATTCTCTTCCATTAAATACGAGATGCACGGATTGGAGTTGATCACGATCTCATAGGCCAGCCCCATTTGTCCGCGCTTGTAACTGCGTTCGACATTCAGAAACTGCTTTCCATACGACCAATGGTTATAGCCAATGGGCATTCCAACAGATGCGTAAGCATCCATCATCTGGTCGGATCGTATGATTTCGATCTGATTCGGGTAGGTATCGAGTCTGTACCCTTGCGCAATTCTGGCGATTTCCCGATCATACTTTTCAATCAGGTCAAACGACCAGGCTGTGCCACTCGAAAGTAATTTGTCAGTCACGAGGCACGCAACCCGGCTGTGTCTCGGTGGAATAGATCTCGAAATACCGGATAGATATCTGCATAGTCTTCAATGCCGCGCATGGCAAATGCCTCCGGATTCGCCTCTACCAGTTTCTCATAGAACTGCCATAACTCCTGATGTCCACGGTCGGTGATTTCGATATAGCAGTAGTATTGTAAGAGTGGCAACAATTGTTCATTCAACAAGTCGTGGCAAATGGGAGAATCATTGGTCCAGTTATCCCCGTCAGATGCCTGAGCACCATAGATATTCCACTCACTGACCGGGTAACGTTCTTCGATAATTTCATGCATGAGCTTGAGCGCACTCGATACAACAGTACCACCAGTTTCGCGGGAGTAGAAAAACTCCTGCTCGTCAACTTCCTTGGCGGTTGAATGATGACGAATAAAAACGACTTCGGTTTTTTCGTAATTACGCTGCAAAAACAAATACAGCAAAATAAAGAAACGCTTGGCAATGTCTTTCGTACGCTGATCCATTGAACCGGATACATCCATCAAACAAAACATCACCGCCTTTGACGAAGGCTGTGGCTCTTGCTTGTTAATGTTAAATTTTAGATCGAAATCATCAATATAGGGAATGCGCGACAGCTTGCGTTCTAATTCTTCAAGCTCCTGCTGCAACGCGCGCGCCTCGATGCCATCATCCATGTTCTGCAACAACGCTAATATTTCATTTTTACGACGCCGCTTCTTAGCGCCCAATGCTATGCGCCTGGCATATGCGCTGCGCATAGACCGAACGATATTCAGCTGGTTCGGAGTGCCCACTTCACTAATACCGGCTTTAACAATCTTTACTGCATCATTTGCTAGTAGTTGTCGTTTAACGAGATTGGGCAACTCAAGGTCTTCGAACATAAACTCCAGAAACTCTTCCTGAGTGATCTGGAATACAAAATCGTCCATGCCCTCGCCCGAATCAGACGCACTGCCATTGCCAGCGCCGCCACCTTCTCCACCCTCTGGTCGGCGTAGTTTATCACCGGCGTTAAACTCCCGATTACCCGGCAAAACTCTGGACCGGACACCACCATGCCCATGCCCGAAAGTGGGTTCTTCTATATCCTTTTGCGGTATACCAATATTTTCGCCTCGCTCCATATCGGTAATGCTGCGCTTGCTAACAGCATCCGATACAGCACGCTTTATATGCTTTTTGTACCGCTTTAAAAAGCGCTGTCGGTTGACAGCACTTTTATCTTTGCTATTCAGGCGCCGATCAATGATATAACTCATCTCACTACCCCGCTGCTAATCACAGTCACTCTCAACTACTGCGACTTCCGAACTCGCAGGTACCACTCAGCCAGCAACCTAACCTGTTTCTCGGTGTAACCACGCTCTACCATGCGCTTGACAAATTCGTCGTGTTTTTTCTGCTCATCGCCAGAGGACTTGGTATTAAAAGAAATCACCGGCAGTAGATCTTCTGTGCTGGAAAACATCTTCTTCTCGATCACACTTCGCAGCTTTTCGTAACTGGTCCAACTGGGGTTGTTACCATTGTTGTTAGCTCGGGCCCTAAGCACAAAATTTACAATCTCGTTACGGAAGTCCTTAGGATTACTGATTCCAGCGGGCTTCTCAATTTTCTCCAGCTCTTCGTTGAGCGACGACCTATCGAACATTTCACCAGTCTCAGGATCGCGATACTCCTGATCCTGTATCCAGAAATCAGCATAGGTTACGTAGCGGTCAAAAAGATTTTGACCGTATTCTGAGTAGGATTCGAGATAGGCAGTTTGAATCTCCTTACCAATAAAATCGATATATCTGGGGGCAAGAAACTCTTTGATGTGGCCCATGTATCGATCATGCAGCTCCTTGGGAAACTGCTCCTTTTCAATTTGCTGCTCGAGCACATAGAGCAGATGAACCGGATTCGCTGCAATCTCGGTGGCGTCAAAATTAAACACCTTAGACAGAATCTTAAAAGCAAATCGAGTGGACAAACCTGTCATGCCTTCATCAACCCCGGCGCTGTCCCGGTACTCTTGTATTGACTTCGCCTTGGGGTCTGTGTCTTTCAGATTTTCTCCGTCATACACGCGCATTTTCGAGTAGATGCTCGAGTTTTCAGGATCCTTAAGCCTCGACAGTGCGGTGAATTGCGCCAGCATCTTCAGTGTATCAGGTGCACAGTGTGCCTCTGCAAGTGAGCTACCGACTAACAATTTCTCGTAGATTTTGACCTCTTCGGAAACTCGCAGGCAATACGGCACTTTGACAATAAATACTCGGTCAATAAAGGCTTCATTGTTTTTGTTATTTTTAAAGGTCTGCCATTCTGATTCATTGGAGTGAGCCATGATCACTCCGTCAAATGGTATGGCTCCTATACTTTCGGTGCCGTTATAGTTCCCTTCCTGAGTAGCGGTCAGTAAAGGATGCAGCACCTTGATCGGCGCTTTGAACATTTCAACAAATTCCATCAAGCCCTGATTAGCCAGACACAATGCACCTGAAAAACTATAGGCATCCGAGTCATTCTGCGGATAGTCTTCAAGCTTTCTGATATCGACCTTGCCAACCAGCGCTGAAATATCCTGATTGTTTTCATCACCCGGTTCTGTTTTGGACACGCTGATTTGATCAAGTATTGACGGGTATCTCTTTACTACCGTGAACTGACTGATATCACCACCATGCTCATGCAATCGCTTTACAGCCCAGGGCGACATAATTGTCTGCACATAGCGCAGAGGAATTCCGTAATCTTCCTCCAGGATTGCTCCATCTTCAATCGGGTCGAACAGCCCCAGCGGCGACTCATTAATTGGCGACCCTTTCAGGCAATAAATAGGTTGCGCCTGAATCAACGCTTTAAGTCTTTCAGCCAGTGATGACTTACCGCCGCCCACCGGGCCCAGCAAATAGAGAATTTGCTTTTTCTCTTCAAGGCCCTGAGCCGCATGACGGAAATAGGCAACAATGCTTTCTATTGCCTCCTCCATTCCATAGAACTCAGAGAACGCCGGATAGCGCTTAATGACTTTATTAGAAAATATTCGGCTGAGTCGCGGATCGCGAGAGGTATCTATTACCTCAGGCTCGCCGATCGCCATTAACAATCGTTCGGCGGCGGTAGCATAAGTCGAAGGCTCGTCTTTACACAGCTGCAGATATTCCTGCAGTGTGTACTCTTCTTGTTTTTTTAATTCGTATCTGGATTGATAGTGATTAAAAATGCTCATTAGCAATGTGACCTCTCGCTGGAGACTGTGCGGTGCCGCTTTTGTGTTTTGTCAACGTAAAGATATGACCCCGGTCGCTATCTCACGCGAACGGCGAAGCTTACGCAATTCCAGCGTTCTGCGCCGTCATACAATTAACACAACTCAATTTTATAGGCCCGAACTCATCTAACTCACTGAAGTAGCTCGGAACACTTACCGAATTCACTGCAAGTTTGATACTTCTGTCGCATTACACTGGTACCCGTAAAAAATATTCCCCAAAACACAGTTTTACTGACTAATTCTGACTGTCGGCTGACAACATGGTTTCAGCCCGCTCTGATAAAACCGTCATTTCGCGCTGCCTGGCGTCAAAAGGCAGCTTTCCCAGCACGTTTACGGCTTTGTAGAACTGTTCGAAATTTTCGTTCGAATCGCGAAATAGCACAGCAAATGCGGGCAGGTAATCTGTATAGGTTGCAACGGACACTAACCTCGCATTGTTCAGCGGCCTTGAGAACCAGTTGTCATAACCTGCATAGCCATCCCACGACGTTTTTAAGGCCTGGTAGTTTTCACGGAGTTGTTCAAATTGCTCGGCCTTCTGCTCTCTTTTACGTTCGATGTCCGCATTTGACTCATAAACCACTGCAAGATTTTTTCTGGCCTGAAGCAACAGGTCGATAAATTGTTTTTGCCGTTGTTTGCGCTTGTCGAGCTCCGGCAATACTCGCGGATCGCCATGATTGTCCAGCCATTTCTGCAGACCTGCTCTTTCCACAAAACCGGCAAAGGATTCGTTAAACTTACTGTCATCGCTGACATAGATTTTCTGATGCGCCATTTCGTGAAACAACAGTGCCACCAAACTTGAATCACTTCGGTTCAACATCGTATTCAGCAGCGGATCAGAAAACCAGCCGAGCGTAGAATAGGCTGTGGCCCCACCTATGGCGACATCCAGCCCTTCGTCTGCAGCAAGCAAATCTGCATAGGATTGAGCATCGGCTACATCGTAGTAGCCTCGATAGGAAACACAGCCGGCTATCGGGAAACACCAGGTTTTAGGTGCAAATGAAAACTCCGGAGCAGCGACAACATTCCACGTTACAAAATCTCGCCCGGTGTCGTAAAACGTGGTGTAGCTTTTAGTATCCGGCAGTGCGAGTTCGTTTATTGCAAACTCTCGCGCTTGTAACGCCAGTTGCAACTGGTGCCTGGTCTTGTCATCCGTCTCTTCTCGTTGCACGACTTTCTCGACAGATTCCTTGCCCATGACAATTTTCATGTGGCCAGTAATGATCTGTGAGTAGTACCCTACTGTACCGCAGCCAGACAGTGTCAGCGCGAGCACAAGCACTACCGGTAATCTCAACCGATCATCTTTTAGTCTTGCAACAACGGAACAAAGCAGTGTCATGAAAATATACCTCGTCGGAGGCGCCGTGCGTGACGAGCTATTGGCGCAACCGGTAGCTGACCGTGACTGGGTGGTAACCGGAACCACACCGGAAACTATGCAAGAACTGGGATACCGACAAGTCGGCAAAGATTTCCCGGTTTACCTGCATCCCGCCACACAGGAAGAATATGCCCTTGCTCGTACCGAGCGCAAGACCTCTGCGGGTTACCATGGCTTCGAATTCAACACCTCACAGGAAGTGACGCTGGAAGAGGATCTGGCGCGCCGTGATTTAACCATTAACGCAATGGCAATTGACGGGCAAAGCGGTGCACTTATCGATCCGTGGAACGGCAAGCGCGATCTCGACAATAGGGTGTTGCGCCATATTTCGCCGGCTTTCGCGGAAGATCCGCTGCGAGTGTTGCGTGTTGCGCGATTCTGCGCCAAGTTAGCGAAATTCGGCTTCCGGGTTGCCGATGAAACACTGGACCTGATGCGTCAACTCAGTCGCTCTGGAGAACTCGAAACACTGGCGGCAGAACGAATTTTTAGCGAAATTCGAACTACGCTGGGCTACGCTGATCCTCAACCCTTTTTTAGTACATTACGAGACTGCAGCGCTTTAAAAATACTATGGCCAGAGCTTGATCAACTCTATGGCGTGCCACAAGTGGCGCTGCACCATCCAGAAATTGACAGTGGCGTTCACACGATGCTGACGCTGGAGCAAACCTGTCTGCTGAGCGACTCGCCCATCGCACGGTTTGCCAGCCTTTGTCACGATCTAGGCAAAGGGGAAACCCCGGCCGACATTTTGCCGCACCACTACGGACACGAGGAACGTGGCGCAGAAATTACCGATCGCGTGGCACGCCGGCTAAAAATTCCGCTCGAATATCGCGACCTTGCAGTCATCACGGCGCGCTACCACACCCACACTCACCGTGCGCTGGAGTTACGGCCCTCCAAAATGCTGAAATTGTTACAGGCAGTGGATTGTTTGCGTAAACCCGATCGGTTTGAGCTCTTCCTGCGTGTATGCGAGGCCGACGCCAGAGGCCGTACCGGCTTCGAAGATCGAGACTACCCACAACCCGACTATCTGCGCGGTGCGGCGTCAGCGCTGCGAACCCTCAATACAGGCCGAGTAGCAAAAGCCGCTCGCGAAACCGGAGCTAACGTAGCCGATGCCGTAAGACTGGCGAAAATAGATGCGCTGAAGGCCTACGCAAAACAGTACAACGCATAGTGGCGCAGCGCTGTGTGGAGAACCGGTCACGTGCAACTCGTAACCGCACGCCTCAGCGCACGGCGTCAGCTGTCGTGTTCGCCGGAAATAGCTCGAACGACATCTTCACGATCTCGGAGCGGACTGCTCCTGGGAAAGTGTGACCGTAAAAAATCCATTTGATCCGCCAATACGCGCTTGCCTTTCAAGTAAATGTACTCGGCATGAGTAGGAGTAAAGGGAATCGCCAATAACTCCATATTGGCTTGTTCGGGTGTGCGTCCGGCCTTGTGGTTGTTACAGCGCTTACACGCAGTGACCACGTTTTGCCATAAATCCCTGCCACCGCGCGAAATTGGCGTGACATGGTCGCGCGACAGTTCAGAGGTGACGAACCGCTGACCGCAATACAGACAAATTTGCGCGTCACGCTTAAACAGAGTGCGATTGGTCAGTGGTGGCACATAGCCATAGGTGAGTGTCTTGTTGGTGCCGTGGGTCGCGAGTATCGCATTGACATCAACTTCGCTGCGAGCGCCGGATTGCGCGTTGATTCCTCCCCTGAGCGTATAGATACATTTGCCCAGACAATAGGCCACTCGGCCGGAGTGGTAGAACCGCACGGCATCCTGATAATTGATCCACTCCAGAGGCATCCCCGATGCGTCTGTGCGGAGCACTTGTTGCGTCAAGTCATGCAAAACAATTTGCCACTCGTCGTTTAAAAGTACCCCCTTAAGTTATACCGGCTACGGGTAAAAAAGCAACTTCGACGCCTAGCCTGGCGACTCGGCTGCCACAGTTTAGGGTTTGAAGATATCGGCGCTCGGATCAAATGCCAGCCATGCAAACGCAAAGTGAACCCCGCCATCGAGTTGCTGCAGTCTCTTGCCAGCCAACTCACCCGCCAGTGCAACGCCAAAAATGCTCCAGCTGGAATTCGTCTCGGTATCGACGGCCACGCCGTCTTTGAGCTCAAATGTCAACGATCGACCATCCACTTCAGCGTTGTAAACTGCTGCCGCCGGGATCTTGCGGGAAGTTGCAATCTCGCGCTGGTCTAACGCCGAAGCCATGTCAGAAAAAGCAAAAACCGCAATTGGCTGCTCGCCAAACTGTGTATTGATCAACGGCTTTTCTGTCAGCGATGACAGCGTAAATAACAACGTCGAATCATCGTTGCGCAATGCAAGCACCCGTTCCATCGCTGGCAGTCGGTCACTGATTTCCCCCTTAAACAGGAAGGGCCTGGAATTGATATTGTCGTACCCGACGTAGGGGTTCTCCCCATAATTCCTTCTTATGCCGGTTTCTTGTGACAAAACCTCACCATTTTGGTGGTGTTTCTTGAAATCAGCAAAGGACACTATGTTGGAAGGTATTTGCTCGAGCACGACACCGTTCATATCCCCGATAATGCCGCTGCCGGTAAATTGCTGCCACCAGGATTCGGTTTGCCGGTCGTACATCACCATATCACTGCGGCGCAGCCTGCCAGTGGTGCCGAAGTCCAGCACTTGCCCGTCGACTCGCCGGTCAAAAACAATGGATGCATTGCACAACGGACAAAAGGTAACGGCAACGGGCAGTTCGTCGATGACATCATTTACAATCTCGTGCCACATCAGAATTTGCAGCGGATAGGCACGAGAAATATCATTAACCGTAAGCGATATAACCGGTTCGTCATCCTTTAGCCATTCCGATGCGCTGGCAGTAGTTATAAAGATCGGTTTATCGATTGACGGAATGCCATCTTTAGGTGGCCCGCCAGAGAAAATCTCTGAGTGATCTATCGACGAATTTTCAAAATCAGTGTTTGGCCACTCGGACGTATTGCTCAGGGCAAAGCTATGTTTAGCAAATAGCGTTAGCAGCATTACACAGACAGTTAATTTAACCGGAGTCGCAATTCGATTGTTTGCGAACCGCGCGAGTTTTATTCGACTAGTCATTGTTATGCCTGCCAGTTGATAGATTTATCCAAAACGTTGCTGAAGCCAACAGAGTATTTTGTCGGCTCCAAGGTGCAACACCAGCCAGGCAACCAACACCCCGCCAGAATTAGCTAACGCGTCCACCACGTCAAACCACCGATAAGGTAGCTGCCCCTGCAGAACCTCCATCAAACAACCCAGCGCTATAAGGCTGCCAGCCAGAATGACACGTGATTTACGCAACAGGTACAGTTGACCAAACCATCCCATTAAAAAACCGTAGGCAAGAAAATGGCTGAGTTTGTCTGACCAGGCCACAGGTGCCTGTGGAATATGCAGATTTGCCAGCGACAGATATACCACCAGCGCGATCCACCCCGCCCCTGCTAAAAACCAGCAAAACCGAAATTTATCCATTTACCCAAGCACGGCCAAAGTGCGACGAATCAGCACCACTGCACCCGCTTTACAGAGCTTTGACACCGACTTTCAGATTCAGTTCGCGCGCGTTTGCGCTACACCGCAAAAAACACAATGAGTGTGAGCGCAACGCAAATAGCAATATGTGCGATTGGTGAGATCCACAACAGGTGACGCAGCGCCAGACGGTGATACCAGGCATATGCCAACACCAATGCGTTCATGCCAATAACAATCGCAGTGACCATGATGCCCACATCAAGCGCTTCATCGCTCCACTTGAGCTTGTTTTTTTCATCAAGCACCAGACCAACCAGACCGTAAACCAGGTAAAAACCGGTCAGCACTGTCGGCGCCAGTAAACTAATGAATTGCCATACCGGCGATACGGGCTTTGGCTCAGGAACTGAATTCAATTAAATTTCACTCTCAAAAATGGTGGTTGACTGGCGACTGCCGGAATACGATGATTTATAGCATAAGACACAACGGAACTTTTCCGCCGCTTTGTTTCCAAATACCCAAGTACTGTATTACCGGCATACTGATCACTGCCGTCAGCCAACGCCATCACAAGGTAAAAACAATGTTCGACATGCACTTTCTATCACTCAAGAAACCGCGCTGTTCTGCCATGGCATTAGTCGCATTGCTATTTTGCGCCGGTCCAACGCTGGCGGATGATGCCAAGATCGTCGATGCGAAAATACTCTCGGCAGGGGGCGAGCGACAATTTCAAATTCACGTCACACTCGAGCACGCTGACACAGGCTGGGACCACTATGCCAATCGATGGGATGTACTGGATCAGGACGGCAACCTGCTCGGCTCTCGCACGCTCCACCACCCGCATGTCAACGAACAGCCATTCACTCGAAGCTTATCACTGACCATTCCGCCAGGGGTAACACGGGTTACGATTGTGGCCAGTGATTCGGTTCACGGTGACAACGATAAGACTTTTGAACTCGAGGTTCCGGATTCCTGAGGCCACGGATGCCTGGAGTGCTGGATTCCCCAGGCCGTCAATTCCAGGGGTTACCAACCCCCGAACTCGCTGAGCAATCGCGCACAGCGTGAACCACCACTGCTATGCGTTGTGTGTATCGCTAAAGCAGGCGCGACCAGTCCGCCAGTGAAAACCCCCGAAGCGGTTTTTGCAGACCAATAGAATAGCCTGCAACCATGAATCGCTCCCCCATTTCCTGTGGCAGCAGCAACTGCTTTAGCCTGCCAGTCGCTGCTATTTGCTCGCGTTCTGAAGCGTTTACCAGGGCCGCCTGATGATGTTGCAGCACATCGTTACCTAACATAAATTGCGTCATTGGCGTGTAACCCTCGAGCTCAAAGCCGGCATCAACAGCCGCCTGCGTCAGCGCGGTGAAATCGACATCAGCGGTTAAATCCTGCACGCCCGCATAAACCAGTGGATCATTGTGCACGCCGTGTCGAAAAAAGCATCGCAAGGTGCCTTCGTTTCTTGATGGTGAGTAGTAACTGGCCTGCTCGCAGCCATAGTCACAAATCAGGATCAGGCCCTGCTGCATCACATCCGCCAGACTATTCCACCAGGGATGTAACGACTCGCAGTACTCCGATGTATAGCCAGGTGCGAACGTTTGCTGCAAGCTCGATTGGAGATTCTCGACCACTTCCTGCACGCGTTTGTCTGGTTGCGTCGTGACAACAAAGCACCCGTCTTCCGGGACACTATATTCACCACCGAGGGTTTCGGCAGTACCACCTTCAGCAATACGAGATTCAGAATTATCGTGATAGACGTAATCGACAAACACACGCTGAATCTCTGAGTGCTCTACGGTGAACCTCTCGATCGCAAATGCATCGAACACCTCATTCGCCAAAACCACTCCGCTGAATTTTGTCGGAAGCGACTGAACCCATTGAACACGCTCGTGCAGTCGTGGTTCCAGTTCGCTACTCAAAAGTTCCTGCTGCAGGCCCGTTAACTGACCGCTAACTTCGAGTATTAAGTAATGATCCGGCAATGATTGCTGTTGATCCAGCGCTTTCAATACATCACAGGCAAGCCTTCCGGAACCGGCACCGAACTCCAGAATGTCACACCCTGCAGCGCGCTGGAAGCTCTCGGCATTAAAGACCTCCGCAGCTTGAGTGGCAAGACAACTGGCAAAGCTGGCAGATAGCTCCGGGGCAGTAATAAAATCACCGCCCGCACCAATTTTGCTCAGCCCGTTTACATAGTAGCCAAGCTCGGGTTCATACAAACACGCGTGCATATACTCGGAAAAAGGCATCGGACCATCGATTTGAATTCGACGTCGCAACAATGCCTGCAGCTGTGATGTGATCTGCTGCTGATCATCAGTTAACTGATTACCAGACACACCCTTAACCTGCGCTGCACTTTGAATAGCTCTTTGAATAGCTCTTTACAGAACCCATTAAACTGCTCCAGGTTTCGCACATTAGCCAAGCAACGACCATTACTCTGCGCGGTGGTGCGGCAGGTACTTCAGGATGCAAGGCGTCGTCCGCGCTCAATTACAACACCAACGCATTTGGCCTCAGCGATCGCGTCTGGTTTTCTGACAGTCAGCTTTAACCATGGAACCGAAAACTCACTCATCAATAATGACGCGAGTTGTTCCGCCAGAGTTTCAATCAATCCGTAGCTGCTTTGTTGCACGAATTCGATAACTCGCTCTGAAATTATTTGGTAGTTCAACGTGTATTCGATGTCATCACCACTTGCCGCGGGTCTTATATCCGTGGCGAGCTCCAGATCAATCGACAGTTGTTGCTGGATATTACGCTCCCAATCATGAATACCGATGACGGTTTTCACACCAAGCCCTTCAATAAATACCGTATCCATAATTCTCTTTACGATTGCTCTTTCAGGGTTCGCTTATACCACGATTCAAGGGCCACCGTAGTCAGTCGGCCGCGCAGTTACCTTACACCGAGAAACCCGATTGCTCATCCGTTGTATCAGCGCAAATGAAGCTCAATGCAAAACGGCATCAGTCATTCCCTGTGGCTTGATTCTGCCACCCAGCTCTGTAGCGATTGCAGTGATACCCGGTAGAAGTATCTGATTTGCTCGTCCGCGTAGATAGATTGAACGCCGACCGGACACTGTTGCCGCGCCAGGCAACGCTCGGCACAGGGAGACTGATCGCGTGATCGAAAATTGACGCACGCCTCCAGGTCTGGAGACCTGCCGGCACCAAGCGCCGAGGGCGGGCACGATTTAATGCAGGGCTGATCGACGCATCGGATGCACGGCGAATCACTGATGCCTGCATCGCTGGTCTGCCGCACGGTGGTGCCACTGGCAATGTCAGCGGTAATCGCCGCCACCGCTCGATAGGCGAACCACAAGCCGTGCTCAGGGTGAATACCATTACCCAGCGGGGATGGATGATGCCAGCCAGCCGCGTGGCCCAACTGCTGCAAAACCGGGGCACACGCTAAAGCTCGATTTGGAAACAGGATCGTCCATCCTCCGTTACCCAACTCTGAAGTCAGCACGCGGGTCACGGCGGACGAGGTAAAATCATCCACCGGATCGTCATTCTGACGCCAGTTGTCCGGCATACAGTCCCAAAGGTGGCGTCCGTAGTTGCCGATAAGCATTATGGATGTGACGTCATTCGGTATGGCTGAATCGTCAATTTTGCAGGGATCAAGGAGGGCAAACATGTTCAGGCCAACGGCCTTCAATTGCACCGCAATGGCTGATGCAGGACTGTCAATTGCAAATTCCAGGGACGAATCAAAAGCCATTTGCATTAAATCTGCAGAAATACGTTGGAAAGATCACCATTCTTGCTTATAATGTGCGGTTCAGTGTCATATCTTTAGTGCCGGAGCAAGCACATGTCCAGAGTTTGTCAGGTTACCGGAAAGCGCCCGATGAGCGGTAACAATGTTTCACATGCGAAGAACCGAACGCGCCGACGTTTTTTGCCAAACCTCCACACCCATCGATTTTGGGTCGAGGCAGAAAAGCGTTTTGTAACGCTACGCTTGTCTTCTAAAGGCATGCGAATTATCGACAAAAAAGGTATCGATACGGTACTGAGCGACCTGCGTGGTCGTGGCGAAAAGGTCTAGGAGGCCATTGCAATGAGAGACAAAATCAAGCTTGTATCTACAGCGGGCACCGGTCATTACTACACCACGACCAAAAACAAACGAACAATGACCGAAAAAATGGAGATCAAAAAGTATGATCCCGTTGTACGTCAGCACGTTGCCTACAAAGAAGCAAAAATAAAGTAAGCGTCACTCTGGCGCGGTAATGACGTCGAGTCAATGCCGTCCAAACCCGGTTTTTACTATTGCTGTTTGTTGACCCGGGGCTATGTGAAGCACTGATTTGGAAAAGCCTGGTTTTTACCAGGCTTTTTTGTGCCTGTATCTGAATTCAGAAACCTCACCCCGAAAAGAAAACATTCTTTTAAAATCAACGATCTACAATCTCACCACCACCAGACAGGAAATATCACCCCCGAATCTTTGTGAAGTTGGCCACAGTTGTGCTTTAACAATGCCCCCTATTGGCCTACGAAGAGCAACACCATGTGCGCTGATACATCTCAACCGTTGCTGTCCGCAAACGCTATCTCGATGTACTTCGGTGATAAACAGGCGCTGCACAACCTTGATTTAGCGATTGACGCAGGCGATTCCATCGGTCTGCTGGGGCTCAATGGCGCTGGCAAATCGACGCTGCTTAAGGTGCTGGCAGGCGTCCATGCACCACAACAGGGCACTGTGTCGATCGCTGGCGCAGACCTGCAAAAACAAGCTGTAGAGTCCCGACGCCAACTGGGCTACGCACCTGACACTCCACCTGTTTATCCAGAATTCAGAGTTAGGGAATACCTGAACTTCGCTGGCAAATTGCGCGGACTCAAAGGTGCGGCACTGGCACGGGGCGTTACTCGCGCAATCGACCTTTGTAAGTTGGCAGAGGTGCAAAAGCGCGTGATCGGCAATCTGTCTCACGGCTTTCAACAGCGAATCAACCTGGCGCAGGCAATGGTACACGAGCCTCGTTTGTTGATTCTGGACGAGCCGACAAACGGGCTTGATCCGGTTCAACTGATGGAAATTCGCGATGTGCTGCAAAACCTGGAGGCACATCAGGCAACGGTCTTCTCAAGTCACCAATTGACCGAAGTGCAGGCAAATTGCCAGCGCGTCGTGCTGATGGATAGCGGCCGAAAAATACTCGACCTGCGGATGGATCAATTGACTGACGCCAGCCACAGCACCTTCGAGGTAAGACTAAATCAGGCCGCCAGCAGCCAGGATTTTCAGAACTTACCTGGCTTTATCTCCGCCTGCTCGGTAGATCCAAAGCACTGGTTATTAACCACACTTAACCGCGGAGACAATGGCGTTGGTTTTGGTGAAATGATGCGCGGGCGCGGTGTCGCTCTGGCAAAGGTCACACCGGTAAGAAATCATCTGGAAACCTTGTTTGGTTTGTTGAAACTAAAAACAACCAGCCCGGTAGGAGAGGCAACATGATCAGAATGATCGCCGCGCACGAACTGCGCTTACTAAGCCGATCACCCTTTGCCTGGATCGCAGCCGGACTAACGCAGCTCATTTTCAGCTGGCTTTTTTTGGCGGCTATCGATCGCTTCAACACGGTGCAGGCAGAACTCGCGGTCAACGCACCGACAACCGGCCTGACGGCGTATCTGGTGATACATTTTCTGGCACCAGCCAGTATTGTTTTAATGCTGGCCACGCCATTGCTGTGCATGAGTCTGTTCGCCGGCGACGCACCGTATCAGAGAGGCATGTGGGCAAGCGCGCCGATAAGCGCTAGCCAGATAGTCGGTGGAAAATTTCTCGGCGCCCTGCTTTTTCAGTATCTGTTGCTCGCTACGAGTCTGCTAATGGTGTGTAGTCTGTCACCATTGATCAACCTTGACGATGGACACCTGCTCACCGCCTTTGCAGGTCTGGCGGCGTTTGTAGCCATGGCTACTGCACTGTCACTATTGTATTCCTCGCTTACCCGCCGCCCGGCACTGGCCGCATTCCTTGGCTTTGCAACGCTGTTGCTATTATGGCTTGCCGCAGCCGGCGCCGCCGGCAGCTTTACCGCAGCACTGTCGCCATCCACCCATTTGAACAGTTTTATGCAGGGGCTATTTGATACGCGAGATGCCCTCTATTTTATTTGTAGCTGCGGCGTATTGCTCTACCTCACCACACTTCGCATTAACCTGGTCAGATGCTCAGCGGTAAAAACAGCATGAATAAGTTTAACAGGTTAGGTCAGTTTATCGCGAACGGGCAAATCGTCCGGGCAGTGCTCGTTATTACAATCAGCGCTGTCGTTGTGCTGTTAGGTCAGCGGCACTTTGTGCAATCCGATTTAACAGCAACCGGACGCCACACCTTGTTGCCGCAAAGCATTCAGGTCCTGAGCCTGTTTGATACCGCAGGTAGTACAGCGGAGTCTGGCAACACAGGTCGTACAGGCGAACCTGTCAACGTTGAGGTTTATATCTCACCCAACGATGAGTATCGAACACAGATCGACCGGTTGTTACAAAAATACGCCAGACACAAACCGGATCTCAACATTGAGTTCATTGACCCGGCACTAAACCCGGCCGAAACCCGGGCCCTTAACATCGCACCGGGCGGAGAGATAATTTTCCGCCACAACGATAAAACGCAACGCATCACCCAGATCTCGGAGATTGCTATTACCTCGGCGCTGCAACGGCTGGCCCGAAACAAGACCAGGGTGGCAACATTTATCACCGGCCATGGCGAGCGGTCAGCCAGCAGTCAAAACGGTGGCGATATCGGTGTTATCAGCAGCCAACTGGTCAGCTCCGGATTCCACGTGGAAACCATCGATCTAACCGACCAGCAAGAGATTGCCGTTGATGATGGACTGCTGGTTATTGCCAGTCCGATACACCGCTACCTGCCCGGTGAAACTGCAATGGTGCTGGACTACCTGTCACGCGGTGGCAACTTGCTGTGGCTAACCGAACCTAACGCAGACGATGGATTAAAAGCAGTCGCACTCGAACTCGGAGTCAGGCGCTTGCCGGGTGTGGTGGTAGATTTGGCGACACAAAATTTGTCCGTTGACCGACCCGATTTTGCGATCGCCAAAACCTATTCACCGCACGAAGCAACCGCAGATCTGGCTTCTGTCACGCTGTTTCCGCAGGCGACCGGGCTCGACCTGCAGCCGAACAGAGAATGGCTTGCTGCGGCATTGGTGCAGGCAGGTGAACACGCATGGACAGAGACCGGCGCACTCAGTGGTGAAGTCGCCTTTGATGAAGGCAGCGCGGAAATCGCCGGTCCTTTCCCGCTGATCATTGCGCTGGAGCGCAACAAGTCAGACAGATCACAACGAGTTATCGTTGCCGGCGACGGTGATTTCCTTGCCGATGCATGGATTGGCAACGGAGGCAATCGCGATCTGGCCAGCCGTTTGTTCAATTGGGCAACCGACGATGCGGCAATGATTAACATTACGTACCCGCAAAAGCCGGACGCACAAATCAGCCTGACACCGGGCCGGATTCTGGCACTTGCTCTGTTTAGTCTGCTGTTGTTACCCGGGTTTATGTTCGCGGGCGCAACACGGGTCTGGTACACACGGACGCACGGCTAATCGTGCTCTCTAATCGTAACCTTGCGATTATCGCTCTGGTATTGATCATTGGTGCCATCAGTGATGGCGTCTTATACAACCAGGTGGATCACCAGCCCGCTATATACCCGTTCAACGATGCGCGCACCATTGAAGTTAAGTACCAGGATAAGGTCTTACTTACCTTGCTAAAAACAGATGACGAATGGCAGGTAACGCATCCGTTTTACGCCCCGGCCATCACGTCTCGTGTGTCACTGTTGCTCGAGTCAAATAATCAAACTAATCGCAGTTATAGTGCTGATGATTTAAAACACATCTTTGGCAATGAGCCAGCGGCTTTCCCGGATCCGGTTGAACTCAGTGTAGATAACAACCTTTTTCTGCTTGGGGATATTGAGCCGGTCAGTCAACTTCGCTACGTGTCAGCAAATAACAAAGTGTACTTGCAGGCGGACCATATTGTGCCAATGCTGCAATCGCCTAAGTCCACCTTTACCAATTTGAATATTACAAAATCGGTTACATCGGTTGATCTTGTTTTACATCAGACTAACGCCAGCAACACGGCCAACGCCAGTGCGGCCGACGACAAAACCGCCGGCACCGCAACCGCAACCGCAACCGTAGAGCAGCTCTCTCACTGGAGCGACCTCGACGCACTGGCAGTCATTGACGCGGACATACTCGAACAGCCACCGATAGGCACAGCTACGATTACTGCCGCCACCAAACACACTGATGACACAAAAAAACACTTTGAAATCGCTCACTATCAACAGCTTATAGCGCTGCACCCCAAAGATTCAAAGTTCGCCTATCTGATTAGCCAGGAGCAGGCAAGTACGCTCGGGATCTGTGTATACTGCTGAAAACTCGCGTACACCGCAGCACGCATTGCCACACTGCCGTTGCGAACCTGACCCATCAGAACTATGCCAGAGCTCCCGGAAGTAGAAACAACACTGCGCGGTATTGCACCGCATCTGCAAAACCATCGGATTGAAGCGGTAACAGTGTCACAACCGAAATTACGATGGCCAGTTTCCGCTGAACTCATAACGCTGAAGCAGGTGCCAGTGCTGTCGCTCCAGCGTCGCGCCAAGTATCTGATCATCAATACCGACGCCGGACACATTATTATTCACCTGGGTATGTCGGGCAGCTTAAGAATCGTCAACCACGACGAACCTCGACGCAAACATGATCACGTGGAATTCAGGCTATCCACAGGCAAGCTGATGCGTTACCACGACCCGCGGCGATTCGGTGCCGTATTGTGGACTGCCGACCGCGTGGACGATCATATACTTATCAGCAAACTGGGGCCGGAGCCACTGGCTGATCAATTCGATAGCGAACACCTGCATCGAGCGACACGCAAACGCAAAATCGCTATAAAAAACCTGATTATGGACAGCCATATCGTTGTTGGTGTCGGTAATATCTACGCCAGTGAATCGCTATTTCTCGCCGGCGTCAGACCAGGTGTGGCAGCCGGACGAATCACTCGAGCACAATCCGGAGCCATCGTCGCATCAATAAAACAGGTACTCGCAGCTGCAATAGAACAGGGCGGCACCACACTCAGGGACTTCGTCAACAGCGACGGCGCACCCGGTTACTTCCAACAAACGCTGAATGTCTATGGCCGCGGTGGTGAACCGTGCAGAAGATGTAAAACGGAAGTCAAAATGAAAACAATCGGGCAGCGATCAACGTTCTACTGTGCAAGCTGTCAACATTGAATTGGAAACGCAAAGCCTTTGCTTTTGATTTATCCGCGTTAATCAGCTCGCTCTCAAAGCATCCGTAACCATAAGGTTTCAAGGATTGACGGTCGGATTCGCTGCAACAATGCGATGGTATTTCTCGAGCAGTTGTTGCTGGCTCTCTACGTTATCCGGATCCAGCGGAATGCAGTCGACCGGGCAAACCTCTACACACTGTGATGTATCAAAATGACCCACACATTCTGTGCACAATGCAGGGTTGATTTCGTAAATCTCGACACCCTGTGTTATCGCACCATTGGGACACTCTGGTTCACATACATCGCAATTAATACAAAGATCAGTAATCAGTAAAGCCATAGCCAGTCCACACTGATGTGATGTTGAAAAACAACCGTCCGCCCGACACAGTGCCCGATGCCAATACTGTCAATCAAGGCGGAGCCTTAACTACTGCCGCTTCTTTAAAAGCGCAGCTTCTACCAGTGGATCCACAAATTGCGATACATCGCCACCAAGGCCTGCTATTTCGCGAACCATACTGGATGATACAAATGTGTATTCACTGGCGGCGCCGACAAAAACAGTTTCGACGTCACTGTTCAACTGACGATTCAAATTTGCCAGTTGTGCCTCGTACTCAAAATCTGAGACTGCTCGAAGCCCGCGCACAATGACACTTGCACCGACATCCGTTGCAAAATTGACCAGTAGCCCGGTAAATGGCTGAACGCTGACATTGCCACAGTGAGCCAGTACCTTCTCTGCCATCTCGCTGCGCTGTTGCAGATCAAAGTGGGGCTCTTTGCCCGGACTCGCCGCTACGGCGACGATTAGCTTGTCGAATATTTTGCTGGCCCGTGTCGCGACATCGATATGCCCGAGTGTCACCGGATCAAACGTTCCTGGGTATATTGCTGTTATCTGCACAATCAGCGCCCTCTTATTAGTGTCCGCATCATTGCACGCAGGTTACCTGGCTGCAATCTGCTTTTTATTGAATCTGAAAAAGCTGCAGGCGCACTTCGCCTGCCACTTTTTCTCTCAGCAGCAGCCAGGCTGCTGGAACTGTGCATTGGTCTGCGCGCCTGTCACTCTCGATAACTACCAACGAATGTTGTACTACTTGTTGGCTCCGGCTCAGCTCGTCGATAACCGTCTGGTGCAGACGCTCACCAAAAGGCGGATCAACAAAAACAATATCGGCTGGACCGATAGCCCCGTCACGATTGCTTTTGACAGTGCCACTTAGCAAGTCCAGAGCATCTGCGCAGATAATAGTGATGTCGTCTGCCTCAAGTTGCGCTGCATTCTGCCGTAACACCGCGCAGACTTTGCGCGACTTTTCGACCATTGTCACTTGCGCTGCACCGCGGGAGACCGCTTCAAAGCCCAGTGCACCACTTCCAGCAAATAAATCCAGTACCCTGCTCTCGACTATGTATGGCTGAAGCCATGAGAACAGCATCTCACGCAGTCGGTCACCGGTTGGTCGCAACCCCGGACTATCTGCAAATGTGATATTCCGACCGCGGAACCGGCCAGCTATGATCCGAACCTTATTGTGTTTCTGGCTTGCCAAGGATTAAGATCCCAAAGTCATGGTTTTGGTAAACGAATCAACTAATTCACCCATGTTTATATTACCTAGTGATACGATAGCGCATGTTCTTATACCTTCCCGCCCTGCTCTGAACCTACTGTGTTTTTAATAAACACCCTAAGCGTCCACGGGATTACGATAATTTACCAAAGCCGGTCTCGCATTTACTGGAAAACCGACAGCCGCACCACTACATGATACTTTTATGGGCATATTCAGTTTCCTAAACCGAAAGGGCAAGGCAAAGACCGCTGCCGATCACGACCCAGTTGATGCGACAGAGGCAGTGCAGCCAGTACCAGCGACCGCTGACGCTGACGAGCGCCTCGATAAAAAACTGGAAAAAACACGCAGCCGTTTTACATCGGGCCTGCTTGGCTTCCTGACTGGCAAAAGCCAGATCGATGATGAGCTGCTCGAAGATCTGGAATCACAGCTGATTATGAGCGATATCAGCGTGCCGACCGCCGCGAGCATTATCGACAAAGTAAGCGCCGTCGCTCGACGCAACAGCGACGCTGACCTGCCAGGCGTTCTGCGATCTGAGTTGATTGACGTGTTAAAGCCCGTTGAGTTACCACTGGAAATTCCGGAGTCAGACAAACCATTCGTGTTACTTGTGGTCGGTGTGAATGGCGCAGGTAAAACCACTACCATTGGTAAAATTGCTCGTCAACTTCAAAACGGTGGCAAAACTGTGATGCTGGCAGCCGGAGACACCTTCCGCGCCGCTGCTGTCGAACAGCTGCAGACCTGGGGAGACAGAAACAATATTCCGGTAATCGCACAAGGCAGCGGTGCCGATTCGGCATCAGTTATTTTTGATGCATTGCAAGCAGCAACCGCGCGGGGTATCGATGTACTCATAGCAGATACCGCGGGCCGCCTGCACACTCAGTCTGGCCTGATGGATGAGTTGAGCAAGGTATCCCGCGTGCTACGCAAGTTGGATGACAGCGCTCCTCATGAAACACTGCTCGTGCTCGACGGTACCACTGGTCAGAACGGACTCAATCAGGCACGCGAGTTCGGCGATGCTGTGGATGTGACTGGTCTGGCAATTACCAAGCTCGACGGCACTGCCAAGGGCGGCATGGTGTTTACTCTGGCCAATGAATTGAAACTGCCCATCCGTTTTATCGGCGTGGGTGAAGGCATCTATGATTTACGGGTCTTCCTGGCGGAAGACTATGTCGAAGCACTGCTTGACTCGAATGCGGAAAGCGCATAGTTCGCGTACGCGCGCAACCAGCGAGGCAGTTGCGGTTGTGATTGCAACGTCTATAGTTACCCTGAGTATTGCGGATAAAAATGCAGGGCGTTGCGGGCATGATTCACCTGAGCAAAGTAACCAAACTGAGCGCGGGCAAAACTGCTTTGCGCGAAGCCACCATGATTCTTCCGAAAGGTTCCTACGCGGCCCTCCAGGTAGATTCTGAGCCTACCGGCAACGCGCTGGTGCGGCTAATAATGGGGTATGAGCAACCTGATCGCGGCACTGTCATTATCAACGGTATTGATGTCAGCAATCTTGCTGAGGCCCGTGTCCCCTTTTTACGTCGAAACATAGGCTGGCTGGAATTCAAGCCCAATCTCGCTGGCAATCGGACCGTCATAGAAAATCTGGCGTTACCCTTGCAGATCGCCGGTTTTGATCGAAAAGCCATGCGTGAGCGTATTGCTGACAAACTAGAGGAAGCTCGTCTAATAGAAGATGCAAACCGCCTGGTGCGGCAATTGGATACGGCAAAATTGCGGCTGGTGGCCTGTGCCAGAGCGACCATCCACAATCCACAAACCATTCTGGCGGACTACCCGGAGGCAGAGCCCGACAAGGAAAAACAGGACTTGATCTTCGGCATGCTCGAAACCGCCAACGCCGGCGGAGCAACCGTACTTATGATAACTGGTAAAACACCACCCAGCCGCAACTTTACACATTTGCTGCAGGCCTTTAGGGGATCCCTGAGTCAACACGAAAGCACAGCCACCGGATTAGTCTGAAGCGATGAAGGATAAAAAGGAATCTCGGCACTTTCCCACTGTCAGTGGGCAAACGATGAGCGAGCTCATCACTGTTTTGCGCCGCGAAACTGGCAATCAATTCAGGTTACTCTGCGTTCTCAGTGTGGGACTGCTGATACCGGTAACTCTGGTTGCACTGGCGCTGACTATGCAAAATGCAGCGGCTAACCTGGAGGACAGACGACACATCAGCGCCTTTGCCACAGATAGCAATGAAGCGGTAGTCGCAACATTGAAGCAGTCTTTGATTAACAACCCGCAAATAGAGCGTGTCACCATTTTACCTGCCGATGAGAACATTCCTGCGATTCTGGAAATAAAACCTGCACTGGCACTGACGGAAAACCAGACTGATTTGCTGGCACGAACTCTGGAAAACTCAGGCGCATTCACCTTCGTATCGGTCAACCGACAGCTGCTAAAAAGGAATGCCGGCAGTCACAACAAAGCAAAAAAGCTGGCGTTGGTGCTGTTTCTGTTCGCCCTGGTGGCCGCTGCGCTGACCTGCATGATCACCATTAAAAGGGAAATACTCAGATCCAACAGCGCCAATATCAACTTGCAACGTCAACTTGGTGCCACACCAACCACCATTTCACGTCCGTATATCGTCCGTGCAGCGCTAATCACGATGCTGGCAACCATTGGTGCGGCCGCGATGGTCACAGTGTTTTACAAAACGCTTGAGCACTACGCTGACATATCTACCTATAGTACGGTTTTGCTCGATTCGTTACCTGTCGCGCATTTAATCGTACTCGCCATCGTCAGCGTTGCGGCCGCTTGTTTCGCCGCTGCCACCGCACTTCAAAGCATTTTTAATGTTTTAAATCATATACTTAGAAAAATTAGACCGGGCAGTATGTTGTCCAGTCAACATTTTTTGATCGAGAATTGAGAATTCGCAACGCAACAAATTGGCATTACAGATGTCTGTTAAACGTACGATAAATAAGGAACTATTATCTTTGTTAGCACTCTAACGCTGTGAGTGCTAAAATAGGCCGAACTCGGCAAAGGAGAACAACCTAATGACCCATGCAATGGTTAAAGCATCACCCATGGCTTTACCTGCGGTCAGCGATGATCTAAACGGCTACCTAGCCAAAATAGCTGCTTTTCCGGTGCTAACCTCCGAAGAAGAGCAAAAGCTGGCCATAAAATACCGCGATAACGATGATCTCGAATCTGCGGGCCAAATGGTAATGTCACAACTACGTTTCGTCGTGCACCTGGCGCGCAGCTACTCAGGCTATGGCCTGCCACTGGCTGATCTCGTACAGGAAGGCAACATCGGACTGATGAAAGCTGTAAAACGCTTCGATCCCGATGTCGGTGTGCGACTCATTTCTTTCGCTGTGCACTGGATTCGAGCAGAAATCCACGAGTACGTAATCCGCAACTGGCGCATCGTAAAGGTCGCCACCACCAAGGCTCAACGCAAGCTGTTCTTTAAACTGCGCAGCTCAAAGAAAGGTCTGGGATGGTTCTCTGCCGCAGAGGCAGAAGCGGTAGCACGTGATCTTGGCGTTACTCAGGAGCAGGTGTACGAGATGGAATCGCGGCTTACCAGCGGTGATACATCGTTTGATGCGACCACCGCTGATGATGGTTCCGAGAAGCGCGCCCTGCGTCCAGCAGAGTATCTGCATCTGGAGGAATCCGATCCGGCGCTGGTAGCCGAGTCGCAAAACTTTGCAGATACACAGGCAAGTATACTGGCTGATGGCCTGCTCGATCTCGACGACAGAAGCCGAGATATCCTGCAGCGTCGATGGCTGGACGACGACGGTAAAACAACTCTGCAAGATCTTGCCAACGAGTACAGTGTTTCTGCTGAGCGAATCAGACAGATCGAAAAAGCAGCAATGAAAAAGCTCAAAGCGCATATGCTTGCTGCTTAACACTCGCTTACTATCGAGTTAACGGTGGCCTCTTGTCGAGGCCACTTTTTTTCTGCTTCCTGTTTTTTTCTGCTTCCTACACCAACGTTACGCTACCAGCAGATGGCGGCCGTCAATGCTGAGTGACCAACGCCAGTGCCCGCTAGGATTCTTGCGCCAGGCTCGCTACTTTTGCAAGCACCGCACTGCCATCAGGCAACCTGACCCATTCGTCAGAGCCATTCTCTTCCTGATCAGATACCTTCTGCATCTGTTTCGCCTCGAGCTCAAGCCTGACAGGCTCGAGATCGACCACCATTGATTCAGGTTCTATCGTTTCAGGTTCTGTAGATTGGGGCTTCACAATTCCCTGAATTTTCTTAACCAGGTTCACCAGCAACCCGCTTTCTTCATAATTGCCTTCACCAGCATCCACCGCGTCAATGACGCCACGGATATCCTGCAAGGTAACATTCTGCGGGCTATCAAATATATCTCGGGCCATCGCGCGATAGTCGTCGATCGACAGGCCCTTTTTCGCCGGATCAGTAACCGACACTGAATACAGTTTTGTGTCAGGAATATTGAGCTCATCGGCGATTTCAACCAACTCAATCAAAGGCCATCGAGGCGCGAAAGCGTACGCCCCAGCAAAGGCGATTTTTGCGTCGGTGCTCGCTGCACCTTCAGCACGCAAGCCGTCGTAGAAGGTGTGCTGCACATCTTGCCACCGCTCAATTTTCTGTTCTGTCGCCACACCGTGGATAGCGACGGTTTTGAGGTAATCAGATACCGGCAGCAGACCAGAGTATTGCCACACAAATGCAGGTACCTGTTGAGAGACCAGGCTGTCTTTTTTGGCGATTGCCGTTTTGCCGCCAGGTGTACTGAAAAACAGATCACAGCGCAACTTCGTGCCGCCATCAACAAACAGACGCGATTCCTGCACCCGCGTGGTGTACTTACCAACGTTTTCCTCGTGATGTGCCGCCTGCAGAGAGTTGTATGACAAGCCAACCGCAACACTTATGGCTACCGCGCCGGCCGTTAATCGATGTGTAGTATTCATTGGTTCCCCGGATATAAAGGCCGTTGGGCCAGTACAAAGTGAGAACAAGTTATCAAAACCACACTTCTCTAACTGTGAATGAGTCGACGGTAGTTGATCCTAAATACAGACATTTGATTACCAGACTTTAATCCACTGTTCTGTGCGCTGTATTGACTAATTGAGAAACCGCCCGCTTGAGGCAGCGAAGCTTCGTGGCACCGGACTAGTGAAAAAACAGAGGATAGTAGTGGTCAACCAGCAGCGCACCGAACAACCCCATCAGGTACTGTATTGAGACCATAAACATTCGCATGGGCTGCTTCGACAAATCGGGATTCATGGTTTTTATCGCATGAACCAGAAACCAGATCCCCAGCGCAATTGCCGCTACCAGATAAATCAGCCCACTCATGTGTATTAGATACGGAACAATAGTAACGAGCACCAGCAAAATGGTGTAAAGCAGTATTTGCAAGCGTGTGTATTCGTTGCCATGGGTGACTGGCAACATTGGTATATCGACCTTTGCGTAATCGTCGCGACGGTGTATCGCCAATGCCCAGAAGTGAGGCGGCGTCCAGATGAACACTATTAAAAATAGCAACAGCGACTGTGCCGTCACTTCTCCTGTAATTGCCGCCCAACCCAATACCGGAGGCATCGCGCCTGCGGCACCGCCAATCACTATGTTTTGGGGGGTCGCACGCTTCAGGTACATGGTGTAAACGCAAGCGTAGCCAATCAGCGAAAAGAACGTCAGTACGGCAGTCAGCACGTTTACAAACAGGACCAGTACGACCATCGCTGCCAATCCGATAGCCGCCGCAAACATAAGGCATTGCTCGGAACTCAGATTGCCTTGCGGCAGTGGTCGGTTGCGTGTGCGATGCATTTGCGCATCGGCTCGTTGGTCGACAACATGATTGATAGCTGCCGCCGACGCGGAAGCCAGGCCAATACCCACTATGCCAAAGAAAGTTTCCTGTAAAGGCAGCATGCCGGGCACCGATAGAACCATGCCTACGATTGCGGTAAATACCAGCAACAGCACCACTTTCGGTTTAGTTACTTCCAGATAGTCGCTCAGTGTTGCGGAGCGATCCGGCGCGGCCTCTACCTTACCGGTAGTGCCACTGATGGATCCTGCTTCATTGTTTGATTGAGTCAACAGTACCTACCCTATGCGAGAGACCTTAAGCAGATGCTTTAGATCCTTGTACATTTTTTTAGGATCGAGATCAGGTGAAAAACGCATCATCAAATTGCCGAACGGATCAACCAGATAAATACAATCTGTGCACCGCGGCATGCCGTCTTGCGCCGCTCTGAATTGAGCATCAAGCGAGGTTACCTGCTCACTGGTACCGCCAACTACCGCCAGGCCTTCCCCTGCCTGCTCCAGCTTGGCAGACATATTGTGCAAATCGCCGGTGACAAAAACTCGCTGCACCCGATCCATTCGACGCCCGGTTGACAGCCTCACCTGACGCATGTTGTACAGGCTTTGCTCGCAAGCGGCATTACACTCGTTCTCCGAGAAGTAAACCATGCTCCACTTTTGTTTCAGGTTATCGACGCCCCATGCCTCACCAGACGCATTTTGCAGCTCAAAATCCTCGACGGGTACAGCGGGTTTTATCAACTCCCCGTTGACAGACACCCCGGCGCCCTCATTGCTGCGAACATAACCAAGCCATAGCCATGCGCCTAGCAGCGGCGCAGCATAGATCGAAATCAGCGCAATCAACTTCACTCGACTGATTGTGACTGACTTCTTCGCTGTATCTGGCTCAGTATCACTCATGGAATTCTTTTATAAAGTTGAGATAAATGAATAAAATAATTACGGCCACAAGCATGGCGAACCACTGAAATGCATAGCCGTAGTGCTTCATCGGTCCATTTGCGACCGGCTTCCAGTTATACATCAAATTGCCATTTTGTCCCTGATCAGCGACAACCACGCCACTCACCAGCGGTATTTTATCGACTTTATCAGCAATAGTCGCATAATCGATATATTGCAACACCAATGGCCATTTTTGTTCGCGCCCCTGCGCACTCCCTTTACCACTGTGAGCCTTATTGTATACCGCCTCAGACTGCTCCAGTGCGGGGCCAATTGAAAAGCCCTTTGAAGGATTCGTCATCACACCTGCAAGCAGACTTTCGGTAGTGGCGGCAGGAATCGATGGCTTGTCATTGCGATTGCCGTTGTGGCCAACCCAACCACGATTCACCAGTATAAAGCCATCAGACCCCAGCGGATAAAAAGGGGTGATTACTTCGTAGCCAGCTTGCTGCTGATAGATACGGTTGTCGAGCAGAAATTGTCTCGAGTAATCGTACTGTCCGGATAATTCTACATTCCGGTATTCAATATCCTGAATGTGCAACTGCTCATCGAATGCGGTTAAAGCACTGGCAGTTGATGCAAGCTCCTTTGCAGCCAGCATCGATCGTTTTTCGGCCGCTCTGTCCAGTTGCCACAGCCCCAGGCGGGCAAACAGAAAGACAAGGAGCAGTGTTGCAATGATCGAAACCACGCCAGTTTTCGTACTAAACTTACGCAACCCCGATGGCCTGTGCTGGTCCACTCTACTCGTCACTGCAGCGCGGTGGACACATCAGTTACACCATCGCGTGATACTATCTTTTTATTTGTGAGCATCGAATGTTACTAGTCAAAGTGTTAGTTGTTGTCATGCTGCTTGCGGTCATCGTCAGCCTGTTTTCCGGTCTGTTTTTTCTCGTCAAAGACGATGGCACAAAACGTCGCACCGTTAACGCGCTGACATGGCGCATCGGCCTGTCCATTGTCGCTATCCTGATAATTATTATCGCCGGTTTTGCGGGTTTTATTCCCATGGATAATACGCCGCTTTAGGTCGACAAGACCAACAACCCGGTCAAAAAAAAGGGCGCTTGAAGCGCCCTTTTCTGTGGTTCCAGGTATTCGCTAAAGAATGTAGACGAATATAAACAGCCCCAGCCAAACAACATCAACAAAGTGCCAATACCAGGCTGCCGCCTCAAACGCAAAATGGTTGGTTGAAGAAAAGTGGCTCCTGGTGCCGCGCAGCATCACTACTAACAGGATCACCGCCCCCATTGTCACATGAAAGCCGTGAAAACCGGTGAGCAAAAAGAAAGTAGAACCGTAAATGCCGGTCGACAGCTTCAGGTTCAAATGGGCATATGCCTCCTTGTACTCCACCGCCTGCAAAACAACAAACAGAAAGCCGAGGGCAACAGTAGCCAGTAACCAGCGAACCATTTTCTTGCGATCGCCATCTTTTATTGCATGGTGTGCAATGGTGCAAGTGACACCCGATGTAAGCAGTATCAGAGTGTTAATGATAGGCAGCGGGAACCAACCCATTTTCAAAAAGTTTCCGCCCAGCTCCCCGGGACCGTTTGTCGGCCATACATAGTCGAAGCCTTGCCACAACACTGCGTTGGTTGCAGCTGCACCACCCTCTCCCAACCCGGATAACCATGGACCGGAAAATATGCGTGCGTAAAAAAGCGCGCCGAAAAATGCGCCGAAAAACATCACCTCGGAGAAAATAAACCACATCATCGCCATCCGAAACGATACATCAACCTGCTTGCTGTAAATACCGTTTTCAGACTCATTAATAACGTCAGCGAACCAGCGAAACATCATATAGACCAGCAATGCCCCACCAACTGCCATGATGATCCAGTTGCCACCATTGAGCACTGAACCAAAGCCCAGAAAAAACAGAAACAAGGCTATGGACCCGACAATGGGCCACTTAGCTTCGTGGGGTATGTAATAACTACTTTCAGCGCTCATAAATTTTCCGTTACGTTCTTTTTTTAAGTCTTTTGCATTTACGCGAAGGATCAACTGTCAGGAACAGAAGCGCCTTGCTCGCCTATATCAAAGTAAGTGTAAGAAAGGGTAATCGTATCAATACTTCGTGGCAGATCAGGTTCGACAAAAAATACCAGTGGCAAATCTTTGGTAGAACCCGCCTCAAAATCCTGTCGGTTGAAGCAAAAACACTCAATCTTGTTAAAGTACTTGGCGGCAGAGGACGGGGCGACACTAGGGACGGCCTGTCCAACCGCTGCACGCTGGGCCAGATTGGTCACCAGATAGGATGTTTGGTAAGTCTTGCCAGGGGTAACTTTCATTGTTCGCTGAGTGGGCTTGAAAGTCCACGCCGCGCCAGAATTAATAACCGATACGAATTCCACGGTTATTTCACGTTGTTCCTGCTCCATCATTTCTGCGGTTGGTGCAGCTGACGCCTCCATGGAAGGCTTGCCGTTCAGCCCGGTGATATCGCACAGCACGTCATAAATTGGCACCATCAGATAGCCAAAACCGAACATTCCCACTACCAGCACGCACAGCTTGGCGGCAATGAAAAGATGGGCTTTACGCAATGACGTCATATTCATGTGCTGGCTCCGGCACTCAGAAACTGCATAACGATACTGAGCACATAAAAGCCGAAAGCGACGAACGCCAGTATCACTGGCACCAGAATTTTGTTGGTTTTTTCTTTGCTCATTGATTTTGGTGCAGCCAGCCAGGGCTGGCTGCTCCGTTCTTCATCTGCTGTATTTAGTTAATTACGGGCGGTTTTTCGAAGGTGTGGTAGGGCGCCGGCGATGGCACAGTCCACTCCAGGCCCTCAGCACCTTCCCAAACCTCGGTTGTAGCCTTTTCGCCACCGCGCATGCATTTGAGCACCACGTAGACAAAAATCAACTGCGAGAAACCGAAACCGAAGGCACCAATTGTCGCAACGGCATTCCAGTCAGCGAACTGCAGGCTGTAGTCCGGAATACGACGTGGCATACCCGCCAAACCAACAAAGTGCATTGGGAAAAACAGCACGTTGAGGAAAATAGTAGACACCCAAAAGTGTATCTTGCCCCATTTCTCATCATACATATTGCCGGTCCACTTGGGCATCCAGTAGTAGGTGGCAGCCATAATTGAATAGATCGCCCCCGGCACTAACACGTAATGGAAATGCGCAACCACGAAGTAAGTGTCGTGATACTGAATATCTGCGGGTGTAATCGCAAGCATCAATCCTGACAACCCACCAATCGTAAACATCACGAGGAAGCCAACAGCAAACAGCATAGGTGTTTCAAAGGTCATGGATCCGCGCCACATCGTCGCAATCCAGTTAAATACTTTCACACCGGTGGGCACAGAAATCATCATCGTGGCAAACATAAAGAACATCTCGCCAGCCAGTGGCATACCTACGGTAAACATGTGGTGTGCCCAGACGATGAACGACAGGAAGGCAATAGATGCTGTTGCATAAACCATTGATGCATAGCCAAACAAGGGCTTGCGAGCGAAGGTAGGGATGATGCTTGAGATGATGCCGAATGCAGGCAAAATCAAAATATACACTTCAGGGTGGCCAAAGAACCAGAAGATGTGCTGATACATCACCGGATCACCGCCGCCCGCTGCGCTAAAAAAGCTGGTGCCGAAGTATCGATCTGTCAGCAGCATGGTAACCGCACCTGCCAGGACCGGTATTACCGCGATCAACAGATACGCTGTAATCAACCAGGTCCATACGAACAAAGGCATTTTCATCAAGGTCATGCCTGGAGCACGCATGTTGAAAATAGTAGCGACGATGTTGATCGACCCCATCACCGACGAGATACCCATGAAGTGAATAGAGAAGATAACAAAGGCAAAGCTATCGCCACCCTGCAAAGACAGTGGCGCATAGAGCGTCCAGCCACCTGCAGGACCACCACCTTCCATAAAAAGGGTTGATAACAGCAGCAGGAATGCGAAAGGCATGATCCAGAAGCTCCAGTTGTTCAACCGGGGCAGCGCCATATCAGGACCTCCAATCATCATTGGAATCATCCAGTTGGCCAAACCGACAAACGCCGGCATGACGACACCAAAGATCATCACCAGTGCATGCATCGTGGTCATTGAGTTGAAAAACAACGGATCAACCAGTTGCAGACCGGGCTGAAATAATTCGGCGCGAATGATCAGCGCCATACCGCCGCCGATGAAAAACATAACCAATGCAAATAGCAGGTACAAAGTACCAATATCTTTATGGTTGGTGGTATACAGCCAGCGGGTCCAGCCTTTCGCCGGCCCATGATCATCATGATCGTGATGTTCTGCTGTTGCAGTACTCATAAGTGACTCCGATAGATGCTCAAATTATTAATCATGTGTTCTGTTCACAGAGCCTGCTAGCGCAGGGCCTTAATCTGTGAGGGCTGTACTGTGTCACCAACAGTATTGCCAAAGGCGTTGCGCTGATAGGTGATGACGGCTGCCATGTCGACATCACTTAACTGGCCAGCAAAGGAGGCCATTGCAGACCCTTGTACACCAGAATAAATTACGTCAATGTGTGCATCCTGTGGACCAGTGGCTATCGCACTACCGGCAATCGCAGGGAAGGCACCAGGTAAGCCTTGTCCATTAGCCTGATGGCACGCTGCACAAACCTGATTGTATACGGTCTCGCCCTTGGCCATCAGCTCGTCCTGAGCCCACTCTCGATCCGCATCTTCTTCAACCGCTGCAGTCGCCGCGGTCGCCGTTGCGGTGCTGTCGGTCGCTGCAAGTACAGGTGCAGGCGCATTTTCAGCAACCCACGCCAGGTATTCTTCTTCCGGCACAGCTTTCACAACCACTGGCATGAAGCCATGGTCACGTCCGCACAGCTCGGTGCATTTACCTCGATAGATTCCCGGCTTTTCAATCAATGCCCAGTTTTCGTTAATAAAGCCCGGGATAGCATCCTTCTTAACAGCCAGATCAGGCACCCACCAGGAGTGAATCACGTCAGCAGAGGTGTGCAAAAAACGAATTTTCTTGCCGACAGGCACCACCAGTGGATTGTCGACTTCTTTCAGGTAATGGTCGAACTGAGTCAGATCAACGCCTGATCCAACCTGCCGTGCGCGATTATGCTCGGCGTCCAGCGTACTGAAAAAATTAATGCCGCTGTCCAGATACTCGTAGTGCCACTTCCACTGATAGCCGGTCACCTTGACGGTAACCTCAGCATTGGAGGTGTCTTCCATCGCTATCAGGGTCTTCGCTGCGGGTATCGCCATCGCAACCAGAATAATCAGTGGCACTGCTGTCCAGATAATTTCCACCGTTGTGCTCTCGTGAAAATCCGCTGCTACCGCGCCCTTTGATTTTCGGTGCTTGAACATGGAATAGAACATCACGGCGAATACCGCCGCGCCGATCACGCAGCAGATCCAGAAAATCAGCATGTGCAGTCCATACACTTCCTGACTCAGCGGCGTTACACCCACCGGCATGTTTATATCACTGACGGCAGCACCAGCAGTTTGAGAGACAACGACAGCCGACATTGCAGCCACCCAGCTTACAGCCAGGTTGATTGGGGACCTCATCAGGGACCTACTCCAATTTTTATTTATGTAGATTCTAGTTTGCGATGCACCTTTGCGAAGGTGCATAAAAAAATTTTATGGGTACAGTCTTTGTGGCTGATGCCAGAAATAACTACGAAATCAGTCTGAGCCTCGGTTCATCGAAGTTCAGGCAATGAAGCAGTTCGTCGTGCAGCTTCCGTTTTTCTTCCTTGTTCAACAACTTTCCTATCTCCAGATTCCTTCCACTGGATTGAAGAACCAGCTTGCCGACATCAAAGCTACTCGCGGGATCGTCAAATAGCACTTTAACCCAGTGCCTGGGTAGCTCAACGCGGGTGTCCGGTTTGTCATGCCCGCTCTCGACAAGCAGCGTACTTTCATGGACGGACAGCACTTCCATGTAAGACAATTTTTTATAAGCTCTGCCAAGACATATCAGAACCACCAGGAACTCAAGACCTGCGAAGGGTAAAATCATCCAGTACCCAACCCAGGCGATGCCAGCGCCAAAAATCGAACTCACGGCACCCAGCGACGCGGCCAGGATGACGTTTGCTCGCCAACTCATTGATTTGTTTCCTTTCACAATGATTTGGTTGATGCCGGTGTGACTGTTTCGCTGCCTGACAACCATTATGTGTATCGTTTCCGAAAACGCGTGATTGTGAATTTTATCGCAGCCTCAATTGTCGCTCAATCTGCGTGCCAACTCAGATCAGCTGCAACCTGCAGGCTACTACGCCAGTTGGCTTCGCCAAACAGTTTCAGTAATTACTGAAATGATCATAATCACTAAACGGATTAACGGCAAGCCTTCGATAACTCTGATTTTCGCGTTTACACACGCGCTTGATTCGGCTCACGATTGCCACGCCCTGGAATGGAAGTGCACGATGTGTTCACCGGGTCTGTCTTTACGGGAAGCGGCGTTGACTTGTTTCCAGCCATGCGCCACAACCAATTCCAAAGACGCACATATACTACTGCTATCGGCCGCTACGTCAACGTTTAAACTTTGACTGTGCGGATAAGCAGCCGCGACTCGCTGTCGGGCCTGCTTTGACATCAAGCCACGCCGCCTGCCCTGCACTACGCAGTTGCAGCCGGTCGACTCGAGCTCGAACAGAAGAGTTTCGACATCCTTGTAACGCACTTCAATACGCTCTGTGTCCATCACCGGATCTGCCAGACCGGCTCGTGCAAACATATCACCGAGATCATGCATATCGAGAAACGCATTCACATGCACACTGGTATCGACTGACTCCCATGCCTGCCGAAGCTCAATCAGTGTGTCTGGTCCGGCAGTGCTGGTGAAAAAGGTACCGCCAGTTGCCAGCACGCGTTCCAGCTCTGCGGCCAGTAGATCAGTTTCACTGACCCAGGGCAGTACCATATTCGAGATCACCAAATCGAACGCTCCATCGGCAAACGGCCAGCGTTCTCCCGCATCCATACAGACCAGTGAACACTGCGGTTGCCGATAGCGTTGCCACCACTCTCGCCAACCGGTTTTGGATGCAGCTCGCAAAGCCACAGCGCTGAAATCGGCGCCAACAATTATCGCCTTCGGGTAGCGCTGTCTAAGTGCCTCAAGGTGTCGACCCGTGCCGCTGCCGAGATCGAGTATTCGAGTCGGCGCCAGGTTCAACAGATCGAGCCGCTCGAGTAAGCGGTTTGCGATTTCATCAAACACATGCGCGTGTTGCCCGTAAGTTTGCGCAGAGCGATCTGCTGCCTTGCGCAACATCCTTTTGTCGATACGGTATTCGCTCGGCACCGAGCTGTTCGGCTCATTTTTATTCACCATACCTTTGCCCCTTCGACACAGTCGCTTTGAATACCACCGCTCGTGCACGCAGAATCATCGAGCGCGAGACGCCTGGTCAGGTGGTTTGCCGATAATAGACTCAGCGATGGTATGTTGTGCAGGCCTGGATCTGGCACATGTGCCTCGACTTTCCGGTAGAGTTATCGAACAGCGCAGCCGAAGAAGCTTTTTACAGCGGTCGAACGGTTTTCTGACGCATAATACTCAAGTTTACTTATCTTTTAGCTGGCCGGTTTACTCATGCACTATTTTTTTCCACTCATCGGATATCTGATTGGTTCGATATCAGCGGCCATCGTTGTTTGCAAGGTAGCCGGCCTGCCAGATCCACGCACCCAGGGATCAGGTAACCCGGGAGCCACCAACGTTTTGCGAGTGGGCGGAAAATTGCCCGCTGCAATCACGCTGTTTGGAGACGCCGCCAAAGGACTGCTGCCAGTAGTCGCCGCTGCCGCGATGGATGTACCGCCACTGTGGATCGGCCTGACAGCGATAGCCGCTGTTTTGGGCCACTTGTTCCCGATATTTTTTCAATTTAGAGGAGGCAAGGGTGTGGCCACCTCGTACGGTGCAATCTTTGGCATCTCATGGCTTACCGGCCTTCTTGTTATCGCCAGCTGGCTTGCGATCAGCCTGACCTTTCGATACTCCTCGCTGGCGGCATTGATAAGTATGTTGCTGCTGCCTCTGTACCTGTGGATTACAACCCGATCGATTGAGTTAGTGGTGTGTGGAGTGATCATTGGCGCGCTGATCTTTTGGCGGCACAGGGCGAATATCGCACGACTCCTTAACGGAACCGAGCCCAAAATCGGCGATAAAAGCAAACCGTAAACACCGGCAGGCGGCGCCGGCAAACCCCTTTTCGCCAAATTACATCGGGTCTGCAGCTGCCCCGTCTGCTGGCACACCCAGCTGATCAACCGGCCAGCGAGGGCGCACCACGACACCCAGAGAATCGTGCTCTCCGGCTTCTAATCTGATTGCCCCCGCCAGCGCAATCATGGCGCCGTTGTCGGTACAGAATTCGAGCCTTGGAAAGAACACACGCCCACCAAGTGCTGCGGCGGATTTTTCCAGGGCCAATCGCAATCGACTATTTGCAGCCACGCCCCCTGACGCAACTAACCGGCTGATTCCCTCTTGCTTTAATGCTCGTGTGCATTTGATCGCGAGCGTATCCACCGCTGCAGATTCGAAAGCGATGGCTATGTCCGCTACACATTCCGGATTTCGATCAACCTCCGCAAAAGCAGTGATCGCAGCCGTTTTCAAACCGCTAAAACTAAAATCGAGACCGGGTCGGTCCGTCATAGGCCGCGAGAAGCGGAACCGATCTGGATTACCTGATTCAGCAGCCCTGGCAAGGTGCGGCCCTCCCGGATATCCGAGTCCAAGCATCTTTGCCGTCTTGTCAAAGGCCTCACCAGCGGCGTCATCACGCGTGTCGCCCAGCAACCGGTATTGTCCAATGCCGTCCACTCGCACCAGCTGTGTGTGTCCTCCGGACACCAACAGACAAATAAAGGGGAATTCAGGTGCATCAGATTCCAGCATCGGCGCCAGCAAATGGCCTTCCATATGGTTAACGCCGATCGCTGGAATTTGCAGCGCCCACGCCAGCGATCGACCGGCGACAGCACCAGTAAATAGTGCACCGGCAAGCCCGGGGCCCGCAGTGAAAGCGATCGCATCGAGGTCACGCAACTCGAGTTGAGCCATGCTCAGGCATTGTCTGGTCAGCGGTAACCAGGTGCGAATATGATCTCGGGAAGCGATTTCCGGCACCACCCCGCCATAGGCCGCGTGTTTTTTAACCTGGCTGTGTAACGTATGCGCGAGCAGCCCTTGCTCACTGTCAAAGATCGCAAGCCCGGTCTCGTCGCAGGAGGATTCAATTCCGAGCACTTTCAACGTAACAGGCCTTTTCGTGGTTGGGTTAGCGCGTCAATAAAGAAACAGCGCTCGCGCAGTTAACTTTGGACTTAAACGGGCCGGCAAGCATCAATTTAAGCCTTCGTGTGGGGCAAAATCGGTCGATTACTTGCTTGTGCGGTGTAAACCTTTATACTTGTTGGGCTAA
Source organism: uncultured Granulosicoccaceae bacterium (assembly GCA_937957915.1). Taxonomy (GTDB): domain Bacteria; phylum Pseudomonadota; class Gammaproteobacteria; order Granulosicoccales; family Granulosicoccaceae. The sequence goes on along the minus strand of CALGNZ010000036.1, from coordinate 57,320 downwards.
GCTCAGGTTTACATGTGCCCAAAACGGATTATACCTTGATTTGCCGCGAAGTCGGCACTGGGTGAATCATTATGGTAGCGGGCCACCTGGGGCGGACTCAGGATTGCAATGCTCAGATCTTACCGAGCACTGGCAGACAACGCTCAACACACGGACTGTTCTGAACCCTTGTCCAGTTACCCGCTGGATTTATTGAGAAAACTTTAAACATGCCATCTGTACGCATCAAAGAAAACGAACCCTTTGAAATAGCACTGCGTCGCTTTAAGCGATCGTGTGAAAAAGCCGGCGTTTTGACTGAAACACGCCGTCGTGAATTCTACGAAAAGCCGACAACTGAAAGAAAACGCAAAGCTGCAGCAGCGGTTAAGCGTCATCAAAAGAAATTGTCGAAAGAAGTTGCACGACGCGTGCGTCTCTACTAGCCGCAACGGTCAGTTAGAAGATGTCCGATATTAAGGCCAAACTAATGGCCGATATCAAAACCAGCATGAAAAGCGGCGACAAGCCGCGCCTGGGCGTTTTGCGCCTGATTTCATCTGCAGTGAAACAGCGCGAAGTGGACGAGCGTGTCGATACCGACGACAGCGCAATGCTCCAGATTCTCGACAAAATGGCCAAACAGCGGCGCGAGTCGATTGAGCAATTCGAAAGTGCTGATCGCCAGGATCTCGCTGATGCTGAAAAATCTGAGCTCGAAATAATACAAGGCTACTTGCCAGCGCAAATGTCTGGCGAAGAGATCGATGCGCTAATCAAAGAAGCCATTTCTTCCACTGGCGCCAGCAGCATTCGCGACATGGGCAAAGTAATGGGGATACTAAAACCCCGATTACAAGGTCGAGCAGATATGTCTGCCGTCAGCGCGAAAATCAAAGCCTCTCTGAACGCCTGATCAGCGCCTTCCTGCTGATCGACTACACTTAATTCTTCTTGCCTGAACCCGGAAAGACTGCAGCAACTGCAGCCTGATCACTTATCGCCTATGGGAAATGTTTTTCAGTTTCTGGACACACCTCGAACCGACCCAGACAAGACCCCGGCTGGCGACCGAATACTACACTTCCGCGAGATATACGGCGCCTTCGAAGATAGCGCCGCAGCCGTTCAGTCGGAGCGATGCCTGGCCTGTGGAAACCCTTATTGTGAATGGAAATGTCCAGTCCATAACTATATTCCCAACTGGCTGAAGCTAATTGCTGAAGGCAATTTGTTCGAAGCTGCCGAGATGAGCCATCGAACCAATTCGCTGCCTGAGATGTGTGGCCGGGTTTGTCCGCAGGACAGACTCTGCGAAGGTGCATGCACCCTTAATGACGGATTTGGTGCAGTGACTATCGGATCAATTGAGAAATACATCACTGACGAGGCGCTAAAACAGGGCTGGCGGCCAAATATGGATGCCGTTGTTGATACCGGCAAACGGGTTGCAATAGTCGGCGCCGGTCCTGCGGGATTGAGTTGTGCTGACGTCCTCGTGCGCAATGGGGTATCTCCGGTGGTGTTCGACAGCTACAACGAAATCGGAGGCCTGCTCACGTTTGGCATTCCACCGTTTAAGCTCGAAAAAGAAGTCGTTTTCACTCGCCGCCAGATCATGGAGGAAATGGGGGTTAAATTTGAACTAAATACAACCATTGGCGAGGACTTGCCAATGCAACAACTAATCGATGACTTTGATGCAGTGTTCCTCGGCATGGGTACTTACACATCAATGCGAGGCGGCTTTCCCGGAGAAGAGCTCGAAGGCGTTTACGATGCGTTGCCCTACCTCATTTCGAACGTTAACCACCTGCAGCAATGGAAGTCGGACAATTTTATTGATCTGAGAGACAAACGCGTCGTGGTTCTGGGCGGTGGCGATACGGCAATGGATTGCAATCGAACCGCGATCAGACAGGGCGCACGATCAGTCACCTGCGCCTATCGCCGCGACGAGACCAACATGCCAGGCTCACGCCGTGAGGTTCAAAACGCGAAAGAGGAAGGCATTAACTTTATCTGGAATCGACAGCCACTGGAGTTGATCGGTGACGACTCTGTCGTTGGTGTAAAAGTGATATCTACCTGCCTTGGCGAACCGGATGAACGCGGACGCCGCACGCCTCAGCCGGTACCCGGCAGTGAAGAGGTGATACCTGCCGACGCGGTGATTGTTGCTTTTGGATTCAGGCCCAGCCCTGCAAACTGGTTTGATCAACATTCAATCAGCATCGACAATGACGGCCGGGTTATCACCCACGAACACAAACAAGTAAGCCATCGGCAGGCACAGGAAGAATCAGAAAAAAAACGCTTCTTCGCACATCAAACCGGTAATCCGAAAATCTTTGCCGGTGGTGATATGGTACGTGGCTCTGATCTGGTGGTAACAGCGGTATTTGAAGGACGCAATGCCGCCGGTGGAATACTCGACTACCTCGAGATCTGACATGCACTCAATAAGAAACACGCGTCTTCTGGACGTTCTGAATGACAAAGGCGTCGATCGCACGCCTATCTGGATTATGCGTCAGGCTGGCAGGTATCTGCCTGAATACATGGCGACTCGTAAAAAAGCGGGCGACTTCATGACGCTTGCCAGCACGCCGGAGCTCGCCTGCGAGGTCACCCTGCAGCCGATTCGTCGCTTTACGCTGGACGCCGCCATCCTTTTTTCCGATATTTTAACGGTGCCTGATGCAATGGGACTGGGGCTTTACTTCGAAGCTGGCGAGGGCCCCAGATTCAAATCACCGGTGCGTACGCCAGAAGATATCAAAAACCTCGGCAAGCCAGATCCGGAAACAGAACTGCGTTATGTGATGGATGCGGTCCGACTGATACGCAGGGAACTCAACGAGAGTGTGCCGCTAATCGGTTTTGCCGGCAGTCCATGGACCGTCGCTACCTATATGGTCGAAGGTGGTGGCAGCAAAGACTATCCACACATCAAACGCCTGATGTACGGCGACGAAGGCGCGCTGCACCGACTACTGCTAAAGATCACCGAAACGACTATCGACTACCTGCGCGCACAGGTCGACGCCGGGGCACAATCACTGATGGTGTTCGACACCTGGGGCGGCATTCTCACCCCTCGCGCCTACCATGCTTTCTCATTGCACTATATGCAGCGCATTGTTGACGCCCTAAAAAAGTCACACGCAACCACACCGATAACGCTGTTTACAAAAAACGGCGGTATGTGGCTGCCTGATATTGCCCGCACCGGCTGCGACGCCGTCGGCGTGGACTGGACCATTGATTTGCGCGATGCTCGTGCACTAACCCGTGACAACGTAGCGCTGCAGGGAAATCTGGACCCGGGAGTACTGTATGGCTCAAAAAGTAAAATTCGCGAAGAAGTGCAGCGGGTACTCGAAAGTTACGGTGAAGGAGAACGACACATTTTTAATCTTGGGCACGGTATTCACCAGCATATCGACCCTGAAAATGTCGAGTTTATGATCGAAACCGTGCATGAACTCAGCCCCGCATTTCACCGCAAGTAGCCGCCAGGCGTGCACCCGGCCAGTGATAAACCCATCTGATTCCAGGCCTGTCAGCCAGTGACTACAGCACTTGTCACTGGCGCAAGCGGGTATCTGGCTCATCGCTTACTGCCCATTGTGGCAGGCCACGCAAACGTTATCGGCGTGTGCCGCCAGCCACCAATCGGCAACGTCGATGCTGTTCGCTACCTGCCTCTAGACCTTACAGACCGCGCTGCAACTCACAGCACGATTCGCCGGTTAAACCCGGATGTGATTATCCATGCGGCCGCCGCCAACCCTGGCCATGACGAAAGTACAATGTGGGCGGTTAACTCGGAGGCGACAAAATCGATTGCCGGAATTGCCGGCGAGCTGAACAGCCGACTGGTGTTCATCTCCACAGACATTGTTCATTGCGGTCAGCATGCACCTTATGCCGATGACGCCCCGGCAAAGCCGATAAATGCCTACGGCCAAAGCAAGGCCGCAGGTGAAGCGACGGTTTTGGCCAGTTGCAACCGCGCTATTGTTACGCGAACCTCGCTAATCTATGGCCTGGAACACATTGACCGGGGTACCGCCGGTTTTAGAAAAACACTGGAAGCCGGCAACGAACTCACGCTTTTCGACGATGTGTTACGGCAACCGGTCTGGATTGACTCGCTTTGCAATGCGATTTGCCTGCTGGCCTTCGATCGCACCGACGAAACAGGAACCATTAATCTGGTCGGCAATCAGGTGCTGAGCCGCGCAGACTTCGCGTTGAAGATGCTTCGCCACTGGAAGGTATCCACCGACAACAGCACCAACAACATAAAGCTCGCCAGCGCCCGATCAATTGAAGGCTTACCGCTGGACTGCACCATGCATCTGCACAGAGCCAGGGGACTTGGCATTCAGTTGCCCGGAGTCGACAGCGTGCTCGCAGCCGCTTGAAGCACTCAGTACGGGCTTTTGCCAGGCGCAAAAGCACTAAAAATCAATTCACCCAAAATCAGAACAATTGTTCTATTTTCTTTTTTTGCGACGACGGCCGGACCGGCGCAGGCTGAACAGTCGGTGACTGGCTACCGTTCGCCGGCGCTTCCGGTTTGGTACCGTCTCTGACGATTACCACTTCTCTTCGCGTTTCCTTTACCGGTTCAGCCGGAGTCGGTGTGTCTCGCTGTTCGGCGTACTCGGTCGGCACATTTTCTTCGCGAAAGAACTCAAAGTAACCACTGTCGCTGCCGGGTGCCGCCAATTTTCCGGTCTTTCTATCGATACGAACGGTTGAAATACCTTCCGGCTGAAACTCTCGATCCTCCGGCATGGATTCGAGCGCTACTCGCATATAGTCGATCCACATGGGCAGTGCAGCAACACCGCCACTTTCTTTCGGACCTAACGATGTTTGTTCGTCGTATCCCACCCAGGCCGTGGCAACCAGACCGCTGTTAAACCCGGTAAACCAGGCGTCGTACAGGTCATTCGTTGTACCGGTTTTTCCTGCCAGATCATTGCGTCCCAGCACCTTGGCTTTGGTCGCCGTGCCTCGCCGTACAACTTCTTTCATTATTGAACGCATAATAAAAGCATTGCGCTCTTCGATCGCCCGAGGCGCGGCAATTTTGTCAGGCGGCTGCGGAATTTTCGCAGGCGCTTTGGCAATTGCTGCACTGTCGTCAGTTTCGTTAGTGACTGCAGGAGCGGATCCATCGTCGGCATCAGCAATCGCCACAGTTTCAGCGACTTCAGCAATATCCTCGACGGCAGTTTGTAGTAGCGCACACTGTGCCTCGGTATCGCAAAACTCGACCGATGGTGCCTGGTAAAGCAGGCGATTGTCGCCATCGTATATTCTTTCAATAAAGTGTGGCGTCATCAGGTATCCGCCACTGGCAAACGGCGTATAGCCAGTGGCCAGTTGCAAGGGCGTCATATCTCCGCTGCCCAGCGCCAGAGACAGATTACGGGGCAGGCTCCTGCCATCGAAGTTAAACCGTTTGGCGTAGCCTATTGCTCGGGGTATTCCGAGATCCTGCAAAACCCTGATTGATACCAGATTACGCGACTTGACCAGCGCCTCTCGCAAACGGGTCGGGCCAAAGAATCGTCCTGAGTAATTTCTCGGTCTCCACTCGTCCTCGAGCACATTGTCTTCGAGTACCACAGGCGTATCGTTATAAATAGTTGCCGCGGTGTCGCCATACTCAAGCGCTGCTGAATAGATAAACGGTTTGAAATTCGAACCTGGTTGCCGGTAAGCCTGAGTCACCCGATTAAACTTGCTGCGATAAAAGTCAAAGCCGCCCACCAGCGCCAGAATTTTCCCATTCCGGGGTGACAGCGAAACCAGAGCCCCCTCAACCTCGGGCATCTGTGCAAGCGCATACTCCAGTTCACCAGTGGCAGGGGCTACCGGCTTTGTCTGCGCGGCGTTTGTTGCTGAGCCCTCGTCTGTCTCGTCCTGCACTTCCGGCACAACCGGAATCTGCTCTACGTACACTAAATCCAGCGGCTGCAGAACCTCGGCAGGTTTGCTGTACAGCGGCAATTCATCGTCTTCTTCACTACGAGGCGACGCCCATTCAATGTTGCGCCACGGAATTTCAATGCGCTGGCCACCCTGCAGCATTGCAAACGCTGCCAAATCGCTGGTCTCGGTAATCAGCGCGGCGACAAGCTGACCGTGACCAGGCATCGTCGATAACAACTCATCAATTGAATCCTGTGTCTCCAGATCTGCCTTGGTTGCCTTGCCAGGGAGCTTAAAACCATGCCGCTTTTCATAGTCAACAAGTGCACGGCGCAGGGCTTTTGTCGCCGCCAGTTGGTGGGTACTGTCAATTGTGGTGTATACCCGGTAACCGCCCGTGTAGGCCGCGGTGCCGAGCCAGTTAACCATTTGCGCACGTGCCATTTCGCTGACATAGCCCGCCTCTGTTTCACTGGCAGTGCGATGTAGTTTGGCCGTTACCGGCTGGGCTTTCGCCTGCTCAAACTGCGCCGGCGTAATTTTGTTCAACTCACGCATACGACGCAGCACGTAATTGCGCCGAACCAAAGCTCGCTCGGGGTTGACAATGGGGTTGTAGAGCGATGGTGCCTTTGGCAGACCGGCAATCATCGCCGCTTCCGCCAGACTTAATTCAGACACATCTTTACCGTAGTAAACCTTGGCTGCCGAAGCCGCACCGTAAGCGCGGTTGCCAAGGTACGGAATGTTCATGTACAGCTCAAGAATGGATTCCTTGCTGAGTTGCCGCTCAATTTTAAGCGCCAGTAAAATTTCGTTGATCTTTCGCAGGTAGGTTTTTTCAGGTGACAGGTAGATGTTGCGCGCCACCTGCATGGTAATGGTACTGCCACCCTGCCCTTTCTTGCCAGTTTTGATCAGGTTAATGCCAGCCCTGATAAGGCCCTGGTAATCAACGCCAGGGTGCTCGAAGAAACGGTCATCTTCTGACGCAATCACGGCGTCAATCAGCACCTGAGGCGTTTGCTCAATGTGCAGCTGCTCCCGCCGCTTCTCGCCAAATTCGGCAATCAGCTTGCCATCACCGGTATAGACAGACAGGGGCACATGCAATTCCACATCAGCCAATGCGTCGATATCGGGCAAGTTGGGTTCAAGACGTTTGTAGGTAAAAAAACCGGCGATGGCAACTATCAGAAAACTGATGACCGACAAACCAAGAATAATTTTGAAAATATGCCTCAACAAGGCCTGATACTCGCTCCGCTATTGTTCATAAATCCCACTTTTGCCGCTCGTTTTGGTGGCAGTCAGGCGCCGATACCGTCGATTGTCTCATCCTTTGAGTGCAAATTGGCAGTTTGCGACACCGATCGCGCAGTAGTTGGAGTGTCTTTTGCAGCCTGATTATGGCAGCTGCAAAGGCTTTTGTGAAAAAACCTTCGCAACTTACTAAAAATCAAAACAGTTGCTGTTGCTGAATTATTACTTGGGCATAAAGTCGGGCGCTATCCCTAAATCATGAATTTTTCAATCGGAAAGAAACAGTCGAACCTGGTAGGGGTCGACATCAGTTCCACTTCGGTGAAGTTACTGGAACTGAGTCGCACCAACTCCGGGTATCGAATCGAGAGCTACGCGGTGGAACCACTGCCAGCTAATGCCATGAACGACAAGAGCCTGCAGGATGTGGAGGCTGTTGGCGAGGCCATCAAGCGGGCCCTGAAACGGTCGGGCTCGAAGAAACGCTTTGCCGCGGTCGCCGTGCCAAGCGCCATGGTTATCACCAAAGTCATTCAGATGCCAGCTGGCCTGAAACCGAATGAACTTGAGGCTCAAATTCAGCTGGAGGCGGATCAGTACATCCCCTACTCGCTGGACGAAGTTAACCTCGATCATCAGGTTATCGGAGCAAGCGAGCATGAATCGGGCAGCAACGATGTTTTGCTGGTCGCGTCTCGCTCCGAGAACGTCGAGGAGCGCACGGCCGCTTGTGAGATCGGCGGACTGACGGCCAAAGTCGTTGATATCGAGCCTTATACGATAGAACACACTTGTAAGCTGATTCAGCAACAAACCGATGTCGACTGGGGCGATAAAACAATTGCTGTACTTGATATTGGCGCGACCATGACCAGCCTCAGCGTTTTCCGCAACGATTCTCTGGTTTACACCCGCGAGCAACCGTTCGGTGGCAAGCAATTGACCGAGGAGATCATGCGCCGATACGGGCTTTCCTACGAAGATGCCGGACGCGTTAAGCGAGTTGGCGGTTTGCCGGAAAACTACGAGCCTGAGATCCTCGATCCGTTCAAAGATCAAATGGTTCAACAAGCCAACCGGTTTCTGCAGTTCTTTTTCTCTGCCGACCAAAATGACTATGTTGACCAAATTCTGCTGGCTGGCGGATGTGCCGAGATCCCGGGTATTGCCGAACTGATCGAAACACAAATTGGTACGCCTACCAAAATTGCCAACCCCTTCCACAAGATTGACTGCGCTTCTGGAATCGCGCAACAGCGACTGATGTCAGATGGTCCGGCAATGATGATTGCATGTGGGCTGGCAACCAGAGGATTCGAGTAATGGCTAGAATTAATCTGCTTCCATGGCGCGAGGAGCAGCGCCAGCAAAAAGCCAAGGAATTTGGTGTAAGCGCCCTGCTTACAGCAATCGTTGGTGCCGGCCTGGTGTACGGAGGTATTCGATACGCCCAGCAGCAAATCGACTACCAGGAAAGTCGTAACGCCTATTTGCAAACTGAAATCAACAAGCTGAAAGCCGAGTTGAAAGAAATTGAAGAGCTCGAGTCGACCAAGGCCAACTTGCTGGCACGAATGGACATCATCCAGGAACTGCAGGCTAAACGCCCGCAGGTAGTACACACCTTTCAGGAACTGGCTGAACGAGTACCCGACGGGGTCTATCTGTTGTCAATGAAGCAAGAACAGGATCGGCTGACATTTGAGGGGCGTGCGGATTCGAATGCGCGGGTCTCGACGTTAATGCGAAACCTCGACTCATCAGACTGGTTTAAAACTCCGGGGCTGGATGTCATCCAGTCTGCAAGAGACAGTGGCATTAGTAGTTTCAAACTGCGCTTGTCTCAATCAGTTGCGCCCGCCGCAGACAATCAACTAGCAATTAGCGACGACTAAGGGGCTGATCGTGGATATAGGACAAGCTTTTTCTGACCTTCAGAACCTTGAAGCCAGTGATCTAAAACAAATCGGCTCCGCACCGACTGGCGTGAAAGCGACCGTTCTGGCGCTCGGGCTCGCCGCGATCGTTGGCTGCGGAATCTGGTTTCTGGTTAAACCGATGTTTCTGGATATCGATCGCATTGCTGCAAAAGAAAGCGAACTGAAGACGTTATTTGACTCAACACAGGCGAAGGCGGCAAACCGCGAAGCATACGTTGAGCAACTGACGGAAATGAAGCGAACATTCAACGTCATGTTGCGCCAGCTACCGAATAAAACCGACATTGAAAGTCTGTTGATAGATTTATCCCAGACCAGTGTTGCTGCCGGACTCGAAGTTGAATTCTTCAAGCCAGAAAAGGAAATCGCCCGCGAATTCTACGTCGAGTATCCGATTCGGATAAGCGTTACTGGCAACTACCACCAGTTTGGAAATTTTGTAAGCGGCCTGGCCGCACTCCCGAGAATTGTCACTCTGCACAACATAGCGATCACACCAGGGGCCGCCAAGCAGAACAACAATAATTCAAAAGCGGCGCAGAAGCTGAAAATGGATCTTACAGCGACAACCTACCGCTACCTAGAAGACGACGAGGCCTAAGGCGTGAAGCAAAGTAAATTCGCATCCCGGTTGTCATGGCTGCGTTGCGCGATCGTGGTGATCACCGGTCCTGCCATGCTGTCAGCGTGTAGCAACGACATGAGTGATCTTCAGGATTTCGTTGCCCAGACCCGACTGAAACATCAAGGTCGCGTTGACCCTCTGCCTGACTTCGTCCAGTACCAGACGGTGGCATATGCAGAACACGATCTCAGAGACCCTTTCCGACCGCAGACTGAATTGTCGGCGGCGGCACCGACAAATTCAGCCACTGGTCCAAGACCGGCGGACAACCGACGACGGGAGATCCTCGAAAGCTATCCGCTCGACGCACTGAAGATGGTTGGCATCCTTAAGCAGCGAGCTTCCAGTTGGGCGCTTGTGCAGGATCCTGAGGGAACAATCCATCGGGTTCAGCCCGGCAATTACGCTGGTCAGAATCACGGCAAGATTTTGCAAATATCGGAAAATCAGATCAATTTGGTCGAACTGATACCTGACGGCATCAGCGGCTGGATACAACGCGAAGCCCAGTTGGCACTAGGTGAAGACGAATGATTGTAAAGACTGACCAGGCAATGCTAGACCAGACAATGCTCGACCAGACAACGAGAAACAGAACAACGACGCGACGGAGAACAACGGTGAATAAACCAACAGTCTGCAGCAAGGTTAATACAGGCAAACTGCGACTGCTCGCCATCGCGATGAGTACCGCTCTTGTCTCTGGCGGCGCACTTGCCGCCACACTGGACGATGTTGTACACACGACATTACCGGGAAATCAGCAGCAAATCGCATTCAAATTGAGCGAGTCAGTGGGTAACCCGACGACTTTCTCCATCGACGAACCCGCACGAATCGCAATTGATCTGCTCGGTACCACTAACGCACTTGAAAAGCGTATCGTGCCAGTGGGCGTCGGCAACATAGAAAGTGTCAACATCGTTGAAGCTGCCGACCGCACTCGCGTAGTCCTTAACCTTGGCGCGATGGCGGATTACGAAACCCAGGTCGATGGCAATCGCCTGCTGATTACTCTCAGCGACAGCGACGCAGCAGGTTCTTTATCCGAAGCGCTGATTGACGAGTCAGGACCACTGGATCCAACAAAGTTCGAAGGTGCCGAAGTCGCACCGCAAGCCGGCTCGGTCGCTAATGAAGGAACCATGATTGAGGTGCCTGCAGATTTGCCACTGGGTTTCGATCCGGATCAGATAGACCGGGAAATTGATCAGCAACAGGTTGAAATCGAGAACATCGAACCTACGTCCGAACCATCGCAAATTGACGTAGAGACCGGCGCGCCTATCCAGGAGTATGTAGATGATGCGCCCGTTGATGCAACCATGGACGCCGCACCGATGGCTGCCCCCGCTGATGTGGATGCCACTATTCCACCACAGCCGAAGATGGATAACGTCTCTTACAATCCTGCTGACCGGGGTGTCGATTACTCCAATCAGACAGCGATGTTTAATCCTCCACCTTCTATCGGGCCAACCCCGGTTTACACCGGAGAAGAATTGTCGCTTAATTTTCAGGATATCGAAGTCCGCTCGGTGTTGCAGTTACTGGCAGACTTTACTGACCTGAACATTGTTGTCAGTGACAGCGTGTCCGGCAAGCTGACACTGAGACTGAAAAATGTACCCTGGGATCAGGCACTTGACATCATCCTGCGCACAAAAGGCCTGGATAAGCGTCGCTCAGGCAATGTAGTCATGGTTGCGCCCACCGGCGAAATTGCGGCTCAGGAAGCAGCAGAGCGAGAAGCCGCACAAAAAGCGATTGAGCTCGAGCCACTGCGAACCGAATTCGTCCAGGTTAACTACGCGAAAGCCGGTGAAGTAGCAGCTATCCTCAAGTCAGAAACCGGCGGCGTACTGTCAGAGCGCGGCAACGTGACGATCGATGATCGAACCAACACCATTCTGGTTAATGACACCAGTGATGTACTGGGCAAGGTTCGGGCGCTGGTCACGCGACTGGATATTCCGGTTCGACAGGTTCTGATCGAGTCACGAATCGTTATCGCGACTGACGACTTTAACCGTGAAATGGGTGTACGTTTCGGGGTTAATCGCGACACCACCAATAACGACAACGAAGGCTTCATTCTCAGCGGCAACTCGAACGGCATTACCAGCCTCGGTAACAACGACGAATTGGGCGACGAACGATTTAACGTTAACTTTCCTGCGTCATCGCGCGCTGGCAGCCTTGCACTGGCATTTGCAAAACTCCCCTTCGGCACGTTGCTGGAACTTGAGTTATCTGCAATGCAGGCAGAAGGTCGCGGTGAGGTTATCTCCAGCCCACGTGTGATAACTGCTAACCAACGAGAAGCTTACATCGAACAGGGTGTGGAGATTCCGTACCGGGAAGCCACCTCAAGCGGCGCCGCTTCTGTTTCATTCAGAAAGGCAGTGCTGGCACTGAAGGTTAAGCCTCAAATCACACCTGATGAGCGTATTATCATGGATTTGACGGTTAACAAAGACAGTGTTGGTGAATTCGTAGGCACAGACGTTAATCAGATACCCAGTATCGATACCAGAGAAGTTAACACTCAGGTGCTTGTAGCCAACGGCGAAACTGTTGTCCTCGGTGGTATTTACGAACAGACAATTATTCAGCAACGAGACGCCATTCCTTTCTTCGGCGATCTTCCTCTGGTTGGCAAGTTGTTTCAGTTTAATTCGTCACAGGATGACAAAACCGAGCTACTGGTTTTCGTAACACCTAAAATCGTTAACGACGGCAAGTCGGCTCTGGATCGTTAATCAGGGCAAGCAGTCGGCACCCATTGCCAATAGAAAAAACCGCGGCTTGCCGCGGTTTTTTTTGTCTGAAATTTTTGTCTTATTGCTGTAATGTCTATGCCATGAATCCCTTCGTTCGCCATGGCTAATATTTTTCTTATAGGACCGATGGGCGCCGGTAAAACTACCGTCGGCCGCCAGCTCGCGCGCAGGTTATGTCGGCCTTTCTACGACAGCGACCGCGAGATCGAAAGTGCCTGTGGTGTAGATATTCCGACCATCTTCGACTTTGAAGGTGAAGCCGGCTTCAGACGTCGGGAAGCGCGCATGATTGATTTGCTGACAAAGAAGCAGAACATCATTCTTGCGACAGGTGGCGGCGCTGTTCTGCGAGACGAAAACCGGCTTCGGCTGAAAAATCGCGGTACGGTTGTGTTCCTCGATGTCGATATCGACGTTCAGGTTGAGCGAACCTCTCGCAATAGTTCGCGCCCTCTGCTACAGCAACCAGACCCGCGCGCTACCCTGCTTGAAATGAGTCGCCATCGCGATCCAATCTATCGGTCTGTAGCTGACATCCACATCAGCACGAGCCGACAGCGACATCGCCGCGTAGTCGATCGCATCTGCAGACAAGTTGAAAAGCTGGAAAGTGATCAGCAAAGAAAAAAACAATCCACAGCAATTGCACAAAAAAGCGAATAATAAGTGAGCACAGTCACTGTAGATCTGGGTGAACGCAGCTACCCGATCATCATCGATACGGACATCATCTCGCGCACCGAGATCTATCGAGATCACATCGCCGGTCGCAATGTGTTAGTCGTCTGCGATGACAACACCAGACAGCACTATCTGCAACCCTTGCTTGCATGCCTCGGTGAATTTAACACCGCAACGGTGTGTTTACCCGCCGGTGAAGCGAACAAAAACCTCGATACCGTCAACCTGATTTTTGATGAGCTACTGAAGCAGAACTTTGATCGCAATTGCACGCTGATCGCACTCGGCGGTGGCGTAGTGGGAGACATTTGCGGATTCGCTGCAGCAGCGTACCAGCGTGGTGTCGCGTTTATACAAGTACCCACGACACTGCTGGCTCAGGTTGACTCATCTGTCGGCGGCAAAACAGGTGTCAATCATGCCCTCGGCAAGAATATGATCGGCGCTTTCCACCAACCGCAGTGTGTCATCGCCGATATGGACACGCTGCAGACATTACCAGTTCGTGAGTTTAAAGCGGGGCTCGCCGAGGTGATCAAGTACGGATTGATAGATGATGTCGACTTTTTTTCATGGATAAAATCAGAGCTACCGCAATTGCTCGCACTCGAGCGTCATTCACTCGCAGAAGCTGTGCGGCGTAGTTGTGAAAACAAGGCACGCATTGTCTCTGCCGACGAACGCGAACAGGGGCAGCGCGCGTTGCTGAATCTCGGGCACACGTTTGGCCATGCCATAGAAACCGCTACCGGATACGGTGTTTGGCTGCACGGCGAAGCAATAGCTGCCGGCATGTGTATGGCTGCCAGGTTTTCTGCTTCCCATGGCTACATGGAGTCAACCAAAGTACGGGAAATAGAAGCAATTTTTAGCGAAGTCGGGCTGCCTGTGCAGCCTCCTCAAAACATGACCGCCAAGCAATGTTACGACTTAATGCGTCGCGATAAAAAAGTACGCGACGATGTTTTAACGCTTGTGCTCATGAAAGATATCGGTGAATCATTTCTCAGTAAAGGTCATGAACACAACCGGCTGCTCAGCTTTCTGCAGGAATGCTTCAGCAAAACCTGATCTTTCATCAGGGTATTTCAGATTTGCAGCAATCAAAGGGTCAGTACATCAACCGCAGCAGGCATCTGCCATCGCACTCGCTACTTCCCAACCCGCGTTGCAAATGTAGAAATTTTTGCTGGAAAATCTGACTAAGCTGCAATGCCAACGTTGCTGTCGATGCCAACCTACCTTACACTTCGGTTAATCTGTCCTTGCTATTGATTGCTTCTGTATTAGAGTCTTTAGTAGCAGGCAGACAATCGTAAAGCGTAACGTGGTGTCCGCTACACCGCATGGCGTGGCCAGCTCTCTCCGCCACCAGTTGTTGAGCAGCTGAGCCTGCCCGCACACCCGTATGTTTGCGCCACAATTTGATTTCTGCATCATTCGATATAGAACGCATACACAGAACGGGGTTGACCATGGCTGATGAAGCGACTGCAACTGCAATACTGCACGAAGACACCCTCAGGGAACTGGGGCTTGGTGAGCAGCCATTTGTAGACGGAAAAAAACCTCATCGTTTTACCGACTCGGCCATGCAAAAAACGCGTGCATCGCTCGAGCAACACACACGATTCGGCGAATCCGTGCATCTGCTGTTGGGAGAAACCGGCGCAGGTAAAACTGTGCTGCTTTCGCAGCTAATTAAACACTGCAAAAACAGCATCAAACCTTTCGTCGCCAAAGGCAGCGACGGATTTGTAGCAGAAGCATTCCTGACCGCTGTACTTAACCAACTGGGTGGCGAACAGTCCGATAACATGACGGATCTGGTTGAATCGCTGGTACCCGAATTCGCTGCTCTGAACGAGCAGCAGTTTAGTGTGTTACTGGCCATTGATGATGCGCATCTTGCTCCCGTCGAAGAAATCTCCGAGCTGATCAACATCATGTCAGAGTTCAACGCTGACGGAGACATCACGGCCAGATTGCTGCTAACTGGCGAAGCCAAACTTAAATCCAGCCTCGAGGCAATCGCACGCGAGTACGACGGCATGACATTCGATCCGTCAGTATCGACTGTGTCGGCTTTATCAGAACCACAAATGAGAGATTACCTGTCTTCCAGGCTGAACCACGCCGGTCACACAGATGTATTTCCTTTCACCGAAAAAGCCCTCTCCAAAATTCATCGCGAAAGCGCAGGGTTGCCCGCAGCGGTGAATACCGGCGCTGCGCACTATCTCAACACCGTCTATGCGAATGCTGCTGCCGGCAAAGCAGGCGGTGGTTTGTTTGCAGCAATCGGGTGGCCTCTGGTGGCGCTTGGTACAGCTGCCGTCGGTCTTATCGCCTGGGGCTTATCGATGTTCATCGGCGGAGACGACTCCAGTCAGGTCGTCAAGGTAAACCCACCGACAATTGTTGCCAATGCGCCGGTTGAAATTAAACTCGTCGATGACGACGCTGATACCAGCACCCTGTCGTCAGGCGAAACCAGCGAAGGCGTCGCCCAATCCGGCGACGATCTGAATAGCGCAATAAAGGATCTGACAGAGACAGACTTACAAAATAGCGAAGGGAACTCTGGTACCAGCTTGCTGCAATCAGCGGGTGATACTGTGGCGTCCAACGCGGATGACGCCACCAACGCTGCGCAGTCAGTGGTGAATGAAGCACAAGACTCTCTGATCAATTCAGCACAGGGCACACTGAACAACGCCGGGCAAGACACAGCAAGCGATGCTGCATCGGAACCACTGACGACCGGTGAATCGGAAGAATCTGCCGCCAGTCTGGCTACTGAGGCTGCGAACGCTGCAGAGCAAGCAGTCACACAGGCTACGGAGCAGGTTGAAGAAGTAGTGCAAGTGGCGCCATCAACAGACAAAAATGCCGATCAGGACGTCGCAGACACTGATGCAACAGCAACCAGCACCGAAGACACAGCGGTGTCTGAAACAGTGGTCGCAAGCTCCGAAGATGCGAATGCATCCGACAGCAGCCAGCCTGTTACCAGCCGCAACAACGGTGTCGCGATAACAACGGTTCAACCTACCGTCGCTGCCAGCGAAAAGGTTGATATCGGTACGCTGACCGACACCGATGCATTGTCTAACGACAATGGGGTGGCGGTACCATTACCATCGGTTGGCAACGAAACAACCGACAGTGGCAATGCCGCTGAGCAAAGCGCGCCAGCATCACCGGCCGTTCTGCGGGCTGTTGAGAATGAGCGCTGGGTACTTTTTCAGGAACCAACCCACTTCACCGTTCAACTGGCGACTTCACGTGAACGCAACTATATTCTCGAACTGGCTCAGGGTATTTCCGAATCACCGGTTGCCATCTACCCATTTCGTACCACCGAGAGCCAGAATCCCGTATTCGGGCTGCTCAGTGGCCTGTATAAAACACGCACCGAGGCGGTCAACGCAGTTGAACAGATGCCAAAAGATTTAAAGCGATTCGGTGTCTGGATTCGTCCAATCAGTGACCTTCAGGCGGCAATCAAGAAAAACCCGCAGTAACCAACTACCGGTGTCGTTGCCGGTGAATCCGGCAACGACGGTGTGTTTCAAAACACCAGCTTCGATCATCTATCAGTGCGCCTTCGTCTACCCGCAGCTCTCCCAGCTTAATGACTCTCCCTCCTTAATTCGCAAATTCATCCCCACACTTCGCAGTACCACGGTCTAAACTCTATTGATTAGATTGGCTAATCGCCACATCCCTGGTTGCGGACTTACCTGTTGTAAGCCGCGTTTTCAAACCTGTCTCTTTACACACCGAAAAACTCTATGAACGCACTGGATGCACTGGCGAAAAACGGGCTGTATCGGCCTGACTTCGAGCATGACAATTGCGGCTTTGGATTAATTGCACAGATCGATGGTGAATCCACCCATCAGTTAGTGAAATCCGCCGTCCAGGCGCTCGGCAGAATGACTCACCGCGGTGCAGTTGCTGCTGACGGCAAGTCAGGCGATGGCTGTGGTCTGTTGCTGAAAAAACCGGACGCATTTTTACGCGCTAAAGCCCTTGAGTGCGGCTTTAAACCGGGGCGTCACTTTGCCACCGGCATGATATTTCTGAGCCGTGACACACGGCTGGCGGAAAAAGCCAGACGCGCATTAGTCGCACATATCGAATCACGTCAGCTAACCGTTGACGGTTGGCGCAAAGTGCCAATAAACGTTGATGCCTGTGGTCTCGAAGCTACTAAATCAATGCCTGACATCGAACAGTTATTCGTCACCGCACCTCGGCATATGGATACAGCCGAATTTAATCGCAACCTGTTTGTGGCAAGGCGAAAAGCAGAAATCGAGCTGCGTGCTGAAGATCCGGATTTCTTTGTTTGCTCGCTGTCCGCAGATGTCATCTTATACAAAGGGCTGATGATGCCCTATCGGTTGCCTGAGTTTTATCAGGACCTGAACGATCCCACTCTGAAATCAAGAATCGCGGTGTTCCACCAGCGTTTTTCGACCAACACCATGCCGCAGTGGCGACTTGCACAGCCATTCCGATATCTCGCCCACAACGGTGAGATTAACACCATTCGCGGCAACCGAAACTGGGCCAACGCACGCGCCAGCAAGTTTCACAGTGAACTGTTGCCAGAACTACAGGAATTGCAGCCGCTGGTCTCGATGTCCGGTTCCGATTCAATGTCACTGGACAATATGCTCGAGGTACTCCTGGCTGGCGGCATGGATATCTTTCATGCGATGCGACTATTACTGCCACCGGCTTGGCACAACATGAATTCAACGGATCCTGATATGCGGGCCTGGCTTGAATACGCCTCGATGCATATGGAACCCTGGGACGGACCCGCAGGGGTAGTACTGACAGACGGTCGCTATGCTGCCTGCGTGCTCGATCGCAATGGTCTGCGCCCTGCCCGTTATGTAATTACTCGCGATCGGCAGATAACCCTCGCGTCCGAAACGGGTGTCTGCGATTACGCTGCAGAGGATGTCGTCGCTAAAGGCCGTGTCAGGCCCGGGCAAATGTTTGCGATTGACACCGAAACCGGTGATGTCATGCAACCGGAACAAATCGACGACTGGCTCAAGACCCAGCGTCCCTATGCAAAATGGCTGCAAAAGCACTCTCGGCATCTGCGCTCACGTCTGCGAGATACCCCGCCGTCAACGCCGGTCATGGGTGATAAGCACCTGCAGATCTATGAAAAAATGTTTGGCGTATCGTTCGAAGAGCGTGATCAAATTGTGCGTGTGCTCGCTGAAGAGGCGCAGGAAGCGGTCGGTTCAATGGGTGACGACACACCGTTTCCCGTGCTATCCAGTCAAGTACGATCACTGTACGAAAACTTCCGTCAGCAGTTTGCTCAGGTGACTAACCCGCCAATAGATCCATTGCGTGAAGCTATCGTGATGTCGCTTGAAACCTGTTTGGGGGCTGAGCAAAACATCTTTAAGGAAACCGTCGACCACGCGCGACGCCTGCTGGTACGCTCCCCCGTATTGTCGCGAGAGAAATACGAAACGCTGCTGGCAATGAATGACGAACACGAGTACCACCATCAGCTGATTGACCTCAACTACGACCCGACCGAAAAAAATCTCGAGCAAGCCATCACCGACATCGCCACCACTGCAGTTGACGCGGTGAAGAGCGAATCAGTGGTCATTGTGCTTAGCGATCGCGACTTGCAGCCGCATAAACTTCCAGTCCATGCCCTGCTTGCTACCGGTGCTGTACACCACGCGCTGATCGAAAGTGGACTACGTTGCGATAGCAATATTGTCGTCGAAACCGGCACTGCCAGAGACGCCCATCATATGGCAGTACTGATTGGTTATGGCGCGACTTGCATTTACCCGTACCTTTCATATGAAATAATTCAGGGCATGGTCAGACGCAGTGAACTGAGCAGCAACGACCTGCCAAAACTGGAACAAAATTATCGCAAGGGCATCAACAAAGGCTTGTTGAAAGTTTTATCAAAGATGGGGATCTCAACGGTTGCAAGCTACCGTGGAGCACAGTTGTTTGAAATAGTCGGGCTACACGATGATATCGTCAGGCAGTGCTTTAAGGGCACTGTTAGTCGCATTCAGGGCGCCGATTACGATGACCTGCAGGCTGATAGCCAGCTACTGGCAAAACTGGCATTCAACAAGCGAAAAAAAATCTCACAGGGCGGATTGTTAAAATATATCGAAGGTGGCGAATACCACGCCTACAACCCGGACGTTGTCACCACCTTGCAGGAAGCAGTCAGCAGCGGTGACTACAGCGACTATAAAAAGTATGCAAATCTGGTCGACGAACGACAACCGACCACCCTACGTGATTTGCTGTCTTTAAATGGCAGTGGGAAAACAGTACCACTGGAAGAAGTAGAACCCGTAGCAGACATTATCAAACGCTTTGACTCTGCCGGCATGTCACTCGGCGCGCTGTCACCGGAAGCACATGAAACACTCGCTGAGGCGATGAACACCCTGGGCGCAAGATCCAATTCCGGTGAAGGCGGCGAAGACCCTGCACGCTATGGTACGAACAAGGTTTCAAAGATCAAACAGGTAGCGTCGGGCCGCTTTGGTGTCACCCCTCACTACCTGACCAGCGCCGAAGTGATACAAATCAAAATTGCGCAGGGTGCAAAGCCCGGAGAAGGTGGTCAGTTGCCAGGCCACAAGGTCAACGAAACCATCGCCTCACTAAGGTACTCGATGCCGGGGGTATCACTGATATCACCGCCACCACACCATGATATCTACTCTATTGAGGATCTGGCACAACTAATATTTGATTTAAAGCAGGTTAATCCTGAAGCCCTGGTATCGGTAAAGCTGGTGGCTGAAGCCGGTGTAGGCACCATAGCCGCCGGTGTCGCCAAAGCCTATGCAGATCTGATTACCATCAGTGGCTACGACGGCGGAACCGGCGCTTCGCCATTGACCAGCGTCAAGTATGCAGGCTCACCGTGGGAACTCGGCCTGTCGGAGACACACCAGATACTTCGGGCAAATAACCTGCGCGACAAAGTCCGTGTGCAAACCGATGGTGGTTTAAAAACCGGCCTCGATGTCGTAAAGGCCGCACTTCTTGGCGCGGAAACATTCGGCTTTGGCACCGGCCCAATGATAGCCATGGGCTGTAAATTTCTGCGAATCTGCCACCTCAACAATTGCGCTACCGGTGTCGCAACGCAACACAAAGTGCTGCGTATGAAGCATTTTCGTGGTGACGTCGACAAGGTGATCAACTATATGACGTTTGTTGCAGAAGACGTGCGACAGCATATGGCAGACCTCGGTGTGCGCAACCTGAACGAGATCATTGGCCGCACCGATCTATTAAAACAGAATCAGGGTACCTCAGCGCGTCATGCAAAAATTAACCTGAGTCAGGTGCTGTCTAACGGAGGCATATCACGAGAGGCGCCGCGCTATTGCACCCAACAACGCAACAGGCCATTCGACAAGGCAGAACTTGCGACTCACATGGTAGAAAAATGTTTGCCTGCGATTGAAGCTAAAACCGGCGGTGACTTTTCGTTTGACATCAAAAATACCAATCGCTCCATCGGCGCACGGCTGTCAGGCGAAATTGCGAAAAATCACGGTAACCTCGGTATGAGCGATGCACCGCTCAATATTGAAATGCACGGCACCGCAGGCCAGAGCTTTGGTGTATGGAACGCCGGCGGCTTAAATTTGACCTTGCACGGTGACGCCAATGACTACGTGGGTAAGGGTATGGCTGGCGGCAAGATTGTCATTCGGCCTCCGGCAGGATCGCGTTTCCCGGGTAATGAATCACCGATTATTGGCAACACCTGTTTGTATGGTGCCACTGGCGGCGAGCTCTATGCAGCCGGACTGGCCGGCGAACGCTTTGCGGTTAGAAACTCCGGTGCAACTGCCGTGGTCGAGGGCGCAGGTGATCATGCCTGCGAGTATATGACCGGCGGTTGTATCGCGGTACTGGGCGAAACAGGCGTCAACTTCGGCGCCGGTATGACCGGAGGCTTTGCGTTTGTGTTTGATCGCAACAATCTGTTTGTGGATCGCTACAACCACGAGTTAATCGATATCCAGAGAATCCACTCCGAATCAATGGAAGCTTATCGCCATGTGCTTGAAGGATTGCTTGAAGCCCACATTGCCCACACCGACAGTGAATGGGCCAGGGAGCTGATCGACAACTTCTACGGCTTAAGTGCCCGGTTCTGGCTGGTTACACCCAAGGCCGCGGAGTTAACGGCACTCTTGTCCACACTGAAAACCGCGGCCTGAAGACTGCACCGGCGCTCGGTGCAGTCCAAAGATCAAGCCCGATTTCACGCTGATTTCCGACAGCGTGTCGCAGAGTGCTGCAGACCAACGCGGATACTGCGATAATTCCCTCTATGGCCGGCCGCATCCCCCAATCTTTCATCGACGATTTACTCAGTCGCGTAGACGTAGTCGAGGTCATCGAACGCTATGTGCCGCTGAAAAAAACCGGTGCTAACTTCAAGGCCTGTTGCCCTTTTCATGGTGAAAAGACGCCATCTTTCACAGTCAGCCAGACCAAGCAGTTTTACCACTGCTTCGGCTGCGGCGTACATGGCACAGCAATCAGCTTTCTCATGGAGTTCGACCATATGCATTTTGTGGATGCTGTCGAATACCTCGCTGATCGGGCCGGGCTAACCGTACCCAGAGATGCCATTCCAGAAGTCTCCCAAACTCAAAAATCGCTCTACGATGCTCTACACCAATCGTCGGTATTTTTTCAACAGCAGTTACGCTCCACCACTGAAGCTGTTGACTATCTCAAACGTCGGGGTATCAGTGGAGAAACGGCGAAAACCTTTCAACTCGGTTTTGCACCGGCTGCATGGCATGCTCTGTCTGCCGCAATAGACGCATCGGAATCGTTGCTGATAACCGGCGGTATGCTGGTACGCAACGACAGTGGAAAAACCCACGACCGATTTCGCAACCGGGTAATGTTTCCAATTCGCGACCGGCGCGGCAGGGAAATCGGTTTCGGTGGCAGAGTGATGGACAAGGGCGAACCTAAATACCTTAATTCCCCGGAAACGCCTTTGTTTCAGAAAGGCAGAGAACTCTACGGACTTTACGAACTGCGGCGAAGCCATCGCTCAAGCCCAGGCCGAATCATAGTAGTTGAAGGCTATATGGATGTTATAGCACTGGCCCAGGCAGACATACCGAATTCTGTCGCAACACTGGGTACGGCAACGTCCAAAGAACAGATAACCCTGTTATTCAGAGAGACCGAGGAAATTGTTTTTTGCTTCGATGGTGACAACGCAGGTAAAAAGGCCGCCAGAAGAGCTTTGGAATCGGCACTGGGCTCACTTAAGTCCGGGCGCGATGCTCGATTCATGTTTCTCCCCGATGGCGAGGACCCTGACAGCATAGTGTCAAAGCATGGTCGAGACTATTTTCTCAACGCGATTGATACAGAGTCAATGGAGGCCTCCGCATTTATGTTTCGTGAACTGGAATCGGAAGCCGGTATCGGACCGGGTACAGCCGGCGCTGGTCAACGAGCCAGACTAGCCGAGCTTTGTCGCCCGCTGATTGAACAAATTCCTGCGGGTGTTTACCGGGATCTGGTTGTCGGTCAACTGGAGGAAAAGGTCGGCGCCACGGTTTCTATAGAAGAGCCAACAGAAAAGCAGCGCAGACAGCGTGCTTCACCTGCACCTAGAAAAAATACCGCTAACGGCCAGTCTCCGGTTCGCCGCGCCCTTGCTGTGTTGCTGAATAATCCGTCAATAGCGCTGGATGTTGACCCGGAGCTCTATGAATTTTCAGACAACGTGCGTGGCGCGGAGTTACTGATGCATATCGTTGGAATGATTGAACTCAACCCGGAAATATCAACCAGCCGTATTATCGAACAGTTCAGAGATAAACCCGAGTGGCAGGCACTCAACAGGCTTGCACAGGAAGGACTCGAAGAAGCAACAGACGCCGAGTTAGAGGCGCCGCTGAGTATTTTTGAGCACGCCATCAGACAGATCAATCAAGAGTCATCAAAGCTTAAACTTAAAAACGATTACGCCATGGAGAAACCACCGTCACAGATGTCTGCGTCAGAAAAAGAAGAACTCAGAAAACGCCTTGATGCACTAAAAAACAAATGAAAACACCGAGAGTTTATGTTGATGAACAACTGGCAGACGTCAGTGAAATTACGCTAAACAAAGATGCCTCTAAATATATTGTACGGGTACTGCGACGTCGTGATGGCGACCCGCTGGACTTGTTCAACGGCGATGGCTTTAACTATCACTCAATCCTGAAATTGTCAACAACCTCGGTCGCGATTGCAGCCATACAGACACGAGAAATCAATACCTCTGAGTCACCATTAAAAATCAATCTGGTGCAGTCTTTGGCGAAAGGATCCAAGCTCGACCTGGTCATCCAAAAGGCCACCGAGCTTGGCGTCACACAAATCTCCCCGGTCGTCAGCGAGCGCTCGGTTTTACAGTTAGACAAAGCCCGAGTTGATCGAAAGATACATCACTGGCAGGGAGTTGCAGTGAGTGCGGCAACACAGTGTCAGCGCAGTGTTGTACCAATAGTTAAGCCCCCGGTGTCACTGATCGACTGGATCGACCATACAGACCAGCCAGCAAGTTGCCTGTTACTCCATCCAACAGCAGACAAAACCTTAAAAGAAATCGAACTCACCTCTAACAAGTGCTCTGTTATGGTCGGGCCAGAGGGCGGATTCACCAATGAAGAAATCAACTATGCAAAGGCTCGTGGGGTCACCACTTTTCAATGCGGCCCACGCATACTGCGGACAGAAACAGCCGGGTTTACAGCGATAGCCATATTGCAGTCGTTGTATGGCGATTTTTAGCGGTGAAACCGAAAACCTGTGCTACATCCGGCCCCGGTTTGGTTATCTCGAAAGGCAATGTCTTAACTGGTAAAACCACTTCGCAATCCAGGTCCGCTTGCAGCGACCTCAGGCATAGCAAAGTGAGTGGGCATGTGCATCGCAGTTCCAGCGTTATCACCCCCTGTCACTTCACAGATCTACCGATAAATTTTATCAGAGCCACACGGGCTATTGACTCTGATCATTGAGCCCTCATATCACGCGCCGTGAATAATCGTGCTGTACTAACCAGAGCAGACTCTCGCCATCGCCAGTTTTCGCCAACTAAAACACCGCCAGCCAGGCTCGTCGGCATGATTAATGTGCCTGATTTCCCTGAATTCACTTTCGCCAACTGAAAATATCATTTTGGGCGCGGAATGTGCTCACAGCATCACAGATACGCTGCACCGTTAGACCTGTTCTGCGTCAAATATCCCTGACTCACACGGGTAAGTACCGAACCACTGCGTTCTTTGAGGATTTTGGTTTATCGCTACAATCTTCTGGCTCATGTTCAACTGCTACCGGTAGTCGCCGTTTTGCACCAATTTACATGCACTGCCTGCGCTTTGTTTGCGTAAGCTCCCGATTTACAAAAACCTATTTTTTCCGGAGGTAGTCAAACATGTTGACGGAAGAACAAATCCTCACTGCCCCAGAAGAGGACTACATGAGCGACGAGCAGTTGGAATTTTTCCAACAACGGCTAGTCGAGATGCGTCAGTCCCTGCTTCAGCCTGATGAGAAAATTACCCACCTTGATGTGGAAAGAGCAGCTGATGAGCTGGATCGAGCCACACAGGAGGAACAATACTGGATTCAGGTTCATATGAAAGAACGCGAATCAAACCTTATCAGGGATATTGACAAGGCCCTGCACAGAATCAGAATCGGTGAATACGGATTTTGCGAAGATACAGGCGAAGAGATTGGCATTCGCAGACTTTTGATCCGCCCAACCTCGCTGTTTTCAGCAGAGGCACAGGCAAGACGCGAGTTACAAATAAAACAGTACGCGGCGGCCTGATTTCGGTTAGCGCAACTGGCAGATTTTCCACTTCTGATTGCATCACCCGGTGTGGAGTTAGTACCGGGTTATTCAATCACCTTCCGCAAAAACACCAATAGATCACCATCATCCATCTGGTCCTGAAACCAGCGCCAGATTTGGCTCGGCTATAGCCAACAGCTAAATACAAATTTTCAGGACAATCGAGTAACAGGTATCGATCAGAATCGGAAGGCTCACGCCAAAATTCACGGCGTATAAAATGTCGCGTCAGGTGTGATCCAGTTTCGCGGCAACCAGTTTTTCAAGCGAAGCCTGCCATGCTTTATAGTAGTCAGCAGCACTGCGAATTGATTGGGATTGTTCAACTTCTGCTATGTGTCGCGCCAGTTCATCGGCCCATTCTTGCCAGGTAAACAAACCTGATTCATTAAGTTGCACAGCCATGGCGAACGATCTGGCCTGCCAGGGTTCTTCAAATACCGGCTCACCGTTTTGAAACTGAACCTCGCAATTCGACGGAAGCGCAGGTAACTCGAAATTATTCAACGTTTACGCTCCCAATAGTTTTCTATAATTTGCCATCGACAGTAAATACGGTTCGAACAAATCGACATACACGACATCTTTACTAACAGTAAAATTGTTGTCCGAAGGCAGCTTATCTAAATGCACAGAGCCAGCGTGCGTCGAGCCTGCACTTGCCTGTTTCCCCCACAACGCATCTGCTTCAAATTTTACGCCGTACAAGTGCTCTCCTGTTTTATCTCCACTGGATGCATGCTCGTCAGCAAAAATATGCGCACCGTGGTGTGACACGACAATACCAATTTTACCTTTTACGTAGCCGGGCGCTCGGGTATGCGACAACGGCTGGTCGGCCTGCACAACAACCTGATCCCCGATTCTGAATTCAGGTTCTCGTTTCACCTCGAGTAATGTGGGGCCTCCGACATCAAGTATCTGCTGCATCTTCTCGGGATCGGCGGCTTCAGGGTCGGGTGCTGATAAGCTGGCGTCAGTTTGCGCTACCCCGGTTTTTAACTCCTCAGCTGTTACCAGGTTCTTTTCTACCAGCAACTGCTCGAGGCCAAACAGCCAGTGTTCGTAGTAGCTACTCTGCAGATAGTGCCCGGGATCCATTTGTTCTCTTGCTGAACGCGACTGATCCAGATTCCAGCGGCCCAACATACCGCTCGCCAGTGTCAAAGCGAAGACTTTTTCTTCCCACTCAGCGGCAAAATTGGCATCCTGAGATCGATCGATCTCGCCAAAGCCATGCTTGCCACCAAGATCATGGGCACCGTTCATAGTCGAGCCACGGCTGTATACGCTGGCAAGGCAACACCAATCATACTGTCACGAGTCACCAATTCCGCCAGCGCATCTTGCGACAATTCTTCCGACCCCGCCGGTTGCATGGGCAACACCAGATACCTTATTTCAGCGGTCGAATCCCACACTCGCACTTCGGTCTGATCGGGGAGCTGCACGCCAAATTCGTTAAGCACGGATCTGGGTTCGGCAACCGCTCTGGCTCGATAGCTCGACGCCTTGTACCAGGTAGGTGGCAAGCCGAGAACAGGCCACGGATAACATGAACACAAGGTACAAACCACCATGTTGTGTACTTCGGGTGTATTGGCGACGCAGACCATATGCTCCCCTTGTCTGCCCGCATACCCCATTTCTTTAATCGCTGCAGTGGCATCGTCGAGTAATCGGTCGCGATAAGCCGGTTCTGCCCATGCACGAGCAACCACCCTGGCACCGTTTTTTGGGCCCACTCGATTTTCGTAGGTGTCTACCAGCTGATCCAGTGTTCGGACATCCACCAGATTTTTCTCGATCAACAGCGCTTCAAGCCGTTTTACACGTTCCTCGATCTCACTCAGAGGCGTGTTATGGTGGTGATGTTTTTCTTCTGTCATATCCCCGGCTCAATGGTTGTTTGAACAGACTATATCAAGCATTGTTAACAATATCCCTTGTGCGCTGCACTGAAAGATCAGGTGCAATGATCTGGTGCATTGATCTGTTGCAGTGATCAGGTGCATGTTCGAGGCTCTCGGTCGGCGACACCCCACACAAGACAAACAGTCTCTGGGCGCCTATTATGCAGCAACCAGCACACGAGTGGATAACCCGATGTTAAAAGCAATACTTTGGACAGTCATTATTGTGGCAGCGCTCATTACCGGACTCGGTTTTGCTGCCGCTCGAAAATCAACGGGCATGCCAGCGCCTGCAGCAGGAGACAAAGGAGAGCTACCTCCCTGCAGCAACACACCAAATTGCGTAAGTACCGAAGTCGACTCACAGCACCCAGCCTATATTGAGCCTATCGAGGCCCGTATCACCATTGAACAAGCACAGGGATATTTAGAAAACCTGGGCGGGCAGATCACCGGCAACAGCAACAACATGTTGCAAGCTGAATTCAGGACTCGCCTGTTCGGATTCACTGACGACATGATGGTGAAGTTGAACGAAGCAGACAGCACACTTAGAATTCGATCATCATCTCGTGTCGGCAAGAGTGATCTCGGCGCCAATCGCAAGCGAGTCGAGGCATTGCGTCAACTGATCAGCAGCAAGGCAAATTAGTAACCAGCGCTGCGACACTTTAAATCATTGCTCGCACGCCCCGATTTCGCAAACACAAAGACCAGCCAATCCGCCCTTGCGGCTGATTGGCAATATTGACGAAACAACTCGGTAATTATCGGTTTTGATCGTATTTTTACAGCAGCCTGCTGGCATGACAGTCACGTACCTCAGTATACCGGCCGTCGATTCGGCGCCTGAGCACAAAATCGCCAATATTGCGCACGACCCAACTATACTTTGTACTCAGATATCTTCTGTAAAAAGTAACGGTAGCGATTACATTGGAACATGAAACTATAGACGGGGATTCTGAGGCAGAGAACACTCCGGAGCAGGCAGAGTCAACCAACACCGCAATGCTAAGCCACCAGGAGGCACGAATACTGGGCTCCCTGATGGAAAAACAAATGGCAACGCCAGACGCATATCCATTGACAGTGAACAGTCTGCTGAATGCGTGCAATCAAAAATCCAGCCGCAATCCGGTAACCAATCTGCAACAGGGAGAAGTCGTCAGAGCACTGCGCCAGCTTGAGAGCAGGAAACTGGTCCGCTACGAGATGGGAGCACGCAGCGAACGATATGAACAAACGCTGACTAATGTACTATCGCTCAGTCGTAAGCAGCAGGCGTTACTGTGTGTCATGTTGCTGCGGGGCCCACAAACGCCGAATGAATTGCTCACTCGCACTCAACGCCTCTATAGTTTCGAAAACAAAGACGATATGGAGGTAAGTCTGACCCGTATGACACAGGGAGACAGCCCGATAGCGTGCCTGATCAGTCGCTCGCCCGGACAACGCGATGATCGCTACGGTCACTTGTTATGCGGTGACATTTCGCAGGAACAGATAGCCGCAGTCACAGCAAGTGCACCGACTGCTGCCGCTGCCGTTAGCCCAACCAACAACGAAGACCTTAAGCAAATTGAGGCATTGACTGAAGAGGTGCTCGAGCTCCGAGAGATGCTGGAAAATCTATATCAGTTAACCGGACATCCACTTCCACCAAACTAGCGCGTACTACTATGACCGAATCAAAAGCCTGGTCTAAGGCCATGCCAGACAATCAATTCAAGATCATGCGAGACATCATCGCCGCTCCCAGCCCTGTCGGGCTTGAGAGTGCTATGACTCACGGTGTGATCAAACCCTACTTTGACACGTTTGCACCAAAGAAGTGGTCCATGCACCGCTTTCAGGGTAATGCAGGCCTGGTGTGGGACACCCATCCAGACAAAACAGACATGTTTACCATCATGATTATCGGCCATGCAGACAAGATTCGCATGCAGGTACGAAAGATAGGCAGTGATGGCAAAATCTGGATTAACACAGACGCATTTCTGCCTTGTACGCTAATCGGGCATGAAGTTACCCTGTACAGTGAGGATCCGGCCAAGCCTGGTTCATATCGCTCACTGCAAGGCGGTACAGTAGAAGCACTGGGTGCGATACACTTTTCCGAGCCAGCTCAACGCACGGGTGAGAAAGGTATCCGCCCCAAGCAAATCTATCTCGAATTACAGATTCACGGTGCAGACAAAGCCAGGCAAATTGAACAGCTTGGTATTAAACCTGGTGATACCCTGCTACTGAACAGGCCAGTCAAAAGATCATTTAGCCCGGACACATTCTATGGCGCCTACCTTGACAATGGACTCGGCTGTTTTGTTACTGCAGAAATAGCGAAACTGCTGGCCAGTGCACCGGCACTCAAAAATGTGCGATGTTTGTTCGCATTTGCCTCGCACGAAGAGATCGGCCGATTTGGCAGTCGGGTAATGGCTGGTGAACTAAAGCCCGACGCAATAATCGCGGTCGATGTAAACCACGATTACGTCGCTGCGCCCAATATTGGCGATCGCAATATGTCACCCCTTGAAATGGGCAAAGGGTTCACACTGTCGACGGGGGCAATAGTCAGCGAACAACTCAATGCCTTTATTAAAACCAGTGCGCTGGATAACGATATCCCTATGCAACTGGACGTTTGTGGCAATGACACCGGCACCGACGGCATGGCTGCAGTGCTTGCAAGCGTGGACTGTGCGGCGACATCGATCGGATTTCCCATTAGGAATATGCATACCATCTCCGAAAGTGCTCACACCGGTGATGTAATCGCAGCAACACATGCGATTTATGAAACTGCAAAGTCCATGGACAAAATCAAGCAACTACGGGATCACTTCAAATCAAACCACCCACGCCTGGATGAGGCCAACACCATTACCCACGCATCATCGGCAAAACCTGCCCGCGCCAAAAAGACAGCTCGTAAAAAAGCGACAACTGCAAAACGCTAAAAAATAGCCACACCGCAAAAAAACGGGAACCAGCCCTCGGGTATCGGCGCTCAATGCCGATACACCCCACGCAGTCCACAGACGTTTGTTGACAGAAAGCACGGTATCACCCGGGTTCCATACCGGGTCGGCAACTATAGTCTTCAATCGCACAATACAAAATAGATCTGCTGGACAATGAGTTGTGACGGATATCACGCAGCGACTTGTTGCTGCGATGCCGCCACTGGCGAAGAAAAAAATGGCTCGGCTAACCATACCGACAAGCGGATTTATCACCAACCGCACCCACGGTTACTCCATGTAACCTGGATTGTCATTATGGGAGAAGAAGCCAGCAGTGCACTTTCAGGGGTTAGCAGCGTGTACCACAATCACCACGAAGATTACTATAATGGCGATAACCACGGTGACGACCAACAAGACGGCCGCACCAGGGAGATCTTCGCCAGACACATTTCCTATGAAGATCATCTCCCGACTGATCACCAGGATGTGCCGTTTGGCGAAAGATACATCGACTCAGATCTGCTAAACGAAGAACGTTACAACGAAGACCTCTATCAGGAAGAGAGCGCTTTCCAGGAGCCGCTTTACGAAGAACATCTTCACCAGGAGCGTCATTACGAAGAGCGCTCTTACGAAGAGCCCCGCGACAAAGAGCCCCACAACAAAGAGCTCCCCTACAAAGAGCATAATTACCGGGAGACCGGTTACCAGGTGCAGGGTGATGGTCAGCGCTACGATGAAGCACTATTTGAAACAGACCGGCACCATACCGGACACGACCATCAGACAGATGATTTATACCACAGCGAACGCCATACCGACGAGGTGCTCCGCGATCCTGACATTTACGACTACTACCACGAGCCTCAAGGTGTCCTGTTTGCTGAAGACTTCAATGATACTCAACACTATACGAGAAATCGTTTCACCGAAACTATGGGCAAAATCGGACTCGGTATTACAGCTGTGGTCTTTGCCATCGGTTTCGCGGCAATAACCTTTATTGCCGGAAAACCACCAATGACGCCTCATGAAATCGTGCAAATGGATGGATATCAAGGATCGAAAAGCCACCAAACACTGTATTTTAACCTTGCCAGTCTTCGTGGTTGCAGCAACATTGCAGACTGCGATGATACGACTCAATCAGAGACCGGGAATAACTCCTCACAGTCTAGCCCGTCGATCAAAACCACCCCTGGCCTTAGAACAATCACACAGACTGATAATGAAGACAGGTACGCCGCTGGCGAGAATTCCAGCTACCGGGAGATACCTGCAGTCAGCGCATCGGCGACACAAACTGGTATAAACATTGTTG
Organism: uncultured Granulosicoccaceae bacterium; assembly: GCA_937957915.1. Taxonomy (GTDB): domain Bacteria; phylum Pseudomonadota; class Gammaproteobacteria; order Granulosicoccales; family Granulosicoccaceae. The sequence goes on along the minus strand of CALGNZ010000036.1, from coordinate 25,941 downwards.
AAAATGCCAGCCAGTGGAAGGTCAAAAAACAATGGAGCATTGTCAGGGAAACGCCGGCAAGTAATGGCGCTATCATCACATCCCTGGCAGCAGACAAACACGTTGCCGTAATTAGTACAATCGGCGAATGGTTCGAAATCTCTACTGACAGCACCTCTTCAAAGCCAGAACCCCTGGGTTTTATGCACAGCTCACTATTACAACCCCTGTAAATTTTGGGCCAGCGCTGAAGGTGTCACGAAAAATTCAGATCAAGCACCATTAGTGAATGATCTGAAATTTTCCTGATCCGAACATCATGATCGTAGCCAATTTTGGCTACGGACTGATCCAGCGCATTCGATAGAAGTGCATGGTCATATCTAAAACCATTCGATCGCTGCGTGCTGTACCACGTGAACTCTCGTAAATTGTTATGTCGGCTACGCCACGAGTCAATCCAGCCATCACTCAACAATTGCTGAAACAGATGCGTGGCATAAAAACTTTTGGTTTCAGAGTCTATGAAAGGAATACCGCAATTGAAGTCACCCAGCAAAATCGACTTTTCGGTGAGCCAGTTATCCGGCAGCTCCAGCAACGCTGTAAACAATGGCACCTGCGCTTTTTTGTGAGGAAAATGCACGCATACCACATTAATACTGCCTTCATTCTCTACTGAAATTCTGGCCTGTATAGCCCGATAAGGTGCTGCACTCCCGAGCGGAAACCCGTCGCCTGTCATCTCAAACCTGCTTGCCAGCAACACACTATTTTCCCGAGCGCTCTGTGTTGCCGGTGCGATTATAGAGTGGTACCCCATATCCGCCAATGCTGATTGAAAGTGCGGATGATTTTTACTATGACGGTATTCCTGAAGTGTCACGACATCGGCATCATATCGCTTTAGGACATCTACGATATCCTCGAAACGTGTACCGCCGCCATGCAAAATATTCCAACTCAGAATTCGCATTAGTTATTATCAACCAAAGCGGATTCTGTCCGACCGTACTGAATCGGGTTACTGAGTCGACCAGCCAGATACAAAATACTTTTTCTCCCACTGTTTCCAGTAGTCGAGAACCTGCTGCTCAGAACTACTGACTCGAACTTCATGTTTTAGCGGATCCTTTCGGTTTGGACTATAGTCGGTCAAATGCAGAACATACTCCGGGTAGTCTCTGGATTGCTCACTCTTATTGGTTTTCCACATCATAAGCTTGCGAACCATCATCGCCCCACGCAACTCCTTAGTGGCAACTGCCCGCTTAATCAGTGAACTGGCGGGCAATTTCAGTTCTTCACTTACTACGTTGGCCGACGGTATGTTAACGATATCCGTTAACTGAGCAAATCTGACATCATCTGCATTAGCGCTTTTGTCATCGCGAATGCGCAGGAACTGTGGTGAAATAACACTGCACAACGGTAAACGTCTGACGCCTTCCCACAAACTTTTTTCAGCATTCCATTCGAGCACCATTTTGTCGATGGTATTGCCTCTGGAAGTATTGGCAATGATGTCCAGACAAGATATCTCAAAAACCAGACCTGGCTCTATCATACGGTACGCAACGCGATCTGAATTCACTTCCGCGTATTCACTGTCAACAACAAGCTCTTCAAGCTGCTTTAGAATGGAGGCTCTCTGATCATCCGAAAAACCGCCACCAACCCGCCCTATTATGTGATAAGTTCCGTCTCCCCTGATTACAGCCAGCATCACATCATGTAACAGCCCACTGCGATCATCCAGACCTTCGGTGAAGCCAATAGCGGCAAGATCGATGGTATGACGGGGCTTAATCTTAAATACACCGGCAGTATCGCTTCGTGCGACCACACCCTCGGCACCCTCCTCATCAACCCACTTTTTGAACTGCGACAATACAGATTTACTGCCGTCGCCAATGATGGTTTCCACCGGATGCACTCGGTCGCCTTCACCAAACAATTCAACCAGGCGGTTGAAGCGATCGGCATACTGCCCGCTTCTCTGTTCGTCATTCCATTCGTAAATATTAAATAACGCCAGGCATAAGCTCGCTACATCCTCACTGGATTCTGGCGCACGTGCAACCCTGACAACATCATGCACTCTGGGCCTCCGATCATCTGCCCGCCTCACATACAGCTCGCCGCCCAACAGAGCGTACCTTACCCCACATTGATCGAGTATCTTTTTTGACTCTTCATGCATTGGCGCGCCAATACGAATAGTGCCACCCGGGTTGATGGTAAACACTTCACCTTCGTTATAGACAAGGCAGGTAAACTCGCCGTCGACCTTGCGACTAATATGAAAGTCACCCGCTGGTATTTTCACCCGCGCGAGCTCACGATCAAGCGCCATGGTCATTTGACCTAATTGTCGACGCCGCATTCTCACACGCTGCAACAGTGACTGATCCTGCAATGCATCGGCTTTACCGGTGCAATAGTCATCAACCCGCTGTTTCAATAACTCGGTATTTATTAGCTTCATCATTCACCTCTCCGGTGTCCAGATACTCGGTGACATTGCTCCGAACCCGGCTACTCAGGTTGCTTGCCAGCTCTTTTTTCTGTCGCTTTTTTCTTAACGGCTTTTTTCTTTGCTGTCTTTTTCTTTTTCACAGATTTTTTCGCCGTCTTTTTAGACGCCTGTTTTGCAGACTGGGAAGGTTGCTTTTTGTCGTTCACAGCACGCGATATATCACTAACAGCCATTGCCACTTCGGCGCGAAGGCTGTCAGCGGCCGCTATCGCCTTTAACAAACGCCGTCGCGACCCCAGAGGAATTTCCAACTCCCTGAGATCGTCGTCGCTTAGCTCTGACAACACATCAACATCAATTTCATTATCAATAAACAGCTTGAGGTACTTGCCCATACGAATACTTTTTAGCCAGACACCAAGATCGTCGAAATTGACCGTGGTTTGGTCGACTGTGGCTAGGTCGATCGAAGCCTGGTCGATCGAAGCCCGGGGCTCGGCCACCATCCTAACCTCAGCATCCGCTGTTCCGGATTCCGAACTATCTTCAGGAGTTATCCCGACATCAGACTTTTCACTATGTGATGAATCCGTACCCGTAGTTTTCTCTATTTTTCCTGCCGATTTCTTTGCCACCTTCTTCTTAACTTTTTTCGATGGACCGGACTTTTCCTTACCCTCGTCTGGCTTATCATCAATTTTCGTCGACCGGGGTGTCTTTTTCGCAACCGACTTTTTGCTCTTGATTTGTTTCGATTCGGGTACTTTTGTTTGCCGCATCTTTGAAGATTCGGTCGTTACTTCATCAGCTGACGCAGGCTCCTTGTCCACCACCGATTTTTCAACCTCAGTCAGAGATTGTCCGGCTTTGTCACCCGTGTCAGACTTTTGCCCGGTTTCAGTGTTGTTTTTATAGGCTTCAGGTACTTTCAACTCCATATTCGACAGATGTAATAACAATATATATTGCTCACCCTCAACCCGACCTTCCAGAAACCCACGGTAGGGCACACTGCCACGGCGAAATACCAGCGGGTCTTTACCCCCACTTCCACCGCCAACCATCATCAAGCTGCTTTCGTTGTCGAGCTCTTTGGCCATGCCATAGAGGAAATCGTAGGTCAGCCCGTTTACATGCACGATTTGCAGTTTGGATGTAAAAACAAATCGACGAATGGCATCAGTTTTCTTTATTTTTCTGCCAGTCCATGTCAAGGGTACTTCACTATCGACATTGGCCTCTGCCCGGCTTCTGGGTCGTGTCTCTTTGAGTTCACCGTCTGCATCCCACACTTTTTCAGTCTGCTCGATCCGGTAAACAATTCCGTCATCAGAAGTGACATAGACTTTAGATACTCCCCACAGGTATACCCCACATCTCTCCATGTCTACTTCCGGATCACCGTCAACAAGCGCCATCCCCAACTTTTGTGGATCCTCGCCGAACTGCAAATTCAGGGTGTCAAAATCATGCGCGACAGTAGCTTTCAGCACTTTCCGTGTTGAAGCAACACTACCTTCGGAATCCACGTAACGCACTTCCTCGTGCACCCCGGTATTCTCGGCCTTGACCACTGCATCGCGTTTGCGGCTATCGGTAATATTTATATTTGGCATTTATCTATTCTTTTTTGCCCGAGTCTGCTCAAAAGTCCACTACATCATTTCAAAATCAAACTCATCACTTTCTTCATCATCGCCCTCGACTGCAATAGTGACTGCAGCCTGATCAAGCCCGACAAAATCAACGCTGGCGGGCTTGGCCACCAACATCCATAACTCGCCCGCGCTACCGCCCATTAGAAACGCCGGATCAGCGGTAATGCCATCGCGATACAGAAAATCAAAGCGGAATATCCGACCTTTCTGCATGGCGTCTATTAGCTCTGGCGCAATTACTTCATCATCATAGTCAAGTTGATAGCAAAGTCGGACACTGTGATCGAGAAACTCGTCAACGGTTGCAGTGTTGCCAAGTTTGATAACTTGATCAAAGCTCGACGGGAGCACTTCCAGTCTTTCCCCTTCGAGGCTCACTGGTTGCAACTCCGACCGTTCCACCCATAAACCATCCTTGTTTATATACGCGAATGCAGTACCACCATGCGGTATCAGTGTTTTACCATCATTCGCCAGTGTTGCCAGTTCACAGCGATTACCGTCTACATCAAAGGTTTCAACACTGACCGACCCATACAGCTTGTTACGGTCAACCTTGTTCATTTCGCATTCGAACTCGGTATCGTTAAATGTAAATTTTAACGCTCTGGGCATAGATTCACCTCACAATACCTGCGGTTTTCATCTTTCACTGTTCACACAGCATCTGTATAAATTGCATTGATTGGGCAAACGCGTCGAGACCTTCCTGTTGCGGACGACAGGAAACACCGCGGTCATCAACGTAGGCCGCAGCCGGTGGCTTACCCTGACCGATATATACTTCATCATAGGCAAAGCCATGATCATCAAGCCAATCCTCTATACTTTTCGCAATGGAAGTTACATCGCGTTTACGCGAGTTTTTCTTAACAGCAAGCCTGGAAGTCAAAATAGTAATCGTGGCAAAAGCTGATATCGCGTGCGTAAATTCAACAGCCCCGTCAATAGGATCACCAATTGTGGCGGAATGCGCGCTTCCATGTTTCTGAGCCAGCACGCCATCCAGATCGATACAAACCGTCGCCTTGCCGGTGCGCTTAAAATTTCTTTTACGGTCGACCGCGCGCCTGGAGCCTGCTGTTGATGTCGGCGCGCTACCTGCCACAGCCTTCGTTTTTACGGTATTGTTTGACGCCAGACCGCGTGCTTCGGGGCTACGAATTGTGGTGCGGCTATGATCCTCGGGTGCACTTGATTCCGGAGGCGGCGGACCACCAACACACTGCACCATCGCATTAATCGCCGCATGACCCGATAACCAGGGATCATCGAGCCATTCATCACCGCTCCAGACACGGGCGTAGTGGTCACGTGTATGGTGCAATCCTGGTAAACGAAACCAGGCACCCAGCTTATCTTTTTGCAATTTCTTTGGAAACGTTTCGGGTTCTTCACTGAGATTGTTTTCCTGCCAGGTAGAAACCAGTGACCACGCAAATGCAAAAACGTGTTCGGTAGGTGCCGGCTCATCAAACAACACCCACAAGTGATAGCCGCCGTTATTATTGGAGTCAAACAATAAGGGGTCATACCCCATTGCCTGCAACTTTCTCCACCAATTAATAGCACCGACCAGATTACGCCTGGCATGCTCCTCAGCATCCGCTTTGGCATCATCGTGCATATCAATGTCAATGCCCAGCCAGCGACTGGTGTTTTCAGCACTCTTCGCGTGCAGGCCAATTATTTGTGGCCGCTGATGATGCGCACTGGCAAAGTGTCTGGTGAGTTTGTCCAGCGTTACCATATCCGGCCCGCGCTTACTCGCTACGGGTAGTGTCATTGCCTTGTAGGTGCGCCCGAGCTTTTTTTGTTCACCTGGTGTCAATGCACCATATTGACCCCACACGTCTTTGCGATTAACCAGCTTTTCCATCGCCCACTGGGCAAGCTCGCGTGAGCGCTCTTTCCATTCCTCGGCAACAATTTCATGTTGGCTGGCCATTTTTTATGTACTGAGATCAGTCTGTAAATGTTGACTGGTTAACAGGAGGCTTGTTACCTCTCTTCTTTAGCAACGCTATATGTTGTGTTTTCTTATTTTAACGTAGGCGTCGCCGCGCTCTTGCTACTAAACATAACGCAAAATGGCAGTTGATAGCGCATTACTACATCGAAGTAACGTTAGACAGGATTTCTGTTCAATGACAGAACCGGCCGGTCAAATTGCCGGCGATTCACACCCAGCCTTCATTAAAAAGGCTGAAGTAGATACCAGATTGCGGCTTTGGGCAGCCATACAAACGCGCGAGTAGAGTAAAAGATCAGGATGAGAACAATTCCAGAATGTCGTCTGCCGCCAGCGCCTTTAAATTTTCCTCGCGATTTTCAATCACGATATCTGCAAACTGCTTCTTGCGCTCCTGCAATTCTATAATCTTCTCTTCAACCGTTTGTTCCGTGATCAATCGATAAACAAACACCGGCTTGTCCTGACCAATTCGATGCGCCCGGTCAATCGCCTGATTTTCCACCGCAGGGTTCCACCAGGGATCGTACAGGATGACGGTATCGGCCTGTGTCAGATTGAGACCAGTGCCACCAGCCTTCAATGAGATTAAAAATACCGATACATTGCCCGACTGAAATTCATCAACGGCTTCATCGCGTTTTTTGGTTTTGCCGGTGAGCTTTGTATAGCTGATTCCGGCGCGCTGAATTTCAGTTTCAATCAGTGAAAGCATCTCGGTAAACTGTGAAAACAGCAACACTCGACGACCCTCTTCGACAAAATTTGGCAACATCTCCATCAACGAGTCGAGCTTGGCAGACTGTGTGGTCGCACGTGCCTGACTCATTTTTACCAAACGCGGATCCAGACAGGTCTGACGCAATCGCAACAGCGCATCTAATACCGTGATATGGCTTTGACCAAGTCCACTCTCAGCCAGTGCACGTCGTACTCTCGACTCCATAGCAGCACGAATGCCTTCGTACAATACTGCTTGTTCCGGGTATAGAGATACGCGATGAATGATTTCGGTCTTAGACGGCAACTCTGACGCTACCGCATCTTTACTGCGTCTTAGAATGAATGGCTTCAGTCTTTTTGTCAGTGCAGTTGCTGCGAGATTATCCGCACCCTTTTCTATCGGATTGCGAAAAGTTTGATTAAAGTGCTTTTGCTCGCCAAAAAATCCGGGCATCAAAAAGCGAAACTGCGACCACACTTCACCGAGGTGATTTTCAACCGGCGTACCCGTCAGACACAGTTTGTGTTTGGCATTAACCTGACACACAGCCTTGGCCTGTTTGGTTGTCGGATTTTTTATCGCCTGTGCCTCATCGAGTATCAGGTAGTGATAACCCCGCCCCTGGTGGATCTCCAGATCTCGCGATAACAAGGCATAAGTCGTCAGCAGCAGATCGTATTCATCCAGCTTGTCAAAGTGCTCGCTTCTTTCCGCGCCGTGCAGCACCGCGACCTTGAGATTAGGTGCAAATTTTTCTGCTTCTCGCCGCCAGTTACCCATAAGACTTGTGGGGGCTACTACCAGAGAAGGAGAAGTCGATCGGCCGGTTTGCTTTTCCACCAGTACAGTCGCAAGCGCCTGCACGGTTTTTCCAAGCCCCATGTCATCAGCAAGTATTCCACTGAAGCCAAACTCACGCAGAAACTGCAGCCAGTTCAAACCATCGCGCTGATAATCACGTAACTCTGCTGTCAGTGCGTCAGGTATACCGACGTCTTCGATACCGTCAAAAGAACGGATTCGGTCAAGAATCTGCGCGAGTCTTGCTGGCACTTCCCATTCGAGATTCACCTCACCCACAGCGTTGATACCATCAGCGATATCGTTAATAACCGTTGATTGTAAATCGGAGAATCGCAACTTGCCGTTATCGTGTTCGTGCAACTCGACGAGCACTTCAAGCAAGGGCCTGATGTGTTTTATTGGAAACTCAATCAGTGTTTCTTCATCGAGCCATACCGTGGCCGACGCATCAGGGTCTTCGAGGTAGCGTGGTAAATCTGGCCCAACCCGTTCGATAAAACTTGCCAGCACCGGTATCAGCGCAATTGGCTGACCGTCGATCAAAAAATTCAGATCCAGATCGAACCAGTGGTTTTCCAGTGAGTGATCAATATTCATCTGCCACTCTCTGGATCGTATTACCCGAAATTCAAACTCCGGTGTACGTTCGATGATCCAGCCGTTACGCCGCAGGTCTGACAACTTGCCGTCGATCAGGTCCTGCCACAGCACCATATCCTTTGATGATTTGGCCTCTACATGCAACTGAATCGCTCCACGCAACTGACGCATGGAAGCCCAGTCTGGCAAATTGGAACCTGTCATTTCATTAATCAGGGCGAGTTCCGCTTCGGTCGATCGAACAACGCGAACAAACTGACCATCAGACTGTTTGTGCAGAAATTCTTTTTCGTCACTGATTGCCATCATGTGCGGCAGGCGTGCACCGTCATAGTCAACCATGATTTCGGCATACCGATGCGTGCCATCACCATCTTTGCTGGCCGTCAGCACCACAACACCGCGAGGATCAACACCGGCTATCTGGCGAATATCAATCGCTGCCGGGAGTGGTAAATCAACCGAGTCCAGTGATTCAACCATCAACTCCGAAACGCGCATGGCATCTGCCTCGGAGATTGCAGGCAAGTAGGGCGCACCGGCAAGAAACCTTGGCGGTACATCGGTTTCGATAACCCCGCACTGGGCCGTCTTCGGCACTATGTACCACGGCGGATCGGTTGGCAGTGAAACAAATGCTTCATCGCTGCTGGCAAGCTTCAGTTTGAGCTGTCGACGATTATCATCGGGGCTGATCCAGTCGGCTTCGATGGGCCGATTAATGTCGAACCGCAGAGGTTCACTATCGAACGCCTCGTAATAACAATTGCCAGACTCAACCATCCAGCGAAATACCATGTAGCCATGCTCACCAGACAGGTGCATGCCGGTCGAGCTGTCTTTTAAACCGATCAGTGCGTTGCAAATACGCGCATCGTGACCGGTCAAATCGGTTGCATCGAAGTGCCGCCGGTCCAGCGATAATGGAGTGGACTTGCCAAGCCCCCCGCTGCGCAACTTGCGTGCGGAATAAGCAGCGACTTCATAGCGAACATCCTGCTTCACATGTATTTGGCGCAACCGATATAACACCACCACTGATTCGGCATTGACGGGTGCCTCTTCGTTTTCGCGCTGGCTCTGCAATGCAGAGTGCCAAAGCGCGATAGCATCAACGGAGGCAGAAGTATCTTCCTCGCTGTCGAGCCAGCTCAGCAACGTTGCACCAACGTGCTTACAGTTTAGTCTGACAGGACAACTACAAATACCGCGCAGACTTAGATTCTCGCGACCACGGGTAATCACCACACGCAGCTCGTAAGGTTGATCGGCGCCGCCGGCAACTAAAGCTGTGAGTGTGTTGTTGCCGTTAAAATCCAGTTGCGATACACGGCCTTCTGCCGCATATTCCTCGGCTCTGGACCAGGTGCTCTCGTCAAACTCGATGCTACAGGCACGCAGTATCGCCGCCCTGCCGAACGGGTTGATTCCTGTATCCAACGTTTCAGTAGCGTTATTCGCTATGTTCATTTACCAGCCGTGTTAGTCATCAACCGCCCATTTCAACAAGAGGTGCGCTACGAAGCAAATTTTCGTAGTGAGTACTCACCCGTTGTTGATCAATTGTATTTAGAAAACCCGAGTAAGCCAGATAACTTAACAGAAAACGCATGTCGCTGGCCCACTCCGGAAGATAGCGCGGCGGCTTGCACAATCCAAGTTCCGCCAATTCGCTCAACACTGGAATATCCTCAAGATCAAGCTTGCCGCAAAACAGTAACAACATGCAGTCTGCACGCCCGTTCGCGACCAGAGCCCTTAAAAAATTGTGTACTCTGACGAGTCCGTCAAGATAGACAATATCTTTCGTAAACGGCGCGCCGCCTGAAAGAACGCCACCTCTAAAAACCCGCCTCGTATTTTCAAACGCCTGCTCCTCGGAATGGCAACGCTCCAGGAAGTATTCATACACTTCAATAAAATCCGCGCCATCTACTGCCATTTGAATGGCGATAGTCCGGTCACAAAGACGACGCAAACGATCTAAATCCATCGAGCCGGTAATAAACTCTGCAAATACTGCAAGCCCCTCCTGGGTTCGAGTTGTACCCGCATGACTGGAGCCAAGTATCGGCAAACTGGTTTGATACAGACCATTCAGTGATGTTGCCACATGAATACCCGCCTCATGGTGGATCAACTGCGCGACATCTTTGTCGTTAAACTCAGCGTCACGACGAATGCGGATTCTCTCACGCCCGGCAAGTGCATTGGCGGACAGTTCATCGACGAGTTGTATCTCTGGCGCATCTGCGCCAAACATATCGTTGACGGCAACGGTAAGTCGCTCTGCCAGCTTTGTACTGCTGACTTCCTGCTGCTCAAGCAGGTGTTCGTTGAAGCCATCCAGTTGTCGCAATATTTCGTTAAAATCGCTGGCCAGCGTCAACGATGTGCTCGATTGATCCAGCAAAAGATCACCCGGGGCACCATACAGTTCGCTGGAGCAATGAAAAAAATCCGCGGTACCACATGATCTCAACATTCGGGCCGCAACTGCTATCGCCTGTGCCTGACGCTCCAGCCAGTCGTCTACAGCACTGGTTTGCATCAGTCGTCGAGCCTCATCAACCAGATCAAGCACCGGACTCATGTCATAGTCCGGGTAGGTCACCTCCGGCAATGCACTGGCACGATCAGCCAAAAAACGCTCCCGCACTGATCCGTCCCAGCGCAGGTGCGTTAACACCTTGGTCCGCTGTGACGCCAGATGCAGGATCTGGCAGATACGGGTAACTCGCTGTTCGAATTTGTCGCTCATTGCATCGAGGCGTTGTGTAGGCGTTACTTTGACCACGCCCCGAAGAGTGGCGGATCGTCAGTATTCAAGAAATAGTAGATTGCAGGAATCAATGGTACGCATCCAAGGACTGTACCGGTGTTGCGTCGAACAATTGCAGGAGCAACGTAACTGCTTACGCGCACCCGTCAGAGCGCACCCGCAAAGATTCGCAGCACCAAATGGCGCACCAGCTCCTCCTTCATTTCACCGCGCAGAATTTGTTCTTCATCGTTTTTAGCTAATACATCGGTTTCATCGTAGGTGTAATCGCGAATCACCGAGACCGTCTGCGGGTTTGGCAGGTTTTTCTGATCCAGCGGAATTTCTCCTGCCTTGACACCCTCTCGTGAGCGCAGAGTCAACAGATCAACAGCATGCAGTAACTCGTACTCACTGACACGTCCGGATGCGCTGATCGATGCGACCCGGCGAGACAACACTTCATTGCCAACAGAAATCACTGTATCAGCGTCTTTGCGGAACGCCGCAAACTGCACCTGTTGCGCGGTTAATGCTTTGCGCAATTGCTGCACAACACTGACTACCCCGCCCGACTCTTCAATAAACACCTGGCCGACCACAACGCTGCCACTTTGCCTGCCACTGCCGCGAAACTGAAATCCACAGGCACTCACCACTGTGGTCAAACACAGTATCAGCAGCAGTAAGTTTGTTTGCCGTTTATTCATCCGACTACGATATTAACCAGTTTTTCCGGTACCACAATGACTTTTCGTACAGTTTTGCCTTCCATATGCCTGCTTACGTTTTCATCAGCCAGTGCAGTGGCCTCACAAACTTCCTTGCTCGCATCGATCGCTACCGTTATTCGACCACGCAGTTTGCCATTGACCTGAACCACCAGTTCAAGCTCATCTTTCTGCAACGCTGTCTCATCGAGAATTGGCCACCGCGCGTCAATCACCGCTTCATCATTACCCATGCTCAGCCACAACGTATGGCAAACATGCGGTATTACCGGCGACAACATCAGGATAGCGCTTCGCAGCGCTTCAAACTTCACCAACCGATCAGCGTCTGCGTCGTCGCTATAACGGTTAACCTCATTTAACAATTCCATGATTGCTGCAATCGCTGTATTAAATGTGTAGCGACGCTGCATATCGTCAGACACTTTCCTGATTGTCTCATGGGTTTTTCGTCGCAACGCTCGCTGCTGATCGTTGAGCGCATCTGCGTTAATCTCTGCAAGCGCGTGAGCCTGTGGCAAGCCACCAGCAACAAACTCTGTGCACGCTTTCCACAGCCGCTTTATAAAGCGATTAGCCCCCTCAACGCCGGCGTCATTCCACTCCAGCGATTGATCTGGCGGAGAGGCAAACATAGAAAACAATCGCACTGTGTCCGCACCATAGCTTTCGATCAACTGTTGCGGGTCAACACCATTGTTTTTCGACTTCGACATCTTTTCCATACCGCCAACTGATACTTCGGATCCATCAGTCTTTTTCGATGCGGTTGTCACTTTGCCCTTTTGATCACGGCCTACTTCTATGTCTGCCGGAGCCACGTACTCCTTGCGCCCCATGTCATCAACCGTGAAATAGGTTTCAGCGACGACCATACCCTGCGTCAATAGACGCGTGAACGGTTCGTCGGAGGTAAGCAGACCGACATCGCGCATCAGCTTGTGGAAAAAGCGCGCATACAACAAATGTAAAACCGCATGCTCTATACCGCCGATGTATTGATCCACCGGCAACCAGTAATTAGCACGCTCATCGAGCATTGAATCTGCGTCGACACAGCAATAACGCGCGTAGTACCAGGATGATTCGAAAAACGTATCAAAGGTATCAGTTTCTCTGGTTGCCGCTTCACCAGAGCCCGGCAGTGTTGTTTCGAAAAACTCCGGATCGGTTTTTATTGGTGAGTTAACGCCTGAAAATTCAACGTCTTCCGGCAACACCACCGGCAGATCAGACTCAGCCACCGGCTGCATGTTACCGTCTTTGTCATAGATGACCGGGATAGGACACCCCCAGTAACGCTGGCGAGAGACACCCCAGTCGCGCAAGCGGTAGTTAACCCGTCTATCGCCAACCCCTTTGTCTTCCAGCGCTTTGGCAATGGCGTCAAAGGCATCTTTAAAGCCCAGACCATCAAATTGATCTGAATTGCACAGTGTGCCGTGCGCCGTGTAGGAGCCTTCTGCCACGTCCGCAGGCTGGCCGTCTTTGTCGCAAATAACCACGCGTTTATCGATATCGTACTTGTCGGCGAATTCCCAATCGCGCTGATCGTGTGCTGGCACAGCCATAACCGCACCTGTGCCGTACCCCATCAGTACAAAGTTGGCCACCCACAATGGAATTTTTTCACCCGACAGAGGATGGATCAGTGATACACCAAGCGGCATACCTTTCTTGACCATGGTCTCCATATTGGCTTCGGAGGTGTCTGTGCGCTTGCACTCCTCTAAAAACGCTGCCAGTTCTGCATTCGATTCGGCGGCCTTTTTTGCCAGCGGATGTTCCGCCGCAACCGCCGCGTAGGTAACCCCGTAAATCGTATCAGGACGCGTGGTATACACCGGCAACGTGCCTCCGCCGTCCACATCGAACTGAAACTGCAGGCCTTCTGACCGTCCAATCCAGTTGCGTTGCATGGTCTTAACGGAATCGGGCCATCCGTCAAGTTTGTCCAGATCAGCCAGCAGTTCCTCGGCATAATCGGTGATACGGATAAACCACTGAGGAATTTCACGTCGTTCAACCAGTTCCCCGGAACGCCAGCCGCGGCCATCGACCACCTGCTCGTTGGCGAGTACCGTTTGCTCAACCGGGTCCCAGTTGACGACCGCCATTTTTTTGTAAGCCAGACCCTTTTCAATTAATTTGGTAAAAAACCACTGTTCCCATCGATAGTACTCAGGTGTGCAGGTCGCGAGTTCGCGTGTCCAGTCATAAGCAAAGCCAAGGCTCTGCAATTGCACCTTCATGTAGTCGATGTTTTCGTAGGTCCACTTGGCAGCTGGAACCTGATTTTTTATCGCGGCGTTTTCGGCCGGCAAACCAAAGGCATCCCACCCCATGGGCTGAAGAACGTTCTTGCCCAGCATGCGCTGAAACCGGGAGATAACGTCGCCAATACTGTAATTCCTGACATGCCCCATGTGCAGCTTTCCACTGGGATACGGAAACATCGAGAGGCAATAGTATTTTTCCCGCGACGGATCTTCGGTAACAACAAAACTGTCGTTTTCGTTCCAGTAGGTTTGCGCGGTTTGTTCGACCGCACTGTTGTCGTAGACTTCTTGCATGGGTAGCCGCTGGTCGGTAGTGAGATTTCTGGCTGAGCAGTGCGGCGGAAGCGACGCTAATCACTTCAGCCACCCACAGCCGGCATATCATACAGGAATAGCACTTATTTGTACTTTTTGTACGCGTTGGCTGCTCTCAGCGGCTTTTCGACTGACAGATATGACCAAAGATGCGGACACGCACTTGTGTTAGCGCGGCGTTTTTTGGGTTCACGCAGCCTTTCGATAGTCGTACAGAGAAATGACTTCACCCGCGGTGATCGCGTGCGCAGCATCAGTCGACGCCGGCAGCGCCAGGCGACGAACAATCTCTCGTCGCTGCAGCGCCGCGTTGCGATACATAACAAAGGTGCTGTGATCCGGTTGCGGCACGCGACCGGGATACTTCGTGTACAGAGTCACATAGCTTTCGGCTGGTACAATGCCGTTCTCAATAGATTGCTTCAGCCGTTCATCACAAAGCAATTCGTCGACAATTGACCGGGTAAAAGTCTGCTGATCAATCGATTCATCAAAAAATATGTCGATCAGCTGCTCGCGTTCTGTCGTAGTCAGGCCATATTCGTCAGCCAGAATTGCCAGATTTTGTACCGCGTAGTGATCAGACGATTCAACAGAAAAACTGACCACGCGTTGCAGCCCCTCTATTAACACTTCTGATAACTCGGTGGATGTCGGATCGTTTTGAAAGCACTCTATTTCCTTCGCCAGCTTCATCAACAATGGTCGAACCACGCGTCCGCGTACATGGTACGCCCAGTAGATTCTGACACCGCTATGCCGCCACCAGCCGGACATAATATCCGGATCACGAATACCTTCCTCTTCACTGATTGCGGTATCAATTATTTTTGTGATGATACCGCCGAGCGTATAGGGCTCATGTGTCGCAGTAGGCTGCAGCGTCATCTCGGTAAAGCGGTCGCAGGTATACTGCTGATGCGCAAGAATCAGTGACTCACAATTTAACGTCGCTTCTGCTTTCTTGTGCGCTGCCAGACTCGATTCGGCATCGGTGAGTTCAGACACCATTGCCGCCAACGGCCCGCCAAAGCGACGCTTGATATTACCCAGCGATTGATCATAACCGGCAATGTGCCTTGAGCCGTCTTCCACCACATCATGCAGTATCGCGATAGTTGCATAAGACGGCTCCATCGCCGGACCGAGTAAATGCTCGGCCACCGACGCAATGCGCAGTGAGTGCCCCACCATCGTACAGGCTGATTTACGTCTCCCTTTTTCGAGATACTGCATCATCTCGAGCGCTGCAAGATGCACGGTTTCAAGCGAATTATAATTCTCCGCAGCATCAAACAATTCAACCAGAGGCAAACTGTTGTGCACATCGCAAACCGCCTTGCCACGCCGGCCCACCAGCCGCCTGCGCTTGGCACTGTCATCGAGTGCGTCTGCCACGGCGATCATCAAGGTCTGTTCCAGAGGTTCAGCCAGTGCCCCGTACTCAACACCATTTAAAGCCAGCGCTGCACGGGTTTGGCGATAGTGCAGTTCGAGCGCAGGACGCTCGGGGAAGAGCCCTTCCACCGGGATGCCAGCGGCTTTTAACTCACTCTTTTTATCATCACTCAGATTGGCAAGTATGTTGTCACCGGCGGCTCGAGCAACCAGTCTTAGCTGTGAGGCATGAATGGCCGCAATCACTGTAGCGTAGGGTCTTGGTAAGTCCAGAGTGCCTGTACGGTTGTTGTTAAAGGCGTCGAGGAATTCAGCATGGTGCTTCATCAGCGCCTGTAGATGACCAACTACGTTGTTACCGAACAACTCCTCCAGCGCTTCGAGATCAACAACCCGATACTTACCGGGTAGTACTGCGGAATAACGATCAACGCGGCCGAGGGTCTCCCGAACCATCGCCGCAACAATTAAATCATGGTCAAGCTTTACCGATCCACGGCGCCGGTTGCCATATTTTTTAACACCGAGCAAAAAAACACCCAGCAGCAGGTCCGCTGCGATACTCGGCTCCAGCTTGGGCAGACAATTACTGTTGACTTGTTTATCGCAGCCTGGCAACTGCATCAACAACGAATCAATACTGATTTGATCTACATTGACATCGAGATCAGGCATCATGACATCGCACAGAATTTCGCGACCGCGCACAGTGCGCAGCACACCGCTGCCCACATCACTGAGCTTAACAAAATCCTCGCGTTCGCTATGCAGCCAGTTGCGCGACACCGTGCCTGCTATCGTGCGCTCATCGTCGCGGGTTGCAACCAGTAAGTTGTAGGCACGCAATAAATTGCCAAGGTCAGTTTTACTGTCCTGTTGGTGTTTCTGCAGAAATGAGTTTGTGCCTGTCTTCATTCTCAATGCGCACACCGGTTTTAACCGGTGAGTTATTGCGCCGCGATCAACCATTGCGCAACGCCATAAAAAGTGTGCGGCGTTTCGCTGATTATCTTTATCGACAGAGTGGCAAAGTGCCAAGTGGCAGCGAAAGACAGGTCCTCAGGATTTACGGAAGATCAGAGACAAGAACATTTAAACCGAAGCGACTCACACCGGGGTGACAATCCTGGTGGAGGCTTATCGAGGCTTGCCCGGATAGCAGCCTGCGCTATTGAACCTGTTTACCGGTGGTACTTATCGGTTCGGTTGTCAGTGTTGTGGGTAGTTTAGTCATCAACAACCGATTATCAGGTCAGACAGACAGTACCGCCGAGCTGAAAATGTGGTCAGCCTCTACAAGCCACTTGCCGGTCAGTTGAATGTGCACATCGCGTTTGTCCGCATCAACACAGTGAATCTCCGAGCGGTAGCTCTGTTGAGCCAGATCAAGTGATACTTCACACTGTTTAAAGTCGATAAAGGCTCTCACCTGTCGGTAGCAGCACTTGTAGTTGCTCTCCTTGATCGAAAAAATCAGCTTGCGGACCCAGTCTTCGCTGTTTTCAGTCTGGCTGATTTCGTTATCGGTGAGTACCAGGTCGACGACATCCGGGTCAAGCGCTTCGAAACTCTCAACGTCGATACCCAGATCGGCGATTTGTTCTTTTGGTGCCACCGCAACGGCACAAAATTGGTCGCTGTGGCTGATACTGCCGGACACGTCAGACGGCCACATGGGTTGTCGGTAATCCCCGATCAGAAGTGGCTGCGCTGTGCCGTTAATCATTGCGATCAGGCGTCTTGCCTGGCTGCGCCCGGCACAGAATTCGGCAAAGCGTTTCTCGCACACATCACCCAACTGCTTGCGCTCTTGCGGGGTGATATCAGTTGACCAGTTTGCCTGATGCTCGCACAAGGTCAGCACACCCGGCGGAAACAGCCCTGAAATGTCTGGCGCAGACCCGTTTAGCTGGCGAGCGGGCAAGAACTCCTCTTCACCCGTCGTATTGGCAGCTGAGCCGCCACTGTCGCCACGAAATACGCTGTTGAAGGGGCTATTAAAACCTTGGTTTAAGGCGATTGTCATTGAGGCATATTTCCATTACTTGGGGTACAAACCAAACACACGAAGCTGACCCGCTCGGATGTATTGTCGGGGCGGCTGGTATTTTTGCAAGACCCGAGTCCATTGCGGTGCATTATCCCTCAAGCGCAGCTCAATTATTGTGAAGTGCTCGACCAGACTCACTGAACTCAACAGACAAAAACCACCTAAACTGCTGTTTTCATTACCAGTAGCTTCATTCTACCTTATTTTGCGACCGACCATCCCGACGACGCCCAAGAGGCACCCCGAGACCGGCACTGTCGGCCGCAAAGCGCTTGCGAAGCGGGGCGAACCCATTAAGCAATGCCAGGCTGGCGCCTCGTATTGGCCCCATTGGAATCGTATTGATACTAAAAACACGCGCCAGCAAATCGGTTCTGCGTACCGTTCCACGCTGATCTTGCCAGCGCTGTCGCTCAAAACCGGCCAGTACATCGGGCAGATCAATATTGCGCCGTGCATCGGCCCGCTGCTGCCGACCTGTGCCATCAACGTCCACATCGGTAAGCCCCCGTGCAAGCCCTTGTTCAGGTCCGGCACTCTGTCCGACACTGGCAGCCAGCGCAAATACATCGCGCAGAGCAAGGTTAAGCCCCTGACCTGCAACCGGGTGCAGAGTCCGCACAGCGTTACCAATTAACACACAACTGCCACTGGTCTGCGACTCACTTTCGATCAATGACAGCGGAAACACGGCGCGCCGTCCAATCGCTTTGAACCGACCAAGTTTACCGCCAAATCGAAGTTGCAAAAGCTGCAAAAATTCCGCATCGGGCATTGCCTTTAATGCCTCACCGTCGCTTTCGTGCGCTGTGTAAACCATCGCCATACATTTCGCTGACAGCGGCAAAAGCGCCAGCGGACCCGATTCTGTAAAGCGCTCATGAGCAATATGCCGGTGGTCAAACTGACACTCGACATTAGCAACAACTGCCACCTGATCGTAGTTGTGCTGTTTTAATTTCAGGCCCAGGCTGTGCCTGATTGTTGAGTGAGTGCCATCAGCGGCAATCAGCAGATTACAACGAACGTTGAATTCTCCCCCTGCAGACGACACCAGTAGCTCGACACCAGAGTGTGAGTTGTCGACCAGTGCCGCGGTTGCCGGTTGCAACAACTCAATGTTTTTTTGCGCGCTTACCAATTGCAGCAGATGTTGTTCAAAACTGTGGTTGGCAACGACATAGCCAAGTGCTGAGGTATTGAGGTCACGGGCAGTGATGCGTGCAGACCCGAAGTTACCCTTGTCGGTAACCTGTATCTCTTTAATCGCACACACTGCATCGGCGGGCCAGAGGCCCTGTGCTGACAGCAACTCGCAGGATCGGTGCGACAGTGCCACACTGCGTTGCTGCATCGGTTCTGCTGCTGCATCGGGCGGCGTGGCTGCATCAGGCGGCGTGGCTTCAATAAGCAATACCGATGTGCCCTGTTGCGCAAGCAAAAAAGCCTGCACCAGGCCAACAATACCACCACCAACGACTACCGCATCAACCTGCCTAGCGGGCATTGTTAAACCATACTGACTGAAAGTTTCGACGAGCGTTAATCACCACAACTATCCTGTACCCGAAGCTGCCATCACTGCTTCAATTTCATCGATGTGCTTGGGCACACCTGATGTCAAAATTTCTGGTTCACCATCGGTCACGATCACATCATCTTCAACACGAATACCGATACCCCGATACCGTTTTGGTACCGGTGCTTTGTCTGGCAGGTAGATACCCGGCTCTATGGTCAGGACCATTCCTGGCTCCAGCAATCGCCATTTTTCATCTATTTTGTAGTCACCAACGTCGTGTACATCAAGCCCCAGCCAGTGCCCGGTGCGATGCATAAACCAGGGTTTATAGGCCTCATCCCTGATCAATTTTTTTACATCACCTTTCAACACACCCAACTCTACCAGGCCACGAGTGATCACCTTGACGGCGGCATTGTGCGGATCATTCCAGTGATTACCCGATACCACTTTGGCGATCGCTGCAAGGTTTGCCTCCAGTACAATCTCGTAGAGTTCGCGCTGGGCCTCTGAAAACCTGCCGTTAACCGGAAACGTTCGGGTGATATCACCTGCGTAATTACCCCACTCCGCACCCGAGTCGATTAACACCATTTGACCGTCGTGCAACTCACAGTCGTTTTCTGTGTAGTGCAGTATGCAACCGTTTTCTCCGCCACCAACAATAGGCAGAAAAGAATGCAGCGCTCCGTGACTGCGGTAAACAGAAATCAACGACGCTTCAAGTTCGTATTCCATACAACCGGGCTTACACCGCTGCATCGCAGCCAGGTGCCCTGCTGCACTGATTTTTGCCGCTTTGCGCAACAGTGCCACCTCGGTGCGACTTTTGAACAATCGCATTTCATGCAAGTGATAATCGAGCGACACAAACTCGCTTGGCACGCTTGCACCTGACCCAACCTTGGCTTTGAGTTGATTGACCCAGCCTATGATTCGATTATCAAACTGGGTCTCGCGGCCCATCGAGTAAAACACGCGCTCACGCCCTTCCAGCAGACCCGGCAAAATATCGTCGATATCATCGATTGGAAAAGCATCGTCGGCCTCCAGTACGCGCGGGGCATTGTCGACACCGAGGCGCCGTCCATTCCAGGTTTCCATTAGCTCGTCGCGTTCTCGACAGAAAATGATGTACTCCGCCGCACGTCTGCCCGAGATCAAAACCGCAACCGAGCCAGGCTCATCAAAACCGGTCAGGTAGTGGAAGTCACTGTCCTGTCGATATCGATAGTCCGTGTCGCGACTACGGAGCTTGACCGGTGCCGCCGGAATGATCGCGATTGAATCCTTGCCGAGCGCACGCATCAGACTGCGCCGGCGTCTGGCTCGTTCACGGCGAATGGTTCTGGATTCCTGAATCACTGAGTTGATAACCCTCTGTTAGATGTCCTGGTTAATGCGTTTGGTTAGCAAGCGCTGCCACAAGCGTGCGGGGGCCAGCGCTCTGAGAAAGAACGCTAGTGGATGGTTGGTGACGCGGGCAGCGGCTGCAGCTCTTCATTGAGTAACAGCACCCCCATTCGCAGGTACTCTTCAATTTCAACCAGAGATTGCTCGGTGTGCTCTTCAGAGTCTGACTCGGTACTGAAACTTGCGTCAGATATGTACTGCACATCCTCCACAAACTCGCGCACATCATCGTTGAGTAACATCCGATCCTGCAGGCCGCCCATCGACAGACCAAGACTGAAACCACCACACCACTCAGCCAGCGCGCCAATGCGCAGATCCAGCGACTCTGCGCCATCCGGCAACAGTAACGAAAACTCAAGCGTCTCATGATTAATTTCATTGACAGTGACTTGATGAACGTCGTGTAATGTTTTAAGCGCCTGCGGCGAGATCTCTTTTTTCTCAACGCGGCTCTCGAACAAATGCCTGACCCAACCCTGCATATCGGACGAGCCAGATGCACACAGAATGCCGCACAGTACCCCGTGGCACTCGGAAGCACTCACTTGCGACCCACCTCCAGTGAGCGCATCCTCAACCGCTATGTACTCAGGCAACGCCATCAGGCTACCCCTCGCTGATGCCACTGTTTTCGTAAATTCACTGTCGATTGACCGTTTGAAAGAAGTTTTCTCATAGTTTTGCGCTACTTACCGTTACAAGCTGTAGTTAGGTTAACTATTGTTCATGTTCCAGCGTGACAGCTGCTTTAACATTAACCCGCCCTGAGCACTAAACCGCCCAAAGCACATAAATAGTATTTAAGCGATGGATGACAACTCACAGACCTTAAAAGAACAACTCGCGAGCCTTGAAGGCAAACTGACCGAGTTGATTGATATGGCAGACCGACTTAAGGTCGAGAACGCATCGCTGCGTGCTCGACAGGGTAATCTGGTTGAAGAGAGATCACGCCTCATTGAAAAGAACGACCTCGCGAGGGCCAAGGTTGAGGCTATCATAACCCGCTTGAAATCGTTGGAAACCGCTTGATGAAAACCGACCTTGTGTCAGTAAAAGTCCACATCATGGAAAAGGAGTATCAAATCCAGTGTGGACCGAACGAAAAACAGCAGCTGATTGCAGCTGCAGTTGATGTCGACAACCGCATGCGCACTACCCGCCGCGGTGCCTCTAACATCAATGCCGAGAAAGCGGCGGTACTCACCGCGTTGAATCTCGCCAATGAGCTACAGTCGACAGGCAACAACGCCGATATGCTTGAATCTGTCTCTGACAGCATTATAGATATGAAGTCACGCATAGACCGGGTACTCGATGATCGAAAAGTCATCAAGTTGACCGAAAACACCCTATAATTATCGGATAACTTGAGCTGCCGCCAACCCTGCAGCGTATAGTTTCCTGTACCAGTTTGGACGTTCTCTGCAGTGTTCGTTAGCAGGCCCGTTATTCCCTTGAGCCTAATTCGACACCTCGGGAGCCGATCATTTGTTGTTGTTGTGCATGTCCGCTACGGCGGGAAGCCTGATTCAGCAGTGGTTACTCCCACCTGAACCGTTTGGTTCAAGGTCCACGGCCTGCGACGGCACAGGTGGAGAGCGTCCTCCTATCTACCCCTACCCTCGCTCCTGCTAATCTTGCTCCTGCTACTACACTCGGGCATCTTCCGGCACAGCACTGGCCAGAAAAGCTTTGTATGCCACGTTGTCGTCCTCGCACCAGTATCGATAACCCAGCTTGTCCAGAAATGCCTGCAATCCCGCCTCGTCGGACTGCGGGATCTGCATAGCCACCAGCACTCGCCCGTAGGCCGCACCGTGATTGCGGTAGTGAAACAACGTGATATTCCAGTCCGGCCCCATTGAATTCAGAAATGAAGCCAGCGCCCCGGGGCGTTCCGGAAACTGAAAGCGAAACAAACGCTCATCACCCACGTCACTGGCACGCCCGCCAACCATATGCCGAACATGCAGCTTGGCAGTCTCGTCATCGGTGAGATCAACGACATCGAAACCGGCAACATCGAGCGCTTCAACGATCTGTACTCTCTCGGCCAAACCATTGCTCAGCTGCACGCCGACAAAAACCACCGCGCGGTCTTTTTCTGATCGACGGTAATTAAACTCGGTCACACTGCGCTTGCCCAGTGTCTGGCAAAACACCCTGAAGCTACCGGGTTGCTCCGGTATCGTTACCGCCAGCAACACTTCTTTGTGTTCACCGATTACTGCGCGCTCGGTGACATGCCGCAACCGGTCAAAGTTAACATTAGCGCCGGAGGTGATGGCAATAAAACGGCCACCTGCAATTTTCTCTCGCTCTATATATTTTTTTACACCGGCAACACTCAATGCACCTGCAGGCTCCATGAGCGTGCGGGTATCTTCAAACACATCGCGAATAGCGGCGCACATTTCATCGACACTGCAGGTAATCACCTCATCGATAGTGTCCTGGCAGATACGGAAAGTTTCATCACCCGGACACTTAACCGCAACGCCATCGGCAAAGATGCCCACTTCGCTCAGCGTGACACGCTCTCCCGCCTCAAGGGATGCTTTCATACTGGCAGCATCATCAGGCTCGACGCCGATAATTTTCACCTCAGGCCTGAGATATTTCATAATGATGGAAACACCGGCCGCGAGTCCGCCACCGCCAATCGGCAGAAAAACCGCATCAATCGGTGATGGTTGCTGGCGACAAAGCTCAAGGCCAATAGTGCCCTGACCGGCTATCGTGTCTACATCATTAAACGGGTGTATAAACGGATACCCGGTTTCCTTTTCGATTTCGCAGGCATGCGCAAAAGCCTCGTCGTAGTTATCACCGTGCAACACCGTTTCACCACCGAGCGCCCGCACGGAATTAACTTTGATCTCGGGTGTGGTTTGCGGCATCACAATAATCGCGCGCAAACCAAGTTTAGACGCCGACAACGCCACTCCCTGTGCATGGTTACCCGCTGACGCACAGACCACACCCTGCAATTCGGGTTGCATCTGATGCAGATTAAAAATACGGTTGTACGCGCCACGACATTTAAACGAAAATACGCTCTGCAGATCTTCGCGTTTCAAACAAATCTGACTGCCGGTTTTCGCCGTTAAATTCGGCGCCAGATCGAGTGGGGTTTCGCGCGAAACATCGTATACTCGCGCCGACAGTATTTTCTTTATATATTGATCCATCAGATCACAGAATTCAGGCAATCCCCCACTTTAGCGAATCACCGCTTGCGGTGGAACCCTAATCGTTATAATCACCGGTAATTTACTGCTCTTGACGACAGCGACAATGCACGCCACTAATGGTTTCTCCGTCCGCAGCACAATTCGCGCACACTCTCACGCACAACCCGCAGCACCAACAAACAGGCAAGGTACACCAGGCAATGACCGCTGATGACATGAAAAAAGCGACCGCGCTCGCAGCCATTGAGTACGTCCAGCAAGGCACAATCATTGGTGTCGGCACAGGCTCGACTGCCAATTTTTTTATCGATGCGCTGATCGCCCGACCCGGTTTGGTTAAAGCTGCCGTAGCCAGCTCAGAGGCGACTGCCGCAAGACTCAAAGCCGGCGGCATTGATGTGGAAGACCTCAACGCCACCGGCACACTGTCACTGTATGTCGACGGCGCCGATGAAACCAACAAACACCTGCAGTTGATCAAGGGCGGGGGTGGCGCACTAACGCGGGAGAAAATAGTAGCGGCTGCCAGCACCCGCTTTGTCTGTATCTGTGACCAGTCAAAAGTGGTCGATGTACTGGGAGATTTTCCGCTGCCGATTGAAGTGCTGCCAATGGCACGGAGCTATGTTGCGCGAGAGATCGTCAAGCTCGGCGGCGACCCGGAACTGCGAGACAGATTCACAACAGACAACGGCAACGTTATTCTGGACGTGCACAACATGCAGATCACTGACCCGTCAGCACTCGAAACCACCATCAACCAGATAGCCGGAGTTGTCACTTGCGGATTGTTCGCCAGACGCCCGGCAGATGTCGCCTTGATCGGAAAGCCGGATGGTTCAGTAGACACATTACTACCCTGAATCTATTTACCGGCCAACGGTAATAGTTCTGCCATGTTGTATCTGTCACACACCGTTTTGAACGGTGTGTGAGGCTGTTTTTCTGGCGCCTCCGCAATCAGCACACGCGATGTACGCTGTCAGACCTGAGTTTCAATTTTCCAGGTAATTTATTACCCGGAACCATTTCCAGAGTTACTTAAGATTTGCGGCCAAAACTAAATCTGCAATATCAGCGACAATAGAAATCAAACGCTTGTTGCTCAGTGAAGTCGGATTATATTCCTCTGAGCTACTATCTCTACGGCTATTGTATAGATCTACTAATTCCCTTTTAGTGCTCATGTGTTTTAGCGGATCAGGACACATGATACCTTCCTCGTAGAGGTAACAGTATAATTGGCCAATACCGTCAACAGCCAGGTATCTACTTTCACTACCAGATAACGTTTCATGAAGATCGATGTCAGACTCAGAATCGCCTGTCAAACAGTATAGTTTTTCTCCACTGTTAAGGATCAGCGGGAATACTGGTGGTTCTGGAAAAAAATACATAGGTATGGCACCGACAATGTGCGCTTTGTTATCGGGTATATCTTTGCGCAGAAAAATGTTGCATCAAGACGCCCGGGCGGTAAATCGAGTTTATGCGACCCGGCAGTCAGCAGCAAGCCGCCATTCTCCGGTGCTTCATCGCCCAGTGACAGCCACACGCTCACTAACCCGGGCTGATCAAAACACCATTAACGGATATCCTGGTGCCATGAGGTGACACTGCTGTTGCCCGGAAATTTTGCCATTGCACAGTTGTGATGGTTGTGCGAAACCATCACTTCTTGGCAGCGGATCATTTGCCGCAATCGGTCGACCACCGGTGCAGATCGGACAAAGTCACGAAACACAACATCGCGTGCATAAGCATTCAGAAGCCACCGAGGTGTCTGCCCACCCGGGGTATTTTTACTCGACGGCGCCCCCGGGTAGTGGACGTCTGCTTCTTATTCTACCGGGGCAAGTGCCGGACTCACCGAGTTGTCGATGATCAGATTCATCTCGCGGACCGTAGAATCATTGACAAACCGCTTTTCGATGTGATGCCCGTTCTGGTCAAATTCTGCCAGTGTCTGTTCGCTGAGCGCGATTAACGTGGGGCGATTAACGTGGACAGGCACCTCTAATAGATTCGGCGTTGTGCACCGCAAATACAGAGGTGA
>CALGNZ010000035.1 GCA_937957915.1 uncultured Granulosicoccaceae bacterium | reverse complement strand
ACTTGCCGCAGCACCTCAATCGCCGGCAATGTCAGCTCGTGATCGAGCGTGGCAAGGCCAATCGAGTTTTCAACCACCGGGTCCTTCAGTTTGAGGCTGATTGAATTTTGATCGAGGAACAGACTGTCGATCAATTTTTGCGGTGCGATTGTGGCCGCCGACCCGTTAGTTACCTGAGCCAGTGCGGCAGTAAATGCATTGGTTTCCATAACCGGCTGTGGCGCCACACCGGCACGCCGGAACACCTGATCAACAATTTGTCGAAAACGCATATCCTTGCTCAGCAGGCAAAGCGGCAGCGATGCAGCCTCAGCCCAGCTTGCGCTGCCTTTTTTACGCGGCGCCAAATGCATCGGCGCAAGCAGTACGTAGTGCTCTTCATAAATCGCTTCAAAACGCAGCGTCGCAATCTCTTTTTCGTCGTGATAAGTGATGCCCGCGTCGAGCGAAAAGTCTGTCAGCCCGCGGGCAATCTGGGCAGAGGTGAGTGACTGAATTTGAATGGTTAATTCACCATATTGCGCGCGCAGCGTGGTTGACACAGAAGCGGCGAATGGCAACGCGGTAGGCACTACACCGAGCACCAGTGTTCCCTGTAAAGCACCTTTAGATACTTCTATATCCTGTCGCAAACCCTCGGCGTCAGTGAGAATTTTACGCGCCCACTTCAGTAGCAATTCACCATCTTTGGTGAAGCCTAGAAACTTGTTACCGCGACGCACAACGGGTACGCCAAGCTGGTTTTCAAGCGCTCGTATGCGGGCCGAGAAGGCGGGCTGTGAAATGCCACAATCAGAAGCCGCCTGAGTAAAGTGCCTGCGTTGCGATAATGCAATTAGCAATTGCAGATCACGTATGTCCGGGTATCGATCCATGGGCGGTTTACAACATCAGCTAAACTGGGTTTTAGTGCAGAGTGACCGTGAATCAGGCCTGGCGCATTGCATCCATTGTGCTGCTACATCGTTAACACAATCTTGCCAAAGTGCTCGCCGTTTTCCATCGCCCGATGCGCATGAGCTGCATCATCAATACTGTATTGATCACTGATCAGTGGCTCTATCAGACCAGCACTGAATAGCGGCATTACTGTCGCATCAAAATCGGCAATGATATCGGTTTTCTCTGCTACCGGCCGGGAACGCAACACCGAACCAATAATCTGCTGACGCTTAACCATCATCAGCGCAATATTAAGCTCCGCCTTGATACCGCCCATTATACCTATTACAACCAGGCGCCCGCCAACGGCAAGGCTTTTCATATTGTCGGCAAAGTACGCCGCTCCAATATGATCGAGAATCACATCGACACCTTTCCCTTCGGTGATACTTTTTACTTCATCCGCAAATGACTTCGTTTTGTAATCAATAACATGATGCGCCCCGAGTTCACTCACCCGTTCAATCTTGTGAGTGGATGCAGTAACAATTGTTTTAGCATCAGGCAGCAGGGTATTGCACAGTTGCAGTGCGGCAGTATTTACACCGCCACCGCCTCCATGCAGTAAAACGGTGTTACCGGAAACCGGCGCCCCGAGCACTAACGTATTGAGGTAGGCCGTAATATAGGTTTCACAAATGCACGCAGCTTGTTCAAAGCCCAGGTTGTCGGGTATTTTCATTACGTGGCCGGCGTGTGCCACCGCGTATTCGGCATAGCCGCCACCACCCACCAACGCAAAAACCCGATCACCGATTGAAAAACCGATAACATTTTCACCAACAGACTCGACGACGCCCGCGACCTCCAGACCCAACACCTCCGAGTCACCTTTAGGTGGCGGATAGTTGCCCTGACGCTGAACAATATCCGGTCGATTGACCGACGTTGCCGCCACCTTGATCAGAACTTCACCAGGCCCGGCCACAGGCTGAGGAATATCGCCGATGTAGAGTTGATCTGCATCGCCAAAATCTTTAAGTAATACGGCTTTCATTGATAGCTACCTGTTTGCCAGAACAGACGATCCAAACGAGTCAATGATTATCCATTACCACACCCGCTTTTTTCGTCGGTTTGCCTTTCCGTCACTGTGTACAAGCGAATTTCAGTACAGTATAACAACTGCGCGATAACGACCGCTCCAAATCTTCTGACATCAACCGGCTGGAGTCACCTGCGTGCTTTACCACACCGGCCAACTCGGAATAAAACGCGGGTAATCACCCTGAAACCAGGGCCGGGAAACAGGGCAGGCAAATTCGCGCGAACTGACACGAAAACCAATGCAGGCAACGCGTTATCTATGGCGTGCACTACAAGCAGATATCGCAGTTTCCTAACAACAGGTCTGAACCACTCCAATGACACAAAAACTGTTACTCGGCTGTATTGCTGACGATTTTACCGGGGCCAGTGATCTGGCCAATACGCTTGCGCGTGAAGGTATGCGCACGACCCAGTATATTGAGGTACCGGACGCCAACACCGAGTGTGACAGCGAGGCCGCCATCATAGCGCTGAAAAGCCGCTCAATTGATCCACAACTCGCGGTTGAGCAATCATTGGCTGCATTGCGCTGGCTACAACAGCAGGGAGCGCGGCAATTTTTGTTTAAATACTGCTCGACATTCGATTCAACACCCGATGGCAATATCGGACCGGTGGCAGAAGCACTGCTAAAGGAACTGCAAACCACTGCAGTCGTGGTGTGCCCGGCTTTTCCAACCACCGGACGCACGGTTTATCAGGGGCACCTGTTTGTTTTCGACAAACTGCTAAACGAGTCCGGGCTCGAGAACCATCCGCTTAATCCAATGACCGACGCAGACTTGCGACGGTGGCTGGGCAAGCAAACGACAGGCACCATCGGCCATGTCGATCAGGCAACCGTGTCAGCAGGTGATGACGCCATTCGTGTTGCGCTACAACGTGCTGCACAGGATGACCACAATCTGGTGATTGTCGATGCAACCGCCGACGATGATCTGCGCTCTATCGGTGCTGCATGTGACCAGGCAAAGTTAATTACCGGCGGATCCGGCATCGCCCTGGGGTTACCCGATAATTTCCGCAAACAGGGCTTAATCGGCGATAGTAAAAGTGACTTCCAGCGGCAGTCAGGGCACGCTGCGGTATTAGCAGGTAGTTGTTCGACCGCAACACGTGGACAAATAGAGCACTACCACAGAGGCCCCAAAGTTCCCTTGCAGGTTGAATCCATTGTGGATGGATCGCTGACACCGGAGCTACTGATGCAGGAACTGGATATTGCTTCAGAACCGTTAATCTATTCCTCCGCCAACCCTGAACAGGTAGAGAAACTACAATCAACATACGGGGTCGAGAAGGTAGCGGGCGCCATTGAAAATTTTTTTGGCGAGCTCGCAGTATCACTGGTAGATCAAGGGGTGCAAAGACTGGTGGTGGCCGGCGGCGAAACGTCTGGTGCAGTCATTAGCGCACTGAAACTGCGCTCTTTTGATATAGGGCCCGAGATTGATCCGGGCGTGCCGGCTTTAAGTACCCGTGGGGAGCGGCCAATTTCGGTAGCATTAAAATCCGGAAACTTCGGTGGTGAGTCATTCTTCTCCGATGCAATAGATGCATTGACCAGCAGCCACTCAACGGGAGCCGATCAGTGAGCGAAGCAAAACTGCGGGACGAAATTTGTAGATTCGGCGCATCGATTTTCAATCGCAGTCTGACCATGGGCAGCAGTGGCAACATCAGTGTGCAAACACCCGATGGCTGGCTGGTCACTCCGACCAATGCATCACTTGGCAACCTTGATCCGGACAAACTGTGCAAGCTCGACCGGCACGGCCAGCACGTAGATGGAGATGCACCCACCAAGGAGGTACCACTACACCGCGCCATGTACGACACAGTAGAGAACTGCGGCGCGATTGTGCATTTACATTCCACCCATTCAGTGGCTGTTTCCATGCTGCCTGACACTAACCCCGAAGACGCACTACCACCACTGACTGCGTACTATATAATGCGCGTTGGACGCACCGCTCTAATCCCCTATCACCGACCCGGCGACCCGCTGGTTGGCGATGCCATTCGTGGACTGGCTGGCAAGTACACATCCGTATTGCTGGCTAATCACGGCCCGGTTATGGCAGGTAAAACGCTGGAAGCCGCCGTTTACGCGACAGAAGAGCTTGAAGAAACATCAAAACTTCATCTTCTTACCCGCGGCCACAATCCACGGATACTAACTCAGCAGCAGGTCAACGAATTGAAGTAAGCAGGTTTGGCACTTCATTGTTTACCCGACACACCTTCTCACGCTCAAACGGATTCAGAATGCCCACTTTTGCAGCAAACCTGACAACCATGTTCAACGAAGTTGAATTTATGGATCGATTTGACCACGCACAGGCTGCGGGGTTTACCGCGGTTGAGTATCTGTTTCCATACGCGTTTGCAGCGGACGACATTGCAGCAAAACTATCAGGCTGCAAACTCGACCAGGTTTTATTCAACACACCTCCCGGTGATTGGGACAACGGCGAACGCGGGCTTGCCGCTATTGCAGGTCGAGAACAGGACTTCCTCGATGGAATTACCACCGCGCTAGCGTACGCAAAAACTCTCAATTGCCCGAGAATACACCCGATGGCCGGCCTACTGCTCGATCCATCCAAAGCGACACAATACCGTGATACGTATGCAAAAAATCTGGCGGCGGCCGCGGACCTGAGCGCAAAAGCAAATGTCGATGTATTGATTGAACCGATTAACCCCATCAACATGCCGAACTATTTTATCAACGATTTCCAGTTGGCCTGCGACATCATCGACGAACTCAACCAACCCAATATCAAGTTGCAATTCGACATCTTCCATTGCCATCGCATGTATGGAAACGTTACCGAATGGCTGCACAAATGCAGCAAATATATTGCACACTTTCAGATAGCGGGAACACCTGATCGACACGAGCCGGACGTTGGTGATCTGCCCTATAAAGAGATATTCAAAGTGATCGGTGAATTAGGGCTTGATAACCTGGCGGTCGGCTGCGAGTACAATCCGCAACACCGCAGTGAAGATGGACTTGGCTGGATAAAAACGCTCGATACCTGAGAGAAACCAATAGAAAAGCTATCGAAGGCAAATCCACCTTGAAATCTCTGCTAATCAGTATTTACCGACTGCTGCCCAAATTTGTAAAAAGGGCTATTGTTCGTGTGTTATTTCCAACTTATACCGTTGCCTCGAAAGTGTACCTCACCAATCCGGATGGTCACTTCCTTGTTGTGAAACCGGTGTACCACCCCGGTTGGGATATACCCAGCGGCCATGTTGACAAACACGAGAGCCCTGACGCTGCTGCCATCCGGGAGCTGTTCGAGGAGACCGGTATAAAAGTATCTTCGCTGCAACAGCGTTCGGTAGTATTCCAGCCCCTGTGCAGTACCATACAGGTGATCTTTAGTGGCAGCGTTGACCCTGCACCACCGGTTAACCCCGACAACGTTGAGATATCGGAAGCCAGGTGGGTATCACGTGGCGAAGTTGATCTGTTGCCACATGCTGTTGAAGCACTGGATGTACTGTTGGACCAGTGTGTTCCGTACTATGTTTCAATGATCAAACCATAGTTTCGCAACCAAAGAGAAAACCGCAGACACCTGTAGGCACCGCCTACGCAGGTTTGTCTAGATTCCCCAGCAAGGACTCAATCTTCGGTACTGAAACCTTATCCGCAACACCCAACTCCTGAGCGAACACAGAGACTCTGAGTTCCTCAAACAACCAGCGGATATCCACCGCCTTTTTAGCCGGATGCTCGACATTCACGGACACCGCTTTGGTCTGCTCCCACACCGGTAATAACTCTGCTCGCCGACGCCGGTCTCTGTCCGGCTCGCGATCCAGGCTATCAAGTCTTTTGTCAATCGCTTTAAAATACACCGGCAAACGCGCCAGCCGTGCTTCAGGGGTATTAGACACGAAGCCCGGATAAATGAGTTGTGCAACCTGATCCTTGATATCAGCCATCGGCTCTACCCAACTGAGCGATACTGACCCGCTCATGCGTTTGGCGACCTGTCTGTGTGCCTCAAGTGTTTTGGCCAGCACTGCACAAACACGGTTCGCGGTATCCACCAGGTCACCAGAGTTTTCTTCAATATTGCTATAAAACTCCTCTCGCGACCTCGGTAGAAAATCTGCACAGTTGAAAGTCGCGTCGATCGAAGCATCGAGGATGTCCTGCTTTAGCACCTCACTCTTGCCAAAGGCCGCAAAGCGCAGACACAATACATCGATACCTGGCAGGTTTCTGATTAGATATTTAACTTCTTTTTGCAACACTTTCTTATACAGGATTCGCAGGCCTGACGGCATCTCCCGAGCGGCGGTCTCCGGAGTAGCAAACAAGCGCAAGGACACTAACTGATCTTCCTGTACCAGCGCCGGATACCCTTTCATCGTGACACCCTGGGTTTGCAAGTCGACAAATTCGGGTAAATCACCAAAATTCCAATCCTTTAAATCAGACCGTTCGAAGCTGTTTTCAGTATCACCGGCAAGCTGCTCCTCGATCTCGGTTTGGTACCTGGTCTGTAGCAACGCGATGTCGCGACCTTCATCGACGCATTTACCATCCGGGTCGAGTATTTCGAAACGCATTCGCAGATGGTCGGGCAGTTGATCGACCTGCCAGTCTTCAATACCCAGACCCGACTGATTTAACTGATTGAGGCTGTTAGTCAATGCCTCGGACAACGACAGCATCCGGTGACGATCAAGCAACGGCAATACACGATCTGCGTAGTCCGGCGCCGGCACATAGTTTTTGCGCAATGTTTTTGGTAACGATTTAATCATTGCCGTGATTTTCTCAACCAGCATGCCAGGCACCAGCCATTCACACTGCGCCGGTTTAATTCTGTTGAGCAAACTGACAGGTACCGCAAGCGTTACCCCGTCAGTCGCAGCTCCCGGCTTAAAATGGTATTTCAGCGGTAAGACAACGCCACCCATTTCAATCTGATCGGGGTAATCAGTCTTACTGACACCCGGCTCGTCATCCTGCAGCAGTAGTTCCTTTGTAAACCACAACCCTCGCGGATGCTCTGATTCAAACGCCTCACGCCAGCGTTCAAACAAGGGCCCTGAATATATACCCTCCGGTACTACAGAATCATAAAACTGGAATAGCTCTTCGGGATCCACAAGGATATCTCGCCGCCGACTTTTTTCCTCGAGAGTCAGCACTTCATCAATGAGCTTCAGATTGTGGTGATAGAACGATGATCGGGTGTTGTAGTTACCTTCAACCAGGCCATTTCGAATAAATATCTCTCGAGATTCCTGCGGGTTGATCGGTCCATAGTTAACCCGCTTTTTTTCAACAATCACCAAACCATAGAGCGTTGATTTCCGATAAGCGCCAACCTGCGCTCTTTTGCGTTGCCAATTGGCACCTGAATAACTGTGCTTGAGCAAATGCTGGCTGGCTTCCTCTATCCATTCGGGCTCTATGCCTGCAACCCCGCGCGCATACAACCGCGTAGTCTCACTCACTTCTGCGGCCATAATCCATTTGGCACCTTTGCCAAACACACCGGACCCGGGGAAAATCATTAATTTGCGGTTGCGCGTACCATTGTAGTTGTTGCGATCCTCTTTAATTGCAACATTGCCAAGCAGGCCCGTGAGTAAGGCTCTGTGTACTTTGCTGTAGCTGGCTTCGGTAGTGTTTTCAACACCACCAAGTTCTTTCACTATTTGTTGTAGCTGTCGCCTGATATCACGCCATTCTCGTACACGCAAATAAGACAAAAAGCGTTGCTTGCACATTTTTCGAAACTGATTGCCCGACAAGCGTTCACTCTGTACGCGACAGAACTCCCACATATTTACAATGGCAAGAAAGTCTGACTTTTCATGATTGAATTCGCCATGCAACTCATCGGCCGCAGCCTGCTTTGCCATTGGTCGTTCACGAGGATCCTGAATCGAAAGAGCACTGACGATACTCAGCACCTCATTCACGCATCCTTCTTGCTTCGCCTCTATAACGATGCGAGCCAATCGAGGATCAATGGGTAGCCTCGCTATAGTACGGCCCAGTTTGGTTAAGCGGTTGCGCTCATCGACAGCCCCGAGCTCCACCAATAAACGATACCCGTCATTGATTAGACGTGAATCGGGTGATTCAACAAAAGGAAAATCTTCCACCTGCCCGAGACGCGACACTTCCATCTGCAGGATTACCGACGCAAGATTGGTTCGCAATATCTCAGGCTGGGTAAACTCTGGTCGTTGTGTAAAGTCATCTTCAGAGTACAGCCTTATACACACACCTGGCGCTTCTCGGCCGCAGCGACCTTTGCGCTGATTAGCGGATGCCTGTGACACTTTTTCAATTGGCAGTCGCTGTACCTTGCTGCGTACACTGTAGCGCGACATGCGTGCAAGACCGCTGTCCACTACGTAGCGAATACCCGGTACGGTTAACGAAGTCTCAGCAACATTAGTGGCCAGCACTATGCGGCGTTTGCCATGAGGCGAGAAAATTTTAGCCTGCTCTGATGCGGAGAGCCGTGCGAGCATCGGCAATACTTCAACACCGCGCAACAGTCGACTGCTGCCAGTCTTACGCGCCAGATAATCTGCTGTTTCGCGTATGTCCCGCTCACCGGGTAAAAATACCAGTGTATCGCCACTGCCAAGTGATGCCAGCTCTTCGCAGGCGTCGAGGATTGCCTGCGGCTGGTCTCTATCGTCACTTTCGTCTTCATCCCATGGACGATAACGAACTTCTACCGGGTAGCTTCTGCCCTCTGCCGATACTATTGGCGCATCATTGAAGTGCCGTGAAAATGTTTCCGGGTCAATGGTCGCCGAAGTAATGATCACTTTTAGATCACGCCGTTTACTCAGCAGACGCTTGAGATAGCCCAGAATAAAATCAATGTTAAGCGATCGCTCGTGCGCTTCATCAACAATAATGGTGTCATATTGATTGAGCCATGGATCCGAATGAATTTCAGCTAACAGGATTCCATCGGTCATCAGCTTAATGTAGGTTTGGCTGGACATCTTGTCGCTGAAACGCACCTTAAACCCAACCGCCGCACCCAGCTCTGTGTTTAACTCGGATGCTATTCGATCAGAAACACTTCGCGCGGCAATTCTTCTGGGCTGCGTGTGACCAATCATACCGTTGATCCCGCGACCAGCCTGCAGACACATTTTCGGTATCTGAGTGGTTTTACCTGAGCCGGTCTCCCCGCAAATGATCGTTACCGGGTTGTTTTTTATCGCCTCTATTATTTCTTCACGGTGCTGTACCACAGGCAACTGTTCCGGGTACTCTGGGTCTGGTACGTCTGCAATGCGTTTTTGATGACGGTTTACCGCTGAGGCTATGTCTTTTTGCAGGGTTTCCAGATCTTTCGCAGAGGAGTCAGGCGCTTTTTTTCCGGCGTTTTTTTTAGCGATATTGCGTAAGCGTCTGCGCAGTGCATGCTGATCAGATCGCATGCACTTGTCGATGTCCTTATGCAAGGACGAGGTTACAATACTCGACATGTAATATCGATTTCAGTTATCTGTTGTCGGCGCTTTAGACTGGCGACCTGTGCCATCCGCACTGCATAAAAAAATGCGATGGCTGCAGGGATAAAGAAAATAACCACAGCCACTGTCAACGCTCATTGTGCGAACCCGTGTCAAACGCAAACCTGCCGCGATCACCAGGTATTACAACCAGCTGCTAAAGCATCCTTAACTCTGGACTTTAATCACCAGGTAACTGATACCGTTGCGTCCAAGTTTGGTTTGTGCGGTGTGTAACGTATCAGAATCATAGAATGGACCAATTCTAACCCGGTGCCATGACTGCCCGTCGATAGCAACGGTACGCACAAAAGCGTCCATACCAGATTGTGTGAGGCGGTCTTTCATGCGCTGTGCGTCACCGCTTTTCGTGAACGCACCAGCCTGCAGATAAAAAGAAGTAGATGGCTTGGTGTGGATCTTTTTAATGACGGTCGGTTCTCTGACCGTTTTCGACTTGCCACTGGCGGCTGGCGGCGGCTGGGTTACCGGCTCACTGTTTTTGGCAACAATTTGCACCGCCGAACCTGCCGGCACCGACAGCGATTGCACACCGTCTGCCAGTCCGTCAATAACTGTGAGTTCTTCTGCGATCTGCACAGCCCCGGCGCGTTCATTGTTGCCGGCTCCGTACTTGCCCTCACTGCGTGAGCGTTTGAAATCCTTTATGTCGTCGACCTCTACATTGGGGACGGCATTTTCAACATCTGACAGGTTATCGTAGAACGCGAACTGCGAAGCTTCTGTGGTTTGGTATTCCTCAATTGCACGCTCGGTTTCGACCAGCGTGTAGCGTTCTTCCGGCAATCTGGACAGAAACAGGATAAACCCCAGTACAAAGCCGACCATGACACCGATGGTCATGAGCATCCAGCCCTGTCCGAGCCCGCGCTGCCTCGACTTCCCTGTAATGGTATAAGCCCCGGGTAATTGGCCGGGGTGCCAGTTATGTATTTTTCGCGATATTGATTTATTCATATCCAGTCGCCTATTGTGCGTTGCTGGTGGCTGCAAGCTGTTACCGGGCGCAGCTAACCAGGTCGGCTCAAAGAGGGATTAATCTCGATCTTTTCTCGCACAGTATTCGTACCGGGCAATCGTGTAGCGGTATATTGTTAACAACGATTTCTGCCCATCATGCGACACTGCTCATTTCCTGTTTCAATTCCACACCATGCTCTGCCGAAGCCCTTGCACAAAGACCCGGTTTTAGCGAAATCCAGACATTAGAAGTAACGCAAAATAAACATTATTTTCAATTTGTTGTCAGTATCTTACGTCGTGTTTCTATTCTAACGCCTGAAGTGTTGTAACGGAAGACAAAGATGAATCAAAATACCTTCTGCATAGGGTTTCTATAGCATAGATTTCCGCCCTGTCTACTATATCTGGTGGTATTTGTCAGGACGCTAAAGCATATCATGTGGATCAACATCCAACGACCATCGAATCTTTCTGGCCGCAGGATTTTTTTCCAGAGCAGGTCTCATGGTCGCTAACAGCTGATGCAGCGGTTTGCGGCTGGCAGACATCAGTAAGAGCTGCGCTCTGTGGCGCCCTCCCAGGCGCTCCATCGGCGCATCCGCCGGTCCCATAATAGTGATCTGTTTGATGTGCTCGCTGCCCGAGGCAGACAGCCATTCTTTCACCTGCTGCAGGAATGCACGCGCCTCCCCCGCTACCGCCGAATCAGATCGTAACAGTGCGATGTGAACGTAAGGTGGCCACAGTGCATCTTTACGCTCGGTTAAAAGGTGGTCGGTGAATGGCCCGTAACCCTCCTGCAACAGCGTCTGCAGCAGCGGATGATCAGGACTGCGCGACTGCACGATGACGTGACCTGGCTTTTCAGCCCGCCCGGCGCGGCCGGCGACCTGCACAATGAGCTGCCCCATTTGCTCTATCGAGCGGAAATCGGCACTGAACAACCCCTGATCAGCATCGAGAATGCCCACCAGAGTGACATTGGGAAAGTCATGCCCTTTGGCGAGCATTTGTGTACCAACAAGGATTTGCGCCTCACCGGATGCCGCCATCGCCAGATGGCGTTGCAGCTCACCCTTGCGGCTGGTGGTATCTCTGTCAATGCGCAGCACCTGGTAGTCGGGAAATTTTTCGGTCAAATACTCATCGACCCGTTCTGTGCCAACACCCACGTGCAGAAGATCTGTTGACTCGCAGTGCAGACAAGCGCGCGGTATTGAACGCGAGGCACCACAGTGGTGGCATCGCAGACTGCGCGATCGCGCGTGGATTGTCATGTGCGCGTCGCAGTGATTGCAGTCAGTCATTGATCCACACGCCTCACACATCAATACTGGTGCAAATCCGCGGCGATTAATGAATATGATTACCTGCTCACCGCGTGCAAGGACCTCGTTCATTCTGCCCAGTAGCTCACCAGAGACGCCGTTTTCGGTGTGGGCCGATCGGCTATCGAGCAGCGACAGCCCGGGCCCTTTGGCCGCACCCGCCCGCTTGTTGAGTTTGTGTAATTCCAGCTGCCCTTTGGCTGCATTGTGGAGCGACTCCAGAGACGGCGTTGCTGACGCCAGCACTACGGGAATGTTGGATGCTCTGGCCCTGACCAAGGCAAGGTCTCTGGCGTGATAGCGAAACCCGTCCTGCTGCTTGAGTGATCCATCGTGCTCTTCATCAACTACTATCAGGCCGAGCTGTGGCATCGGCGTAAACACCGCAGAGCGAGTACCAATGAGTACCGTAGCCTCGCCCTTGCGAGCAGCTTGCCAGGCAAGAAAACGTTCAGAATCGTTTAAGCCAGAGTGGCTCAACTCTACCCGACAAGCCAGCGCGCTCTGTATGCGGCTGAGTAACTGCGGCGTCAAACCAATTTCCGGCAACAGGATCAACACTTGTTTGCCGGCTTCAATAACCGGCCTGGCGGCATCAATATAGACCTCTGTTTTGCCGCTGCCTGTTACGCCGTAAAGTAGCTGCGCGTAAAAGTGATGCAGATTTTTTCGGATCGCAGATGCGGCGCTGGATTGCTCTGAATTAAGCTCGGGCGAGTGTTTGACCCGATCGCGAGCGAGCTCCGCGGGTAGCCCGGATCGAACGGTCTCAACCAGCTCTTTAGCGATGAGTTGCTTCATCGGCGCTGACCAGCCAGTATCGTGCAGGCGGCACTCTGCGGCTGACCTCGGTAGCGGACTTTCACTCAAAAACGCCAGCAAACCGGCCTGCGCAGGCGCCCGTTTCAAGAGCGTTGAGCAATCTTCTGCACCGGCTTTGGTCGGCCGGTAGACAACAGGTTCCTTTGGTGCTTTGAATTCGGCCCTCCGTAAAGCAACAGGAAGCGCGGTAGCCCAGGCCTCTCCGAGTGGATGGTGGTAATAGCCCGCTGCCCATTGAATCAGCTCGACAATGTCTTTTGGTACCAGTGGTGCAGTGTCGAGCAACTGCTCAACTGACTTGACCTTGCTGATTGCCACCGATGGCTGTCCATGGCCAACCACAACGCCCACCACCTTGCGCCGTGCGAATGACACAAGCACACGACAACCCGTCTGGTAGGCAGATAGTTCTCCAATCGGTAAATAATCGAATACCTGCGACAATGGCACTGCAATGGCCACCTTTACCACGTCGGCAAGCACCTCGGTATCACCCACGATGTGTCAGCGCCAGCCTGTGGATAACTCTGTGGAAAACAATTTGACCGCTGAAACTTTGCAATCCGAAACCACAGTTATTCATGTGTTTGGCTCGAGCTCAAAGCCATATTTTAATATTAATATCAATAGTTTAATGACCATATAGGGTGAAATACCGCAACTGAAAAAAATATCAGACAAGTGGTTGACTGGATCGTGCCCATGTGCATAACTACTGTTTCGAAAATGCAAATTGTGATCTAAATATGTAACAGGAAAACCCTGATCGGGCAATAGACGTATCAATTACCAGCAACACAAACGCACCCGACAGGCATTTTCATAAATACCCTGCGCACTCGCCGAGTGCTTATACTTCCCCGGATATTGAGTGTTCTCTGCGTCGCACCCCACAGACACCCTGACATTCAAAATATGGTGCTTACAAACGTGGCAATTGCAAACGCAGCGGCCGAAAAACCATCCCTCGCTAAACACAGGATTTCTTCAGCATGGCATACATCGGTGAACCGAACTATCAACACGGCTCTGCGTCGCGGCTGGGCATACTGTTGGTTAACCTCGGCACGCCTGACGATACCAGTACTCGTTCTGTCCGGCGCTACCTCAATCAGTTTTTGAGTGACCCCAGAGTGGTAGAAGTTCCCCGGGCACTGTGGTGGTTAATACTTCATGGCGTCATTCTACGCTTTAGACCATCGCGCACAGCCGAGGCCTACAAAACCGTTTGGGATCCTGAAACCGGCTCGCCCCTGCTGTCGATAGGGCTGAAGCAGACTGAGCAACTGCGGCAACATCTTCAAACCACATTGCCCGACACCCGGGTATCGCTGGCAATGCGGTACGGCAACCCGTCTATCGAAGATACACTGGCAGAGTTCCGTGAGGCCGGCGTGAGGCGCATGTTGGTGCTGCCGCTGTATCCACAATACTCCGGGTCAACCGTGGCGTCTGTATTCGACGAAGTCACGCGCCAGATGACAAAAATTCGGTGGATTCCGGAAACCCGGTTTATCAACCAATACTTTGATCATCCGGGTTATATCAAGGCGTTGGCAGAATCAGTCAGGGCCAGCTGGCAACAGAATGGTAACCCGCAGCGTCTGGTCATGTCGTTCCACGGCATTCCTCAGCGCTATCGAAATTCAGGTGATCCATACTTTTGCCAATGCCAGGCAACAGCGCGCTTACTAGCCGAATCGCTGCAACTCGACTCTACGCAGTACCAGGTTGTTTTCCAGTCGCGGTTTGGACGCGAACCCTGGTTACAGCCCTATTGCGACAAGACAATGGAAACACTGCCATCCGAAGGCATAAAGCACATTGATCTGATTTGTCCGGGGTTCTCGGCTGACTGTCTTGAAACTATCGAAGAGATAAATGTCGAAAACCGCGAAATATTTATGCACGCCGGCGGAGAAAAATTCAATTATATAGAAGCGCTAAATGATCGCCCTGCACACATCCAGTCGCTGGCTGATGTAGTGCACCAGCATATCTCTGGATGGCCGGAATCAGGCAACAATAGCCCGGCGACGATTGCCGAAATTAACAACCCACAGTCGCTGCAAAAGTCCAGAGAAAGAGCTATCGCCCTGGGCGCTTCGCAGTAGTAATACAGATACTGCAGCACGTTGAGCCGTGTGTATTGCGGTGAGGATAGTACAGTGAGGATAGTGCGGGGTCAGCTCTGCTGACTACAACTGAACAGGGTCTGTTTTAACCGACCCTGATGACAAGTTACACAAACACCGGTTAAAGCACCGGCTCCGCAGTCAGGCAACTACCGTTTTTGCTTTCTAATCCAGCGCAGTGTGCGATACATGAACATCGGGTTGCCGATGATATAGCGACGCCATAAACGCCCGGGCTCCAGATAGAGCCTGTACACCCACTCAAGCCCGCTATTGCGCATCCACAACGGTGCACGCTTTTTATCGCCTGAGTAAAAATCGAACAGCCCACCGACCCCTAGTAACAGGTTCGCATTCATCTTTTCGATGTGCTGTCTGATCCACTTTTCCTGACGCGGCGCACCAAACGCTACCAGTACAATGTTCGGCTCAAGCGTATTAATGCTGTCGATAACTTTGTCCGTATCTGTTTCGTGATTAAAATAACCGTGTTGCTCACCGACTATTTCAAGCCCGGGGTACGTGGCCTCAAGATTGGCTTTCATCCGTTGCCCAACCCCTTCAGCGGCACCCAGTAAAAATATTTTGTACCCCTTGCCTCTGGAGAGCTCGCAGAGCGGTGGCAGTAAATCAGTACCGTTCAGATTAGCTACCATTTTTTCACCCATCAGGCGACAGGCGATACCAATACCAGCACCATCAGGCAAAACAATGCTTTGACTATTCAGCAGCTCACGATACTCCCTGTCGCGGACACTGATGTTGAGGCAATCTGCATTGATGAAGGACACCGCCTCTTTGCGGCCACTAGTGATAGTGTTTTCCAGCAAGGCGAGCGCCTGATCCATCGAAATGTTTAGAAACCGAACGTCCAGGACGCTGATTTCCTGATGATCAGGCATTGAACTGACACACTCCGTTTCGATTGTTTGAGTAGTTGCCGATAGATTGCTCATTAGCTGAGAAGGCCCGATATTGTGTTGCTTGTAATTTCACTCGTGGCACTGTTGATTCAACAAAACCGAGACCAGCTAACTGATCAATCGTATTCTCAGAGAACCACAGGTGACATACACCGACCGTCAACACGACTTCAACTCATCAGCAGCTACACCGCTCGCTGATTTGTGGTCAGGCAACATACGCTGGAAAGTCATACTAAAACTCGTCAGTTGCTGGCTGAATTCAAGCAGCAACAGCACAGCTCGACCGACAATGAGAACACTTCAAGCAAAAGACATTCTCAGCCGAGTACCGAACTCATTTAACGACACGCCACGTTGCATATTAAAGATCATGTTGGATTAAGTTTTCTCGTCTTAAAG
Source organism: uncultured Granulosicoccaceae bacterium (assembly GCA_937957915.1). Lineage (GTDB taxonomy): Bacteria > Pseudomonadota > Gammaproteobacteria > Granulosicoccales > Granulosicoccaceae. Next base: position 11,401 of record CALGNZ010000035.1, on the reverse strand, counting down.
GTAAAACATCAATAATTCTAACGCCAGGGCGATCAGCCGGTCCGTGTCGCAGTAAATTCCATGCCTGCCTCAGTAGACACGCACAATGTCCACACCACAACGGGCCGAACACTGTTCCCTGCACTTTATCTGCAAACCACCTCAGTAAAATGTTAACAAATGATTATCGTCGACTCCATTGCATGGAAGACAACCACCAGACAAACCAGTAACACTCCATCCGGCATCAGTTTCCGGCCCGGTTTTGGGGTTAAACTGTGGTCAGAATTCCACTACACAATAAGGGCCTTAAAACCCGGGAGCCGTGCATGCGTTACTCTGCTGACAGTTTAGAAACCGCAGCGAAAACTATCTTAAACGGCTTCGGTTGTAGTGATAACGAAGCTGCAATTGTTGCAGATCATCTGATCCGGGCCAATCTTAGCGGCCACGATTCACACGGCGTCGGCATGTTGCCCATGTATGGCCAACAAGTTGAAGACGGTAACCTGATTCCGAACCAAACTCCTGATTTCCTGCCTGTCGCCGGGGCGATTTGCGTAGTCGATGCAAAAAGAGGCTTTGGACATCGAATGGCACTGCTCGCTCTGGACCATGCCATTGAAACCGCCAGTGAGCACAACGTTGCAGTGTTGGGGCTTCGTAATTCCGGGCACATTTCCCGCGCTGGTAACTATTCCGAATACTGCGCAGCGAAAGGGTTTGTGTCACTTCACTTCGTGAATGTGTGGGGCCACCCGCCACTGGTCGCACACTTTGGTAGTTGCGAACCAGGGTTCTCCACCAATCCGGTCAGTATGGGCATACCCGTAGATGGCAAAGCAAAACCCATGCTCGATATGGCGACAAGCACTGTCGCCATGGGCAAAGTCAGAGTCGCATACAATCGAGGGGAACAGATTCCAACTGGCTGGGTTATTGATGAAGAAGGGCACTCTACCACTGATCCAGAGCCAATATGGTCACGGCGAGAAGGCGCGTTGACTGCTTTTGGCGCGCACAAGGGGTCTGGACTCGGGATTTTTGTAGAACTACTCGCCGGCGCACTCGCCGGCAAAGAAACAGTCGCCACTGGCAACAATATACCGAGAGGGGTTTTTAACAATATGCTATCGATTGTTATCAATCCTGCCGGGTTTGATAACATCAGTGATATTGAATCCCGGGTACTCGAGTTTTACCAGTCTATAAAGGATGGTAAGCCCGCTGATGGAGTAACCGAGGTATTAATGCCCGGAGAGCCAGAGGAGCGGCGCGCGGCAGATCGGCTTGACAATGGTATTGAAGTCGACGACACCACTATTGAACAACTGATGACCACGGCCACAACGTTTGGCGTAGACAGGGAAAGTTTAAGCAAGCAGCTTAAACCGACGTAAGCAAGCGCGTTGAACAACCATCATGATTGCCGAGACAACATTTTATCAATTTTTAACTCGCCACCCCTGCAAATTTGCACACAAATTGCGCACACTCCTTACTCCTTCGGTAGTGAACGACGGGCACCCGGCTGAATTTGATCAGTGAAACCAGCGAAGAACCGACGTAATCGAACAATAGCGACGCTCGGCGATTTCAGGTCGGTAAACATTCGTGTGATAGCAACGATTTTGTTGGATACTATGGCTAGTGCGGATACACTAAAAAAATAAACAACAGACTAATCCAGCGAATGTGTTTGTCAATTTACTGGCTAGTGACAACCATTTACCTCATGCAAAGACCCACACAATCAAACACAGTAAATGCACTCACGCAAATAAAGATGAAGGGCCACGATTGAATATCCCTGCTTTTTCGTATTGCCACGGGCGTAGCCAATGCTACTTGCCTGAATGCGCATGTTTCAGCGTATAGTTATCCAATGACAACTATGCTGGTAGCATCAAGCGGCGGGCATTTCACACAACTCGCTGAGTTGTGGCCGCGGATTCAGGGAACATCCTCGGATTGTGTGTGGGTGACGTTCGACTCGCCTCAGACCAGGTCTATGCTGCAGGACCAGCAGGTAGAGTACGTTCCGTATATCAAACCCCGTGGTTTTGCATCGGTTTTAAAAAATGTTCCCTCCGCGTTTCGCCTGATCAGAAAGTACAAGGTCGATACCGTGATCAGCACCGGTTCTGCTATCGCACTGGCTTATCTGCCGTACAGCTCTGTGCGCGGCATTCCAACCCACTATATAGAATCAGCAACGCGTGTTGAGGGTCCGTCCGTAACAGGAAAAGCCCTGTGCCGCGTACCAGGGATAAAACTCTACAACCAGCATGAAACATGGGCCGATGAGCAATGGACTTACCTCGGGTCTGTTTTTGAGGGCTTTAGTTCTGAGCTCCTGACCGAGCCACCGGCAAGAATACGTCGTGCAGTCGTTTCAGTCGGTACAATGGAAGACTACAGCTTCAGAGAATTTATTGTGAAGCTCGCTGAGTATCTCAAGGATGCCGACGAAGTTCTTTGGCAAACCGGATCCACTGATGTCACCGACCTGAATATCGATGGCAAAGAAGTGGTACCAGCACATGAAATTGAGCAAGCGATGCTGGAAGCCGACGTAGTTATTGCACATGCCGGTACCGGCACTGCGCTGACGTCGTTAAGAATGGGCAAACGTCCCATCCTTGTGCCCAGAGACAGCACTTTTGGTCAGCACATCGACGACCATCAATTTCAGACTGCCGCATTACTAGACAAAATGGGGCTGGCGCTCAGCCGCAAAGTTGAAGATCTGCAACAAAGTGATTTGCTCGAAGCGGCAGGTTACAAAGTGGTTCGCGCTGACAAACCTCGCCTGCTACATCTGTAGTCTGCCCGGCTAACAGCACGGTTCTTATCTCTGGCAGGCAAGGCCTGAATGCAGTCAAAAGAAATTCAGTTATCCAACCGCCGTACAGTGACCTTCCGCCACCTGCATCTGTTCGTGAGGAGGACAGAAGTAGCTATCATCCTTTTAGCAATCATTGCGAGTATCCTCGTTTGCCTGCCAACTATTGCATTCACAGATACCCTTTCGAAAGGTGCAACAGAAGAGTTTGAGCGCGCGCTGGATCTAATCGAACAAACCCAGCTGGAATTGTTTATTCACTCCCCTCCGCAATCGACGGCTGATGTGCTTGGCGAACTTAAAAAACGTGTTGAATCCACAGCGTACCCCAAACGTAATCAATCCGGCAGCTCGCGTGAAACCACGATCATGCGTGAACTACTCTCGGAAACTATCGATCAGTACGAGGATCAATACGCGAATTACATCTCACCACAGCAGTTGATTGCATATGGAGAGAGACGCTCGGGCAGTTATGTTGGTGTTGGCCTGAAATTCCGTGCGGTAACTGGTGGCTATCCTTTGGTTATCGGTCCACTGCTCGGCGGCCCACTCGAAAACAGTGACATAAAACCCGGCGACAGAATCATCGCAATCGACGATATCGATTTGCAGGGATATTCAACCGCAAAAATTTCTCAACAGTTAAAAGGCGAACCTGACACCCGATTCCAGCTCTCTTTACGTCGAGAAAATAAACAGCACACTGTATCCAGCACACGAAAAGCGGTTGATTTGCACTATGCAAGGGCTGAAATGCTTGTCAATCAAATCGGCTACCTCCGAATAAGCCGCTTCGGTGGAAATACCCACAAGCGCGTAGAGGAATTACTGAGGGATTTAATCGCAAAAGGCATCTCGTCAGTCATTCTCGATCTGCGAGACAACCCTGGCGGATCAACGCGTGCCGCACGGGCGACTGTCTCAATGTTTAGTACCGAGCCTCATATATATTGCGAAAAGTACAAATCCGGAGACGTCAGACAACTGCCTCGACACGGCCCACACATCACCGATCTGCCACTGGCCATTCTGGTCAATGGAGAGAGTAAATCATCAGCGGAAATCGTCGCCGGCGCACTGCAGGGCTACCACCGCGGACTGGTAGTCGGCAGCCCAACCTTTGGCAAAGGACTGGTGCAACGCGTATTCAACCTGGCTGAACCAATTGGCGGCGCTTTAAGAACAACCATTGCCATGTTTGGTACTCAATCGCAGGGTCTTATTCACGGCAGCGGTATCGTTCCGGACCATTACATCGAGACAGAGGCTGATTTCATGTTTCGGGAGAGCGGCTCACTCAATATCAGTACACAAGCCAGGGCTTACCAAAGACAGTTGCTGGAAACCCAGGTGCGAAAAAAATACCAGGACTCGGACAGCGATAAGGCAGAAAGAATTATTGCTGCTGAAGATTTGCAACTGCAATTAGCCATTGAAGTATTGATAACGCACGACGCTGAGTTACACTCTTCTGAAAGCAAGTAACGCCTGCACTAACCGATATATCGGGCAGTACGTATCGGCAACAATAGCTCAAAACGCCGTAGTAGAACCTCTGCCAGAGCCTTGTTCGACTTGTCACTCGGCACCACACAGGATGACACTATGTCTGATTTAAAGGAAACCCTGAACCAGGAAACCGGTGTGATCAGCTGGGCTGAACTCATCAGGTACTTTGCACGCGGTGTGGTAATCAAGGTCGACACGGATATCGACCTAATCGATGTAGCGCAAAAGATCGCTACAGACAATACGACCGAGTTGAAGTCCATGCTTAACGAGGGCACAGTCGCCAGAGCATCGGACGACGATGCAAAAGACTGGACAGCGCGCAATCCGGACTTCTGGTGTGTAGTGACAGCGCCCTGGGTACTGGTGCAGGAGAAAACCACACCGGAGAATGTTCACTAGCCGCTTGCAAAACTGCGGTGTGAATTAGCGCAGCTCCTCAGCGACACACAGGTAACACGCTAATCAGGGATCGGGATGACTAAAAAAATACAACGATGCAGTTGGTGTGAAGGCAGTGACATTGATCGGGACTATCACGATACCGAATGGGGTGTGCCTGTCTACGACGACAGAACGCTATTCGAGATGTTAATTTTAGAGGGCGCACAGGCTGGTGTCAGCTGGCACGTCGTGCTCAACAAAAGAGCTCACTACAAGAAAGTCTTTGCAGATTTTGACGTTAAAAAGGTGGCGAAATTTACCGACGCAAAGCTCGAGAAACTGTTGCTGGACCCGGGCATCATCAGAAACCGACTCAAAGTATTTTCGACTCGATCAAACGCCCAGGCCTTTATGGCTGTGCAATCCGAGTTTGGAGATTTTGCGACCTATTTATGGGCATTTGTTGATGGTAAACCAATTATCAACAAGAACCGCTCAATGAAGGATGTGCCCTCAAAGACTGCCATCAGCGACCTATTGAGCAAGGATTTAAAAAAACGCGGATTCAAGTTTATTGGCAGCACCATCTGCTACGCGTATATGCAGGGTGTTGGCATGGTCAACGACCACCAAACCAGCTGTTTTCGCTATAAGCAGGTAATGCGCTAGTCTGACCTGGTACCCAACTATTGAGCACACAAAAGCGGAACAGTCTGTCCGCTTTGGTTTAATGGCACGTTACAGTGACCAACAGGCGAAATATTGATTTTTACGAGCTACAATTAAAGCCTCTACAACACGACTGCTTAACCGTTGTAGCGTTGCATAACCAGTGATGCGTTGGTACCACCAAATCCAAAACTGTTGGACATTACCGTATCAATTTTTGCATCTTCTATTGTTTCGGTGACGATGGAAACATTACCCGCTTCCGGGTCCAGGTTTTTTATGTTGGCGGACGCGGTAATAAAACGCTCCTGCTGCATCAGCAAACAGTAAATCGCTTCTTGTACACCTGCCGCACCCAACGAGTGACCAGACAAAGATTTGGTTGAACTGACTTTCGGTGCATTGTCACCAAATGCCTCTGCTATTGCTCGCAACTCTGTTACATCGCCGGCAGGTGTGCTGGTGCCATGGGCGTTTAGATAGTCTATGGGTGTATTGACATTTTGCAGCGCGAGCTGCATGCAACGAACGGCACCTTCGCCCGACGGCGCAACCATATCGGCCCCGTCTGAGGTAGCACCGTAGCCAATTATCTCTGCATAGATTTTCGCACCACGCTCCAACGCATGGTCCAGCGCCTCGACTACCAGCATGCCGCCACCACCTGCGATGACAAAGCCATCTCGATCGGCGTCATAGGCGCGAGATGCTTCCGTCGGTGTATCGTTGTATTTACTAGACAGTGCACCCATTGCATCGAACAGACAACTCATGGTCCAGTGCTCTTCCTCGCCACCGCCAGCAAAGACAATGTCTTGTTTGCCAAGCTGTATTTGCTCCGCCGCATGCCCGATACAGTGGGCACTGGTTGAGCACGCAGAGGACATGGAGTAATTAACCCCCTTAATTGAAAATGGCGTGGCAAGACAAGCGGAAACGGTACTGCCCATCGTCTGTGTAACGCGATAGGGGCCCACTTTGCGAATACCGCGGTTACGCATAAGATCCGCTGCTTCCACCTGGCTGGCAGACGATGCTCCTCCTGACCCGGCGATAATACCCGTGCGACTATTGGACACGAGCTCCGGTGGCAAATCTGCATCTGCTATCGCCTGTTGCATTGACAGGTAGGCATAAGCTGCTGCAGAGCCCATGAATCGAAGCTGCTTTCGATCAATCTGCTCTTTAAAATCTACTTGCGGCGTGCCGGAAATGTGGCTGCGCATACCCATTTCGGCATATTCTTCGTTCCTTGAAATACCAGAACGTCCCTCTCGCAAAGATCGGGTAACCTGTTGTTTATCGACGCCCAGACAGGAAACGATTCCCATCCCGGTCACTACCACTCTTCGCACGAAGCGCGCCCCTCTGTTTATTTGATATATCTTGTGTATGTTGTTGCCCGGCAATCATCAGAGAGACTGCCCAGGAATGACCGCCTGCCGGCCGGTTATTTCCAGATCTTAACTGCGTCGTTTAGATAATCAAGTCCGGACCGCACCCGTATTGACAGAAACCATCGGCAACAATTCATTAACCGATTCACTACCGCTGCATCGACTTGTGGTTGCTGACAACAACTGCGTTGACAATACTCTGCCAGTTTACCCGCGCACCAGCTTCACCCAACAGCCGCAAATGGCGGCTATTGGGCCAAGGTCATCCAAAAAGTTTCTTTAAAAGTTCACTCGAATGCCGACTCGGATCCTTGCGAATAATTTGTTCTTCTTTGCGTAGATAGTGGAAATAGCCGTCAAGGCTCAGCTCCACTACATGATCAGCCAGGTCAATACCCAGATCTCGAACCATTGGCAAGCGGGCTATACGTCTGGAAATCTCGTTACTTTGACCCGCCGCACCGCTGCTTTCAAGCGATTTTTCAATAAAGGGGCGTAACGCACGCTGGATTTCACCAGCAACACTGCGCCGAAGATGGGCAGTAGCCGCGGCATCACCAGCATTCAGAATTTCCCGAGCGTTATCCAGTTGCAGACGGCCGATCGCCTGTTTCAGATAGTCTCGGGTAGCCGGCGCAGTAGCCTCAGCGACTCTGTTTAGCCGATGTTCCAGTTCATCAAACTCGGACTGATAACCAATTCTTGCGGCAATATCTCGCGCTTCATTCCATGCTTCTGGAAGTGAAATTCGAATTACCGCATCACTGCTGTAGGCGTTATTTCTGGACAGGCGGAGGCCTACACTATTGCTGCCCTGCAACAGCACCTCGCGCAATCCATCAGAAACAACATCTGCACTCAAATCACCGCGACCGACACCTACTGCATCTCTGCCGTAAGTAACCAGTGCCTCGTCCGCTGCGTTCATCAACTGATCAAACATACCAGCACGGCTGATCAGAGGCAGTGCCACCAGCACAGCAAACACACTGGACAAAGCCAGGTTTCGGGTATTGGATCTAATTATTATTTTTTTCAACACGGGCCAATCTCGGGTATGGCAGGAACATCAATAGATAACGGAGCACAATCTCACGCCAGACAGCGTTTATACAGCGACATACGACACTGTTCACATTTCATTACGTCAACCTGTCAATGTCATACCACCGGTAGTTGTTACGGACCTTCCGGGGCACAATCGAACACCAAATGCTAAAAATGAACCATTTTCCGGGCCGCACTTCGGCAGCAGGCGACAATGTCAGAAACCTTACCGCCAATGGCTGATTTTCTGCCGGTAACAGCCTGAACGCTTAAAACAAAAAAGCCCGGTTTGAACCGGGCTTTTCTGGAACAACAAGTCAGCGGGTGACTTACATCATGCCGCCCATTCCGCCCATGCCGCCCATATCAGGCATAGCTGGTGCGTCTTCCTTAGGTAGCTCAGCAACCATAGCTTCGGTAGTGATCATCAAACCAGCTATTGAAACTGCATTCTGCAGTGCAGAACGAGTAACCTTAGTTGGATCAAGGATACCCATGGCTATCATGTCGCCATACTCGCCGGTCGCCGCATTGTAACCGTAGTTTCCGGACTCACCGGCTACCTGATTAACAACAACAGAAGGCTCGTCACCTGCGTTTGCAACGATCTGACGCAGGGGCTCTTCCATTGCACGTCGTGCGATTGTAATACCGTGCTGCTGATCAGGGTTGTCACCCTTAACACCATCCAGCGAAGCAACAGCGCGAATCAATGCAACACCACCACCAGCAACCACACCTTCTTCAACAGCAGCGCGGGTTGCGTGAAGGGCATCGTCTACACGATCCTTCTTTTCTTTCATTTCAACTTCAGTGGCAGCGCCAACCTTGATTACCGCAACACCACCAGCGAGTTTTGCAACACGCTCCTGCAGTTTTTCGCGGTCGTAGTCAGAAGTCGCCTGTTCGATTTGAGCACGGATCTGATCAACTCTGCCGCTAATCTCGTCCTTTTCGCCAGCACCATCAACAAGAGTGGTGTTCTCTTTGTCGATATTTACTTTCTTTGCGTTACCCAGATCTTCAAGCGTTACTTTCTCAAGCGACAGACCTACTTCTTCAGAGATAACCTGTCCACCGGTCAGGATAGCGATATCCTGCAACATTGCTTTACGCCGATCTCCAAAGCCAGGTGCTTTAACCGCACAGACTTTTACGATACCGCGCATGCTGTTAACAACCAGAGTTGCCAGTGCTTCGCCTTCTACGTCTTCAGCAATGATCAACAGTGGCTTGCCTGCTTTTGCTACGGCTTCAAGCGTGGGCAGTAAATCACGGATGTTGGAGATCTTCTTGTCGTACAACAGTACGTAGGGATCTTCCAGTTCAGCACTCATGCTGTCCTGATTGTTGATGAAGTAGGGAGACAGGTAGCCACGGTCAAACTGCATACCTTCAACCACGTCGAGTTCGTTTTCGAGGCCAGAGCCTTCTTCAACAGTGATAACGCCTTCTTTGCCGACTTTTTCCATTGCATCAGCGATGATGGTTCCAATATTTTCGTCGCTGTTGGCAGAGATGGTACCAACCTGGGCAATACCCTTTGTGTCATTACATGGCTGTGACAAACTTGCCAGTGACGCAACGGCAGCAGAAACTGCCTTGTCCAGGCCACGCTTAAGATCCATTGGATTCATGCCAGCTGCAACGGCTTTCAGGCCTTCTCGCACAATGCTTTGCGCCAGAACTGTTGCAGTGGTGGTTCCGTCGCCCGCGATGTCAGAAGTTTGCGATGCAACTTCCTTTACCATCTGCGCGCCCATGTTTTCGAATTTGTCGGCCAGTTCGATCTCTTTCGCAACGGACACACCATCTTTAGTGACGGTGGGGGCACCGAATGCCTTGTCTAAAACTACGTTGCGACCTTTTGGGCCGAGTGTAACTTTTACCGCGTTTGCAAGAACATCAACGCCCTTGAGCATTCTGCTGCGCGCGGAATCGGCGAATTGAACATCTTTTGCACTCATTGAATTTTCTCCGTGAGTTTGTAAGTTAGGTGACAGTTAAGGTGAACGAATTAGCCTTCGATAACAGCCATGATGTCGTCTTCACGCATCACCAGCAGCTCTTCGCCGTCAACCTTTATCTCAGTACCAGAATATTTGCCGAAAAGCACTGTGTCACCGACCTTTACATCAAGAGCGCGAACATCACCGCCATCAGTAACTTTGCCGTTGCCTATCGCTTTAACTTCGCCGCGGATCGGCTTTTCTGTTGCAGAATCGGGTATAACGATTCCGCCAGCGCTGGTTCGCTCTTCTTCCATGCGTTGCACGACCACGCGATCGTGTAATGGACGAATGTTCATTAAATCCGGACTCCTATTAGTATGTGTAGTTATTGAATTTGGTTACGCCATGAGAGTGTTAGCACTCACATTCGACGAGTGCTAATAGTAGTGAATTCGAAACAGATTTCAAGGTCTTGAGGGAGATAAATATCACCAAAAACGAGGTCAGGTAGAGAAAATGCAACCCGACTCCACTTTGCCTCTGGTCTGAAGGCCGATTCTTGCCGTTTTAATCTGTTACGGGTGCCGCTTTGAATTGGCAGATGCCAGGGCAACAGTTAAAGAGGATAAGACCCACCCGGCTTTTAAACAGCAAAACCGACCCACCCTCAAGCCTTTATAGATAAGTGCTGCTGATTAAAAATCAACATCAGGGCCGCCGACTCAGTGATCGACGCGAGATACTAGTCTTTGCGTGTATATTCACCTTCGATGACATCACCCTGACCAGCCGCCGGACGTTTGGCGCTGTTGCCAGCTTTTTTGCCAGAGGTCTGACTGTAGCTCTCGCGAGTGCCCGATGCAGTCGCTCCTGCTGCCATTCCGGCGATCGATACTCGCTTTGAAATGGCGTTGACCAGTAAATGACGTGTTGGTGGCAACAGGCAGGCGAAACCAATAGCGTCGGTGACAAATCCGGGCGTCAATAACAGCGCACCACCAACCGCCAATGCCAGACCTTCCATCAGCTGAAAGGCCGGAATCTCTCCGCCTGACATACGATTGCGGGCCTTATTCAGCGTCGACAGCCCCTGGCTGCGCAACATCCAGGTGCCAAGAATCGCCGTAAATACCACAATGGCGATGGTGGCGAGCGCACCGATAGCGCTACCCACTTGAATCAAAACGAAAATCTCGATTATCGGCATTGCTATAAAAAGCAGAAATATCGATGGAAACACCGCCTTACCCCACTATTTGTCGCAATGGTCATTTGCGATAATCAAAGTAAACTGACCGGGTTGGCATTAAATCAGATAACAGACAAAGTTATGGAATCGATCTGCGCAACCAAACGTTAATTCATATGGTCAGATAAATAAAAGTCTATAAAAGCAATATGAAAAAAATCCTGTCAACCGTCATTTTTCTCGCGATTCTGCCCTGGGCCGTGCCGCCACTTGCCGCGCTCTCTCTTTTCGGTGGTGGCAGCGACGAGGAATTGCTCGATCCGGAGACAGCTTTTTCGTCGCAGGCCGTGATCAACGACAACGGCGACCTGCAGATCGAATTTGACATTGCCAAAGGCTACTACCTGTACAAGGATAAAATCAAAGT
>CALGNZ010000034.1 GCA_937957915.1 uncultured Granulosicoccaceae bacterium | reverse complement strand
GCTTATCGCCATCTACGGCGGTTAGCAGAGTTTCGTCTCTGGCTTTCTCGTGCAGTGCGTCGACATCGAGCTTGTGCAATGACGAAGGCGGGTCGATGCGGCCATCCATATAGGCGAAGGATTTGTGTAGCAGCGCCAATAGTCCGATAAAGTCGTCGAACTCCGGGTTAATCTCTACTTGTACCATTTGTTTTCTGTGCCATTGATTTTTTTACAGCTTTAACAGGTTAACGGATTACGAGGGCTCGGGGCTCAGCATTGACTGGCCACATTGCCCGACTTCGTCAAACGTATGAGGTGCCACCATTGATACCGATTATCTGGCCGGTGATAAAACCACTGAGCTCCGGGGCAGATAAAAACAAACACGTCGGCACACAATCATCGGCTGTGCCAAGACGCCCTAACGGGGTCGACTTTGCTGTGGCCGCCAGCTTTTCTGCGCTGGAGTAACGCTGGTGAAAGTCGGTATCGATGGTGCCGGGGGATATCGCATTGACGCGGATACCGTCGCCCGCCAGTTCTGTTGCCAGTGATCGGGTGTAGGTGGATACAAACCCTTTTGCGGCGCTATAAATGGAAGAACCGGCGCTGCCTCCGGTTGATGCAGATATAGAGGTAACATTGACGATTGCAGCGGATGCCGACTTTCTTAAAGATGGCAATAGCTCAGCGGTCAGCACCACGACACTGCGAGCGTTCAGGTCTGTGACTTTGGCGTAGTGGTCCGCGGTCATATCCTGAGTCAGCACTCGGCCGTGCATGGTACCGGCATTGTGAATTAACACATCAATATGGCTGGCAGCTGCTGTCAGATCGGTGGCCAGCTGCTTTACCCCTTCTACGCTTTCCATATCTGCCGTGAATGTGGTGACGTTGCCTTGCTGGTTGTCTGCCGGAAACACCCAGTGACTGCGACTTTCTTCGCGGCCCAGGTGAGCAAACACATTTGCTCCATCTGCCGCGAATGCAGCAGCGACGGCGGCGCCTATGCCGCGTCCGGCACCGGTGACGACTACGTTTTTGCCTGTGAACAACCCATTGCGTAGATAGCTGTTAGTCATGTTTTCTGTCTGTTTCGCTTTTATCGAATTATTTTAAGGGTGTTGGCTGTGGTGGTTGAGGTCGTGCGCTTCGCGTCTCTCAGATCACTCTACTTTTTGTTTGAGCTGCGTTTCTGGTTTGGTTTTTAGTTTGGTTTTTCTTGGTGTTGAGGCCTTTGTTTGAGTGGGGTGTTGCGCTTCGAGGAGCGCAGAGCACCCTACTTGTTTTTTAGCTCGTGCAGTCAGGTTAAGTGTTGTGCAATACCTGCCACACCTTCTGCGGGGTCATTGGCATTTGCAGCGCCATGGCTTTTTCTCGACTGACGCCGTTGCGCAACAGCGCATCAACTACCGCATTGGCGACAGCAGGAGTAGCGCCAATGGTTCCGAGCTCACCCACCCCTTTCAAACCGAGAGGATTGTTCAAACACGGTATCGACTGGTCGATGACCGTTTGACAAAAGCAGGTGTCATCGGCGCGGGGCATATTGTAGTCGAGCAGGCTTCCGGTTTGCAGCTGGCCACTCTCACTATCGTAGACCACCTCTTCGCACAGCGCCTGGCCAATACCCTGAAGCGCACCGCCTTCGAGCTGCCCGGTCACAATCATCGGGTTGACGACTTTGCCAACGTCGTTGACGTTGTCATAAGTGACGACATCGACCTTGCCGGTATCCGGGTCAATTTCAACTTCGCACAGATGACAGGCATTGGGCCAGCTGGAATCTTTAACACTGCTGACACTGTTAATGTCTATTTGACCACCTGGCTGAGTTGCCGCCAGTTCAAACCAGCCGATACTGACATCTGTACCGGCAACGCTAAAACTGGAATCTTCAAACACCACATCTGTTTCTGCACATTCGAAATGCTCGGCGGCGAGGGTTTTGGTTTTTTCTATCAAACGATGCGACGCCACTTGCAGCGCAGAGCCACCGGTAAAGATTGAACGAGAGCCAGCGCTGCCAAACCCGTTAAGGCGATCGGTGTCGCCGTGTTTAACGATAACTTTTTCAAAGGGCACATTGAGCTCTTCGGCCACAATTTGTGCGAAGCAGGTTGCAATCCCCTGACCCATTGGCAACAGTGCAGTTGACGCTTCGACAAAGCCGTCGGCCTTTACATCGATAATTACGTTTTCTTCGAACACGGTACCGCCAGTCCACTCGAGAAACGCTGCCAGTCCGCGGCCCCGCAGCTTGCCCTGCGCGGCACTTTGCCGGTGCCGCTGGTCAAAATTGTGCCAGTCGGCCAGCTCAAGACCCTGATCGAGCATTGATTCAAAGTTGCCGGTATCGTAGGTTTGCTGCATAGCGTTGGTGTAAGGCATTTGCGCGGGCGTCACCATATTGCGACGACGCAGCTCTGTTGGTTCTATATCGAGTACGCGAGCAGCTTCATCCATGAGCCGTTCGATGGTGTAGATCGCTTCCGGGCGCCCGGCACCGCGATAGGCTCCGGTTGGTGATTTGTTGGTGAGTATGGCTCTGAAGTGAAAGTCGATAACCGGCATGTCGTACACACTGGTGGCCACCCAGGGCCCAATCATCAGCTGAATGGCCACACCCGTCGGGTTTGCCATGCCGCCGATGTCTGCATCAGACAGATTGCGGTAAGCGAGTATTTTGCCGTTTTCGTCTAGCGCCAGTTCGGCATGGGTGAGCAAGTCACGGCCGTGCACTGCACTCAACAGTTCTTCGCCACGGGTGGAGATCCACTTTACAGGCTTGCCGGTTTCACGTGCGGCGAAGGCAACTACCGCATCTTCGAGGTAGATACCGGTCTTCATGCCAAAACCGCCACCGACGTCTGCCACCATGACGCGAATATCATTGACGTCCATGTTCAGCACACCGTTTGCCAGTGAATCCCTCATTGCCGTTGGCATTTGCGAACTCATTTGCACGCACAGACGCTTGTTGTCATCGATATAAGACAACACCGAACGCGGCTCCAAAGCGCTCGGCGCCAGGCGTTGATTAACCAGATCGATTGATACGACGTGTGCGGCATCGCTAAAAAGTTTTGCCGCGGCGTCTGCATCTCCGTGGCGCATTTCCGCACAGATATTGTCAGGCGCATCGCTTACCAGCCGTGGAGCCGCGTCATCCAAAGCCGCCTGTATAGAGGTGATTGTTGGCAGGGCTTCATATTGAACATCAATTGACTCAATTGCCTGCAGCGCCTGTGCTTCGGTCTCCGCAATGACCGCGCATACCGGCTGCCCGTTAAAATACACTGCGTCTACCGCCAGCGGCCATCGCTGCGGGGAAATGGCTCCTTCGCCATCGCCACGCTGCCAGGGCGCCCCGATGGCCGGTAACGGGTTCACTCCCGCCGCCTTCATACCTGCCCCGGTAAAGACAGCGGTTACACCGTCTGCAGCTTCGGCGTTTGCGGTATCGATAGAAATGATTTTTGCGTGAGCGTACGGAGAGCGCAGAAAAACCAGCGCTTGCACGCCATCTGGCTGAAAATCATCCGTGTATTGGCCAGTACCGGTTAACAGCGTGCGATCTTCAGTTCTGGCAACTGACTGACCACTACCAAAACGTGCGGCGACATTGGGGTTACCCATTTATCAGGGACTCCGGAGGGATAAGGTTTAACAAGATGCGAGAAGCGGGTGCGGATTCAACTGGAATGCGGCCCATTCCGGTTAGTGTAACTGATGACTCGCAGACCACAAATACGGGAGTGCTGCAGCCGGGCCTGAACCGGGTATAAAAAGCCGGGTTTCGGTCACGGGCGCCAGACTTCAGAACCAGACGTCAGAACCAGACATCAGACCCGGGCTTCAAACACGAATCCCTGATTCCTGTGGGCATCGAGCTGCAAAAGCTCCGGAGCACCGGCACCCGAGCCGCCCGAGAGGTTTCCCCTCCTTTATTATCTTGTCAGGTCACCCCGAGTGCAGCGCTCCGCGACAGGCCACTACTTTGTGTCGAACTTAGCCTTTATACTCGGCAGTCTCGGCTTGGGGCTGCGTGTGCTGTCAGCGTCTTTTGCAGATGTGGCTTGCAGACGTGATTTGCAGACGTCCTGCGGATGTCGCGATCAGCACGTTTGCGCACGAAACCCCTGACTTGCCTGGCTCACGCCGGATCAATAATTCAGCGAAGCCGGTTTAAAATGACAAGCAACACCTGACTTACTCACATCTGTAACTCACCCGGAGGATATTTGTAATGCTCAAAAATACAACGAAATTGCTCGGCGGCCTCGCCTTGCTGGCAGGCGCTATGGGTCTGCACTCACAGGCCAGCGCGCAAACCACACTGACCGTTTCGTCGTGGCTGCCGCCGAAACACGTGATTGTCGCAGAAATGCTGATGCCCTGGGCTGCCAGTGTCGAAGAGGCCACTGAAGGCCGTGTGAAGATCAAGGTTTTACCAAAGGCGCTGGGCAAGCCACCTGCGCACTTCGATATCGCCAGAGACGGACTTGCCGACATCACCTACGGTATTCACGGCTATCAGCCGGGCCGCTTTGTGTTGAACAGCACCGCTGAAGTCCCGTTCCTCGGCAACGATGCCGAAGATATTTCAGTGGCTTACTGGCGCATGTATGAAAAACACCTGAAGGCTGCTAACGAACACAAAGGCGTGAAGCTGATTGGCCTGTTTACTCATGGCCCGGGTCAGATTATGACGACCGGCAAAGCGATCAACTCGATCGCAGATTTAAAAGACATGAAAATGCGAATCGGTGGCGGCATCGTTAAAGATGTCACCAGCAATTTTGGCATTGTGCAATTGTTCAAGCCGGCACCACAGGTTTATGAATTGCTGTCTCGTGGTGTTGCCGATGGCGTGATGTTTCCGCTCGAAGCGATTGACGGCTTCAAACTTGAAAACACCATTAAGCACGTAACGCGTATTCCCGGTGGCCTGTATAACACCAGTTTTTTCATGGTAATGAATGAGGGCAAGTTTAATTCACTGTCTGCTGAAGACCAGGCAGCGATTGATGCGGTATCCGGTGAAACATTCGCACGCATGGCTGGCCGTGCATTCCAGAAGCGAGACGACGTTGGCCTGGAGAAGTTCATGGCCTCCGGTGGCGAGCTGATAGACGCATCACCCGAAGTGGTTACTCAGATACAGGGCTGGGTTGCAGACATCGAAGCAGGCTGGGCAGAGAAAGTATCGAAGCTCGGACTCGACGGTGCGCAAATTCTGTATGACATGAAAACAGAAGTTGCGAAGCTCGCGGCTGAGTAATGGCTGGGAGTCTGCGCGGTAGAAGTCTGCGTAGCGAGAACGTGCCATGGCGAGGACGTTTTTACGATTATTTAAGGCGCATAGTTACTCATACGCAACGAAAATGATCGATGAAAACGTTCCGTCAGGGCGCGTTCGCAGTAGCAGAGGTTCTGCCGCGCAGACTCCTGGCCGCCGGGCAACCTGCCCGGCGGCTATTTTCACCCGGTAAATACACTATGACTACGCCATCCACCAGCCAGTCGAATACCCAGCCTGCGGCTGTTCGTTTCACCAGTCGCTTGCTGGAGTACATCGGTGCGCTGTTACTGTTTGCGATGATGATGCTGACGTTCGTCGATGTTATCGCACGCTACTTCTTTAGCCGCTCGATAACAGGTGGCTTCGAAGTGACAGAAATTATGCTGGCCACGCTGATCTTCTGTGGCCTGCCTTTGATTACACTGCGCGACGGACATATTACCGTGGATCTGCTCGAGGGGTTTCTGGGCAAAAACATCAAAAAATTTCGCGACCGATTTGTCTACATCATGGTCGCTGTGGTGCTGGCTTTCCTCGGCTACCGACTGTGGCTCAAGGGCATCACCTTTGTAGAGTACAACGATCAAACCGCAATTTTGTACATACCACTGGCACCGGTGTGTTTCATCATGTCGGTGCTGTCCATTCTTAGCGCCGCTATTGCCACATTCTTTGCCATCACCGGCAACAGCCCGGATAAAGAAGACGCTGATCTCAAGCCGGTGACCGACAGCACAGTTAATAACAGCAGCGAGAATACCCTTTGATCCCGTCAATTATTGGCTTCAGCGCACTGTTGATTATGGTGTTGCTGCGAGTCCCGATTGCCTTTGCCATGGGTATTATTGGCTACATCGGCTTTGGCATGCTGGTGTCGTGGCCGGCGGCCGGCGCAATGGTAGCGGGTACTGCTTATGAAACCGGTGTGTCGTACACACTGTCAGTGGTGCCGCTGTTTGTTTTAATGGGTAACTTCGTTACACGGGCAGGCCTGTCTGACGAACTCTACTCGGCATCTCATGCTTTTCTCGGCCACAAGCGGGGCGGCCTGGCGATGGCTACGATTGTAGCGTGCGGCGGGTTCAGTGCGGTATGCGGATCATCTATTGCAACCGCCGCCACCATGGCGCGGGTAACAGTACCGTCGATGCGTCGATACAACTACGCAGACTCTCTTGCCACCGGCGCTATCGCATCCGGTGGAACGCTGGGCATACTCATTCCGCCGAGTGTCGTACTCGTCCTCTATGGCGTGATGACCGAATCAGATATCGGCAAACTGTTTGTTGCAGGCTTGCTTCCAGGCTTACTCGGTGTATTGCTGTATCTGGTGGCAGTGAAAATAACCGTGTGGCACAATCCGGCTGCCGGACCACCGGCAGAGCGCGCAACCTGGGCGCAACGCATGACAGCACTTAAAAGCACCTGGGCTGTACTCGGGCTTTTTATTCTGATTATTGGCGGTATTTATGGCGGGTTTTTCACACCGACTGAAGCGGCCGGCATAGGCGCAACGGGTGGCTTTCTCATAGCACTGCTGCGCGGCAAACTGACATTTAAAATTACACTCGAAATATTCGTTGAGACAGTACAGACCACTGCCATGCTGTTCTTTGTACTGATCGGCGCCATTATATTTTCCAATTTTATTAACTACGCTGATTTACCAACCATTCTTATCGACTGGATTCGCAGTCTGAATGTCGCCCCTCTGTGGGTGATGTTTGTCATTTTGCTTATCTATGTATTTCTTGGCTGCATACTCGAAAGCCTGTCGATGATATTACTGACGGTACCTGTGTTTTACCCGCTGGTATCGGAACTCACTTTTGCGGGTCTTGATCCGGAAATGACCCTAATCTGGTTTGGCATCGTAGTAGTGGTAGTCACTGAAATCAGTCTTATCACTCCACCAATAGGTATGAATGTTTTTGTGTTAAAAGCCATGCTGCCAGACGTCGAAACCAAAACCATATTCAAGGGCGTTACCCCGTTCTGGATTGTTGACATCATCAGACTTGCCTTGCTTGTATTAATACCGGCAATCTCGATCTACCTGCCGTCGCTGATGAAATGAGTACACCGCAAAGACTTATCATCGGCATCAGCGGTGCCTCCGGTGTAGCGCTTGGTATCAGGGCGCTGGAAATTCTGCAGCCGCTTGCTGTGGAAACTCACCTTGTCGTGTCGAAGGCCACCGCGCTCACGGTTGCCTCGGAAACCGATTTGAAAATGGATGAGATCAAAGCGCTGGCCGATGAGGTATACGGCGTTAATGATATTGCCGCTTCATTGTCATCCGGTTCGTTTAAAACCATGGGAATGCTGATCGCGCCGTGTTCAATAAAAACACTGGGGGAGATAAGCAGCGGCGTGACGTCAACCTTACTGACAAGAGCTGCCGATGTGGTATTAAAAGAACGCAGACGCCTGGTGTTGATGCTGCGCGAAACACCATTGCATGCGGGCCACTTGCGCAACGCACTGGCAGTGACCGAGATGGGCGCTATCATCGCACCACCGGTACCCGCATTCTATACACGCCCTGAAACCATAGACGATGTGGTTAATCAGTCGGTGTCGAGAGCACTGGATTTGTTTGATATAGACACTGATGTCGTGAAGCGATGGGGTGAAGACATAGGGCTGTAGGCTTGCAAAATGTTGCAGCCATGCAGTGTAACGAATTGTCACAGCGACATATAAACCATTGAATCTGCTGATTTAATCACAACAATCACTTTTCGACTCAGTGATTGCCCGATTAGGAGAACCAATGAATCACGACGACAGGAAGATTGATCTGCAACGCAGACGCACGCTGAAAATGGCGGGCGCTCTAACCGCAACAGGTGCTGTTGCCGCAACGCCAATTGCAGCATTCGCCGGCCTTGATGTATCTGGTAACGATGTATCCGGCAATAAGGTGGCTCAGCAACAAACAAACTTTGACAAGCCACTCGACGAATTTGCCGTTGAAGTGCAACACCACTGGCAGTCTAACGACATTGCACTTGTTATCCGCAATCGCGGTGACAACCCGGCCACCATCACACAGATAACACCATCGCAGCTAGAACTGGCTCGTGGCACTATCGACGTAAGCGCGTTACTGGAAGACGGGCCGGTTACACTTGCGGCAGGTGAACACCTGATAGTACCGCTACGACACCATCGTCGAAACCTCTATAACCCGCAAGCCATACTCGGTGGCGGTCACTTTGATCGATCACTGCAACGGCAATTGCGTGAACGCATGACTATAGTTACCGACCATAATTCACTTGCTGCAATAACCGTGGCACCCGGACCTCGGATTGCGTGATAATGAAGTATTAGTGTGGATAAACCCGGGTGTTGCTGTAACACCCCGGTTTTTTGACGAAGCCAGTGGGAGCACCCGGTGGATGCGCAAGTACGACATGTTCGCGCAACGGAGTTGTTCTCCCACAGCTGTGTACATAGCACTTCCGCTTGTAACTGTGATAGCACTTGGTGGATGCGCAGGCTTATCCACCCTACATATGTCAGCTAACACAACTGGAAACCCGACGCGTCAGCGAGACCTATTCTGCAAGCAGGCTTGCTGACGCTGCGGGTTTCCATATACTACAGGGATCTAAGGCCACGAGCATCCGCAGCCTTCTCTATGTAACTGCCCGCACACCGTGGGACCAGATCTCCGATCCGGGAACTCCCCGCTTTGGGCTCTTACATCGAATTAAAACACGCTATGCGCAAGTACGACCTGTTCGCGCAACGGAGTTGTTCTCCCACAACCAGACGGGTTAGTGTTGCTAGTGAATCTATCAATGAACTGACATGCTAGTTTGCATTGCGAGCCTACGGGCTTGCATGTTGTGATTGCACCTGGTGGATGCGCAAGCTTATCCACCCTACATATGTCAGCTAGCACAACTGGAAACCCGACGCGTCAGCGAGATCTATTCTTCAAGCAG
>CALGNZ010000033.1 GCA_937957915.1 uncultured Granulosicoccaceae bacterium | reverse complement strand
GGTGTGTTGCCAACATCCTCGTTGGGACAGAAATATTCTGGGGTGCCGGAAATCTCGACATCTACAACTGGACAATCACCCAGCGCCGGTAAACCAAAGCGTGCTCATCAAACAAAAAAGCCGGCAATAGCCGGCTTTTTTATTCGTATTCATACCTGGTTTATTTACTGCACTTTTGGATCAGCACCCTTTTACAACTCACCTTTAACACAGCGCCTTTAGCACAACACCTTTAACACAGCACGGGCGTATTAGCTTCTACCCCTAACTCCAGGCCAATGCCGTGCCGCAGCCAGTGATTTTTCATCAACTGCAGTGATCGGCCAACGCCCCGCCATGCGTTAGCTGCCCCCGGGTTTTTCCGAAAAGTGTTCTTTTTTGTTTTCAACACCTTTCCACTCTTCGGCATCCTCCGGAACCTTGCCGATTTCGGTTATGTTCGGCCAGATTTCCGCATATTTCGCGTTTAACTCGAGCCAATAATCCAAACCGTCTTCGGTATCGTCAACAATTGCGTCTACCGGACACTCAGGTTCACACACGCCACAGTCAATACACTCGTCCGGGTGGATGACCAGCATGTTCTCACCTTCGTAAAAACAGTCGACCGGGCAGACTTCAACACAGTCCATATGCTTGCAGCGAATGCAGCTTTCAATGACGACATAAGTCACAGCAGATCCTCGGATTCTTGATTTGGTTACGGGCGGTTGGCACACGAGTGCCAGATATGTGGGGAAAGCATCAGCCAGGGTTTACCCCTCGACTTTTCTATATACTAACGAATAGCGGCAACCTCACGCAACTTGCGAGTTGGGTATACCTGTCAGTTGCCAGCGCTCCTGCTTCGAGCCGGCGCCTTTTATAACTGTGTTTCAGTAATCACCCTCAGAGGAGCTTATGCCACCGACTCAACCCGCCGCACTGGAACACGTAAAAATTGTCGATCTGACGCGTATTCTGGCAGGCCCGTGGGCCACACAGACACTGGCAGATCTTGGCGCAGATGTAATTAAAATTGAAAGCCCGTCAGGCGGTGACGACACCAGGCACTGGGGCCCTCCGTTCACTGGTCCGGACAAAGCCGATTCAAGCCACGATGCCGCCTACTTCTACACGGCCAATCGCAACAAAAAATCCGTTGCTATCGACTTTTCAACCGACCAGGGTGCTGAACTGGTCAGGCAACTGGTATCGCAGAGCGATGTCTTTATTGAAAACTTCAAAGTCGGCGGGTTGCAGCAGTACGGACTTGACTACCCAACCCTGAAGAAACTCAAGCCAGATCTGATTTACTGCTCGATCACGGGTTTCGGTCAAACCGGCCCTTACGCAAAACGCGCCGGCTACGACTTTATTATCCAGGCCATGAGCGGATTGATGAGCGTCACCGGCCAGGCACCGGGCACCCCGGGTGATGAACCAATGAAAATTGGAGTGGCACTGACCGACGTATTAACCGGCCTGTACGCCTGCATCGGCATTCTCTCAGCGCTGGCGCACCGCGACCGCACAGGAGAAGGCCAGCACGTCGATATGAGCCTGCTGGATGTGTCGGTCGCTGCTATGGCCAATCAATCGCTGAATTACCTTGTGTCTGACAATTCTCCGGTGCGCATGGGTAACGCCCACCCGAACATCGTGCCCTACCAGGTGTTTCCAACCAAAGATGGTCATCTGATCATGACTGCAGGCAATGAAAGACAGTTTCGCAGCCTGTGCAAGGTTTTGGGCGATGAGTCCCTGGCCGACGACGAGCGATACAAAACCAATCAACTGCGAGTCGCCAACCGCGACAATCTGATCACCGCCATAAAAAGCCTCTCTGCAAAGCAGACTTCAACTCAGCTTATCGCAGCCCTGGCCGACGCCAGTGTGCCCTGCGGACCGATCAACGATATGGAGGCTGTGTTTGCCGATCCGCAGGTCATCGCCCGTCAATTACACATTGAATTGCCCAAAGACGAGAGTATCGCCAGTACAGGCGAACAAAGCCCACTGACCGCACCGGGTGTGGCCTGCCCCGTTCGATTGTCGGCAACACCGCCAACCTATCGCAGCGCCCCACCGGTGCTTGGCAACCAGACACTTGAAGTATTGCAGCAGCGACTCGGGCTTAGCGACCAGCAAGCCGGCGATCTGCTTAAAGCCGGCATTTGTCATTCACCGCACAACCCCGACCGTCCATCATGAACAAGAAACAGTCTGCAGCCACGTCAGCAAGTAACGAAACTGCACTCAATGTTATAGCCGGTATTGATGTTGGTGGCACGTTCACAGATCTGCTGCTATTCGATGCCAGTGGCAATCTGGTATTTGGTAAAACACCAACGACACTGGATAACCAGGCATTTGGTGTCATGAATGCGCTTGAAAAGTGCGCTATCGACACCGCTACCATCGATACCATCGTGCACGGCACAACCACCACCACTAACGCGGTACTGGAGCGCAAACTCGCCCGTACCGGCATGATCACCACGCGCGGGTTCCGCGATATTATTGAACTTGGCAGACGCACGCGCCCGCAGCCCTACGGCATGTTCGGCCAGTTCAAACCAGTGATTCCACGCGACCTGAGGCTGGAAGTATCTGAGCGCATGGACGCCGATGGCAATGTGCTGATACCACTCGATGAACAGGAAGTTATCGATGCGCTGCAAACCCTTAAAAGCATGGGTTGCGAATCACTGGTCATCCACTTTCTACACTCGTATGCCAATACCAGCCATGAAAAACGCACAGCGGAAATTGCCGCTCAGCACTGGCCCAACGAATACATCACCACCGGCCATTCACTGCTATCGGAATACCGCGAATACGAACGGGGGGTGACCGCCTGTATCAATGCATCGGTGCAACCCATACTGCACAACTACATAGACAAGCTGCAGGGCGAACTAAAAAACGCAGGCTATAAAAACGACCTGCTGGTCATGAATGGCAACGGTGGCATGGTATCCGCCAGCAGAGTGATAAAGGAGTCTGCAAAAACCGTGATGTCGGGTCCGGCGTCCGGCGTTATGGCCGCCGCATACACTGCTAAACGCGCTGGCATCAACAATATTATAACCTACGATATGGGTGGCACATCAACAGACGTGGCCATGATTCTCGATGCTGTACCAGGTGTCAGCCATGAACTCGAAATTGAATACGCCATGCCGATACATGTACCCATGGTCGATGTCAGGACGATCGGATCAGGCGGTGGCTCTATAGCGTTCGTCAATGACGCAGGCTTATTACAGGTGGGGCCAGACAGTGCCGGCGCCACACCTGGGCCCATCTGTTATGGACGTGGTGGCAAAGAACCCACCATATCAGACGCCAACCTGGTTCTGGGGCGGCTTAATACCAGTAGCTTTCTGTCAGACAACAACACCTCCATCGATGACGTTCGCAGTGCAATAAATAAAAAAATAGCCGAACCACTTGCTCTGAGCACGGATGCCGCCGCCGGTGCCATACTGACCATCGCCAACAACAAAATGGCAGGGGCGGTTCGTATGGTTTCTATCTCGCGTGGCCATGACCCGCGAGACTTTTCGTTATTTGCCTTTGGTGGTGCCGGACCACTGCACGCTGTTGCTATAGCGCGCGAACTGGGTATACCAAACGTACTGATACCGGCACGACCAGGCATCACCAACGCACTCGGTTGCGTTGTCGCCAATGTTCGCCATGACTTTGTGAATACAATAAATTCACCACTCGACACGCTGCAGGACTCAACACTGCTCGACACCTTCACCGCACAGCGCGAGCGTGGACAGCAGTTGATTAACGCAGAGTCAGTAACAATAGATAATCTTCAGTATCGCTACTCGGCTGACATGCAGTTCATCGGACAAACGCATTTACTGAATGTACCGATAGACTCACCGGCTGTCACAGTAGAAGAGCTGCAACAGAAATTCGAAGCGGTCTATCTGCAGCGTTTTCATGTGGAGCTAAAAGAGATACGCGCCAATCTGGTTAACATCAACACAACCGTTATCGGCACACGGCCCGAGCTTGATTTGAGTCGGCTTATCGATCCGGCCGGCCGCAAAGCGAGTTTGAACGATGCACTGTCAGAAACCCGCGAGGTCTGGTTCGACGGTGGCTGGCACAGCACCCCTGTCTACATTCGTGAATCAATGCCACTCGATGCAGTG
This sequence comes from uncultured Granulosicoccaceae bacterium, assembly GCA_937957915.1. GTDB lineage: Bacteria > Pseudomonadota > Gammaproteobacteria > Granulosicoccales > Granulosicoccaceae. Next base: position 5,135 of record CALGNZ010000033.1, on the reverse strand, counting down.
ATTCACGGACCGGCAATCATTGAACAGATGGACACCACAGTCGTGGTAGAAGCCAACTGTACCGCACGCAGCGACGATGACGGCAATTTGCATATTGAACTCTCCTGATACGCCACACTCCCGAAAAGACATTCTTGAATCAATGACCACCGCTACAATTGACGGACAGAAAAAAGTGGAATCGATAGACCCAATCACACTGGCAGTCATTCAATCGAGCCTGCAGCAGGTTTGTGACGAAATGGATCTGAGCTTTTCGCGCGCTGCGTTCTCACCGGTTATTGCCGAAGCCAACGATCGCTCCGACGGCATCTACTCCGCAGATAACGGAGAGTTGATTGCACAGGGTGCACTGGGCCTACCCGTGTTCGTAGGCACGATGCAATTTTCCACTCGAGTATTAATCGAGATGATACAAAGCGGAGAAGTGGCAGCCCCCGAGCCAGGCGATATCTATATCGTCAACGACCCGTACCTGGGCGGCACTCACCTGATGGATGTACGCTTTGCGCTGCCATACTTCTATGAAGGGAAATTGTTTTGCTGGCTCTCCAATACCGGCCACTGGCCAGACATTGGCGGTACCGTGCCGGGTGGCTTCTCGGCAAACGCTACAGCCGTTGAACAGGAAGGCCTGCGTATACCGCCAGTCAAGCTGTTCAAAAAAGGTGAGATAGATAAAGAGATTTACTCCATCATTTGTTCAAATATACGCGTAGCTGATCAGCGCATAGGCGATGTCAAAGCACAGGCAGCAGCTTTGCTTGTGGGGCAGGAAAGACTGACGCAACTCATCAAACGATACCGCTTACCGGTTATAACCTCTGCTATTGCCGAGCTCAGGCAACGCGCCGCACAACAAATGCGACAAAAGCTGACTGAAGTTGCAGACGGTAACTACACCGGCACCGCTTACGTTGACTCTGACGGTGTCGTAGACGAACCGTTAACTATTCAAATCAATATGCAAAAGCGCGACGGCGAGCTGCACATTGATTTTGACGGCACCAGCCCGCCCTGCGCCGGGCCAATGAACTCCGTGCTGGCCACCACCCAGTCTTCGATTTATCTGGCCATGCGGCATATCTTCCCTGATGTGCCGATCAATGCGGGTGCTTTTGATCCACTACATATCAAAGATCCCGAGGGGACATTTCTCTACGCAAAGTACCCACGACCGGTATCCGGCTGCGCAGCTGAGGTATCGCAACGTATTGCAGAAGCAGTATTCGCAGCCCTTGTCCCTGCTCTGCCTGAACTGGTACCGGCAGCACCGGCAGGCTCCAGCGGCAACTTTGCACTCGGCGGCTTCGACCCCGAACGCAACTCATCGTACGTGATGTACCAACTGTCGGGTGGCGGCTACGGCGGTAATTATCATCACGACGGATTAACCAATGGCTGCTCGACTATCGGCATCTCCAAAACCCCGCCGATCGAAGTAATGGAACAGTACTTTCCGGTACTTTATCGTGAGTACGCTCTGCGTGAAGGTTCAGGCGGCGCAGGCGAACACCGTGGTGGCTTTGGCATTCAATACAGTATTGAACTCAGACGCGGGGAAGCACAGGCATCATTCGTAATGGACCATGGGCGCGTAGGCCCGCAAGGTGTACTGGGTGGCAAGGACGGTGCGGTAAACACAGTAACCGTGTGGAGGGATAACGAACCCTATACACCGCTCCACCTTTCTAAAGATCAGGGCATCGCTATCAAGGCAGGCGACCGCGTCGATGTTGCCACACCAGGTGGTGGCGGATTTGGCGACCCTGCAAAACGGTCAACTGATGCGATACAGCAAGATCTTGAGTATGGCTACTACACTGCAGAAGAGATTCGTGACGCTTATCAATAGCTAACCTGACTGCCCCGCCAAAGCAGGGTGCCACAGCCCGGGTATGTGCAGACCGGCACATGCCAACCCTGTATAGGCCGGCTACAATATCGCAGGTTCGAGGTGACCAGCACGGTGTACCGGTTCGAACGATTTAAATCATCGAACCTGTTGCGCACGACCAAACTTCACCAGATAGCGCACAGGCCACAATTTGCCGGTAATCCAGAAAGCCTTTTTATCAGCGTCGTAGGCTATTCCGTTAAGTACGCGATCATTGCTGGTTGCATGCTTTTCGACAAGCTTCTGTAAATCATAGAACCCGGCCAGTTCTCCGGTCTGTGGATTGATTTTCACTATCAGTGAGCTCAGCCAAATGTTCGCCCAAATATAACCCTGCGCATACTCAAGTTCATTGATACGTTGAACGGAATGCTGCTGACTGTAAACTTTGATTTCCCGTTCTACTTCAAAGGTGGCAGGGTTACGGAAGTAAATTGTGTCACTGCCATCGCTCATAATAAGCTGCCTGCCATTATTGGCCAGCCCCCACCCTTCGCCCGTATAACTAAGCTCCCGTTCGATAGTCAGGTCTTCAGGGTTCATAACGATCAGCGTACCCTCCTTCCAGGTTAGTACGAACAGTTTATCGTTGAGTAGCGTCAGCCCTTCAGCGAAATACTCATCCGCCAGCGCTGATTCCACCAGGGTATTGTCGTTACGCGGGTGATACTTGCGAACTCTGGATTTACGATAGAGACCACTTGATTCATAGATGAGGCCGTCGTGCAGTTCCAGCCCCTGCGTAAAAGAAGAAGCATCATGAGGAAGCGAGTCCAGCACCTGGTACTCGACATCTTCTTTTGCGATGGTTGCTTCAGCTAAAAGCAGCCCGCAAACAATCAGTAATCGGCTTAACCACATAAGATTGGTTTTGTTAGGTAGGGAGCGAATACGCTCAGATAGCCTGCAGTTGCATAACCAGTGCAAACCGGCTCACTAACAAAAATTTCATTAGTGAGCAGCTGCGAAATCAAAAGCGCAATGCAGATCTAGAAGATCGCGGGTTCATCAACCGGCGCGCCATGAGAGGTTTCCAAAAAGTCAAAATCGCATCCGCTGTCAGCCTGCAGAATATGACGCGAGAACATCCAGCCATAGCCACGCTCGTATCGAGGCTGTGGTGGCTGCCATGCCGCTTTTCGCTTTGCCAGTTCGTCTTCACTGACTTTCAAGTCAATGGTTCTCGCAGCCACGTCTACGGCAATTATGTCACCGGTGTTAACCAGCGCCAGCGGACCGCCGACGTATGACTCTGGTGCAACATGCAAAATACAGGCGCCGTAACTGGTACCACTCATACGCGCATCAGAAATTCTCACCATGTCTCTGACACCCTGCTTCAACAGTTTTTGAGGTATCGGCAACATGCCCCATTCAGGCATCCCCGGCCCGCCTTTGGGACCGGCGTTGCGCAAAATCAGCACGGTATCTTTAGTGACGTCGAGCTCAGGATCATCAATGTTAGCCTTGAGGTCAGCATAGGAATCATAAACAAGCGCTGGCCCTTCGTGCTTTAACAAACGCTCCTCACAGGCAGATGGCTTAATGACACAGCCGTCCGGTGCCAGCGACCCCTTCAGTACCGCAAGCGCACCTTCTGCATAGATCGGGTTATCGGTAGTTCGAATCACATCATCGTTATATACATCCGCGCGCTCAAGTGATTCTGCAATGGTTTTGCCCGACACAGTGATGCAGTCAGTGTGCAACTCAGGCTCTATTCGCGACAACATGCCAAGCAAGCCACCGGCATAGAAAAAATCCTCCATCAAATATTTATCACCACTGGGGCGCACGTTGGCGATAACCGGCACACGGCGACTCTTTTCTTCAAAGTCTGCCAGGCTCAAATCAACACCACTGCGGCGCGCCATCGCTATAAGATGAATGATCGCATTGGTCGAACACCCCATTGCCATCGCTGCGGAGACACCGTTCTCATAAGCCTTGCGATTTAAAATATCAGACGGTTTAAAATCATCCCACACCATATCGACGATGCGCCTGCCTGATGCACTGCACATACGAATATGCCCTGAGTCTGCGGCCGGAATAGAGCTGGCACCGTTCAGACACATACCAATACTATCTGCGATAGACATCATGGTTGCCGCCGTACCCATCGTCATACAGGTGCCATAGGAGCGCGCGATACCGCCCATAACTTCGTCCCAGTCCTGACGTTCAATTTCACCGGCACGCAGGTCGTCCCAGTACTTCCACGAATCTGACCCTGAGCCAAGGGTTTTACCACGCCAGTTACCACGCAACATTGGACCGGCAGGTACGTAGATGGCGGGTATGTCCATACTGATTGCCCCCATCAACAATGCAGGAGTGGTTTTGTCACAGCCACCCATTAATACCGCACCATCGATAGGATGGCTGCGCAGCAACTCTTCTGTTTCCATCGCCAGAAAATTGCGATACAGCATGGTAGATGGCTTAACAATGGGTTCTGACAGGGAAATAGCGGGTAGCTCCAGTGGCAACCCGCCAGCTTGCAAAACTCCGCGCTTAACGTCGTCAACCCGGTGCTTAAAATGCGTGTGGCATTGATTAATATCAGACCAGGTATTAACAATCGCAATAACCGGGCGCTCATTCCAGTCTTCTTCGGCAAAACCAATCTGCATAAAACGCGAGCGATGACTCGATGAACGAAGATCGTCTTCTCCGAGCCAGCGATAGCTTCGCAGGTCTTTGGCGGATTTACGAGCTGGTTTATCTGAGGATTTATTATCAGTCATCTTGCTTAGTCTTCCTGCAGTTGCTTGCCGGGCAGCCACCTGTGAAGTGCTGTCGTCGGACAAGGTGGTTTCTGCGGCCTTTAGTGGCGCACCGTTGTTACTGCTGCTTGCAAATGATGACCTGAATCTTCACCATCCGCCTGCCCAAGCGTAATTCTACTACGCCAATAGCACAGTTACACAATAACTACCGAGCCGCCAGATCAGGCCAGGAGTCTGCGCGGTAGAAATCCGCGTTGCTTTAGATCTTGATCTTCCCGCGTTTAATCACTTTTGAGAGTGATTGTGTAGACGGGTCAATGTGCCATGGAGGGCACATTGAGCGCTGGTCAGGCAGGGATGCCTGTTTGCGCGGCCCTCCTGCGCGATCACTCTCAAAATGCCGCAGGCACCCTTGGGTTGATTGGTCGCAAAAGACTTTTTGCTTCGTTTTTGGTCTTTTTAAAAATGAAGCCCCCCGCAGGGGATGTTCTACTTGTTAGCTGCGC
>CALGNZ010000032.1 GCA_937957915.1 uncultured Granulosicoccaceae bacterium | reverse complement strand
GAGACTATTTCTGGCCCAGCACATTAACCGACCGACAGGCGCCTGCGGTATGGGAAGAAGACGGTGCAAAGGATATGTGGCAGCGTGCGAATACCAAAGTCAGAGAGATACTGGAAGGGCACCGGCCGGAATATATCTCAGCTGATACTGATCGTAAAATACGTGAGCGTTATTCTATTCTTTTGAAGTAAGGGGGGCTTGCCGGCTGGTGGTGCGTTGTCAAAAGGTCTGCTTTTGACTGTTTAGAATTGTGGATACCTGTGGCATGTTGATTTTGGTTTTGCGAACAGGTTTTGCAAGTAAGACATCCCTGCCGGGGCTCTTCATTTTATATGGCCTGGATCAAGAACACCCAAAAAGGTAAAGGTCTTTCTGTGACCGAACGCAGGGTGGCGGTGAGTGACGCGAGCCGCACCAATGCTACGAAAAATTGATATCATCAAGGATATCGGTTTCGTCGTCGACCGTAAGTTAATCAGTCTATTTTTAATACATCGGTGTGCCAGTGACATCATTAGCAAAAAGACCATGGGTACCTGAAAAGGCCGAGCAATTGGTGCAGCTCTATGCAACTGAGGCATCAGCAGCAAATAGCAAAGCACTTGCGAATCAAATCGAGGAGCTGGCGCAGCGCAATAAAGCGATACACGAGCGTGAGTGCTTTAACCTGAACCCTGCAGCGAACGTTATGAACCCTCGTGCCGAGGCGCTGCTGGCATCCGGGTTATCTACTCGCCCCTCACTGGGTTACCCCGGAGACAAATACGAAACCGGGCTTGAGGCGACTGAACAGATTGAGGTTATCGCAGCTGAATTGTGCGCCGAGCTGTTCGATGCGAGCTTCGCTGAAATTCGTGTTGCCTCGGGCGCCATGGCAAATCTGTATGCGTTTATGGCTTGCTGCAAACCCGGTGATTCGATCATTGTGCCGCCTGCGAGTATTGGTGGCCATGTCACACATCACGCCAGTGGCTGTGCCGGTTTGTATGGCTTAACGATCCACGAAGCGCCCGTCGATGCGGCTAACTTTACTGTCGATCTTGATGGGTTAAAGGCGTTAGCGCAGCAGGTTAAGCCTGCATTGATAACGTTGGGAGGTAGTCTGAATCTGTTGCCCCATCCAGTATCACAGGTTCGGGAAATTGCTGATAAAGTCGGCGCGAAGTTACTCTTTGACGCAGCACATCAGTGCGGCATCATCGCCGGAGGGTTATGGCGTAACCCTATCGTCGATGGTGCCCACCTGATGACCATGAGCACGTATAAAAGCCTCGGTGGCCCGGCGGGTGGAATAATCGTTTCTAACGATGTGGCGCTTATGCAACGAATCGATGCCATCGCCTTTCCGGGTATGACAGCAAATTTTGATGCGGCGAAATCCGCTGCGCTTGCCATGGGGTTACTCGACTGGCGTGATCACGGCGTCGACTATGCAAAGACGATGGTTGATGTGGCGCAGTCGCTTGCGCTTGCCTTGCAGAAAAAAGATATTGACGTGTACCGCACAACCAACGGTGCCACCGAGTCGCACCAGTTTGCCATTCGCTCGCATCGGTATGGCGGCGGGCAAGCGGCATCCAGACGGTTACGAAAGGCCGGTTTTCTGGTCTGTGGAATTGGTTTACCTGATGGTGCAGTCGAAAGTGACCTTAACGGTATCAGGCTGGGCACACCTGATATCGTTCGATTCGGAGTTAAGCCTTCGCATTGCGAGCAGTTAGCCGGGTTGTTTGCGCAAGCACTGCTGTCCGACACACCTGAGGCATTGGCGTGTGAGGTGGCAGCTTATCGTTGCCAGTTTAATCGCTTATGTTTTGTCAATGATTAAGCGATGTCTGGTGTCTGCGTATCACCCGGTGCGGTTCGCACCGTTTACTGGCACCCCACCTTGTGTGGTGTCGTGCTACACAGATAGATAGGGTGTCGTTGAGGGAAACGAAACGCACCAGCGGCGTGCTGTTTTCCGGTCGGAATTTCAGTGCCATAGCACAAACTATCTATTACTTTTCCTGACGATCTGTCCTCTCAAGCGACGCAAATGCCTCGAACATCCAGTGGCGAATTGCGAGCACCATCGTTGTTCCCTGACGCTGATCTATTGGAAGTTTGCGCTCTTCTCTGACCGTATCATCAAACAGTTGTCCAATGGCATGCAGGCGTTCCTGAATCTGTTGCCTTGCAACCGCAGAGATATCGCCGTTTTTTACCAGGCGCAGACAGCCATCGTCGTTGAAGTTTGTGCTGAAGAACGGGCCCTGAACCTCCTTTCTAAAATACTGTTCAATCGGACCATCCGGCTGCCAGGTGAAATTGGTGGCGATCAGTGGCTTGACCCGGTTGCCGGGTAACAACTCGATAAGTTTCATTCTGTCGAGCCGCGCCAGATACCGAATACCTTCTACTTCGGTGAGTTGGTAGCGGTTAAGAATATCTGCAAATGTCCAGTGGTTCACCAGGCAGTAGGCGGTCAGTAACAGTTTGGGGTCGCTGATCAGTTCTGCTTCCTGATCGAGTGTCAGTCGCTGCAACTGCCTTGCGGCGCTGTCGCTTGCCTGTAGCAGATCGCCCAGATCCATTGACAGGATTTCACAGATTTTGTCGAGTCGGGCGAGCGTCATGTTGCCGCTTGAGAACATCTGCTTAACCGCAGATTCGGACAGTTCCAGTTCGTGCGCCAGTTCACGATAGGTGACACCGCGGATTTTTAATTGGCTTTTTAATTCCTGAACCAGCCGGGTTGCTTGCGCCATAGAGTGCAGTTTATCTGAACGATGAGTCAGGTATTTTAGACTTTTTCTGAAAAGGTGGCGAAAAACCGATCTCGAGCCGACACTGCGCTCACATTCACTGATACGGAGTCACCCCGATGAGTCTGATTAAAAGACTGGTAACAACGGTTCACAGTAGCGTTGATCGAACGCTGGCGAGTATGGAAAATCACGAAGCGGTGGTTGATGCGGCGCTACGTGAGAGTCGAGAGGCGGTCAGCCGTGCGAGGGTTCGGTTGAATCGTCTCGAGAAAGACGGCAAACAACAGCGCAACCGAATCACCGAGCTTACCAGTGAAGTCGGGTTGTGGAACGAGCGCGCACAGTCTGTGGCGGAAAGCGACCGTCCAAAGGCACTTGCCTGTATCAAGCGTCGCAAAGCCTGCGAACAGGATCTGGAGTTGGCAAAAGCTCAGGCAATTGAGCATGGACGTATAGAGCAACGGGTGCGCGATAGTATCTCTGAATCCACTAACCGGGTGCAGGCACTGCAAAGCCAGCGCAATCAGATGCGATCGAGAGAGGCCGCAGCACAGGCAGGCAAAATCGTGCATTCACTGGATGGAAGACTGGGTACTGATGTAGAGGCGGCGATAGAGCGCTGGGAGGTAACAGTGGGTGAGGCTGAGTTGCTCACGGACACCTTGCTACCGGTTGGCGTTGATTGCGATGACTTTGCAGCCGAGTTTGTTACGAAGGAAGAAAACCAACTGCTCGAAGATGAGCTGGATTCACTGTTAACAAGCGGAGGTGGAAAAAATGAATAAGTCTTCAGCGACAAATTTTAATCGGCTATCACTTGCAGATGAGGCAGAGCTGAGTGGTGTGGAAGTGCAGGCGCCTGACTCGCCGCGACGGGAATCGCGAAGTGCTGAATCACAAGTGGCTGACTCGGAAAAGCCTGAATCAAAACAGTCAGTAGTAAGTGCTTCTGCCGCGCAGGATTCCACCGTAGAAGCAACTGAGCAAGGTAACGTGCAGCCATCAAAACAATCCAGCGGTTTTTTCGAGATAGTGCGAAAGTATGCATCGGTCTCTGATTTGCTGCGTTTATCAGGCGCAATTGCAGTTGCTGTAGCAATGGGTTTGTTTCTGCTTGACGGTATAGAAGTAGTAAACGACTTACAGCGGTTCTTAACCATGTTGGGGTTAACCGGCGCACTGACTGCGGCCGGACTTGCCATGAGCATGCTGTTGAAGGAGCAGCGCGGGAGTCGTGTATTCATCAGCCTGGCGCTGCTATCAGTGCCTGTTAACTTTACCGTGATTGGTGCGCTGCTGTATTCTGTAGTGCCGCTTGACTCGATGGCGTTGAGCTATCCGGGGTATGCCCACTGGCAGGTGAGTAGTGTGTCTGATCTGGCGCTTGGACTGGCTGCTGGCCTTGTCGTGCTGGGGCCGGTAATCTGGCTCGGCTTTTCTGTATTGGCACGATCTGCCCGTAGCTGGCTTAGCGTGGCGCTGATCGCCAGTAGCGCAATTCTCTTGATACCGGTCAGGGCAGAGTTGTGGTCTGCTGGTCTCGCCATTGGCACAACGGTGCTGCTATGGCTGGTTTGTAAACGGTATTCGTCTGATTCGCTAGCGTTAAAAACGACCGAAGGCAAGCTGGCGATTACACTGTTGTTTGTGGCGCCTGTCATTGTTGCCGCACGCAGCCTGTTCTTCTACGATGTTAATGGCGTTCTGATTCTTGTCTTGAGTGCCGGTTTCTTTGTCTACTGTCGACAGATACTGGCTGGCCTTGCGAAGCCAGGCACGTTGTCAGCGGCGCTTACATTGCTGACGGGTGCCGCGATACTTGGTGTTTGTATATCAACAGGTGATTTGCTGGTCAACTTTATACCGGAGTCATGGGTGCTGTTTAGCGTCAGTATTGGCTTATTAGTGCTAAGCAATGACTTGCTGAGAGTGTCGCCAAACCCGGTCATGTCCGGTGTTATCGGATTGATATTCGCTGGTGTATCTACCCTCGCTCTGGTTGCAACAACGATCTTCTGGTCGGGTATGACACTTTGGGTAGCACTGGCGCTGATCGCGATTGTTGCCTGGGGTTCGTACTTCAAAGTCAGACTAGTCGCGCTGCTCGGTGTGATTGGACTGGCAGGGCTGCTCAGTCTGAATGCAGCTGAATTACTGCTTCATGTGAATACTATGTGGACAACGGTATTGATGACTGGATGGTGGGGTGTTGCAGCCATTGGTGCACTGGCAATCATCGCGGGTTCAATGATTGATCGAGCCGGTACTGTGGTCGCAGTAAGAGCAGAGCAGTAAAGCGGTAACCGGGCCGGGCGTAGTCCCAGCTAAGTAGTGAAGTAGATAAGTAGTGAAATAGATAAGTAATTAAGTAGTAAGCAATTACGTGGAACGGCCAGTCGGTTGACTGGCCACCATTGGCCAAACCTGTTGCGACTAAAAAATATCGATCGATCCGGTGATCGTGTGGTTCTGATTACTGAATTCCATGGCCCGTGCTAACCGCGCGGGCTTTGTTGTTTTCCGGTGTTACGGTGAGACTGCCTGTCTTGCGAACCCATCCAGTATATTGGTGATGTTGACAAACAACTCGTCGCAGTTTTCTACCTCATGAGATGATTTGAGATAGTGAGGATCTGTCCAGTTCAGAGTTACCTTACCTGTTTTGTCCTCCATAGCCAGCATTTTCAACGGCAGATCCAGCGCGATATGGGGCGTACTCATGATGAGCTTTGTGCCCACTTGCGGGTTCCCGAATATTAGCAGCAGTGTCGGGTGCATGGTCATACCAACGCTGTCGGCGTTAGCTGCGTGATCCACGCGGCCAAAGACTGACAAGCCTTTTTCGGTGAGAATCGACTCCAGTCGATCGATCGTGGTTGCAACGTCGTGGGCACTTTCCAGTGAGTTAATGTGGTTTTTTGTCATGGCGTGTCTCGCGCTATAAGATAGTGCGTTGTTCGACTCGTCGGCGTTGAGTTCGTTCAACATGCTGCCACAGCCTGACTGGCACAGATCTGCCGTGTGGTAGCGAGCAGTCTGTAAGTGAACTCGGCATTATGCGCCTGGATTGCCCGCTGTTTAAACGGGGGCGCACTCATGTACGATACCTCGAACTATATAGGTGCTTGGCTTTAGTCGTGATCTTTTATCGCTCACCGTTGCGCACCGCCTCCAACGGAGTTATTGAATGAAACCCGGTCCGCTAAATCTGATTACCGATATCGATGGGTTGATGATTGGTAACGCTAAGAGTGATGCACTCAAGAGTGGTGTCACTGTGCTGGTGGGTGATAAACCATTTGTCGCGGCGGTGGATGTACGGGGTGGCGCGCCTGGTACGCGTGAAACGGATCTGTTGGCCCCCGATAAACTGGTCGAGGCGATTGATGCCATTGTGCTGTCTGGTGGTTCTGCATTCGGGCTGGACGCCGCTTCAGGGGTAATGGACGCTCTGCATCGATCAGGGCGTGGCTTCGAGGTGGGCAGTGTGCGTGTGCCACTGGTGTCATCGGCCATCGTATTTGATTTGCTCAATGGCGGCGATAAAAACTGGCCCGATAATCCTTACCGGCAATTGGGTAATGAAGCGTTTGAATGCAGGGCGTCAGATTTCGCACTGGGGAGTCATGGCGCGGGAACCGGAGCCACCACCGCTGATCTGAAGGGCGGACTCGGGTCGGCTTCGGTACAGTTGACCGATGGCAGTCTGGTTGCTGCGTTGGTCGTTGCCAATCCTCGCGGCAGTGTGGTGACACCCGGAAGCGGTCACTTTTGGGCTGCGCCGTTTGAAGTAAACGGCGAGTTTGGCAGCTACGGCTTGTGTCCGTCTGCGCCAGAACTCTTGTTGCACGATACCCGGTTGACTGATGAGCCACTGGCCAATACAACGATTGCGGTAGTGGCTACTGACCTGGAACTGACGGTTGCTCAAACGCAGCGCATGGCAGTTGCAGCCCACGACGGCATGGCCCGTGCCATTGTACCGTCACATACGCCACTCGATGGTGATCTGGTGTTCGGTGTAAGCACTGGTAAACGCAAGATGAATAACCCGGTCGGTAGTCAGGCGGAGTTGTGCCATGCTGCCGCGGTGTGCCTGTCTCGTGCGATAGCGCGCGCGATCTACCTTGCAGAGCCAGCCAGTGGTGATCTGTTGCCCTGCTGGCAGGAGCTGTACGGTCAGGTCAACTCATAGAACCAATTTCAAAAGTCGATTGAGGTGACAATATTCCGCCGCATGAATTGATTGCTGTTTCATAGGCAATACTACGCAGCGCCTATGAACCGCGGCTATTGATGAATGTCGAAGGCATGCTGTGGCGCTTCGAACGCTGAACTTTATCCTATGTGCAAGCCTGCGTGGCAGCTGTAGCTGCTAAACTAAGTGCTTATTTATTATTAACTTTCCGGGAGTATTATTTATATGCTCAAGAATATCGGTGCAACAAGAGTGATGCGCAGTGGTGCGCGCGGGTGCCTGCGACTGTTTTTGATGCCGCTGTTGCTGACTTTTTCGTATGCTGCACATAGCGAAACAACGACCACCTGGGCATTGGCTGAGTTTGGCGAGCCTTTGTACAAGGACGGTATCGAACACTGGCCTTACGTAAACCCGGAAGCACCGAAGGGTGGCAGTGTGGTGCTCGGGGCTTTTGGAAGTTTTGATAGTTTAAATACTTATATTCTTAAAGGGGACTGGCCACGAAGCCTTGGGCTGGTCAGCGATACTTTGATGGTGGGCTCGGCAGACGAGTTGTCATCCGCCTACGGGCTAATTGCAGAGACCGCTGAATATCCTGATGACAAGAGCTGGATTATCTTTAACCTGCGATCGGAGGCGCGCTACGACAATGGCACGCCAATCACCGCTGCAGATTTCGAGTTCTCCTTTAATACCATTCGCGAATATGGCCGACCTTTTTTAAAGTCATTCTATAACGAGGTTGAGTCGGTAGAGGTGCTTTCACCGCTCAAGCTCAAGTTCACCTTTAGCACTCGCAACAACATGAAACCGTTGCTGAAAGTCGCCGGTATGGGACCGCTGTCGGTTGAGTACTGGAAAGATAAAGACATCAGCAAGACTTACCTGACACCGGCTCCAGCCAGTGGTGCTTACGCGATTACTGATATCGACCCTGGTCGTTCTATTACCTACAGTCGAGTTGCTGACTATTGGGGAAAGGACCTGGCGGTAAACAAGGGAACTGGCAACTTTGAAGCGATCCGCTATGACTATTATCGTGATTTCGAAGTGATGGTTGAAGCCTTTAAGGCCGGCGACATTGACTACCGTGAAGAAAACAGCTCAAAGCGCTGGGCAACGGCCTATGACATTGCGGAGGTTGAGAACGATCAAATCATTCTCGATACGCCACCGGATAATCAGCCTCAGGGAATACAGGGCTTTTTCTTTAACATGCGTCGGCAGCCGTTTGATGATCAACGGGTGCGCAAGGCGTTTGACCTGCTGTACGACTTCGAAGCAACCAGACGTACGATACTTTATAACCAGTACGATCGAATCAACAGTTTCTTTCCGAACTCTGACTACGGCGCAACCGGTAAACCCGCCGCTGCGGAGATCGACATTCTGGAGCCCTATCGGCAGCAGTTACCCGCTGAGTTGTTCGAACAGGAATATCTGTCGCCGGTGTCTGACGGCAGTGGTCGCAACCGCAAGCAATTGCGATCTGCCATCAAATTGTTCAAGGAAGCTGGCTGGAATCTCGACAAGGGCAAGTTGTTGAAGGATGGAGAGCAGATGAAAGTAGAGCTGTTGCTGGTACAGCCCGATCAGCAGCGTGTGAATTCCATTTTCCTGCAAAATTTGAAAAAAGCGGGTATCGATGCCGCGTTTCGGATTGTTGACAGTGCGCAGTATCAGGTGCGTGTTGATGATTTCGATTTTGATTTGATTACTGTGCGGCTGAACTTCTTTCCACCGCCGGGTCCTGAACTGCGTTCGTACTACGGCAGCAATGCCGCTGATGAACGCGGTTCGGCAAACATGGGAGGCATTAAAAATCCGGTTGTCGATGAGCTCATTGAAAAAATTGTCAATGCAAAAACACTTGATGAATTGCAGGCAACGACTCGAGCGATGGACCGTGTGTTGCTGTGGAACAACTATGTTATTCCGCAATTTTACAATGGTATCTATCGAATTGCCCACTGGAACCGGTTTGGCAAGCCTGAAAAACTACCAAAATATGGCACTGGATTTCCTGGTAGCTGGTGGGTTGATGCATCTATGGATAGCAGGCTTGAGCTCGACAGGTAGCACTTTGGCTACCGACGTGATGCTTCTGTCAACAGTGGTGGCTTAGCGCGTGGCTGCTTATATACTGCGCCGATTGTTGTTGATCATTCCCACCTTGCTGGGGATCATGATCATCAACTTTATGGTGATACAGTTCGCGCCTGGTGGACCGGTTGAGCAGTTGATCGCGGAGATGTCTGGTACCGCAACGGATGCCACATCCCAGTTTGCAGGGCAGGCCGGCGAGGGCCGGCAGTCTGGCCAGGCGCTGGGGCAGCAAGGCGGCGATGCGAAGTATCGAGGGGCACAGGGCCTCGATCCGGAGATAATTGCTGACATCGAAAAACAGTTCGGCTTCGACAAACCTATGCACGTTCGTTTTTTCGATATGCTGCTGGATTACGCCCGATTTGATTTTGGCGATAGTTATTTCCGCGATCAGAGCGTAATAGAACTGGTGCTCGATAAGCTACCAGTGTCAATCAGTCTGGGGTTGTGGACAACGCTGCTGGTGTATCTCATCTCCATTCCGCTGGGTATACGCAAAGCGGTAACAGATGGTTCGCGCTTCGATGTCTGGAGCAGTGGTGCCATTGTTCTGGGCTATGCGATACCGGGGTTTCTGTTCGCAATTCTACTGATTATCTTCTTTGCCGGTGGGCGCTACTTCGACTGGTTTCCACTGCGAGGCCTGACCTCGAACGGTTGGGATGAAATGTCATGGGCTGCACGAATCGTCGACTACTTTTGGCATATCACTCTGCCTGTACTGGCGATGGTAATCAGTGGGTTTGCCAGTTTAACCATGCTCACGAAAAATTCATTTCTCGATCAAATCAATATGCAGTATGTGCAAACCGCCAGGGCGAAAGGCCTGAGTGAGCGACAGGTGTTGTATGGTCATGTGTTTCGCAATGCAATGTTGATTGTGATAGCCGGATTTCCCAGTGCATTTATCAGTATTCTATTCACCAGCTCTGTATTGATTGAAGTAATCTTTTCTCTTGACGGACTGGGGCTGCTGGGCTGGGAGTCCGTGATTAATCGTGACTATCCGGTGGTGTTTGCCACGTTGTATTTTTTCACGCTACTGGGGCTGGTGCTGCAATTGATTGGCGATGTGATGTACCACCTGATAGACCCGCGTATAGATTTTGAGCGCAGAGACCTGTGATGCGTCCGATATTTAAGCTTGGCGAACTCAATCGCAGACGCTGGGACAATTTTAAGCGTAATGGCCGTGGTTTCTGGTCACTGTGGATATTTCTGGTTTTGTTTGTGTTGTCTTTGTTCGCAGAGATCGTTGCCAACGATAAGCCAATAGTGGTGAGCTATGATGGTTCACTGTATTTCCCTGCATTTATTACTTATGCCGAGACTACCTTCGGCGGTGAATTCGAATCTGCTGCGGACTACACTGACCCGTATGTGTTGGAGCTCATCGAAGAGAAGGGCAGTATGGTCTGGCCACCGATACGATACTCACATGACACGATAGACTTTCAACTCGATGGTTCTCCTCCGACCGCGCCATCTTTCACTCACTGGCTGGGTACGGATGATCAGGGGCGAGATGTGCTGGCTCGTGTCATTTATGGTTTCCGTGTGTCGGTGCTTTTTGGTTTGTTACTTACTTTTTTCAGCACCGTGATTGGCGTGCTTGCAGGCGCAGTACAGGGTTACTTTGGCGGCATGCTCGATCTGTTGGCTCAGCGCTTTATAGAAATATGGCAGGGGCTGCCAGTGTTGTTTCTACTGATTATTATGGCGAGCGTTATTCAACCGGGTTTTTTCAGTCTGCTATTTCTTATGACGCTGTTTGGCTGGACTGCACTTGTTGGTGTGGTGCGCGCCGAGTTTTTAAGAGCGCGGAATTTTGAATACGTGCGGGCGGCACGAGCGCTGGGTGTCAGTGACACTGTCATCATTTTTCGCCACACATTACCCAATGCGATGGTGGCTACGGTTACCTTCATGCCGTTTGTTCTCAGTGGATCTGTGACGACGCTTACCGGGCTCGACTTTCTTGGGCTTGGGCTGCCACCGGGGTCACCATCGCTTGGTGAGTTGCTAAAGCAGGGCAGAGACAATTTGCATGCGCCCTGGCTGGGCTTAACTGCATTTGTTGTACTGGCTGTTATGTTGAGTCTGTTGGTGTTTGTGGGTGAGGCGGTCAGAGATGCACTTGATCCGCGTAAAACGTTTAGCCAGGTGACCGCATGACCGCCCCGTTATTGCAGGTTGATTCACTCAGCGTTGCATTTGGCTCTGGTGCTGCTGCAGTCAGAGATGTGTCGTTTACTGTCGACAATGGGCAGACAGTCGCTTTGGTCGGAGAGAGTGGTTCGGGTAAGTCGGTCACTGCACTGTCAGTGATGCAACTATTACCCTATCCGTTTGCACGGCACCCGACGGGTAGCATTCTTTATCGTGGCGAGCAGTTAATCGGTGCTGGCCAGTCGGTTATGCGGGCAGTTCGTGGCAATGAGATCAGTATGATTTTCCAGGAGCCAATGACCAGTCTGAATCCGTTGCACACTGTCGATAAGCAAATAGCCGAATCACTGCGTTTGCATAAAGGCCTCACCGGCGAAAAAGCCCGGTCTCGCGTTTTGCAGTTGCTTGACCAGGTTGGAATCCGTGATGCCGCCCAGCGTCTTGGTGCGTATCCACACGAGTTGTCGGGTGGTCAGCGGCAACGCGTAATGATTGCAATGGCGCTGGCCAACGAGCCCGATCTGCTTATTGCGGATGAGCCCACCACCGCGCTGGATGTCACCATACAGGCGCAAATACTCGAGCTGTTACAGCAGTTGCAACGCGACCTTGGCATGGCGTTGATTCTGATTACCCATGACCTTGGTGTGGTTCGCAGAATGGCCGACGTTATTCATGTGATGAAAGACGGCGAGGTGGTAGAGCATGGCAGTCGCGACGATATCTTCAATAACGCCTCTCACGCATATACACAACATTTGCTTTCCGCTGAGCCCGCACCCAAAACGGCACGTGAATCAGGTAAACCCGCAGAGATCATCAGAGGCGAGGATATTCGCGTCTGGTACCCCGTAAAGAAAGGCCTGTTTGGCCGTGTAGCAAGTTATGTTAAAGCCTGCGATGGTGTCGATGTAAGCGTTTGTGCTGGTCGCACAGTCGGTGTGGTTGGCGAGTCGGGTTCTGGCAAAACCACATTGGGCCTGGCGCTGTTGCGATTAATCGCATCACAGGGGCAAATTCATTTTAACGGATACCCGATCCACTCGCTTAACAGCCGTGAGATGCGTGACTACCGAAACCGGATGCAGGTTGTATTTCAGGATCCGTTTGGCAGTCTGAGTCCACGTTTGTCCGTATTGCAAATTATTGAAGAGGGGTTGCAGGTTCATCAGCCGGCATTGACTGGCGAGCAGCGACTCACGCAGGTAAGCCAGGTGCTCGAGGAGGTCGGTTTGTCATCGGAAGCGCTGTATCGCTTTCCACATGAGTTTTCCGGCGGTCAGCGACAGCGCATCGCTATCGCACGCGCGATGGTACTAAAACCCTCGCTGGTAGTGCTTGATGAGCCGACATCTGCACTGGATATGTCGGTACAGGCACAAATTGTCGATCTGTTACGTGAGTTGCAAGACCGTCATCAACTGGCTTACTTGTTTATCAGCCATGATCTCAAAGTAGTGCGGGCATTGAGCGATGAAATCATAGTGATGCGTCGCGGAAAAGTGGTTGAAAGTGGTAGCGCAGAACAAATTGTCAGTGCCCCGGGCAACGACTATACAAAAGCGCTGATGGCCGCGGCGTTTGATCTTGAAGCGACGGTATCCGGAGAGCTTGTGGCGGAGTAGGTTTGGGCAGTCTGTGCAAGCGGAAGCTGGAGCAGCACCTTTGGGCTATTCCCTCCGTTGCTCTACCCGCGTTCAATATTAAAAAACTACAGGCACTCTCAGGGTTGGTGCGGGTCGCGTCGCTCACCAGTACATTGCGTCTGGCCGCAAAAAGACTTTTTGCGTTGTTTATGGTCTTTTCAAAACGAAGGCGCCGGCAGGGGGGTTCTACTTGAGCAACACACAGGAGCGATCAATCCGAACGTGCCGACACCCTAATCGCCCGCCGGGGCGAGCTCTTCTAGTCAAACATATCCGGGTTGGCGGCCACCACCTGATCGTACACAGGTTGAAAGTGTAACCAGCCAAGGAAGTCACTGCCCACATGTGTTGCGGAATGTGTGGCGGCGGTGTCACTCATCAAAGGTGGTTTTTCTTTCAAGGCGTCGATTTGCAGTTGTACATGGCAGCATCGATCCATTGCAATAAACCAAAACACCGCATCGTCAACACTGTGTCTGCTCGCAGTGAGAATGCCATGGCTTTGATGCAGTACCGCTCGGTTACTGGCAAAGGCGTCGACCACGCCCTGACCCTGAGTGGTGAAGACGGTCACCGCTCCGCCATCATCACTTACGACAGCATGATTGTTATAAAAACAGGCTGCATCCTGATTGTGTGGCTCAATGGGGCGGCCGGTAGAGCACCACGCTGTGCCATGTGGCGTGTGCGCGTGACACATAGCAACGATATCCGGATGGGCTTCGTGCACGGATGCATGCACAACAAAGCCGGCACGGTTGATTGCATAATTGCCTTCAACAACGCGACCATCGTGGTCTGCGAGGATCAGGTTTGACATGTTAACCTGTGAGAAGTGTACGGCCATCGGGTTGGTCCAGTACAGGTTGGGGTGCTCGGGGTCACGCACGGAAATGTGCCCGGCCATGCCGTAGTCGAAGTTATGCATCGCAAATGCACGACAGCCGGCAACCAGCCTTTGCTTGCGGTGTTCCCTTTCATCTGCAACATTATCGAATGTTGGCTGCTGTGGGAAGATCAGGCCTTCCTGTTCAGGCTGGTAGATTGATTCGCGGTCACCGAGATCATCGATATGATTGCTCGTCAAATCGGAGCTCTGACTTGCTGAATGTGAAGCGGATGGCTGTTGCATCGGTTTTCCTCGCCGGACACTGGATGTCTTGTTTCGAAACGCGCAGTTGGTTGGTCTGCGGCCAGTCTAAAGAATCTTGCTGGCGCGAATCAACTTTTATTAGCTAATCTGCGTCGCAGAGGTCATAGCTGAGCCTCGTCGGCCTGGACGACCGTCCGTGTAGCCCGTTTGGTATAGTGTCCTACACCGTATCAGGGAAGTTAAAATTGACCATTCACCTCTGATGACAAAACTGCTTACTAACAGGCTGCATCGTTGTCGGCTCAATCTTGTGCCTGCTGTGCTGTATCTGCTGCTGTGGTCGTTTATGAGTTTGTCATTACTGAGTCAGGGTTTTGCTGATAACGCGAATACAAGCCGCCTGCCAGATCACGAGCTGGAAATCGCTCGCCTGATCTATAACACAAACGCCCGGAGCGGTTGGGGGCCAGGGCGGCCGTGGTGGGCAATCGACTGGCCCGATGCCGAGGAGCATTTTACCGCCGGCGTGCAACGGTATACCGCTATCGATATTGCACCTGATAGCCGTCATATAAAGCTAACTGACAAAGCGCTCTTTGACTTTCCCTGGCTGTTTGTTCAGCAGGTCGGGCGATGGGCACTTGACCGCAATGAAAAACAACATTTACGTGAATACCTGCTGCGTGGTGGATTTATGGTAGTTGACGACTTTCACGGGCCCGTGCAGTGGCAAACCTTTGCGAGTGTGTTAGCTGAAGTACTTCCGGAGTATCAGGTTATAGATATTCCTGTGGGTGACGAGTTGCTGCATGTGCTTTTTGATCTTGAGCAGCGAACACAGATACCTGGTCGCAGACACCTCTATAGCAACGGGCAGAATATTGTGGTGCAAATGCCGCATGGTCCTCCACGCTGGCGCGGAGTCTATGACGATGACGGTCGATTGATGGTCGCAATCAACTTTAATATGGATGTTGGTGATGCCTGGGAGCATGCCGATGATCCGGTGTATCCTTTATCAATGACAACGCTCGCGTATCAGTTTGGCATTAACTATTTGATATACGCGATGACTCACTGACTTCAGCTTCAGTTGGTGAAGCTGATCGAGTGGTTTGTCAGGTTCGCCACAGCACTGCCACCAGTGTGCCGAGCAGGCAGAGTGCCGAGCCAACCAGACAGAGTAACCAGAAGTCTCCCCATTGGTAAATGCTGCTGAAAATCACGGTACCAATACTCATGCAGACATACGTGAT
>CALGNZ010000031.1 GCA_937957915.1 uncultured Granulosicoccaceae bacterium | reverse complement strand
GCGCTTCAGATCCGCAAACGCCAGTCCTTTAGGGTAACCGATAAGCGAAGTCATAATGCCCAGCCTGGCTTTTTCGTGAATCACACGATCAAGCCCCTCATAGGCGAACGGTGCATCGTTTTGCGATTTACTCATGAGCAGCACCCCCGGAAAGCTGTAACACAACCGCCATCATTAACTGACCAACAACAAAAGGCACTGTCATTACCCATGGAGATAACTCAGCCCCGTCCATCGATGTGATCAACACAACGAAAGCCAACAAAAAATACCACCCGGCCACCAGCTTTACTCCACGCACCAAATTGCGAGCGGATGCAAACAGGCCAATGGCCAACAGTAACTGCCACAGCCCTGGCAGCATCCACAACAGGTCTGGCTGAAAGCGAAACAAGACTGTGGTGAGCATAACTCCCCCTACAGCCGCTGGTAAAAACTGTTCGACCGCGTTGGCAAGCATGGCGTCTGCCAGCCCCCCGTGAATGCGACGCGAACGCGCGATCATCTCGACCCCGATTAACATCGCTGCTATAAAGGCGAGAACAATCCAGGCCATGAGATAAGTTTTACTGGTACCGGCAAACACTGATGGCAAATAGTGTTGCAAAGTGCCCAGCACCATAGCCAGTACGCCAGTGAGTGCGATTACCGCAGGGCCAAAACCCTGAAAAGTGGTACCCACCGCCATGCGCGAGCGGATATCACCAATGTCTGCCAGTGCCTTATCAAGTTCAGTCATAACCTGCTTCTCAAATTTACCGTGGACAGCCGGCCTTGCTTTGTCACTCTCGCTAATCCGGATTCACTTTGCAATGCAGAGTACACTGATATGTAGAGTTTATCAATTACGCAAAGTCCACGAATTCCCATTCTTGAGTTTTTCGTGTTTTCCCACATTTTACAGTGCTGCACGCTCCACAAAGTTCGGGACAGGCAACTTCTCATCCCAATTGAACTTTCAAGTCCCTTTGATTGCGCTTTTGAGTGTCGAGATTTGGTTGCCTCGCAGGGTATACTTTTGAGTCCGAGCCGAATTGTTGCACCATAGCGATCAGCATTAGTGCTTTTAAGGTGCCCCAATCCCTACAATGAGTTGTTCAGAAGTGACAATTGAGATCGTAGAAATTCAACGAAGGGCAACACAGGGCACCACCCTTCCATTTTTGTGTCAAAGTAATGACGGCTGCTTGTATTTCGTTAAAGGAAAAGGGGCTGGAAATAGAAGTCTCATATGTGAATGGGTAGCCGGGAATTTAGCTTTTGAGCTCGGCTTGCCAATTGCTCCATTTGACATTGTTCATGTGCCAGAGCAACTCGTTGAGACGGCCAGTAATATGAACCTTGCGGATTTGGGAGCTGGTGCAGCCTTTGGTTCTAAAATGTTAAGTGTTACCGAATTAACTATGGTTAACCTGCCCGATATTTCGGACACTGTGCAAAGAGACGTTCTTGCTTTCGATTGGTGGGTTCGAAATAGTGATCGAACTCTTACGCACAAAGGAGGAAATCCTAACCTTTTTATAGAACCGGAAACTTCGGACTTGGTTGTAATTGACCATAACCTTGCTTTTGATAGAGACTTCAACAAGCCAGAATTCCTTCAAAGCCATGCGTTCTCTGGCCAGAGTCGGGACTTGCTTGATGATATGATTTACCGTCAACAATACTCGCAACGCTTTAGGGAAGTTCTGGCAAACTGGGATGAAATCTGCGACTCAGTACCGAAAGAATGGTTGTTTGTTGATGACGAAGAGTCAGTGAAAACTGATTTCGATTTTGCCGAGGCATTCAACATGCTAACGACGTGCGACTGTGGATCATTTTGGAATGACCATGACTAAAGTAAATTATCAGTATGCGATAGTACAGTTTATGCCGTTTGTGGAAACAGGTGAGTTCGCTAATGTTGGAGTCTTCCTGATAGCTCCGCAACAAGGGTTCGCGAAATACGAGCTTGATTCAAAGCGAACCCAACGCATTACTAATTTTTTCGAGGGTCTTAATACAGGTATATATCGAACGGTAATTTCTAACCTGAAAGACCACTTAGACGTATCTTTGGCAGGCACCAGTTATAAGAGTGACCTACTAGCAAAAACATTCGTGGAACTCGTGCGGCCGAGAGAGAGCGTTCTGCGCTTCAGTGAAATACGAGTCGGAATCACTGAAGACCCCCAAAAGGAACTAACGAGGCTTTACGATTACTATATAAGGAAGAACTTCGCTACTAGAGAGTACATTGAAACCAAGATAGAAAAACAAGTTCGAGCTTGGTTAACAGACGCAAACCTGGCTCGCAAATATACTCCACGGATGATAGGAGACGAAATATATGAGGTTAATTTTCCATTTGTAAGGAATGGTGAATTCGCGCTCGATGGTGGACAAAGAATAATTAAACCACTGAATTTTAACAGAAGCACACCTAGCAGCATTATAGACTTGGGTGGAAAGTGGACTTACCGTCTTAAGAAACTTCGTTCTAGAGGCTTTCTGGCTAACAGCAATATTCTATTTACCGTCGCACAACCAGAGAACAGTAAAGAGGCACATTGGAAGTCATTCAAACTAGCCAGAGAAGAGTTGCGAGAGAGCGGTGTAAAAATTGTCAAAAGGGATGAGAAAGAGAAAATTCTGGAGTTCGCGCGTGAGTCGTAATTATCTGGCGTTTCTGCCTGGGGCTGCCGTTACGGAAGACTGTTGCACGGGTTTTTCTGAAAGCGTTTTTCGAATTTCTCGCACGCCAGTTCGTATACCACAAGCTGACCATATTAAAAGCAGTACCATCGATAACTGAGATTTGCGAAACATCGAGGCTATGCTATTGACCTGACCTACTTGCCGCTAACACAGCTTTCCCGGTAATCACTGTCGGGGATTGTAGCGACAGAATCTAGTGAAAGGGTCCGTTCGCACATGGATGTGCTATCAGGCCGGATTCCTTAGAATGAGCGATGGAATAGCACCGAACGCATCTGCAGGACTGAAACTCCTGTAACAAGGCTTTGGGGGTTTTTTGTCTCTTTAGAGATCGCCCCCAACAAGGCGGACAGCCACTATGCCCCCAACAAAGAAACCCCCAACCCAACACTTAGCAAAGACATAACTCGAGAAGGCCCCAATGCTGTATACGCAAAACGTTGAAAGCCTGTTGTGGCGGCTTGCCCCACAAAGAGTAACCCGGTATAGATAACAGGCAAAGCGATGACAAAACCAATGACCACCACCAACGGCAAAGTTTGCTGCTGTACCAGTACCAACGCATAAACACTGCCGTGCAGTATTGAAAATACACTAACCGCTCCGACTAATAACACATCTATTAACCGGACACTTCTGAACACAGAACTGTTTGCAAATGTAGCGGCGAACACCAACGCACCCAACACGATCAACGATATTGCAATCAACGTTTCAACAGCGGGAATTGCGATACCGGCCATGGTCAGTGCTACCCCTGCAAAAACCCCCAGAATGGCACACGCGCCAACCCTGACTTTATTGCGCGCAAACAGGGTACTGACACCGATGGTTAATATAAAAACCAGATGATCCATACCCAGCACCGGGTGCGCCACGCCCGACAGAAAGCCGTGCCAAAAGGTCAACATTGAATGTCCATCAAGTGGATGGTGTGCCATCGCAGGGACACTGACGATCATGGCTAGCGCAGCGACCAGAAATCGCATGCCTGGCGTGCGAGCCGCAGCTACTGATGCAAGCTGTGTTACTTTAGATTGCGCACGGTGCATAGGATTCTCCGATTCTTGAAATATAAGTCAAAGTAGCCAACATTCGACTTTCAGGCACGCTGGCACCATAGCAGGACTTGTCAAAGCCATTCCCCTGCCACTGGCGTCCATAATCGCCTAAAATAAAGCCACTGACAACGGGGATACACATGGGCTGCCAATATTTCGAACCAACGAGTGACGGTGCGCAAAGCTTCACTGTCGCAATTCCAAAACTCACCTTCGGTCGCGGTACGCTGAGTGAAGCAGGCGCTCGTGCCAGGGGCCTGGGGATGAAGAAAGTCGCTCTGTTCACCGATCCCCACCTGGAATCGGGGCCACTGGTGGCTATTGTGCTGGAGTCACTGCGTCGTGATTCGATCGATGTGGTGGTCTATTCGGACATTCGTATCGAACCGGACGACGATACCGTTACGCAGGCCGCGAAATTTCTACACGAAGCCGCTGCAGATGGTGTGATTTCAGTCGGCGGCGGCTCTGTGATCGATACCGCCAAAGCTGCGTTGCTGATTGCAGCGCATGGTGGCAACATTCGGGAGTACTTCGCGCCACCCGTTGGTGAAGCCAGAGCAGTGCCCGGCCCGTTACTTCCTCACATAGCGTGTTCAACGACATCCGGAACCGGCTCCGAGTGCACGTCGATTTCGGTCATTCGAGTTAACGCACTCAACACCAAATTTGTTGTTGCCAACCCGCACCTGTTACCTGAGGTGGCCATTGTCGATCCTCAGTGCTGCGATAGTCTGCCGTCAAACGTTGTGGCATCAACCGGCTTTGACTTACTGAGCCATGCACTTGAGTGCTATACCGCCAGGGCCTACACCAGCCACGCTGAAGTCGCAGATCCCGGTGCCAGGCAGCTTATACAGGGAGCCAATCCGTTTAGTGATTTAAGCGCAAAAGAGGCGCTTGATATCGTAGGTAAATACCTGCAACGAGGCGTAGCAGATAGTACGGACCATGAAGCGCGCGACAGCCTGATGTGGGGTGCAACGCTTGCCGGCATCGCTTTTGGCAATTCCGGAACCCACCTGCCCCACGCCATGTCTTACGGCATTACGCAC
This sequence comes from uncultured Granulosicoccaceae bacterium, assembly GCA_937957915.1. Classification (GTDB taxonomy): domain Bacteria; phylum Pseudomonadota; class Gammaproteobacteria; order Granulosicoccales; family Granulosicoccaceae. Next base: position 73,040 of record CALGNZ010000031.1, on the reverse strand, counting down.
CTGATGAAAGACATCACCAGTCAGGACTACAAGGTGGCATCGCCGTTTGTGCCACACGGTATTAGTGTCATTGTCTGCGCACCCGCCATCTTTCGCTATACCGCAGAGGCAGAGCCAGCTCGACACCTTGAGGGCGCCGCCTTTCTTGGTGCAGACAGCGAGGGTGCCACCCCGGAGGATGCCGGTGAAGTGCTGTCCAAACGATTAATCGAGATGATGCGTGCTACAGATATTCCGAATGGACTGAGTGGCGTCGGGTTTGGTACCGATGACATCAAGTCACTGGCTGAATCATCTAACAGACAAACGCGCGCGATAGCCAATGCACCGAGAGAATCGAATCTGGTAGATATAGAAAATATGTATGCGGATGCGATCAGTTACTGGTAGCTTTTAGGCTCACATAGAATGGCTGGCGTTTAAACATTATTGAACGTCCAGCCACCATTCGCCAACCGGGTAATCCGTTGGCGTAAACACCTCACCGATTAGCGGGCTGGCAAGTGCTACGCCGCGCTCTACAGCCGCTTTCTTTGCACGTATAACCGGCTCTGCCCAGCCGTGAGAGGACAAATCGTATTTACCCCAGTGAATCGGGAAAAATACCTTTGCATTCAGGTCAATCGCCGCCTGCACCCCTTCCTCAGGCATCATATGGATTTGCGTCCAGTTCAGGTTATAGGCACCATTTTCAATAAACGCCAAATCGAACGGACCAAACTGCTCGCCTATTTTTTTTAACTCATCAAAGTAGCCGCTATCACCGCTAAAATAGATCTTGAGTGCGCTCGATTTAATAATCCACGAACCCCACAAGGTAGTGGCACGTCGGATACTGCGGCCACTGAAGTGACGCGACGGTGCCATCGTAAAGGTTAGTGACTGATGGTTTACTGCGTCATACCAGTCGAGCTCGACTATCTTGTCGTCTGCCACGCCCCATTTTTGCAAGTGCGCCTTGACACCCAGCGGCACCAGATAACGCCCTACCTTGCTGTCGAGTTCAACAATTGCTTTGTAGTCAAGATGGTCATAGTGATCATGCGATATCGTCACCACATCTATCGCCGGCAGTTGCTCAATGGTAGTGGGCACCTGCACCGGAAATGGTCTGACGGTAAACGGAATTGGCGATGCATTGTAGAAGACCGGATCCGTTAAAACAGTTAGTCCATCGGTTTTCAATAGAATGGTTGAGTGCCCGAGCCAGACAACATCTCCATCGCTAAAAGTGGCACTATCAAAAGGCTTTGATGGCAGAGGAACAGAAGGGTTTTTTCCGGCTGGTGGTGAAATCATACCCCACACATCCATCGGCTCATCAGCGTCAGGTGTACTTACCGACGTCGGAATGCTATTAACAAACTTGTCGCCATCATGATTTGGCGAACGCTCAATCAGAGCAGCACTTTGCTCGTCAGCCGATCCGCCCAGCACCGGCGCGAACAACAGGAAACCTGCTACACCCGCTACCAATAACAGGAGCAACAGCAACAGAACCTTTGTAATCTTCCAGATGATTCGAATCATCAGTGGAGTTTAGACCGAACCGATCAGGTTGTGGCACTATATCCTGTTCACCTGCAGCGTAAGCGGCTTGCGTTGCAGCGCTGAATTGCCCAGTGCTTAGAGTTTATGGCAGGAATGAGCCATTTTTCTGCCGCCACCTAAAACAGAAATTACCTTTTTCCGGCTACTCGTTTCAACGTTGCACGGTATCCAACTTTCGCCCGTGAAGGATCACCCTTTCACGCATCGGCGGCCAGGTCCACTTTCGGTATCAGGCGCTTTCAGTACCGGGAATACGACGATCCCGTGCATTTTTAGAGGCCGTATTGAGCAGGCTTTCCAGTTTCAGTTCGACCACAACCTCATTGCCACAACCGACATGCGCGACGGTATCGCAGAGATCATTCAGAATGGTAAGTCCACGACCATGCGTGTTTGCAACAAGCAGATTTTCGCCGCGCTTTGGCGAATCCCTGCCTGGGGTGGATTGGCTCTGAGTGGATTGGCTCGACTGTGCACCCGGGCGATGCGACTGATAGTCAAAACCATTGCCACTGTCGAGTACACGAATACACAGCGTCTGTTTGCCTGTTACTTCAATAGATACTTCAATCCAGCCAGACTTCAGATCACCCAGACGCCGCTCACGCTCTTTGTAATAACGAGTGAAGCCATTGGCCTCGGATTTCAATTTTGACTCAAGCTTCAATACACCATGGTCAATAGCATTGTTCATCAACTCGACGACAACCAATTGAAGGTAACTGTTGTCCCCTCGCAAATCACAGGCGACTGCAATGCGTTGCACCATTCTGGACACCAGCTCGGGATCCTGCAGTTGCTCCGCACCGAAGTGCCAGCAAAGAACGTCTTGTTGGGGTTTGGTGTGCAAGGGACTTACTCGTGTTAAACCTTAATCGTTAGCTGCTTTCGGTGTCGCTGCACTGGCACCGATCGCACCGGCACGGCGAGCCCGAAAGTTCACTCAGGTACGGATCGAAAACAGTTTGTCAAAGTTGGCGATGGTGAGCACACGCATCACTTCCGGTCGCGGATGCACCAGCATTATGTTCACCGCTCGACCAACATGCTCACGCAGCATCAAGAGCATGCCGAGCGCGCTACTGTCCATGTAGTCGGTCTCACTCAGATCAACATTGATCTGCTTGCTATTCTCAGGCAGTGAGCTGTACGTCGATTTGAATGAGTCGTAGACGCGATAGTCAAAGCGTCCTTCAACAGAGACTGTTGACTCTTCCCCGTTTTCTGATTTTTCGGCAGTGACGCGCACAGATGACTTCCTCACAATCGGGCGCCGTCCGACATGTCGGAGGCTCACGTATTGTCTAGTAAACTACTTTCGTTCTAGTTCTATCGTCAACAGCACGGAGTGCTTGAGACCCGGACGGGGGGCGTGGTTCTCAAATTTGCGGGGTTAAGTGAAAGCGTTCACAAATGCTGGCAGCGCCTACCTGCGAGCGCGAAAGAACGCCTGGATTAGCTCACGAGACTGCGTTTCAAGGATGCCGCCGGTAATCTCCAGCGGATGTAAATGACGTAAATGCTGAAAGTAATCTGTGCCGCCACTGACAGCGCCGGCCCTCGGTTCACTGGCACCGTAGACGATGGCATCCACTCGTGCATGCATCGCCGCACCGGCACACATCAGGCATGGCTCAATACTGCTGTAGAGCGAACACCCGACTAATCTGTAGTTCTCGAGTTGGCGGGCCGCCTCGCGTATCGCACAGACTTCCGCATGTGCTGTGGGATCACAGGCCGATATGGGCTGATTACTCGCCTCGGCGATAATTACTCCGTCCATAACAATCAGCGCACCAACGGGCACTTCGCCAGACTCTGCAGCCTGCTCAGCGAGTTGCAAACAACGCAGCATGTATTGTTGATGCTCAGACACGGTTTATCTCGATCGTCTGGAAACAAGTCGTCGCCAAAAAATTACCGCAGGAAGCAATTAAAAAAAGACAGTAAAAAATCAGCTGACAAAAAAAAGGCGGACTAAAGTCCGCCTGAATTATCGCTTGGCTCTTGCAAGCCGAAAAAGGTTTCATGCTCCGTGTTCTGAATAACTCAGAACACGAGACTGCTAGCCCTCTGCCGGCGCTTCGTCAGCACCTTCAGCAGCTTCGTCGGCTGCTACTGCTTTCATGCTCAGGCGGATACGACCCTGCTTGTCCACTTCAAGGACTTTGACGCGAACGGTTTGGCCTTCGCTGAGTTCGTCTGCCACGTTTTGTACGCGGTTTTCAGAAATCTGCGAGATATGAACCAAGCCATCTTTGCCAGGCAGAATATTTACAAAAGCACCGAAGTCCATAATCTTCTGCACCTTGCCTTCGTAGATCGTGCCGACTTCAACATCAGCAGTGATCTGCTCAATGCGGCGACGTGCCTCTTCACCGGCTACACGATCACTTGACGCGATCTTGATGACACCGTCATCACCGATATCGATGGTGGCACCAGTTTCTTCGGTCAGTGCACGAATAACCGCACCGCCCTTACCGATGACCGCAGCAATCTTTTCAGGATGAATCTTGATCGTGATGAATCGTGGAGCGTGCTCAGACAACTCTTCACGCGGGGCAGACAATACTTTGTTCATCTCGCCAAGGATGAACAGACGTCCCTCTTTGGCTTGCTCTAGTGCCGCTTCCATGATTTCACGGGTGATACCGTCAATCTTGATGTCCATCTGCAGTGCGGTAACACCACCTTCAGTACCGGCAACCTTGAAGTCCATATCACCGAGATGATCCTCATCACCGAGGATGTCACTCAGTACGGCAAAGCGATTGTCATCTTTGATCAGACCCATCGCGATTCCCGCAACTGGTGCAGAAAGCGGCACACCGGCATCCATCATTGCGAGGCTTGAACCGCAAACACTTGCCATGGAACTGGAGCCGTTGGATTCAGTAATCTCGGATACGACACGAACCGTGTAAGGAAAGACTTCACTATCAGGCATCACCGCACCAACACCGCGCTTGGCCAGACGACCGTGACCGATCTCGCGACGCTTGGGGGAGCCGACAAAGCCGGTTTCACCAACACAGTACGGAGGAAAGTTGTAGTGCAGCATGAATGCATCGCGACGCTCGCCTTCGAGTGCATCAATGATCTGCGCATCACGGGTGGTACCCAGTGTCGCTGCAACAATTGCCTGAGTTTCACCACGGGTAAACAGAGCTGATCCGTGAACACGTGGCAGCAAACCGGTTTTAACCGCAATCGGACGGACAGAACGCGTATCACGTCCATCGATTCTACGCTCACCAGACAGTATTCTGCCGCGCACCAATGATTTCTCAAGCGTGCTGAACGCGCCTTTCACTTCTTCCGCTGAAGGAGAATCATCAGCGTCGGTGACCAGCTGTGCTACCAGTGCGTCACGCACTTCACCAACCTTCTGTTGCCGATCCATTTTGTCAGCAGTCATGTAGGCTTCCGTTAAACCTGCTTCGGCAGCAGCGCTCACCTGAGCGGCCAGCGCATCATTGGTTGGTGCTGCTTCTATTTGCCATGCTTCTGCACCAACTTCGGCGGCCATTTCGCGTATCGCGTTAATGACAACCTGCATTTGCTCGTGACCGTATATAACCGCGCCAAGCATTACGTCTTCCGGCAACACGGCAGCTTCAGATTCAACCATCAGAACGGCGTTGTCTGTGCCTGCAACAACCAGATCGAGATCAGAGTCAACCAGCGCGGTCATTCCCGGATTTAAAACATAGTTGCCATCAACATAGCCAACCCGTGCAGCACCAATTGGTCCCTGGAAAGGCATACCGGAACACGCCAGAGCAGCAGAGGCTCCGATCATGCTAACCACATCTGCCTGAATTTCAGGGTCCAGCGACATGACAGTTGCGATAACCTGCACTTCGTTGCGAAAGCCTTTTGGAAAAAGCGGACGCAATGGTCGGTCAATCAGTCTTGATGTGAGGGTTTCACCTTCACTCGGTCGACCTTCACGCTTGAAGAAGCCGCCTGGAATTTTCCCGGCAGCATAAGTGCGTTCCTGATAGTTAATTGTCAGCGGGAAAAAATCTGCACCAGGCCTGACTTCCTTTTTACCAACAGCTGATACCAGTACCACGGTATCACCAACACTAATCATCACTGCCGCTGAGGTTTGCCGGGCGATCTCACCCGTTTCCATGACGACTTCATGGTCGCCAAATTGGAATTTTTTAGTTACGTGATTCACTGTAAATCCTGTTTGTTTGGATGGACCGCGTTAGCGGCGCAAGCCGAGCTTGGCGATGAGGTCTTGATATCGCGATAAATCCTTTCGCTTCAAATAGTCGAGCAACTTTCGACGTTGATTGACCATACGCAACAGCCCGCGACGGGAGTGGTGATCATGTTTGTGTTGCTGGAAATGCCCAGTCAGGTGAGTGATGCGTGCGGACAACAATGCAACCTGAACTTCTGGTGACCCCGTGTCCGAGGAGTCGCGCTTATGTGCGTCGATAATCTCCGCCGTTTGCTCGGCGTTTAAACAACCCATTTTGTATCTCCACTAGTGGTTAAAATGTCGTGGCACCTGCCACGACCGATAAATCCGCAGTATTGCGAATTAATATTCATATCGCCCGGCCCACAAGCCAACCTACACTGCCTGCGGACCAATAAGGCGAACTGTTTGCAAACGACCTTCAGCAATTTGCCCAAGGCCGATAAAGTTCTTCTCCGCATCATAGATGCGCAGGCGTTGATCAACGGCTTTAATTCCAGTCAGTAAATCATCAGCCAGTTGTGGTTTGGCACCGTGACGAAAGCGCTTTGCACTGTCGTCATCAAGTGTCAGGCTTTCCCAGTCAGCGACCATGGCGTCGACACTTAGCAGCAGAGAATCCGGCTCTTCGGCACTCTCTATCTGCTCGATGCTGACCATACTGTGATCATCAAATGGTGAAACTGAACTGCGCCGCAACGTCTTTACATGCGCTCCACAACCTACTTTCAACCCGATATCGCGCACAATCGACCGGATATACGTACCCTTCGATACCTGCAGACGCATACTAAAACTGTTGCCGTCAAACGCTACCAGTTCAATACTGCGTACACTGATAGGGCGAGGATCAAGCTTTACTTCCAGACCTTTTCTGGCCAGCTTGTGCACCCGCACTCCGTCGCGTTTGATTGCAGAGTAAGCCGGTGGCACCTGCATCGAATCACCGTAAAAGCTGCTGACAAAACGTTCCATATCGGATCGCAACAACTCTGGCACTTGCGCTTCCGAGATGACCTGTCCGTCGGCATCTTCAGTGTCAGTCTGACTACCCAGCAGACCTTCTACTTCATAAGTTTTTTCAGCATTCAGCAAATAACCACAAAGCTTGGTTGCTTCACCGAAACAGATTGGCAACATACCTGTTGCCGCAGGGTCAAGGCTTCCGGTATGACCCGCTTTTTTTGCCTGGTACATCTTCCGAACCTGCTGTAACACATGGTTCGACGTTCGCCCGGCAGGTTTGTCGAGCAACAGCATGCCATCGAGTGCGCGCAACTACTGCTTTTCCTGCAATGGTTGATCAGACCCGCCTGTGCGGTCTGTTACTGCTATCGTTTCCGCTGGCCTTGTTGCTTCTGCTGCAGTTGCTTCTGCTGCAGTTGTTTCCGATACCGCGATGGTTTCGTCAACGGTGGTATTGGTCGATACCGCATCGTCGATCAGCGCAGATAACTTGTTGGCAGATTCCTGAACTTCATCGTAGAGAAAGTGAAGAGCCGGTACACTGCGCAAGCGCATTTTTCGGCTCAACTGCTTGCGTAAAAACCCGGCAGCCTTATTCAAGCCGGCAATCGCCTCGGCTTTTGCTTCAGCGTCGCTTTCAATCTCGAGCATTGTCACAAACACTTTGCCGTGCGACAGATCCCGGTTTACTTCTACCCCGGCAATTGTTACCGATTCAGGTACTCGCGGGTCTTTAACCTCAAAGCGAATCAGTTCGGCGAGTTCACGCTGAATCTGATCGGCCACCCGATAGCTCCGTGGATAATCTTTAGCCACTGGTGCCTAACCTGCCATTGTAGTCTGAATACACTTTTTGTTGCCCTGGTCGCGCACTACAAAGTACGCGCTACTTCCTTGCGTTCAAAGACTTCGATCTGATCACCAGGCCGCACGTCGGTGTAGTTGCGAACACCGATACCACACTCGGTACCCATACGCACTTCACTGACATCGTCTTTAAATCTGCGCAGCGATTCAAGCTCGCCCTCGTAGATCACAACGTTGTCGCGTAACACACGTATCGGCTCTGCTTTGCGCACAACACCATCGGACACCATACAGCCGGCAATTGAACCGAATTTCGGTGATCTGAACACGTCCTGTACTTCGGCCAGGCCAATAATTCGCTCCTGAATTTCCGGAGGCAGCATGCCGCCCGCTACCGCCTTGACCCGATCAATCACCTCGTAGATCACGCTGTCGTAGTGCAGTTCGATATCCTGTTCGGCAATAATGCGACGCGCGCTGTTGTCTGCTCGTACATTAAAACCGACAACAGTTGCACTGGACGCTGCAGCCAGCTGAGCATCGGATTCGGTAATTCCACCAACGCCACCACCGACAACACGGATCGTAACTTCGTCGGTAGACATCTTCTCGAGTGCATCTCGAAGTGCTTCGAAACTGCCCTGCACGTCAGTCTTGATTAGCAAATTAAGCGTGCTGGACTCACCACCCTTGATTTGCGAGAAGACATCTTCGAGCTTGGCAGGACGACGTTCGGCAAGACGCTGATCACGCGATTTTTCATTCCGCAAGTCGGCCAGTTCACGCGCGCTGCGCTCGTCTTTCGACACCAGCATATCTTCACCGGCAGATGGCGTGTTCGACAGCCCCAGTACCTGCACCGGGATCGACGGACCAGCTTCTTCAACCTGGTTACCTTCGTCGTCAAACATGGCCCGCACACGACCAAACTCCTTGCCGCAAACCATAATGTCGCCGCGCTTGAGCGTACCACCCTGAACCAGAACCGTGGCAACCGGGCCGCGTCCTTTGTCGAGAGTCGCCTCAATCACAACTCCTCTGGCCGGACCAGTGGGTGATGCCTGTAGCTCAAGAATTTCCGCCTGCAGCAGCAGTGCGTCAAGCAGGTCATCAACACCCTGACCAGTCAATGCCGACACTGGTACAAACATGGTGTCACCACCCCAGTCTTCAGGAATGACTTCGTGCTGAGACAGATCGGTTTTTACTCTTTCCGGATCTGCATCTTCTTTATCTATCTTGTTGACAGCCACGATCATCGGCACGTTGGCCGCCCGCGAGTGCTGCACAGCCTCAACGGTTTGCGGCATAGCGCCATCGTCCGCCGCAACCACCAGTACAACAATATCAGTGGCGAGTGCACCACGAGCACGCATTGCACTGAACGCCGCGTGACCCGGTGTATCGAGAAAGGTAATAGTGCCCTTGTCATGCTCAACGTTGTAGGCACCTATATGCTGCGTAATACCACCCGCTTCACCAGAGGCCACATGAGAAGCCCGGATGTAATCGAGCAGTGAAGTCTTGCCGTGATCGACGTGACCCATGACAGTAACTACCGGCGGTCTCGGCTCTGCGTTTTCAGCAGATACCTCGTCGCTGGTTGCAACGATGCGTTCCTGCAATTGCTTCTCTTCATCGTCGGCAGAACGGGTATTCGCACGATGCCCCATTTCTTCCACAACAAGCACCGCCGTGTCCTGATCGAGCATCTGGTTAATGGTGGCCATCACGCCCATGCCCATCATCGACTTAATCACTTCGGCAGCTTTCACAGCCATCCGGTTTGCCAGTTCGGCAACCGTTATGGTCTCGGGTACATCAACGTCGCGAACTACCGGCTCAGTTGGCTTGGCGAAACCATGCTTGGCTTCAATCGAACGGGTAACCTCACGGCGAGCGCCACGCTTCTCGCGCTTGCCACCGCGGCCTTGTGCAACACGTAGTTCCTTACGTCCACCGGCGGCTTTACCACCACGTCCACGACGACCCGCACCAGGCTTGCCGCTGTTGTCTTCAGGTGGTGGTCCCGGGGCAAAAGAGGGCTTCTCGCGCCGACCTCCAGCAGTACTCGGGGCAGCGGCTGCCGCTGGTGCCGCTTTACGCTTGGCATCTTCGATACGTTGCAGTTCAGCTTCGGCAGCCTTTCTGGCAGCGTCAATTTTCGCCTGTGCTGCGTTTTCGACACCTTGCGCCAACTCTGCCAGCGCAGCCTGCTCTACCGCAAGCCGCGCCGCGTTTTCAGCTGCTACGCGCTCTTGCTCTTCGAGTTCAGCACGCTGTTTTTGCTCCAGAGCTTTCTGATCTTCTTCCAGCGCTGAGCGCTTCTCTTCAGCGACACGCGCTGCATCTTCGTTGGCCTGCTCTTCCGCTTTGGCTTGTTCGTCGCGCAGACGATTGGCTTCATCGGCTATCGCCTGTTCTGCTGCCAGACGAGTCTGCTCAGCCTGCAGTCGCGACTGTTCTTCCGCCTTTCGCGCTTCTTCTACGGCATGTTGCTGAGCTTCGAACTCGCGCTGTTTCTTTTCTGCTTCGCGCTCGGCGGCAAGTGTCGCTTCGTCTATCTCGACCGCTGCTTCCACTGCCGCTGTGTCAGCGGCTTCTACTGCCGCTTTTTCCGCAGCTTCAGTAGCAGGGGTTTCAACCACAGGCTCCTGAACGACAGCGTCCTGATCTGCAGTTGTCTGTTTTATTGTCGGCGCTACGGGTTCTTCAGTCGGTTTGACCGCCGCGGCGTCGGGGGCGTCAGTGACGGGCGCCTCGGGATCAGACTGTTGCTGCCGGGCCGCAGCCTGGCGAATCATTTCTTCGCGCGCAGCCGCATCCGGTTTGGCATAGGTTCTTTTGCCACGCGTCTCAACGGTTACCGCCTTGCGGCCGGGCCCGCCCACTTTTATCTCGCCACGCTTCTTGCGAGTTAAAGTGATTTTGCTTGCGCCCAGCGTCTTTTTCTCAACGCCATGTGATTGTCGTAAAAAAGACAGTAATTGCGATTTTTCTGCATCCGCAATCATATCTTCCGCCGCCGTCTTATCGACGCCAGCATCTTTCAGCTGTTCTAACAGCTTGTCGACCGGTGTTCCCACTGTGTCGGCCAACTGTTTGACCGTAACTTCTGCCATAGTTATTTCTATCCCCCGCTAGCTTCGGCTCCCGCCTCGACTGCCTGATCCTCGTCCTGGAACCAGCTCTCGCGTGCCTTCATTATGAGTGTGCCGGCGGTATCTTCATCCATACCGTCGATGACCATCAGTTCGTCGACTGCTAAATCTGCGAGGTCGTCTACTGTGGTTACTTCTATCTCTGCCAGTGATACCGCAAGCTCCGCACTGACACCCTCCATGGCCAACAGCTCGTCTGAGGGATTCAGACTCTTGATTTTATTCTCGGTTACCAGCGCTTGAGTCAGCAGCACATCCTGCGCTCGGCTGCGTAGCTCTTCAACCATCTCTTCGTCAAATTCGTCGACGTCAAGCAGCTCCTGCTGTGGCACATAAGCCACCTCTTCCACACTGGTAAACCCTTCCTGCACCAGAATGGTTGCAACTTCTTCATCGACCGTGAGTTCCTCGACGAACTTCTCGACGAGATCCTTGGCCTCCGTTTCGTTCTTCTCATCAGCAGCACCCTCGTCCATGACGTTGAGCTCCCAACCTGTTAATTCAGCCGCAAGCCTTACATTTTGCCCGCCACGACCAATTGCCAGAGACAATTTGTCAGCATCTACAACGATATCCATACTGCCATTGTCTTCATCGACGATGATAGATGCCACCTCAGCCGGTGCCATTGCATTGATTACGTACTGCGCCGGATTGTCGTCCCACAAAATAATATCAACGCGTTCTCCAGCCAGCTCGTTAGAGACGGTTTGCACTCTTGAGCCCCGCATCCCTACACAAGCGCCAACCGGATCAAGCCGTGGATCATTGGAGACAACGGCTATCTTTGCCCGACTGCCTGCGTCTCTTGCCGCGCCGCGAATTTCGATCACGCCCTGACCGACTTCCGGCACCTCGAGCTTGAATAATTCGCTTAAAAATTCTGGTGAAGTACGGCTCGCAAATAACTGAGGGCCACGCTGCTCTGGCTCTACTTCGCGAAGGTACGCACGCAATCGGTCGCCGGTTCGTACTGCTTCACGCGGAATCATCTCCTCGCGGCGAATATACGCTTCAGCGTTGTTACCAAGATCAATGTAGACACCGCCGCGCTCGGTACGCTTGACGATACCCATCACCAACTCGCCAACTCTGTCCTTAAATGCCTCAACAATGCGCGCGCGTTCAGCCTCGCGAACTTTCTGTACGATAACCTGCTTGGCAGTTTGCGCAGCAATACGGCCAAAATCTACCGATTCGATTTCATCCTCTACCCAACCACCAAGCTCGAGTTCGGGATCATCTTCTTTTGCAGCCGACAGTGTGATCTGACGCAACGGAAACTCCTGTTCCGCATCGTCTTCAACAACTTCCCAGCGACGAAAGGTTTCATAGTCGCCGGACTCGCGATCGATTTGCACTCTGACTTCGATATCTTTGCCGCTTCGTTTACGAGTGGCGGACGCAAGTGCAGCTTCGAGCGCATCGAAAATAATTTCTTCGTCGACACCTTTCTCGTTAGAGACGGCATCCACAACCAGTAGTATTTCTTTACTCATATGTGTTTAGCCTTATTCACAGAGAGTCTCTGGCACAAATCCGAGGCCCCTGACCTGTAAACTTCCTTCATCTAAAGGTTTAACCGCCAAAATGCGATACAAGGTTCGCGCTTTCAATATCGCGGATAGCCAATTCGTACAGCTCACCATCTACCTCTACGGATATTTGTTCTTCACTTACGTCGCTCAGCAACCCTTTGAAGTTACGTCTACCGTCCAGAGGTATTGCCATGCGAACTTTTACATTCTTTCCGACATTGGCCTGATAGTGCTCAGCCTCAAACAGCGGCCTGTCCATGCCGGGCGACGATACTTCCAAACAATAGTCGCTGCTAATCAAGTCTTCAACGTCGAGCGCCGCGCCAACCTGGCTACTTACCCGTGCACAGTCGTCGACGGTTATACCTTCCGGGCCATCTATATAGACACGAAGTGTAAGGCCGGATTCTGTTTGACCGAGTCCGGAGCCGACATACTCGTAATCGAGCCCGGCCACAATCGGTGAGACAAAATCCCAAATCTTATCAGGTGCTCGCCGCATCCTTCTTTGTAAAGTCCCCTGGCCTTGCAGGCCATCTGCGTATTGCCCGAAATGTATTTCGAACATTTGCGTGCTCGAGGCTCGTGCCCCGGCAACTCAATTAAAATCTGCTCGTGGATCTGCTCTGTTGATCTGCTCCGTTGAAACGCGGCCTGCGCGAACTGCCTCGTTACACCGACGCACATTATACTGAAGGGCAAATCATTGGCCGCAATAATTTAGATCAGGCTGTTTTGCCAGAAAATTATTACGGCAACAAAAAGGCCCCTAAGAAGGGGCCTTTCTTGTAATCCGTGGTAGCGGGGGTAGGATTCGAACCTACGACCTTCGGGTTATGAGCCCGACGAGCTGCCAGACTGCTCCACCCCGCAACTGCAGTCAGGAATAATAGGTGTAATTCGCCAGAAACACAAGCTTTACAGTAATAAAAACCAGTATTTTTTCGGCGGGCAGAAGGCAAGGGCTGGCGGGTGATCGGCAAATTGTTGGTACAACCCCTGCCAGCGCCGCTAATCAACCACTAAATGCGGCGACGCAGGCAGCCATAATGAGCCCTGGGAACACACCAAAAAGGAGTATGGCCGCGCCATTGATCGACAGACCGACCTTAACGTCAAACGCCGCCAGTACAGGCTGAGTCTCTGCTGGCTCGTCGAAAAACATATACTTGATAACGCGCAGGTAGTAGAAAGCACCAACTACCGAAAATATCACAGCAACCACAGCAAGCCACACCAGATCGGCCTGCACAACCGCGCTGAGCACGGCTAGCTTGGCGTAGAAGCCAACGGTCGGTGGCACACCGGCCATTGACACCAACAAGAGCATCATCACTGCTGCGTAGACCGGGTTGCGCCGAAACAGCCCGCGCAAATCGGTTAGCAACTGCACATCAGCGCCAACACGGTCCATGGCGAGAATTATTCCGAATGCCCCCATGCTGGTAAATGCATAGGTGATGGCATAGAACATCGATGCCGAATACCCCTGCTCGCTGCCAGAGAGAATACCAAGCAAAATAAACCCGACATGGGAGATGGTGGAGTAAGCCAGCATGCGCTTGATCGATACCTGGGCGATCGCGATGACATTACCCAGAACAATCGACATCACCGACAAAATAATCAACATACCCTGCCAATTGGAATGAGCGTTCTCGAGGCCATCGACCAGAAAGCGCATGGCGAGCGCAAACGCGGCGATTTTTGGCGCTGACGAAATATACAAAGTGACGGATGTGGGCGCACCTTCGTAGACATCAGGCACCCACATATGGAAAGGTGCTGCGCCAAACTTAAAGCCAATGCCAACCACCAGAAACGCCAGACCAAATACCGCTGCAGTTGAATCGGCGTCTGTGGCAAGCGCATTGGAAATTGCATCGAAGTGGAGACTGCCTGTTGCGCCGTAGATCATTGAGATGCCATACAGCAATGCGCCTGATGCGAGTGCACCGAGCACGAAGTATTTCATTGCCGCTTCAGACGAGCGCACATCTTTTCGGTTCAACGCAACCAGTGCGTATAGCGACAGTGACAACAGCTCAAGACCAAGATAAAGCGTGAGCATGGTGCTTGAAGACACCATGATCATCATACCGAGTACACCGCACAGAGCGAGGGTGTAATACTCGCCATTGGTGATGTTGCGCGAGTTGATGTAGTCACGCGAGTAGAGGAAGACACCGATAGAAACCGCCAGTATCCAGGTTTTGCACACCACACTCATCTGATCCATCACAAAGCTGCCACCAAACGCGGTCGCGCTGCCGATCTCCGGAGCAATGCTCCAGGTCAGCAGCAAGGTGCCAATCAATGAGACCTGAGCTAACAGGTAGGCTAGCGGGCGCTGGTCTTCTCGCACATAAAGGTCACCAATTAAAATGACACAGATAGCGCAAAGTAAAAATATTTCAGGGGTTGCGAGGCCTAGGTTATCCATCTGCGTGCCCCCTAAAGTTTCGACACAGTGGCATGCGCCACCAGATTACTGATTGAGGAGTGCATAAGGTCAACCATCGGTTGTGGCCACAGGCCAAAAAACAAAACCATAATAGCGAGCATCGCCAGCATCAGTTTCTCGCGGCCATTCACATCTGTCAGCGCGGCGACGTTATCGTTAGCAACCTCTCCGAAAATAACACGCTTGATCATCCATAAGGTGTAAGCGGCACCCAGTATCAATGTTGTGGCTGCAAGAAACGCAAACCAGAAATTCGCCTTGAAGCTTGCGATGATGACCATGAACTCACCAACAAAGCCGGAGGTACCTGGCAAGCCCGCGTTTGCCATTGCAAAAAACACCATGAACGCTGCAAACACTGGCATCGTATTAACAACACCGCCGTAGTCGGAAATCATTCGCGAATGCATGCGGTCGTACACCACACCAACGCAAAGAAACATGGCCGCTGAAATAAACCCGTGCGAAATCATCTGCACCATCGCACCTTCAAGGCCCAGCACCGCATGACTGATATCTGCACTGCCCTGCGTATTGGCCATGATGCCAAACATGATAAACATGCCCAACGTCACAAAGCCCATGTGCGAAATTGACGAGTAGGCAATCAGTTTTTTCATATCTGACTGCGCCAGTGCGACAAACCCGATATAGACCACTGCTATCAGTGAAAGCAATATCATCAGCCAGGCCAGTTGCAGGCTTGCATCCGGCACGATAGGCAGGCTAAACCTTAAAAAGCCGTAGCCACCCATTTTCAGCATAATGGCCGCCAGCACTGCGGAGCCGGCAGTCGGCGCTTCCACGTGTGCATCAGGCAACCAGGTGTGCACCGGCCACATTGGTATCTTGACGGCAAACGCTATCAGGAACGCAAAGAATATAAGCGTCTGCGCGTTCGCTCCCAACGGTAGCTTGTGAAATGTCTGGATATCAAAGCTGCCGGCCTCTGAATAGAGATAGATCAGCGCTACCAGCATAAAAACAGAGCCGAGGAACGTGTATAAGAAAAACTTGATCGTGGCATATACGCGCCTGGGCCCACCCCATATACCGATAATTAAAAACATCGGCAGCAATGTGGCTTCGAAGAACACGTAGAACAGTATCGCATCGGCTGCCGCAAATACGCCAACCATAAAGCCGGTCATGATCTGAAAAGATGCCAGGTACATGGCAGGGCGGTCTTTGATCACTTCCCACGCGGATATAACCACAATGATGTTGATAAATGTCGTGAGCAGAATCAACGGTGCAGAGATACCGTCCACGCCAAGCGAGTAGTTAATACTAAATGACGGCAGCCAGGCCACGTGCTCTACGAATTGCAGGGCAGCTGTGCTGCGATCAAAACCGAAAAACAACGGCAGGCTGAACAGGAATGCAAGCACGGATACTGCGAGTGCAACCGGTCTGCAGCGTTGATCTCCAACGAACAGGACCAGCACACCGCCGAGAATAGTCAACCAGATAATTATACTAAGAATAGGCATTAGCAGAGCCGGCTCAGGTGCTTAAAATGAAAATGGATAACATAGCCAACAGGCCGATGATCATCGCGAATGCATAGTCGTACAAAAAGCCGCTCTGCACTTTGCGTATTAGCTGTGACAACATGCCAATTTTGTTTGCGGTGCCGTTTACCATTATTCCATCGATCAATTTTACGTCTCCCACGCTCCACAGCTTGTCTGCGATGCGAAGGCTTCCACCAGCGAATACTTTCTGATTGAAGTCGTCAAAACCGTATTTGTTTTCTAGCAGTCGATGAATAAAGTTAAATCGCTTTGATATTGCGTCGGCAATTTCGGGCTTGCGCATATAGATAAACCACGCTGCTACCGACCCGGCCAGCGCCAGGTACACAGCCGGATACTTAAAACTGTGCAGAACAAAGCCAAAAACACCGTGGTAATCCTCGGCCAGCCTGCCAAGAACATCGTGTTTCTCGGCAACCTGAATTGCGCTGCCGAAGTAGTTGCCGAACACCATTGCGCCAATGGTCATTGCACCGAGTATGACCGACGGTATGGCAAGCAGGATCAGGGGTATGGTAACGACCCGGGGTGATTCATGCAGGTGCTCCCTGGTGTGCTGATCCATCCGCTCCTCTCCGTGAAACACCAGAAAGAACATTCGGAAGCTGTAGAAAGCGGTGACAAAGACACCGAGCAGTAAACACAGGTGAGCAAACCCGGCACCTGCGGTTTGCGATCCGTGCACGGCTTCGATAATGGCATCTTTTGAGAAGAACCCGGAAAAGCCCGGAAAGCCAATCAGCGCCAGCGTGCCAATCAGTGACGTCCAGTAAGTGATGGGCATGTACTTTTTCAAGCCACCCATTTTGCGAATATCCTGCTCGTGATGCATACCGATGATGACACTACCCGCCGCGAGGAATAGCAGCGCCTTGAAGAACGCATGCGTCATCAAGTGGAAGATCGCAGCGCTGTACGCCGAAGCACCGAGTGCCACTGTCATATAACCCAGTTGCGACAACGTGGAATACGCCACCACGCGCTTGATATCGTTTTGCACAATGCCGATCAACCCCATTAACAGAGCTGTCAGCGAGCCAATAATCAGGATGAAGGTTAACGCGGTTTCAGACAATTCAAATAGCGGGCTCATTCGCGCCACCATAAAAATGCCAGCGGTCACCATGGTTGCAGCGTGTATCAAAGCCGAGATCGGCGTTGGACCTTCCATCGAGTCAGGTAACCAGACGTGCAATGGTATTTGCGCCGACTTACCCATCGCACCGATAAACAAGCCGATACAGATGACAGTAAGTACGGACCAGGCAGAGCCCGGTATGATTTCCATGGTTTTACCAACCAGATCCGGAGCAACCGCAAACGCTTCACCGTAGTGCAAGGTGCCGGTATACATAACGACGGCTGCTATGCCCAGTAAAAAGCCAAAGTCGCCTACCCGGTTGACCAGAAAGGCCTTCAGATTGGCGAAGATTGCCGTAGGCTTTTTATACCAGAACCCGATCAACAGATACGAAACGAGCCCAACGGCCTCCCAGCCAAAAAACAGCTGCAGGTAGTTATTGGACATTACCAGCATCAGCATGGCAAAGGTAAACAGCGAGATATAACTGAAAAATCGCTGATAGCCCGGGTCATCGTGCATATAGCCGATGGTGTAGACATGCACCATCAACGACACAGAGGTCACAACCGTCATCATCACAACGGTTAGTCGATCAACAAGAAAGCCAACCTCGAAGGTTAACCCGCCGCTGGTCATCCAGGTATAGATGGTCTCATCGAAGACCATGCCATTTGCCAGATTATCTCGCAGAGCCAGCAGTGACAGCAAAAATGCAATGCCTACGCCTGCTATGGTAATTCGATGCGAGTTAGCACGCCCCAGCTGCTTTCCGAAAAAGCCGGCAGCAATAGCCCCTATCAGTGGAGCGAGCGGCGTCAGAATGTAGAGAGTTTTCATTGTCATCTACCCCTGCAGCTCGTCGAGGTCAGACACATTAATGGTGCCCCGGTTACGAAACAGCACGACCAGAATGGCAAGACCAATTGCCGCTTCAGCCGCGGCAACTGTCAGAATAAAGAACACGAATACCTGACCCGCGGTGTCACCCATAAAATGTGAGAAGGCGACGAAGTTCAAATTGACCGCAAGTAACATCAACTCGATCGACATCAGAATGATGATGACATTTTTTCTGTTAAGGAATATACCGGCAATGCTCAACCCGAACAGGATGGCACCAAGCGTCAAATAGTGAGACAGCGGAATCATTTGGCACCACCTTCGGAATCCATGCTGACAATACGCAGTCGGTCTTCCTTCGTCACCTGTACCTGTTCGCTCGGTCGCTGATACTTGGTATCTGGTCTGCGGCGCATCGTCAGTGCAATTGCCGCAATGATTGCGACCAGCAGGATAACTGCTGCCACCTCGAACTGGAACAGGTAATCGGTGTACATAGCCATACCGAGTTCCCGGGTATTGTTGTAATCCGCACCACGCGGTACCGGCACCGGAAACTTCTCTGCCGAGAACGACTTGGCCCGCAGCAGGAACACCATCTGCACAACAATGGCACCGACGATCAATGCTCCAAGCGGGAGATAACGGCTAAACCCCTCTCGCAGCGGCGACAGATTGATATCAAGCATCATGACTACGAACAGGAACAACACCATGACGGCTCCCACGTACACCAGCACCAGAGTGATGGAGAGAAACTCGGCTTCCAGTAACATCCAGATAATAGCGCTGTTGAAAAACGCCAGCACCAGAAACAAGGCTGCCTGAACCGGGTTACGCGTAGTGATAACACCTACTGCCGCACCAATCAGTACCAGCGAGAAAATCCAGAATACAAATAATTTAAAGTCCATGATCCGGCCTCAGCGATAAGGTGCGTCGGCCGCACGATCTGCTGCGATCTGGCTTTCGAAACGATCACCGATTGCGAGCAGTTTGTCTTTAGTCATGATTTGCTCACCGCGTTTTTCAAAGTGGTATTCAAAGATGCGGGTCTCAACAATCGAGTCAACCGGACAGGCCTCCTCGCAAAATCCACAGAAAATACACTTGAACAAATCTATGTCATAACGAGTGGTACGGCGTGTGTTATCGGCACGCTGCTCCGACTCAATGGTAATGGCAAGCGCCGGGCATACTGCCTCACACAGTTTGCAAGCTATACAACGCTCTTCGCCATTTGAATAGCGGCGCAGCGCGTGCAAGCCGCGAAATCGGGGTGACTGCGGCGTCTTCTCTTCCGGATACTGCACTGTAAACTTCTTGGCAAAGAGATAGCCGCCAGTTAACTTCATACCCTTGAGCAGCTCAAGCAGCATGAAACTTTTGAAATAGCTTTTTACGTTACCGGTCATTTGATGCT
Source organism: uncultured Granulosicoccaceae bacterium (assembly GCA_937957915.1). GTDB lineage: Bacteria > Pseudomonadota > Gammaproteobacteria > Granulosicoccales > Granulosicoccaceae. The sequence continues at coordinate 53,446 of CALGNZ010000031.1, read as the reverse complement.
GTCCTAAATCGCGTCACGTATTGCGAACCAAGGTTCGATTTCTAGCAGGATGGCTACCGCTTCTACCGTGAGCCACAAAATGGTTACCGGAATAAATACCTTCCAGCCAAGTCGCATGATCTGGTCATAGCGATAGCGTGGAAAAGTTGCCCGGAACCACAGGAAGAAGAAAAGCATAAAAGCGGTTTTTGCGAAAAACCAGCCCATGCCGTCAGGTATGAAGGGAATTGGCGACAACCAGCCACCGAGAAACATGATAACGGCAAGCGCCGCGATCATAATCATGTTGGCGTATTCGGCCAGGAAGAACAGTGCGAACGCCATACCTGAGTAGTCGACATGGAAGCCCGCAACAATTTCAGACTCACCCTCTGCTACATCAAATGGAGCACGGTTGGTTTCAGCGACACCCGATATAAAGTACACAATAAACAGCGGAAACAGTGGCAGCCAGAACCAGTGAAATATATTACCTTCCTGCGCTCTGACAATATCACCAAGGTTTAAACTGCCACTCACCATCAGCACCCCTACGAGAGCGAACCCCATGGCGATTTCATAAGCCACGATTTGAGCCGCTGAGCGCATTGCACCAAGAAAGGCATACTTGGAGTTTGAAGCCCAACCCGCGACTATCACACCGTAGACACCCAATGAAGTCAGTGCCAGCACATACAGCAGGCCAGCGTTCACATCGGCGAGTACTGCAGTATCGCTGAATGGTATAACCGCCCAGGCCGCAAACGCCGGAGCAAGCGATAATATCGGTGCTATCAAAAACAGAAAGCGATGTGAGTTGGTGGGAACCAACACTTCTTTAGTGAGCAGTTTAAGTACATCGGCTATTGGCTGCAGGAGACCATGCCAGCCAACCCGGTTTGGTCCTTTACGAACCTGAATCGCACCGATCACCTTGCGCTCGGCATAAGTCAGGTAAGCAACGGTTAACAACAGCGGCACGATAATCAGCAGTACTTTCAGTACCGTGACAATCAACAGCAGCAGACTATCCAGAAATCCCATGCATCAGCTCCCGGGCACTATCGCAACAGGTTCGAACAAGGCGCCGAACCCAGCCAAATCCATGCTGCCAATTGGCAACCATGCACAGCCCTGTGGCACTCCGTCGTCTCTTACAGCTTTCAACATCACGGTATCGCCTCCCTGCTCCAGATTGACAACGGCACCTTCTTCAATGCCGAGTGCAGTCATATCCACGGTATTCAGCAACACCGCACTTTGTTGAGCATCCGCTGTTTTTTGCAGCGACCTGGCGCGCCTGACCAACATATCTGACTTGTAGGCTGGTAAATCACCGCAGCGCAACAGACCATGTGCAATGGATGGTGCTGTCGGTAATTCAATGTTGTCGGCTGTGTACTCATTGTTGAGTTCAAGATCACGGCATAGCGCTTTTAGTTCATCACGAATTTCATTAACACTTTCGTAGCCGAAACCATCGAGATTCAGTTCGTTGCCAAGCACTCGCAGCACCTTCCATGCGGGCCGTCCATCACCGGGAGGCGCTACTGCACCGTTGAACATTTGCCACACACCGGCCGCATTCACGAAGGTACCTGCTGTTTCGGCAAATGCCGCGGTCGGCAGCACTACGTCAGCATGATCGACTGCATGTTTACTGAGATGGGTAGATATGATCGTGGTGTGCGCATTTTTAAGCAGTTGTCTTGCCTGCGCGCTATGAATCTGTTCGTAGCGTGGTTCACACCCGAATATCAGCACAGCCTTCAAGGGAGCTGCCACCATCTCCGCGGCATTCATACCTATTTTTTCTGTGGCAGCGCCACCGGCCGTACGATGAGGAACACACCCCGCCAACCAGGCTCCAGCGGTGTTACCGCCTTCAGGCAAATAGCCAAACGTCGCACCGGTTGCTTTCGCAATACAACTGGCCAGTGCACGCAAGGTTGAATAATTCGAGTGCATTACGGCAGAGTTACCCAGCAGCACAACTGCATCATCAGCCTCGCTTAAACTGGCAGCAATAGCGCGATGGCTATCGCTTACGTCCGCCTGCGCTGCAATCTTGTCAATAACATCATCCTTGCAGCCACAAGCGACCGCCACTGCCAGCAAATGCAAGACCATGTCAGAGGGTGACGCACCGATATTTTCAAGTGTGTCGAAATTCATTTCGTAGTGGCGAGGGTTGAGCAAACTCACTTTCGCCCCGCGCAGGGACGCCTTGCGCAAACGCAGACCTGCCAGTGGTTGTTCCTTGCGGATGTTGGATCCAATCAACAGCGCTGCACCAACTTTTTCGAGATCTTCTATCGCCATACCCAGCCAGGGCATTACCGGTGCACGGTTCTGGTCGCTGAAGTCTGTTTGTGTCAATCGATGGTCGACGTTGTCACTGCCAAGCGACCGCATCAGCTTTTGCAGCAGAAACTGCTCTTCAAGCGTGGCCTGCGATGACGCGAGAGCACCGATTGATTTTGCGCCGTGGTTGTCGACACTGTCTTTTAGGGCGGTGGCGCTGGCTGACAATGCGGTCTGCCAGTCAACAGCAACCAACTCACCATCAATACGCACCATCGGTGAGGTCACGCGATCTGCCGTGTAAAGCCCTTCATAGCTGAATCGGTCTCGATCAGAAATCCAGGTTTCATTCACTGATTCGTTTTCACGAGGTACCGCACGCTTAACCTGATCATTGCCAACGTGCACAAACACATTGCTGCCGACACAATCGTGTGGTGCGACCGACGCATGCTGCGTTAACTCCCACGAGCGTGCCGAGAAGCGCGATGGCTTGGCGGTTAACGCCCCCACCGGGCACAAATCAATGACGTTACCTGATAATTCCGAGTCAACGCTTTTTGCGATATAGGTGCCGATGCGCATGTTCTCGCCACGGCCGGTTGCGCCGAGCTCGCGGATACCTGCTATCTCTTCCCCAAAACGCACACAACGCGTGCAGTGAATACAGCGTGTTAATTCGGTTGAGATCAGCGGTCCGATATTTTTGTCCATCACTACGCGTTTGGTTTCGACGTAGTCGGAGGAGCTGTTGCCATAACCCATCGCAACATCCTGCAATTCGCACTCGCCGCCCTGATCGCAGATCGGACAATCGAGCGGATGATTAATCAGCAGGAACTCCATAGTTCCCTGCTGAGCACCCGTTGCGAGTTCGGATGTAGTTTTTACCACCATGTCGGGGGCAACTGGCGTTGCACAGGCCGGCATTGGTTTGGGGGCCTTTTCAACCTCAACCAGACACATACGACAGTTTGCCGCCACGCTCAGTTTTTTGTGGTAACAAAACCGGGGTATCTCGATTCCGGCTGCATCGGTCACTTCGATCAGCATTTGACCCCTGCGGGCCTCAAGCTTCTGTCCGTCTACCGTGATGTTGATTAGATCATCGCTCATAGGATTTCACCATCACGCCGCCGTACCAAGCTTTTCTTGTACGATACTGCGTTTATGTTCAACGTAATATTCGAACTCGTGTCGAAAGTGCCGCAACATTCCCTGCACCGGCCAGGCTGCCGCCTCACCCAGTGCACAGATTGTTCGACCGGCGATTTTAGCCGCGATATCTTCGAGCTTGTCGATATCTTCAGGGCGCCCTTTACCATCGATGATTCTGACCAGCATTCGGTATAGCCAGCCTGTACCTTCACGGCACGGGGTGCATTGACCGCAAGACTCCGAGTAATAGAACCGCGATATGCGACACAGGGCCTTGACCATATCGGTGGTTTCATCCATTGAAATGACCGCACCGGAGCCAAGCATCGAACCGGACTTGGCAATCGAGTCATAGTCCATATTGGTTGCCAGCATAATCTCACCGGGCAACACTGGCATGGAAGAACCACCGGGAATTACCGCTTTCAACTTTCGACCACCGCTGACACCGCCGGCCATTTCAAGTAACTCGCTAAACGGTGTACCCAGACTGATCTCAAAATTGCCCGGGTTATTAACATGACCGGACATCGAAAAACACTTCTGGCCACCGGAGTTCTCGACGCCAAGATCCTGAAACCACTGCGCGCCATTGCGCATGATTGCAGGTGTTGATGCAATAGACTCGGTATTGTTTATGGTGGTCGGCTTGCCATACAGACCGAAGTTCGCAGGAAACGGCGGCTTAAACCGAGGCTGACCTTTTTTACCTTCTAGCGATTCAAGCAGAGCGGTTTCTTCACCACAGATGTAAGCGCCAGCACCCAGCGTACCGATGACTTCTATATTGACGCCGGAACCTTTGATGTTCTCGCCAGCCCAGCCGTGCTCGTAGGCTTCTTTCAAGGCTGCGCTGAAACGCTCGTAGGGCTCATCCATCCACTCACCGCGCATATAGTTATAACCAACAGACGCACCAATGGAATAACAGCCGATTAACATACCTTCAATCAGTGAATGCGGGTTAAAACGATGAATGTCTCTGTCTTTACAGGTGCCAGGCTCGGACTCGTCGCTGTTTACTACCAGATAGTTTTGACTGCCTTCGGCCGGCTTCGGCATAAAGCTCCACTTGAGCCCGGTAGGAAAGCCTGCGCCGCCCCGCCCTCTGAGGCCTGAAGCCTTGATCTCGGCGACGACATCTTCCGGTGACATCTTTTGATCGAGGATTTTATTCCACGCATCATAGCCACCGATTTTCAGATAATTTTCGTAGGTCCACGGCTGATCAAATTTCAGCGTGGTGTAACACACCTGATTGGGTTCGTGTTTCACTCGTCGCTACTCCAGTGCATCCAGAATTTTGTCGACTTTTTCCGGCGTCAGCTTCATGTGGTAGACATGATCCACCTGCATCATTGGGCCACCATCACAGCCGGCAAGACACTCTTCCTCGACTTTCAGGTAGATTTTGCCATCTGATGTGCTTTCGCCCAGCTTGATACCGTACTTTTTCTCTACATGATTGACGATGGTTTCGCTGCCCATCAGCATGCAACTGATGTTCGTACAGATAGCCACACAGTGGCGACCCACCGGCTCTGTCTCATACATCGAATAAAACGATGCTACCTCGTAGACCGCTATTTTTGACATCTCGAGCTTGTCGGCAACCGCATCCATTAAATCAACGGTAAGGTAACCGTCGTTTTGGTGCTGAGCGGCACGCAGCGCTGCAAGTACGGCTGATTGTTTTTGATCCGCCGGATAACGCGTTAGCCAGTGGTCTATCTCTTCGATACTGTGCGCATTGAGCACGCCGGACTGATCAGAGCCTGTATCGCTGTTGTTGCTCATCGGTCTACCTCGCCGAATACGATATCCTGGGTACCAATAACCGCGACCACATCTGACAACATGTGCCCCTGCACCATCTCGTTTAACGAGGCAAGGTGATAAAAGCCGGGCGCCCGCACTTTGAGTCGATAGGGTTTGTTGGCACCGTCGGAAATCAGATAAGCACCAAACTCACCCTTGGGAGCCTCTATTGCTGCATAGGCCTCGCCAGCAGGCAGGCAGAACCCTTCGGTAAACAATTTGAAGTGATGGATCAGTGATTCCATATCACCTTTCATGTCTGCACGTCGGGGTGGTGCGATCTTGTGATCTTCGGTTAATACCGGACCGGGGTTGTTACGCAGCCAGGCGATACATTGCTGGATAATGCTATTGGACTGACGCATCTCTTCCATGCGCACCAGATACCGGTCATAACAATCGCCATTGGTGCCGACCGGTATATCAAATTTCATCCGATTGTAAACTTCGTAGGGCTGCTTCTTGCGCAGATCCCATTCGACACCGGAGCCTCGCAGCATGGCGCCGGTAAAGCCCAATTGTAATGCGCGCTCCGGACTGACAACGCCGATGCTGACCAAACGTTGTTTCCAGATACGGTTATCTGTCAATAGCGTTTCGTACTCATCAACACAACCAGGAAAGCGGTTGGTGAAATCTTCGAGGAAGTCGAGCATTGAACCCTGACGCGCTTCGTTTTGTTTGGCGGCTTCGCTTTTACTGCGAAAACGAGAGGCCTCGTATTGCGGCATGCTGTCTGGCAGATCACGCGCTACGCCACCAGGGCGATAGTAGGTTGCATGAAGTCTGGCGCCGGACACAGCCTCGTAGCAATCCATCAAGTCTTCACGCTCACGAAACGCATACAGAAACATGGACATCGCACCGACATCAAGGCCGTGCGCGCCGATCCACATCAGGTGATTCAGAATTCGGGTGACTTCATCGAACATAACGCGGATGTACTGCGCTCGCTCAGGCACTTCGATGCCTAACAATTTCTCGATGGCGAGTACGTAGCCGTGCTCGTTGCACATCATGGATACGTAGTCGAGCCGATCCATGTAACCAATGGTCTGGTTATAGGGTTTGCTCTCAGCCAGCTTCTCGGTGCCCCGATGCAACAGACCTACGTGAGGATCAGCGCGATCGATAACCTCACCGTCCATTTCCAGAATCAGTCGCAACACACCGTGCGCGGCTGGATGCTGAGGCCCGAAGTTAAGTGTGTAGTTACGAATCTCAGGCATCGGCTTTACTCTCCGCAGCGTCTGACTCTGCAGACGTTGAATCATCTGCTACATCCGGTACCTTGCGCGTCGTTTTTCGAATAACCCTCGGCACCAAAACCCGTGGTTCTATCGTGACGGGCTCGTAGATAACCCGCTTCTTCTGCGGGTCATAACGCATTTCAACGTTGCCAATCAGCGGAAAGTCCTTGCGGAACGGATGCCCTACAAAACCATAGTCTGTTAGCAGGCGACGCAAATCCGGATGCCCCTCGTAGTGAATACCGAGCAAATCGAAAGACTCACGTTCAGGCCATTCGGCGCTCGACCAGATTTCCGTAACTGACGGCACCACCGGAAATTCGTTATCGTTCGCAAAAACCTTTACTCGCAGGCGTCGATTGTTCTTCAATGACAATAACTGATACACCGACGCAAAGCGTGACTCGCCATCAGCAAGCGGCTCTACCTCATCACCAAAACTCATGCGTCCGACGGCAGTCCCCGCCGCTACCCCGCGACTGAAACCTTCGGCTGCCGACGTGTCGGTATTCCACTCATCTTTGCCGTACAGCAGGTAGTCCACACCACACACATCTATCAGTTGTTCAAAGTGCAGTTGATCGCGCAGAGCTGTGGCAACTTCAATGAGCTTGTCTGGATTAACAACAACTTCTGTCTCGCCAACATCAACGTTTATTTCGTTAACGCCGTCGAGCGCAAGCGCCTTGAGGTCTTGCGCCAGCGTGCTTTGTGTCGCTTTTTTATTCATTGGCTATCCACCACCTGTTCGCTGTGCCCTTGTCACTGTGATATGACTCATGTGCGGGCAATTACGTTGGGGCGTTTTATCTTGTTTTGCAGCTGTATGATTCCATACAGCAGGGCCTCCGCCGTAGGCGGACAGCCAGGCACATAAATGTCGACGGGAATTATTCGATCACAGCCTCGCACGACAGCGTAACTGTAGTGATAGTAACCACCACCGTTCGCACAGGACCCCATCGAGATTACCCATTTCGGATCGGGCATCTGGTCATAGACCTTGCGCAATGCCGGGGCCATCTTGTTAACCAGCGTGCCTGCGACAATCATAACGTCAGATTGTCTGGGGCTTGGTCTGAAGACGATACCGAATCGATCCAGATCATAGCGCGCCGCACCCGCGTGCATCATCTCTACGGCGCAGCAGGCAAGACCAAAAGTCATGGGCCACATCGAGCCGGTTCTGGCCCAGTTGACCAGTTTATCGGTCGAAGTGGTTATAAAACCCTTATCGAGAACCGCTTCTATTCCCATTCCAGCGCTCCCTTTTTCCACTCATAAATAAAACCAATCAATAGTATCCCGAGAAAAACACCCATAGCGGCAAAAGCTTCAACGCCGATGGTGTCGAGCACTACTGCCCATGGGAACAGGAAAGCAATCTCAAGATCAAAAATAATAAACAGTATCGCCACCAGATAGTAACGAACGTCGAATTTCATCCTCGAGTCTTCGAACGCCTCAAAACCGCACTCGTACGGTGAGTTCTTCTCTGTATTTGGAGCCGTTGGCCCCACCAGAGTACCGAGTAACAAAAGGACCGCTCCGAACACAAGTGCGATACCAATAAACACTAAAATAGGAAAGTAGTTGGCGAGCATAAGTAACCCCGTGCAGGCTGTATTGACCCTGGTTAATATCTCTCTGCAATTCCGGTGCAAAATCAACCGGCGCAAAAATCGTCCAGTGTAAGTACAACAACAATACACCTGGAAAGATCTACAAGAGTTCTCTACCTGTATTCGGCCGTTATGAAATAAAGACCAGCGTCTGGAATCTTACAGGCAGGGTTTCCTGTAGTTAAACCCTGTTCGAACAAACAGATGGTGCCGACGCCCGGACTCGAACCGGGACGGCTTACGCCACTACCCCCTCAAGATAGCGTGTCTACCAATTCCACCACGTCGGCAATGTGTGTTCCCTGAGAGCGATATTTTAAACCAGACCGCCACCCAGAGTTGAGTAAATTTACCTCTAACGAACTGTTTTACGTATTAACAGTGCAACAGGTTTGCATCACCCGCTTATTCCTTAGCTGCAGGTTGCTGTTCTGCCGGTGCATTGACTGCAGGCAGATCAGATTCAGACGTTCCGGTTGAACTTTCTGTCGACGACGTTGAGGATGTCGATGAAGGCGCAGCAGGAAGATCAGACTCACTGCTGTCAGCACCTGGAGTTGCGGGCAGGTCTGATTCTACAGCTGGCTGCACAGACTCCTGAACTTCGGGAATCGACACACCATCAATAACACTTCCTATCGTCGACGTTCGTTGTGAAGCAAGGTAGAACAACATCATACTGGTACAGAAAAAGGCCAGCGCAAACGCCGTTGTCATTCTGGTTAGAAATGAGCCCGAGCCTCTCGATCCGAAAACAGTTGATGATGCGCCGCTGCCGAAGGCAGCCCCGGCATCAGCCCCTTTACCATGTTGTATCAGCACCAGACCGATTACACCGAGTGCTAAAAAAACATGTATTACCAGTGCAATAGTTTGCATCGATTCATTGATCCGCTAAATTGGTTATCAGCTGTCTTGACTGCGGCTTGCCGCGTCACAGATAGCTAAGAAATCTTTGCTCTTGAGTGCCGCACCACCAATCAGCCCGCCATCAATGTCTGCGTTGGCAAACAAATCTGCTGCGTTGCCAGCATTGACACTGCCGCCATACAGAATCTGAACGGCATCTGCAGCATCAGCATTATGACCGGCTATGTATTGACGAATGTGCGCGTGCACTGCCTGAGCCTGTTCGGGGCTAGCTGTCTTGCCGGTACCTATTGCCCAGACCGGCTCGTAAGCCACCACAGTATTTTCAAACGCCTGGTCTCCTGACACATCAATCAACGCGTTCAGTTGTCTCTCGACTACGCTGAAAGTCTGGTCAGACTCGCGTTCCTGCAAACTCTCGCCAATACAAAAAATGGAAGTCAGACCAGCCCGCTGAACTGCAGCGTGCCGCTCTGCACATTGAGAGTCTGTTTCACCGAAAAGTGTCCGTCTCTCTGAGTGGCCAACAATGACAAACTCACACCCGTATTCAGCCAGCATGGTGGATGAAACTTCACCAGTGTAGGCACCCGCTTCTGCAGCGCAGGCATTCTGCGCGCCGAGTTTCACCGACGATCCGGCGATGGCCTGAGCCACCTCAGACAGGTGCAGACTGACAGGGCAGATAACAACTTCGACATTACTCGCTGGCGCACTGGCGATTTCACTGGCCAGGGAGCTGACACTACTGCGAGAGCCGTTAAGCTTCCAGTTGCCGGCAACGAAGGGAGAACGCATGTGGGTTGTCTCGGTCACGAGTGTGACAGGTTTACGGGTGGCCAAGCTATTGGCCCTTCAAAAGCGCGCAAGACTAACCCGCGCACCACCAAATTGCAATCCAAAGTCGCACTCGGATTATAGATAAGTGTAGTTACATACTGAGGAAATTCTAATCAGCCCTCGCCAGCCATGTCAGCGGAGGCGTTTTTTCACTGGCAACCACCAAAACAACAACTACCAAAACAGCTCGAACGAAAGCTACTGGTGGCGGCAGCACGAATCGACTGCACCAGCGAACACGCTCATGAATGCCAGGCGCACAATCGCCAACTGAACGATGCGGCGTCGAGCTTTCTATCCCAACACTTTGCCGACTGCCTCCGCGACACGATGGCAAATCTTTTCAACATCATTGGCGACCCTGCCTTCTACCATAACTCGCACGACCGGCTCCGTGCCTGATGGTCGCAACAGCACGCGACCCGCATCTCCGAGCTCGCGCTCAGCCTCTGCGACGACATCCTGTACCAGCGGGTTGTCGTTTAGCGCTTCACGATGGTTCAGCGGTACATTCACAAGCACCTGCGGGTAACGAGTCATGCCACCACGCAGTACCGCCAGGGGCTCACCAGCCTCCTGAACGTAAGCCAGTATTTGCAAAGCGGCTACCAGACCGTCTCCAGTGGTTGTGCGATCGAGACAAATAATATGACCAGATGACTCCCCACCCAGTTTCCAGCCACGATTGCGTAACTCTTCCAGCACATAACGGTCTCCGACCTTAGAGCGAACAAAGTCGACGCCGAGGTCACGCAGGCCATGCTCAAGGCCAAGATTGCTCATCAGAGTGCCAGCGACACCCTCAACTTTTTCGCCCGCCGCAAGACGCGCTTTAACCAGCACGTAAAGCAGTTCGTCGCCATCGACAATTTCGCCGCGATGGTCAATCATGATCAGCCGATCAGCATCACCATCGAGTGCCACGCCGACATCAGCCCGTTCCATCAACACATGTGCCCGCAGCAGATCCGGTGATGTTGCTCCGCAGTCGCGATTGATATTCAGTCCATCGGGCTCTGCACCAATCACCACAACTTCGGCACCGAGTTCCTCGAACACGCCTTTGGCGATGTGATACGCCGCGCCATGTGCTGAATCGACAACAATCTTCATGGAATCGAGGCGGGCGCCGGTCGGGAAGGTGCTCTTGCAGAATTCGATATAGCGCCCTGGCGCATCGTCTACCCGGTTGGCGCGTCCCAGCTCTGCTGAATCGACAGTTTCCATTTCCTCGGCCATCATGTCTTCGATAGCCTGCTCGGTTTCATCAGGAAGCTTGGTTCCTTCGGCCGAGAAGAACTTCACACCGTTGTCGTAGTAAGGGTTATGTGAAGCACTGATAACGATGCCCGCGGCAGCGCGAAAGGTTCGAGTGAGGTAGGCGACAGCCGGTGTCGGCATTGGCCCCAGCAGCCTGACATGGATTCCCGCTGAGGACAGGCCTGCCTCCAGGGCAGATTCAAATAAATAGCCGGATACTCGCGTGTCCTTGCCAATGATGACCTCGCGGTTACCCTGTGAGGCCAGCACTTTCCCTGCAGCCCATCCGAGTTTCATTACCGTACCAGCGGTCATCGGCTCGACACCAACACGTCCGCGCATACCATCAGTGCCGAAATACTTTCTCGCCATTCCCAAGCTCCGTTATATAAGAAATCGTCGCAACCGCAGACGCTACCCGCCCGTGCTCGCAAGTTTTATGCTGGAAGGACTAACGCCGTGCGGGTACCCGTGCCGGCACGACACCAAGAATATGGGCAACACACCACAGCAGTAGAGTACAGCGCTCTGCTGCGATTAAAAATGAACAAAGCACACTCAAGGTGTGCTTTGTGCAGAGCAGCGGCTGGAAATCAGCTCGCAGGATCAGGGTCGGGATCAGCCACTGGCGCACTGCCGTCTGCCTCACCGTCCTCTTTTTTGACGGTATCGCTGTCCACTTTTACACCAGCACCACCAATACCACCACCGCTGCTGCTGTCGTCAGTCCAGCCCGAAGGCGGGTCAGGCATCCGACCTTCCATGATTGCGTCAATCTGGCCAACATCGATTGTTTCGTATTTGATCAGCGCCTCGGACATCAAATGCAGCTTATCGAGGTTTTCGCGAAGTATATCTTCCGCACGATCGTAGTTTCGATCGATGATGGCACGCACCTCCGAATCAATCGACTCTTTGGTAGAACCTGAAATCTGTTTAGGCTGACTGGTGCTGCGACCAAGGAACACCTCACCTTCTTCTTCGCTGTACGCGAGTGGCCCAAGGTTATCCGACAGCCCCCATTTGGTGACCATGTTACGCGCCAGTTCGGTTGCCCTTTCGATATCACTCGATGCACCGGTGGTCACTTTATCTGCGCCAAAGATGATCTCCTCCGCCACGCGGCCACCATAAAGCGCCGATATTTTACTTTCCAGACCCAACTTGCTGTTGCTGTATCTGTCTTGTTCAGGAAGGAACATCGTTACCCCGAGCGCTCGGCCGCGAGGGATTATCGTCACTTTGTACACCGGATCATGATCCGGCACTAGTCGTCCGACAATCGCGTGCCCTGCTTCGTGATAGGCGGTGAGCTTTTTCTCGTCCTCACTCATTACCATCGAGCGACGCTCTGCACCCATCATTATTTTGTCTTTGGCATGCTCAAACTCGCTCATTTCAACGAGCTTTTTGTCTGCACGCGCAGCAAACAACGCCGCCTCGTTAACAAGGTTGGCCAGGTCGGCACCGGAAAATCCAGGTGTGCCACGAGCAATCAAATCAGGGCGAACATCGTCTGCGACCGGCACTTTACTCATGTGAACACGCAGAATTTGCTCGCGCCCACGCACGTCTGGTAAGGGCACAACAACCTGCCTGTCAAAGCGACCAGGGCGCAGCAGCGCCGGATCAAGGACGTCCGGACGGTTGGTGGCTGCGATAACGATAATACCTTCATTACCCTCGAAACCATCCATCTCGACCAGCAGTTGATTCAATGTTTGCTCGCGTTCGTCGTGTCCGCCGCCCAGGCCCGCGCCACGATGTCGGCCAACGGCATCGATTTCGTCAATGAATATAATGCACGGTGCATGTTTTTTCGCCTGCTCAAACATGTCGCGAACACGTGAAGCACCAACACCGACGAACATTTCGACAAAATCTGAACCGGAAATGGTAAAAAACGGCACCTTCGCCTCGCCGGCTATCGCCTTGGCAAGCAGTGTTTTACCGGTACCCGGGGAGCCGACCAGCAAAACGCCACGCGGAATTTTACCGCCCAGCTTCTGGAATTTGCCTGGATCGCGCAGGAACTCAACGAGCTCTTCGACTTCGTCTTTGGCCTCTTCGACACCGGCAACATCAGCAAACGTTACTTTGACCTGGTCTTCATTCATCAGGCGAGCTTTACTCTTGCCAAACGACATGGCGCCGCGACCACCGCCGCCACCCTGCATTTGCCGCATAAAGTAAATCCAGATGCCGATGAACAACAGAAACGGGAATGTGTTTAGCAGCAATTGCAACAGAAAATTCGGATTTTCCGGCGGCTCTGCCTTTATTTCGACACCTGCATCAAGCAGATCACCAATCAGCGAACGATTGTCTGTCTCAGGGCTGTAGGTATTGAACGAGCCACTGGAGCCACGCAGCTGACCAGTAATATCTCTGCCAGATATAGTCGCCGACTCAACCTGTCCGGTTTTGACGTCATTAATAAAGTCAGAGTAGCTAATCTGGTTGCCAAGTTGTGCCTGGCCGCCAAGATTATTAAACACCGCCACCAGAATGACGGCGATAACTACCCAAAGAAGTACATTTTTTAGAAGGTCGTTCAAGCTGCAATTGCCTCAAAAGTTCTGCAATGATGCCCGTTACACATCAGTTTATACCCTATTACCGCGCTCGTCTGCCTTTCGCCAGCAAGTATACTTCCCTGCTGCGCTGCCTCGAAGCCGACGGTTTGCGTGTTTTTACAACGTCGAACGCACTTCGAAGATCTCGGGTCAATCCTTCGAAACCGGCACCCTGGAACGTTTTAACCAGCAACGAACCACCGTCTCGCAGGAACTCTCCACACATATCCAGTGCCAATTCAGCCAGGTGGATAGATCTGGGCTGATCCACCGCTGGCTGCCCAGTGAAGTTGGGGGCCATATCGGACAATACAAGGTCGGCCTGCCGGCCGTTCAGAATGTCACGCATCTGGTCCAGAGTTTCCTGTTCAGTAAAATCTGCCTCCAGTACATGCGCACCTTCGACAGGATCCATCTGTAAAATATCCACCGCCAGCAAAAAACCCTTCGCTGACATATTCTGCGCCACATACTGGGTCCAGCCACCGGGGGCAGCACCCAGCTCAATAACACACTGATTCGGCTGTATCAGTTTGTCTCGCTCATCGATTTCCGCCAGCTTGTATACCGCCCTGGAGCGATATGACTGCACCCTCGACTTTTTCACATAACTATCAGCGTGGTGCTCGTCGAGCCAGCGCTTGCTGCTCTTACTGCGACTCACCCTCGACGCTCCACGTGAGAAAAGCGATTGGTCGACCGATTGTTCAAAAAGGGATTAAATTCGGGCATGCCCCAGATTTTACCGTTAAAATAAGAATGGCCAGCCAGGAACCCTTGATGATACCAAATCAGCAGCAAACCAAACACCTGAAGTCGCTTTGCCATGCTTTGGCACCTGTAGTAAGAATAGGACAAAAAGGCGTTACTGACGCAGTTATGTCCGAATTGGAGATTGCGCTGTCGCATCACGAGCTGATCAAAATCAAGGTCAGTGTTGGTGACCGTGACGCCCGCAGTGCAGCGATAGCACAACTCGCAGAAGCTGCCAAAGCAAACATCGTTCAGCAGGTTGGTCAAACGGCCGTGTTATTTCGCCGTAACCATGAAAAACCGGTGATCGTGTTTGCAAAAAAATAGCCCGGCATCCAGGCAGTCTCTACTCACAAGGCTGCCTTTTCTTTCCAGCACTGCTTTCCTTGTATAACTATTGTTATACGAACAGAACAGCATAAAGATCATTACCTCAACGCGAACTGACAGCCTGCTACTGTTGTATTAACAACCGCCCCTGAATTTACACTCGACAATTCACACCTGGCAGGCTTAACCCCCCTCAAATGTAGGTCACCGAACCGATCTCGTACTCTCGCATGCCACCCGGTGCTTCAAATTCAACGTCATCGCCTTCCGATTTGCCGATTATGGCTCGAGCCAGCGGAGAGCTGTAGCTTATCAAACCCTGCTTGATGTCCGCTTCATCTTCACCGACTATTTTGTACGTTACAGATTTGTCGTCATCGAGATCGGTCAGTTCAACAGTGGCACCAAAGATCACTTTGCCGTCGGCATTCATCTGCGTGACATCAATCACCTGCGCGTTCGACAACTTGCCCTCAATGTCCTTGATCCGCCCTTCGATAAAACTTTGCTGCTCGCGCGCCGCGTGGTACTCGGCATTTTCTTTGAGGTCGCCGTGTTCACGGGCCTCTGCTATTGCCTGTATGACACGTGGTCGCTGATTTGATTTGAGATCGGTCAGTTCTTCTCTGAGTGCCTCTGCACCTGCCGCCGTAAGTGGAACCTTGCTCATACCAACTCCTCGTGTAGCTCTTGTAAATTATAGATATTTTTATACGGACTTTCTTTCAGCGCCGAGCAAATTGCTTTACCGGCAGCCATCGTTGTGGCGTAGGCAATCTTGTGATTCAGCGCCTCACGGCGAATGAGGAATGAATCCGATATAGCCTGGCGTCCATCAGTCGTGTTTATTATCAACGATATCTCATCATTTTTAATCATATCAACCACATGCGGCCGCCCCTGCTTTACCTTGTTGACCGGCTCACACGGAAACCCGGCAGCAACAATACCCGCATGAGTGCCGGCTGTTGCGACCATCAGGAACCCGGCTTTATGCAGCATCGTTGCCAATTCAGGTAACTGTTTTTTATCGGCGTCGCGCACACTAAGCAGTGCGACACCACTGTCTGGCAATCTCATTCCCGCAGCAAGCGAACTCTTGCCAAATGCCTCGGCAAAGGTGCGCCCGCTACCCATTACCTCTCCGGTGGACTTCATCTCTGGCCCCAGCAACGGATCGACACCCGGGAACTTGACGAACGGGAACACCGATTCTTTCACAGCAAAGTGTTTTTGCCTGGCCATGCTGGTATAACCCTGCTCTGCCAGAGACTTACCTGCCATGCAGCGTGCGGCAATAGAGGCCAGTGGCACACCGGTCGCCTTTGATACGAATGGCACGGTACGCGATGCACGAGGATTTACCTCGATAATGTAAATGTCTTTGCCTTTGATCGCGAATTGAGCATTGACCAATCCGACAACGCCAAGTTCCATTGCCAATGTGCTCATCTGCGTTCGCAAGTCGCTTTGCACTTGCTCAGACAAACTGTAGGGCGGCAGCGAACAACCTGAATCGCCCGAGTGCACACCGGCCTGCTCAATATGCTCCATAATGCCGCCAATCAGGACGGTTTGGCCATCACAGATTGCATCGACATCAACTTCAATTGCATCGTCCAGAAAGCGATCCAGCAACACCGGTGAATCGTTGGAGACCGACACTGCAGTGGCAATGTAGCGTTTAAGTTCTTCGTCGCTGTAGACAATTTCCATTGCTCGGCCACCGAGCACATAGGAGGGCCGCACCACCAGCGGATAACCAATCTCGATAGCAGCCTGCAAGGCCTCATCAAGTGTGGTTGCCGTTTGATTCGGCGGTTGTCGTAACCCAATCCGATCAACAAGTTGCTTGAAGCGCTCACGATCTTCAGCCAGATCTATCGCATCCGGCGAGGTACCAATTACCGGCGCGCCGTGTTGCCAAAGTTCGTCTGCCAGCTTGAGCGGTGTTTGCCCGCCGTACTGAACGATAACGCCTTTCGGGTTTTCGACATGCAGCACCTCTGATACATCTTCAAACGTCAATGGCTCGAAATAAAGGCGATCAGAGGTGTCGTAGTCAGTTGACACTGTTTCCGGGTTGCAGTTGATCATGATGGTTTCATAACCGTCTTCGCGCAGCGCCAGCGACGCATGTACACAGCAGTAATCGAACTCGATACCCTGTCCGATTCGATTAGGCCCTCCACCCAGTACCACTATTTTATCTCGCTCGGTTGGCGCCGCCTCGCACTCGTTTTCATAGGTTGAATACAGATACGCAGTATTAGTAGCGAACTCGGCCGCGCAGGTATCAACGCGCTTGTACACCGGCCGCAGACCCAGCGCATGACGGCGCTCGCGCACAGCGCTCTCTTCAACGCCACAGACTGTCGCAATACGCATATCCGAGAAACCCTGCCGCTTTAACTGCCGCAGCTCAGCGCGGTTGATATCATCTATGTGCCGATGTCTCAGCTCTTCCTCTGAGGCGATCAGATCTTCAATCTGCGCCAGAAACCACGGGTCAATGCGGGTGTAATCATGAATCTGTTCCAGTGAATAGCCAAACCTGAAAGCATCTGCGACGTACCATAAACGCTTGTCACCCGGTTGACTGAGTTGCAGCTGCAATTCACTTTCCCGGTCTTCACGCGACAGGTTGTCCGGCAAAATTTCATCAAACCCGCTGACGCCAACTTCAAGACCTCGCAACGCCTTTTGCAAAGACTCCTGTTGATTACGACCAATTGCCATGACTTCGCCAACCGACTTCATTTGCGTTGTGAGGCGGCCGTCAGCGGTTGGGAATTTCTCGAATGTGAAGCGCGGTATTTTGGTAACCACATAATCAATCGCAGGCTCAAACGATGCCGGAGTCGCGCCGCCAGTAATATCGTTTCGCAACTCATCAAGCGTGTAGCCGACAGCCAGCTTTGCCGCGACGCGTGCGATCGGAAACCCGGTGGCCTTTGAAGCCAGCGCCGATGATCGTGATACACGCGGGTTCATTTCAATCACGATCAGGCGACCGTCATCCGGGTTTACCGCAAACTGTACGTTGGAACCACCGGTGTCGACCCCTATTTTTCGCAGAACATCGATTGAGGCATTCCGCATTATCTGCAGCTCTTTGTCTGTCAGTGTTTGCGCCGGCGCAACGGTAATCGAGTCGCCGGTGTGGACCCCCATCGGATCAAGATTTTCGATCGAACAAACTATGATGCAGTTGTCCGCTGAGTCACGCACCACTTCCATTTCATACTCTTTCCAACCCAACACCGATTCTTCGAGAAGGATTTCGGTGGTCGGCGACAGATCGAGCCCACGTTGACAGATTTCAGTGAATTCATCGCGGTTGAAGGCAATACCGCCACCGCTGCCACCAAGGGTGAAAGAGGGGCGAATGATGGTCGGGAAGCCAATATGCTCCAGCCCGGCGTAGGCTTCGTCCATCGAATGTGCGATGCGGGCATTCGGCGTATCGAGGCCAATATCGGTCATCGCATGGCGAAATTTGTCGCGATCTTCGGCCAGATCGATCGCCTCGGGTCTGGCACCGATTAACTCGACAGAATATTTATCGAGCACACCATTGTGGAATAGATCCAGCGCGCAATTGAGGCCCGTTTGCCCGCCCATGGTAGGCAAAATTGCATCTGGTCGCTCACGCTCAATAATTCTCTCTACCAACTGCCAGTCAACCGGCTCGATATACACAGCGTCAGCCGTTGACGGGTCAGTCATGATGGTTGCCGGATTAGAGTTCACCAACACAACGCGGTAGCCCTCTTCCCGCAATGCCTTACAGGCCTGGGCACCTGAATAATCGAACTCGCAAGCCTGCCCGATAATTATGGGACCGGCACCGATCACCAAAATTGTGCTGAGGTCACTACGCTTTGGCATGTTTGGCCTGCTCCATCATTTGCGTGAACTGCGAAAACAACGACGCCAGATCGTGCGGCCCGGGGCTCGCTTCCGGATGCCCCTGAAAACCGTAAGCTGGCACGTCTGTTCGTCGTATTCCCTGTAGCGTTCCGTCAAATAGTGATCGATGCGTGGCAACAAGCGTCGCCGGCAAACTTTGCTCGCTGACCGCAAAGCCGTGATTCTGGCTTGAGATCATCACCTCCTTTGTCTGTAGATCGATAACCGGGTGATTTCCACCGTGATGTCCAAACTTCATCTTTTCGGTCACCGCTCCGCTCGCCAGCGCCAACAACTGATGACCCAGGCAAATCCCGAACACTGGCACCTGTCCAAGAATTTCCTTAATAGCGGCAATCGCGTAATCGCATGGCTCCGGATCACCCGGCCCGTTCGATAAAAATACACCGTCCGGCCGCAGCGCTAACACGTCTGCCGCGGGCGTTTTCGCGTTAACCACTGTCACATGACACCCTGCATCGACCAGCATGCGCAGAATATTTCTTTTAATACCGTAGTCGTACGCGACAACCTGCAAGGGCAAATCTGCACGTTGGGTTGAACCGATTCCAAGCTGCCAGGTGCTGCTGTTCCATTGATAGGTTTCAGTTGTGCTGACATGCTGCGCGAGGTCCATACCGACGAGCCCTGAAAATTCACGCGCCATCTGTATTGCCGCCTCTTTATTTGGCGAGGCAGTAGCGTCAATGACCCCGGACTGAGAGCCCTTCTCACGCAACAGGCGGGTTAGCTGGCGGGTGTCAATATCGGCAATAGCTGCGACATTACGGTCAATCAGATAACTCTCAAGATCACCTTCACTGCGAAAACTACTGGTCAGCAATGGCAGGTCTCTGATGACCAGACCCGCCGCGTGGATTGATGACGACTCTTCGTCTTCAGAATTCACACCTGTGTTGCCTACATGTGGCACAGTCAGTGTAACGATCTGCTTCGAGTAGGAGGGATCGGTTAGAATTTCCTGGTAGCCAGTCATAGCAGTATTGAATACCACTTCTCCGATGCTACGGCATTCCGATCCAATAGCTTGACCTTCGAACACGGTGCCGTCGGCGAGCGCTAGTATGGCGTTTCTACGCAACCGGTTTATCTCTGTGAAATACATCAAGGGGGGATGGCAGTAATCTGCCGCTGCCCGCTATTTTACGGAATCTGCGTTTCTCTGTCTAACTCATAAGAGGCCTGCTCACAAGAGCCCAATGGACACGATCACAACCACAACAACAATATCGCGTCAACATACCGACTTTCGCAATCTGGTAGCAGCCTGTTCCGCTATTGGTGTATTTGGTTTGGCCTTTGGTATGTCTGCCCCGTTATTGTCTTTGCTAATGGAACGACAAGGCGTGTCTGCCGAACTGATCGGACTCAATTCGGCAATGATGCCACTGGGCATTTTGCTGTTCGCACCGGCAATCCCTTTTTTATCGGAAAAGTACGGCCCCAGGCGACTGGCTATTGCTGCCTCGCTTGTCACCTGCTTGCTTTTTCTTTGCTACAAAGTGTTCGACAGCATGTCCGCATGGTTTGTCATTCGCACACTCAACGGTATGTCTATTGCGGTTCTTTTTGTCTTAAGCGAAGCCTGGGTTATCGGTTCAGTAGTCAGTGAGCACCGTGGCAAAGTGGTCGCGATTTACGCCAGTGTGCTGTCGATTAGTTTCGCCGCCGGCCCGGCATTAATCGGATTTATTGGTATCGATGGATGGCAGCCATTCATTGTCGGCGCACTGAGCCTGTTTCTCGGCACACTGGTCATCAGCCTGATTCGTGAAGACCACACGCCTTCCAAAGGCGAGTCAAAGGCTGTTGGCTGGTTATCGTTTGTGCCAAAGGCCCCAATGCTGATTCTCGCAGTTGCCTGCTTCGCCATTCTGGATTCGGCAACTTTACCAATGCTGCCAGTGTATGGCGTTAGTAATGGCCTCAGTCAAAGCGACGCAGCCTATTCATTAACGGCACTCATCATTGGCAATGTAATCCTTCAGTTCCCGATCGGCTGGCTGGCTGATATCTATCCACCGAGGATTGTGCTGGCAGGCTGCGCCGCCCTTACCACAGTGTTGATATTTCCGATTCCGTGGGTTCTGCACACTGACTGGCTTTGGCCGCTGCTGATTCTGGCAGGCTCCACCGGTTACGGGGTGTATACCGTATCGCTAAAATCACTGGGAGACAGATTCTCCGGGCAAGAACTGATCAATGGCACCGCTGCATTCTCGGCGATGTGGGGTGTTGGCGCGCTGGTCGGCTCTGTCGCCGCAGGCTGGTCAATCAAGATCTCGGCTTTGTACGGGCTGCCAATGATGCTGACTGGCGTCTACCTGATTTTGCTGATCGGCCTGTGCCTGCGACGTGGCTTTACCACACGTTAAAATCACCACGACTGAAGCGGTTGCGTGTATTTTAAAGGCTTGTCACAGCGAATAACTGGCCCACTCATGACCGACTATCCGTCACTCGACCAAATCAATGCCACAGCCCGGCGGATTGCTCCTTATATATCCCCGACTCCGGTCCTGCCCTATTACGGCATTGAAGGCATCGATGCCATCGGAAACGGCGCCGCCATTTACCTGAAAATGGAGTTACTGCAAAAAACCGGCAGCTTCAAGGCGCGCGGTGCAATCAATGTGGTCTCCCACTTGAATGACGATGAAAAGCGCCGTGGTATTACTGCTTTTTCAGCCGGTAATCATGCAATCGCCACCGCCTATGCGGCAAACAAACTCGGCACCACAGCAAAGGTTGTTATGCCAAAAACAGCCAACCCGTTTCGGGTAGACAGCTGCAAGCGGTTGGGCGCCGAGGTTATCTTTGGTGAAGACATCGCAGAGTTACGGTCGATTGTTGCCGAGTTGCAGAAAAGTGAAGGGCGAACCATGGTGCATCCGTTTGAGGGTCAGCATACATTCGCCGGAACAGCCACAATAGGACTTGAACTCAACCAGCACCTGCCCGAACTGGATGCGGTGATCGTACCCGTTGGCGGCGGCGGGTTGATTTCCGGTATTGCCACCGCAATCAAACTGACCCAACCGGACTGCAAAGTGTATGGCATCGAACCGGAGGGCGCCTCGGGTATGTCTGACAGTCTCAGTCAACATTCGCCAATTGATCCGGTTACAGTCAATACTATCGCAGATAGCCTGGGTGCCCCGATGCACCTGCCCCAGTCATTTGCAATTGTGCAAAAATTTGTCGACGACATCGTAACAGTCACTGACGAGCAACTGGCGACTGTTATGCGTTTAATGTTTACCGATCTTAAGCTGGCAGTGGAACCTGCGTGCGCTGCGGCTATGGCCGGATTACTCTATCCACTGAATGAACGCCTTGCCAACAAACGAGTCGCATTGATTCTCTGTGGCAGCAACATCGACCAGGCAACATTTCAGCGACTCACCAGCGGATAAGCCCCAATCGTTTGGCTATTATCCAAAGAATGGTACTAACCCATATCAGTCTGTTTTTGTAGCACGGTATACTACTTATCGCCTTTCAGCGGTAGATCGTGCAAGCAATAAACATTGCGCTGAACCACCTGAATAAAATAGTTATAGATGAAAAACGAAGATACCGGCGTTAGCCGCCTGATTTCCGCCCTCGGGTTTTCCATAAACGGCCTGAGGCGAGCACTGAAAACTGAAGCTGCGTTCAGACAGGAAGCCGTTCTCGCTCTGATTCTTCTACCCGTGGCAATTTTTGTCGGGGACAACGGCCTGGAGCGTGCGGTATTAGTCGCCAGTGTTTTGCTGGTACTGATCGTCGAACTTCTCAACACCGGTGTGGAAGCTGTGGTCGACAGAGTCGGCTCTGAATTTCACGACCTGGCCGGCTATGCCAAAGACGCAGGCTCCGCTGCTGTTTTAATTGCGCTAATTCAATTGGCCGCTGTCTGGTTTCTTATCATCATAGGTTAGCGCGGGTAGTGCGCCTGACAAGGCTTTATCGAGTTTTTCGCCTTGCCACATACCCACACCGCACCCTCTCGCAGGCAAATGCAACCAACTCTGTAGATGGCTTAATCGTACCCAACAGTTGCTCATTTGCCCTCGCAGCGCCAACCCGGCTTTGGTGCCTCAGCACGTTTTGATATCACCCTGAATTTTTCCAAGTGGTTCACAACACTGAAAAATAGCTCAGGACGAGTTCACAAACTCAACACTGCCTCGCGATCATCGTGCATCGACAAGATACCCTGTAAACCGTGCCAGATTGAGGACCGCGTCACACCGAACGCGCAGTGATCTGTGAGGCCACTGACAGAGCGAAGGTCCCTTTGTCTATCGACTATTCATCCGAGCGTGCGAGAGATCCATGGCAGCTAGAAACAATAAACTGCGAAGGCATTTTGTCTTTCAACTTCTTTTTCTTCTGCTACCGCTTGTAGCCTGGCAAACTGCCAAAGCAGCAGACGGCTTTGAGCTCGCAATCCCGCAGCAGGGATCCACCCTTACTTCTACCACTCAAACCTTTTCCTGGCAGCTGGAAAACACGGGTGAGTCCTGGCTGTATCTCGGTACTTCGGCAGGTGCCAATGATATCCACAATAGCGGAAGCCTGGGACAGTCAACCAGCGCCGATATCTCTGCCCTCCCAAACGACGGACGTACCATTTTTCTGCGTCTGTTCTACCGGGGCGCCAACCAGACATGGAGCCATCGCGACTATACTTTTCAGGCCCACACGGGCACAAACGCAATTGACCTGCTTTCACCCGGCGCAGGCAGTACCATGACGGGCACACAGCAAACTTTCACCTGGCACGGTAACGGTATTGACGAGTGGTGGCTATACCTGGGGTCCAGCACGGGCAGCAACGATATCTATAACAGCGGCAACCTGGGTTCAGTCACCTCAACAACGATATCGGCATTACCTCATGACGGCCGTACCATTTACATTCGACTTTTCTATCGCCAAACGGGAGCGGCATGGCGGCATCGCGAATTTACACTCACAGCTCATACAGGAGACAATGCAATCAAGCTGTTGTCACCAGCCCCCGGCGCTTCAATCTCAAATGCAACGCAAACCTTCACATGGCAGGGTGCGGGCATTAACGAATGGTGGCTCTATGCAGGCTCGAGTGAGGGCAATGATGATCTGTATAACAGCGGTCATCTGGGTTCTGCAACGTCTGCAACGGTTACCTCTCTGCCAATTGATTCATCCACTCTGTTTGTTCGACTTTTTTACCGCCAAAACAACGCGTCCTGGCGCTACATCGATTACCGCTACAGCACTATTCTACAAGCAGAACAAACTACACAAGCCACTGACCTGGTCGCACTGCACTATGACATTGCTCCCGATCTGGATGACTTACAGGCAATAGCAGCCGGCGCCAATCTGTCTGACAAGTTCGGTATATCGCCAGCCGTCGTGATTGGTGCCTACGGGGTTTCTGGTCAATTTTCTCACGGAGGACGCAACCCGGAAGCGCTTGATTTTCTCTATACATCTGGCACCAACATGTTTGGTCAGGGTAATTACAATGGTGAATCGCGTCGTCAAAAAGGCAGACAGGTAGCAGATGCGGCCTACGGCGCAGGCGCGTATCTGGATACTGGCGATGGATGGGTTGAAGCAGTTAACGCACAAGCAGTCAAATTCTGGAATTCTCTGCAAAACGGTTACACCGTGTCAGTCGCCGATGGCGGGCCGATGGACTTCACTGCTGATGTACTCAAACGACTACAGTCGTTTCACGGCGCTACATCTGAGCAGTTGAAACGGGTTATGGTTGTGCAGCACTCTCTGGGTTTCAATGTTACCAATACAACCCCGCCTAACAGAGCAACCGTAAGTAATCTGGCAACCTACGTCACCATTGACAATGGTAATGTCGGTGGTAATGCTACGGCCAATCTGGAAGACAGCAACACCAACACGACCACCAGCAGCTTTGCCCAATGGGCTCGCAATGGCAACAGTAAAGCGGCCGCATGGAATAGCGCCCTCGATGATTTCAGCGCCAAAATTGATTTCTCCGATACCGTCGAATACCTGTATATCCTGGATATTCCGTTATCCAGTGTGTCCGATATCAATTCCTTTTCGTCGTTCTTCTAATGTGACCAGCCAAGGCACACCTGGCTCGCCCACGGGGACTGTTATCTGTTCAAATAGAGCCTGTTAATACTGATCTGATTTCGACTAAGTTAACGGGACGCCGCATCCAGCTCTGCAATCATACGGTCGCGCATTACAAATTTTTGCGGCTTACCAGTCGCAGTCATTGGTAACTCATCTTTAAATCGCACGTACTCGGGCACTTTAAAAATAGCCATTCGTTCGCGGCAGTACTCCTGCAAATCCGTTTCTGTCATGGTTTCACCGACCTGCAGCACCACCCATGCGCAAACCCTTTCACCCAACCTCTTATCAGGAACTCCAAAAACCTGTGCCTGTTGAATCTTCGGGTGTTGAAACAACAGCTCTTCTATCTCTCGAGGATAGATATTCTCGCCACCCCGGATAAGCATATCTTTAACACGACCTACAATAGCGCAATAACCCTCGGCATCAATTACCGCAAGATCCCCACTGTGCATCCATCCTGCCGCATCGATGGATTGATCGGTGCGTGATGCATCGTTCCAGTATCCCTGCATCACCAGATAACCGCGAGTACATAACTCGCCCGATTGACCCACGGGCGTCACCCTGCCCGACACATCGACAATTTTCACTTCCGTGTGAGGATGGATACGACCGACCGTCGCTACGCGCTTGATCAACGGATCGTCGATATGGTTTTGCATAGACACCGGGCTGGTCTCGGTCATGCCATAGGCGATGGTAACTTCACTCATATGCATCTGAGTCATCACCATCTTCATTACCTCTTCAGGGCAAGGCGCTCCTGCCATGATGCCAGTGCGCAGCGTGCTAAGTGCGGACGCATCAAATTGTTTTGATTCAAGCATGGCAACAAACATTGTCGGCACTCCATACAATGCCGTGCATCGCTCGGCGGTTAACGCTGCCAGCGTGGTCGCCGCGTCAAAACCCTCATCAGGGAACACCATACAGGCACCCACACTAACGCAGCCCAGTGTGCCCAGAACCATGCCAAAACAATGATAGAGCGGTACCGGAATACACAGAGTATCGCGCTGTGTCAGATGTAATCTCGAGACAGTAAATCGACCATTATTCACAATATTGTAGTGGGTCAGTGTTGCCCCTTTTGGGCTGCCCGTTGTGCCAGAGGTAAACTGGATGTTAATGGGATCATCGGGGTCAAGAGAATCCGTTACTGAATCGAGTCGCTGGCGACTGGCAGGCCCTGCTATGGCGGCCACCTGAGCAAATGAATACGTCCCTGGCTCTGCCGTACCTGGCTCTGCCTCGTCACGCGTCACGATTACTGTTTTGAGGTGCTTTAGTACTGGCGACTGCAGCTTCCCTGGCTCGCTATTGGCAAGCTCAGGCGCCAGATCTCTCAGTATAGAAAGGTAATTTAGTTTCTTAAAATCTGGTGACAGCACAAGTGCGATTGCACCCGACTTGTTTAGCGCATACTCGAGTTCACTGCTTTTATAAGCAGGGTTTATCGTAACCAGGATCACGCCAATTCTTGCAGTGGCAAACTGAGTGATCAACCACTGCGGGCTATTGGGAGACCAGATAGCCAGGCGATCTCCGGGTTTAAGACCAATCGCAAGCAACCCAGCCGCAAACTCATCGACTTTGCGTAAAAATTCGGACCACGACCAGCGGATACCTGATTGACAAAACACTACAGCATTGCGACTGCCACAACGCGCCTCGGTGTCTTTCAACACTTGCCAGACTGTTTTTCGCCACAGTGGCTCTGACCGATCACCGCAAACATAAGACTGATTGTTCTGAGGCATCAGTAACGCAGCATCAGTGGCAGATTCGCT
This sequence comes from uncultured Granulosicoccaceae bacterium, assembly GCA_937957915.1. GTDB lineage: Bacteria > Pseudomonadota > Gammaproteobacteria > Granulosicoccales > Granulosicoccaceae. The sequence continues at coordinate 26,855 of CALGNZ010000031.1, read as the reverse complement.
GCTTCCGTTCAGGCTGGTAATAGGCTGACTCAGATCCTGCAAGCCTTGATCAAACAAGCGGCGGCTCATAATCAGTCACTCACAATTGCCACGTCGAATAAAGATACTGGATTTACACCCTGCCTTTAGCAGGTAACGTAGCCGTGCGCTCTTCACGCGTTCTGCCAGTCGACCGACTGCTCAAACGCATAGGCCGCTCGATAGATTGTAGATTCCTGCCAATGCTTGCCGATTAACATCATGCCCACGGGCAGTCCATCACTTAATGCACAGGGTATACTCATAGCCGGATGCCCGGTTGCATCAAACGGCGCTGTGTTCGTAACCATTTCAAACGCACGCTGCACGATGAGCGCAAGCGGTGCATCAGGCGGTGGCAACGGGGTAGCCTTCATTGGCAACGTAGGCATCAACAACAAATCATATTGCTGCAATGCCTGATCATAAGCTGCTTTTAACACACGACTCAGGTTTTGCGCTTTTGCATAGTACTGGCCGCGATAGTGCTTCAGCATATACTCACCGGCAAACATGGATACCTTCAGACTACCGGACAACTCATTAGCACGTGAGCGCCAGTTCGAGTGATGCGCATGCAAACTACCGACGTAAAGCCCCTTCCAACCCGTACCAAATCCGTTGCCATGCATCATTGTATCGGTTAAACCTTCAAGCGCTATCGGTGTCCAGATTGCAGCACCGTCCAGATGCATAGGGATGGATACCTGCTCTACTGTCGCCCCCATTGAAGTATATTTTTCTGCTGCTTCTCTTACACAGCGGTCAACGTCCGCCTCACTGTTCTCCAGACCAAAGCCCTCTGCAACCACACCAATACGCATGCCTGACACGCCCTGCCCCAAAGCGGCAGTGTACCTGTCTGTCTTTGGCGAATACTGCCGCGGATCAAGTCCGTCTTCTCCTGCGATAACCTCCAGCAACAGCGCGTTATCAGCAACATTCGTTGTTATCGGGCCAGTGTGATCGATGGTAGGTTCAATTGGCATTACGCCGGTATACGGTACCAGCCCATGTGTGGGTTTCATGCCGTAGCAGCCACAAAATGATGCCGGAATACGAATAGAGCCACCCTGATCACCTCCGATAGCCATCGGTACTTCACCGGAACCGACCAGTGCACCACTGCCAGAGGATGAACCACCTGCCGAATAGCCGATACGATACGGGTTATGAACCGGTCCGGTCGCGTTGGTATGGCTGCCACCTGACAGGCAAAAATACTCGCAGTGCGCTTTGCCAACAATGGTCGCACCCGCATCAAGCATGCGGGTGACTATGGTTGCATCAACGTCAGGCGTGTACCCCTCGAGTGTCGATGCACCGTTCATCATCGGTACGCCGGCCAGACAAACGTTGTCTTTAAGTACCACATGCTTACCGGCAAGCGGGCCGGTTGCGGCACCTCGAACCTCGCACTGGTAATACCAGGCATTAAGCGGGTTTTCTGCTTGAGAGGGACGTCGACCCGGTGTTCTCGGGTAATGTACAGGTGGCAGATTATCTGGCAGCGAATCAACGCGATCGTACGCCTGAAAAGTCCCTTCCATTAACTCCATGTAAGCCGACAGTTCTTCGTCTGCCATGTCCATATGCAAGCCCGTAACCAGGCTGCGCATTTGATCGATCGTCGGTCTGCGAATCGTCATATAGGATTCCTGGCCCGCTGCATCAGAATGTGATGCATGCTGTTTAGATAACGAAGTATAAGCGCCGGATGACATACCGTGCTCGTTAGACGCTGCGCCAATAAATGTTGTACCAGCCTGACTTGACCGCCCTGGCTGTGTTGGTGAAGGCGGAAATGTTTGTCCATGTGTACCGGAAGTCGGCGCGTCATCATATCCATTCCGGTTTTTACTGACAAAACCTGAGCCGCCGTGCTCACGCGACGATGCCACACTGCGGTTGTTCGCCGGCGAGCCCTCACTACCGACGCCTCCAGTACTTGCCCCGCCAAAACCTGCGAACTCCTCAAGCAAGGCTGCATCACGCATTTGCTCACCCTGAAGGTTTCCGGTGATCGCTCCTTTTTCCAGCAATAACATCCGATCCGATAGCGCAATCAAAAACTCCAGATTCTGTTCTACAACGACGATGGCAAGCCCTCGATCCTTTTGCAGTCGGGAAAGCATTGTGGCTATCTCGTCGATTATTGAAGGCTGGATCCCTTCCGTCGGCTCATCAAGCAGCAACAAGTCAGGCTCGCTAATTAGTCCTCGCGCTATCGCCAGTATTTGTTGCTCGCCTCCACTGAGTGCACCCGCCTGACGATCGAGCAACACCTGCAGTCGAGGCAAGTCCTGCAAAATTCCATCTATCGCCGTATCAACATCAAGACCGTTGGCGCCCGTCCATGCAAACTCAAGGTTCTCGCGCGCTGTAAGCCCGGCAAACATGCCGCGCCCCTGCGGTACATAGGAGATACCAAGATTGCTGCGTTCATGAGCGGCAAGCCGTGTGATGTCTCTACCATCGTAAGACACAACGCCCCGTGTTGCGGGGATATAACCCATCAGAGTTTTTAGCAGTGTGGTTTTACCCATACCATTATGGCCAAGCAAACCCACCACCTCTCCGGCCTGCACCTGAAAAGTGACGCCCTGCAACACCGGTATACGCCCGTAACCCGAGTGCAGCCGATCTACAGTAAGTAATAGATCAGGCAATGCGTTTGCGGGTTGCGCAACGCCTTCAGTTTCTGCCCCAATCACAATTGCTTACCCAGATAAACATCACGGACATCAGGGTTCGACATCACCTGATCAACGTCTTCATCAATCAGCACGCGCCCCTGATGAAACACCGTTACCTGCTTAGCAATCCGCCGAACAAAATGCATATCGTGCTCGACTATGATCAGCGCCGCGTCGGTGTTGATATCGCGTATTACGTCAATCATGCGATCCACCTCGATTGCCGTCAGCCCGGCCGCCGGCTCATCAAGCAATACCAGCCAGGGCCTGCCGGCAAGCACTATTGCAAGCTCCACCAGCTGGCGTTTTCCGTGCGCCAGTGTTTCTACCTGTTCATTCAATACATCATCGATCAACACCCGGGCAGCGATCGACGATGCCATTCGGTTAGCTTCGGCCACTGTACTGTTTCGCTTTGCGGCCAGCCAGATATTTTCTCTGACCGTAAGGCCATTCATGACACTGGGCACCTGAGTTTTTATACCTACACCAAGCCGGGCTATTCGATGCGGTAACCAACCGGTTGTGTTTTCACCTCGTATCATTATTTCGCCACTGGTAGGTTCCAGCAACCCCGCAAGGCATTTAAAAAACGTGCTCTTGCCAGCCCCGTTCGGACCAATCAAACATCGCAGTTCACGCCGCGCCAACGCAAAGTTGACCTGATCGAGCGCACGCACTCCGCCAAACTGCATGGTTAACCCGCGAACCTCTACTTCGACATTGCGCACGACGCTATTGCCCCCGATCTATCGGCGCTGCACCATCGTCATCACGATGGTTATGACTTTTGCCCTGCGCAGAACTCTGGGCGGAGCTCTGCGCAGAACTCTGCGTGCTTCCCCGCCTATTACTGCCATCCGCCTGATGGCCGGTTTTGTTCGGCAACTTACTGCGTCTGGACGCTGCCCGGCTGCGTGGACTGCGCCCGGTAGAAAATTTTGCTGCGACTCGTTTTACTATCGACACCACTGCGGGGAAAATACCGTTCGGCAACAGCAATACCGCCAACACCAGGATCATGCCCAAAATAAACGTATTGTCTATAAGGCTCTGCTGACCAAGCAGGAACTTGGTGTACCCCAACAAGGCCGCACCAATCAACGGCCCCATTAAAGTACCGGCACCGCCAACAATCACCCAGATAATAATTTCAGCCGACTGCCCCAGTGAGAACAACGCCGGCGTGACAATCTCTGCCCAGTTGGCATAGATGCAACCTGCCAGCCCGGCTATTGCGGCTCCAATTGAAAATGCTATTGTCTTGAGCAATCGAATGTCGTATCCCATCAATTCGGCCCGCAGCTCGTTTTCTCTGATACCAACCAACGCCCGACCAAAAGGTTGTCGCAATAGCAATCGCAAGCAGATATAAACCACTATCAACAACAGGAAAGCAAAGTAATAGAGAGAGGTGTCATAGAGATACTCACTGGAATCCCACGGCACAGTTAGCGTCTCAAACCCGGGTATTCCATTGTATCCACCGAGGCGGGCTGTCCCCAGCTTGTAGCCGTCACCAGCTGACGAGTTCATAAATTTAAACAGAATAAGCGTCATTACCAGGGTCACAACGGCAAGGTACACATCGCTGAGCCTGCCGTAGAACAGCACCGCACCAAACACCGCAGCAAACAGGGCTGGAACCAGAATCGCAATAAAAAACGGCAGCCATGGCGTGCCAATATTGATGGACGCTATTGCAAACGCATAGGCACCCAACCCAAAGAACGCGGCCTGACCAAAGCAAAGAATTCCGGCAAACCCCCAGATAAAGCCGAGACTCAACGCCAGCATAGCGTAGGCGGTTAATACCGTTAACGTGTAGGCATCAGTGACCAGCGGCAGCAGGAACATCAGCACCAGACCAATAACGGCCGGCCATAGTATGTCTCGCGTAAACAACTAGATCCGTCCCTTGAAAAACTTGCCGGTTATGCCAGTGGGTAATAAGCGAAGAAGAATAATGGCGACAACCAGCAATGCAATCTCGCCTACCGCCGGGGTTGATAACAGAGTCACTGTTTGTGATATCACACCGAAGATACCCGCACTGGTTAGTGCCCCTGACACAATCGAGGCGCCACCTGCAATCACAGTGATGAACGATTTGGCGATATAGTTAGCCCCCGAAGCGGGGTTTAGACCAACAAGCGGCGCCATCACACCCCCCGCCAGGCCGGCCAGTGCAGAACCGGCAACAAAGGTAATCAAATAAACACGTGAAGGGTTATAACCGAATGCTGACGTCATCTCGGTATTCTGCATGGCACCGCGAGCAATCAGCCCGGCTCGTGTGGTCTTGAGCATCAGATAAAGACCAACAGCCACCGCAATCGCCATGAAAATAACAAACAGGTTATAGCCCGACAACTGATAACGACCGTAAGTAAAACCCGCAATAGGGGTGGCAATACCGGTAGTCGTATTGCCAAAGATCATCGTAAAGCCGCCCATCATCGCAAGGCTCAACCCCCACGTAGCCAGCATCGTATTGATCAGCCGCCCGTAAAGCCAACGGATAATCAGACGCTCCACCAAAAATCCAAACAGCGCTGCCGCCAGTGGTGCCATTACCAGCATCGACACATAGATATTAACGCCAGCCTTGTTGGATACGATAGCCGCGTATCCACCCAGCGTTAAAAACTCTCCGTGCGCCAGATTAATCACCCGCATCATGCCAAATATTACCGCGAGACCGGCACTAATCAGAACCAGTACTGCCACGGCATAGAAGATCTCAACGGCGACTACGGCGGCGTAATCCACTACATTCGCGCTCTATTCAGACAAAAACCAGTGGACATCTTGTTAACCGGCACAGCGCTGTTAACGCAATTCATACAGTTCACTCTATTGATGGGAATCAATGAACGGGTCACAGGTATACTCAAGCCATAATGAAAAAAGGGGATTGCTAAAACGCATTGATACGGTATTGAAACGTTGGTACTGCATTTATCGAAGCGATTTTACTACGCTGTACAAACCCACCGATTGAAATCGTATTGACGAATACAGCGTAAAAGACATAGCGTAAAAGAAATAGCGTGGACAGCCTCTTCACGCAATTTGTAAATAAGACCGGCGCTGCATTCGAAAACCCGCCTGCAGCGCCACATCAGTTATCAGCAGAGCTGTGAAGGTCTAGATTGAAATCTCGTACTGTTGATTGTCGTCCGGGTTGGCTTCAAGGTCACAAACAGTCTGTGTATCGACCGGCTGCCTCTCACCAAAACTTTTCACCACGCTCATCTTCTGATCTTTCACCTCGATCAGATGCACTGAAGTCACAGCATGATGGGTCTTCGCATCCAGAGAGATATTGCCGGTTGGCGCATCAAAACTAATACCGCTCTCCAGTGCTTCAATGACTTTTTCACGATCAATCGAGTCAGCTTTACGCACACCCTCAGCCCACAGATGCATGCCCTGGTAGGTAGCAACTGCAAGTTCATGCAGATCATCCGTATTACCGAATCTCTCTTGCCACTTGCCCAAAAATGCCTTGTTCTCAGGTGTATCCAGCTCTTTCGAGTAACTGTACACCAGCATTATTCCGTCACCTTCTTCTTTGGTCAGCACTACTTGCTCATTGCCCACACCCATCGTGGTTGAAGCCATTGGTATTTTTTTGTTCATACCTGCGGCTGCCCACTGCCGATAGAACGACAAGTGCGCACCGCCCACCAGCACAGACATAATCATGTCCGGTGCGGCTTCCTGTATTTTTGCGATGGTTGCACCAAAGTCTGCGACATCAAGTGGGAAAAAGTCAGTCTGTACAACTTCACCGCCATTTTCCTTTGCGTAGTGTTCAATCCACTTGGCGGTGATGTGACCGTAGTTGTAGTCGGCGGCGAGGACGTACACTTTCTTGCCCCAGCGAGACATGGTCTCCGGCACCAGAACTTCGGCCTGCTGCGCCGGCGTGATACCGGTACAGAATATATTTCTGTCGCAAACTCCACCTTCGTATTGCACATTGTAGAAATAAAGCGTTTTACTTTTTCTCAACGTCGGGCGTATCGCCTCTCGCGACGCCGACAATATGCCACCGTGCACCACATCAACCTTGTCTTTGCGAGAGAGCTTCTGTGCGTACTGTGTATACAAAGCCATGTCTGACTGTGTGTCGTATGCCACCTTCTCTAATTGACGACCAAGCAAGCCACCACCTGCGTTGATTTCTTCAATCGCCAGTGTAACTGCCTTATCCATCGGCTTGCCGTAAAGATCGAATATACCCGACGTATCGATGATACTGCCTACTTTTATAGCATCCGCTGCCATCGATGCATGAGGGAGTGCCATACCAACCGCAGAGGCGGTGGCACCCTTTAACAGATTACGTCTGGTAAGTTTCATGTTGTCTCCGATACTGTCCCTTCAGGACGCTTTTGTAAAAGAAATGAGTTATTAACCACAGCATATAAATGCTATTTGCTATCTGCATCAGACTCTTTTGGAACATTTAGCTGCGCCGCCTGCGACCCGCCCGTGTCTTTGCTGGCTCCATCCAGATCACCTAAGTCCAGATTAACACCAATTGACTGTCCAAGCTTTTGCATCGCTGGAAGCTGCAACGCCATGTTTAACACACCATCCACAGCCCCGTTGATTGGGCCGACCGGCGCATTGCCACCACCCGAGCCAACGTTAAGACCGGATACCTGGTTTATACGAATAGAATCTATCTTCTCGACAGGCTTCATCATCTGCCGGGCTAACTTGGGCAACTTGTCAATCTTGTGCATCTGCAGTTTCATTTGCACAACACGATCACTGATTTCGTTTTCCGCCTTGATTACAGCAACTTTGCCGTCCGCCTCTGCCTGCTTTTCACTACGTATTGCAACTGAGCGCAATTCAGCCGCTTTGCTCTCGGCCTGCACTTTCTCAAGCATGGTTTTGACTTCACTGGCAACCCGCTGCTCTTTGGTCTGATTTTCGCTGCGTGTGCGCACACTCGATATTTCCAACTCTCGCTCAGCGGCCAGCCTTTCGCGTTCGAGCTGCACAGATTCCTGGGCCACAATAATCTCTTTGCGAGCCAGCTCCTCGGCAGAGTTTGCTGAAATCTCTTCAGCCCGTTTATGGGTTAATGCGATTTGACTGTCGATCTTTGCAGATTCAGCTGCTAACAGTGCCTGAACCTCCATTTGCCGCAGCTCTTTGTCGCGTTGGATCTCACTGGCTCGTATTTCACGTTCGCGCTGAATGCGTGACTGCTCTGCCAGTTGCTCCGACAATTGCCGTGACTGCTGCCGCTGCGCCTCGGTCTCAGACTTTAGCTGCTCAATATGCAGGCCCTGTTCAATCTCGGCCTGCTGCTGTTCACGTTCAATCTCCAGCCTGCGCTTGATTCCGGACAGCTGAGTCTGCCGCACCGAAACATCTGCGTCGGCTTCTATTTCGGCGCGTTGCTTGCGGTTACTGGCTATCACTTCAGCAAGACGTCGCATACCCACAGCGTTAAATGCGTTGTTTTCATCAAACGATGAAAAGGAAGCCTGATCCAGCCGAGTCAGGGAAGCAGACTCCAGCATCAGGCCGTTTTGGTGAAGCCGCTCTTTTAATTTATCCTGGATAGAATCAACAAATGCAGCACGATTCTCGTGCAATGCGTCCATGGTCGTTTGCGCCACCACGTTTTGCATCGCGTCGATAAAGCGACCTTCGAACAGATGCTGCAGGTCTTCAGGGTTCAGCGAGCGCGAACCTATCGCCTGCGCTGCAGTCGACACACCCGCGTCAGTGGGGTCTACCCGCAAATAGAACTCCATCGTCGTATCAACTCGCAGACGATCTTCAGTCATTAACGACTTATCCCCGCTGCGATCTACTTCGAGCCGCATGGTTCTCATGTTGATATCTTCAACACGATGTAAAAATGGCAGAGACACAAAGCCGCCATCAAGCACTACCTTTTTGCCACCTGCGCCTGTTCTGATTAGCGCACGCTCTCTCGTTGCCTTGCGATAAAATCGATTTAGCAGTGCAATGATGATCGCCACTGCGACTACCAGCACAATCAGACTAGCGAAAACCCACACAGATGTTCCTCCGTTTATGATATTCGCAACCGGGACGAACCTGACCCGAACCGGTTGAAGCAATAATTTGCACCACCTGAATGGTTGCAACCGCACTCATACGGCTGTTACGCCGCAGCTTGTAGCAATTGCCGGGCAATTCGGTGCATGGAAAAACGCTTAGCCGCGTTCTGCGTTGTGTCAGGTTACACAAGCCAACTGGATCACGTCAATGGAATACTGACCAGGATGGTTGCTATCAGCCGCCAATCGTTCGTTGCAGCAACCTGCTGTACCCGTGGAGTAATCGTGGTGCAGTCGGTATCGGGCTTCTTGCCGAATGCAGATAAGCCAGCGAATGCAGTCATTCAATGCCCATACAATTCGCGTAGTAGCTGACAGTCGCTGGCCAGTCTGAAAAAACACCTGTGACACCAACATCTTTGACAAGCACATCCAGCAAAGTCATGACATCACCATCATTATTGATTGCATCAGCAATAGTTTGGTAGTACCAGCCACCGCCGCCGGCCAACGGGCCAGAGCGTTCCAGTGTCCACGCAATCAGTTTAAGTCCGGCGCGGCTGGCAGCATTCGCATAGACTGAAGGCACAATACTACCGTTAGGAGCAAGCGTCACTAACATCCAGATTGGCGGCGCCAAAACGCGCACCCCGGCGCTAAACAACGCTTCCATCGAGGGCGCCCACGACGCCGGATTGGACGACTCGAAGGATTTGTCACGATACCGACCATCGAGTAACACGGCCTGCCGGGCAAATGCTGGCTCAGCCTCTATCCAGTAGCGGATATCGTCAAAACTGAATGACTGAACCCAGACATCATCTGGTCTAACCCCGGCTTTTTTGTACTCATCAAGCAAATGCTGCGCGTATTTACGTTGCGTATAGGTGTTGGCATAGGGCATCGGCACTGCTGGCGCTTTCAATTCAGGCATCATCTTTACCCCGAGCTCTTTAAACAGTGCAATACTCTCAGCATGCGTAACCACAGTGCCGTTAGTGGCGTAGAGATCGGTACGCAAGCTGGCGGCGGTGCCATCAATATACTCAGCTACGCTCACGGCACTCTCGTTAGCAGTATCTATCTTCCCGCGCAGGGTTTTAAATTCCGCCAATGTAATATCACTGGTACAACACCGCGCGGACGCCGCGGCAATTCGATTACCCTGCTGATCAAAACGTGCCGGCTTGAATGGCACAGAACATTTTTTAGCCAGTTCGGGCAGCGAAAGTATATTGGTGGTGGTATGCAGATCACATTGCGAGTGTCTGCACACCAGCTGCTGATCAGCGGTAAACGTCACATCGCATTCAATAATCCCCGCTCCCATACGTGCAGCCGCAATGTATGACTCCCTGGTGTGCTCCGGAAACTTCAGCGGCGCGCCACGATGCCCGATAGACAACAACGACCTACGCACAGGCAACCCCGAACAACTCGCAAGCTTACGCTGCAATGGCCCGGGATCCATATCGTTCACCAGGTAATAGGGCCTTGGTCCTGGCTGAACAACCGTCGTCAGCGCACCAGGTTGTTGCGAGGCAACAGCAGTTGACGCACCTTCCGCCGCTGCACCATCTGTCAGACTTGTCGATTCTTTAGGGCTCGCGACAGCCGACGCACAGGTAAGCAAAACCACGAATAACGCACAATGTTTTAGCCAGCGTACCCGGGCAACACAACAAACCAGTAGCCTGGTAGTTCTTTGCATAGATTATTCACTCGATTCCGCAATAAAGACGTCAGAAGTAATTTTCCATGACATTGATCGTAAACAATTTTACTCGCACAGCGTCAGGCAACTATAAACAATTATCTTTTGCTGGCAGCCTCTTAATAACCTGCATGGGTCAATGGTGAACAGGTACAATCCGTCTACTGCTTTTGCATGCTCTTTTTCAGATCAGCGCAGTAGTCGCGCTGATTGGCAATTGGTGTAAAAACAACGACATCGAAGCGATCAAACAATTCGCCATAATCAGCAACCGACGTCTTGCCAATTTCTACTTCAATTAATGCAACGGCCAGTGTCGATTGATTATCTATTAACTGCAAATGTTTAGGAACCGATGTATCTTTTCGAATATGCCCTGTACCTGCAACCAGCACATTTAGCTGCTCGTTACCTGCAACCAGCGCGTTCGCCATAGCCGAGTCTTTGACCAACTGAATATCAACCATCGAGCTCAGTGCATCGCGTGGCATCAAGCCACAATGACCATGAAACACCTGATCAAGCAGTGCATCGCTTACACTGGCTTTAAGCTGCCTGGCAGATTCAAAACGATCATCGATACCACTTTGATAGATAGTCCGCATCGTTTTTTGGCTAATATTACCAGCATATAAAGACAGACGACTGTTCAGCGCCCAGCCAATGAGCTCGGCATAGTCATCCCAGGGCCAGCCATGCTCCGGCCAGTCTAAGCTGTCTTTTAGTGCTTTTGCTTCGATCTGTACGCTGTCGTTCTGCACCAGCTGCTCCATAAGCCCGGTTAGCTGCAACTGTTGATCAGAATTGAGCATCTCAAAAGCAACGGCCACTGCTGCCGGTGTGTTGTCAGCTGCTTTTTGCTCCACCAGAGATTTGAGCAGATACAGTTCAAGCTGATGATGGTCAACGTTATCGTGTTTCTCTCCAATTAAAACAAATCTGCTATCTGCCATCAGGTCTGCCAGCGCTGCCAGAGTCATTGAACCGGTTGCGTTATGGATTTCTCCCACCAACGGATGGTCTCGCGCAATTGGCGCCTTCCACTCCAACCCTTCAAAGTTGGTCGCAGAGCTCGCAGTATGCGCATAAGTAAGAAGGCAACTTACCGCCAGACAGGCCTGCAACATAAGACACACAAGACGTTTTACTAGACTTTTCATCAATGCACTCTGAAAATTTTCAACTGCTTCGGCCGGTATTGAGCAGCCTGGCAGAACAACCAATTAAGTAACCCGACACTTGCATTTCAGCATAACGCCGCGGGCTTGTCCGGGTACAGCGATGCAACTGCTCACACTTATACGATGGGTATGGACTACTTCTGGTACCGCAGTACCAGTAGCGCCAGCAGTATTATCAATACACCGGGAACTACCTTCCAGGCTACCCAACCATGACCAAGCAACCCTTCCCACAAGATAACAAAAACCGGCACCAGATAGCCGTAAGCCATTAACCTGGCCGACGTCAACCGTAAAGTGGCGTACTGAACCAGAAATACCGTACCGGCGGTTGCACAGACTCCCAGATAAAACGCCGCAACCCATGCGATCGGCGGCAGCCCTAGCCAGTCAGTACTGACGATACCACCAAACCCGTAAGCCATCGTCACCAGCAATCCACCACAGATACTGCAGAACGTATAAACGAGAATAGGTTCCCCTCGATTAAACAGCCTGCCCACAGGCGCATACAAGGCATGCATTGCACAACCGATGAAGAACAACTGCTCACCCGGCCCGATTCTCAAGCCCAGTATCGCGTCGAGGTCAGCCCGAAAAATAACCCAAATCGCACCCGTGCCAGCTAACAGCAACGACACAACCATAATGGGAGACGTTATCTGTCTGAGTAACCAATAGCCAAAGATGGCACTCATAATCGGCGTTAACGTAAAAATCGCGCTGGTAGATACCGGGTCAGTTAACCGCAACGCTTCAAACATAAAGATAAAATACCCGGCCAGCAGCCCGCCGACCGCCAGATAACGCCATGGTTTGACCAGATGTTCGATACGAACCTGAGGCGCAGCCACGATGCCCACAACCACCGCTGCAATAACAAATCGCATTGCCGCTAAAGCAGCAGGGCTGATGTGCGGTGCTGCCAGATCTCCCAGACTAAATGATATTGATATCAGCGCTGCGAACAGGAACATCGCTGCATGGCCGCGAAACACCTCACGTTTAGTACTCACCGATGCCCTCACTGGTGACCTTCGAGCCGAATTGAGAATTGTTGGGGCGCAGTTGATTACTGTCGGCACGCGGCGATAACACAACCACCGTATTGAAAATGGCTACCGGACACTGACTGACTGATGATAGAAGGATTGGCGGGTTCTCCTGCGCTGCCAGATTATCAGACAGGTGATAGTATTGATCAATAACAATGTATCACCGGCCCCCTGGTTAACCGTCAAGTCCAGGTAGAAAACACAGGCGTCCACAATAACATCGTTACCATAGCGCTGCCCGCACCATCCACGTTTGCACCACAACGCCACAGCACGGAACAGACACCATGCAAAAAATAAAAACCCGCTTTACTGAACGCTTTGGTATCGATCACCCGGTTATGCTGGCGCCGATGGATCTGGTTGCCAATGGAGAGCTTGCCGCGGCTGTATCTCAGGCCGGAGGCCTGGGCATGATCGGTGGCGGCTACGGAAACCATGACTGGCTGCACAGCGCATTTACTGCAGCCGGCAACCATCCGGTAGGTGTCGGTTTTATTACCTGGAGCGTTTTACGCGATATAGAAGCAACAGCAACCGGCGCCAGCAACGTTTTGCAGCAGGCTATTCGTCAGTCACCCTCACTACTAATGGTCTCTTTCGGTGACGCCGAAGTCATTATAGACGCAGCAAGAGAGGCAGACATCCCCACTTGCTGGCAAGTCCAGCGGCTAAGCCAGGCGCAGCAGGCACTTAATGCAGGGGTAGACGTGATCGTCGTACAGGGGCAGGAAGCCGGGGGCCATGGCATGGACAGAGGGTTAATGTCGCTGCTGCCTGCGGTACGCCACCTGGCAGGCCCGCAACAGATTATATTGGCGGCCGGCGGCATCGCTGACGGGCGTGGATTGGCGTCATCGTTAATGCTCGGCGCCGACGGCATTATGATGGGCACCCGCTTCTGGGCCAGTACAGAGGCAAGTGGCAGCGAAAAAGCAAAGGCACTGATTACCGAAACCGGTGGCGATCAAACCATACGCACCAAGGTGTTTGACATTGCTCGAGAGGTCGATTGGCCACAGCACTACACCGGACGCGTAGTGCATAACGATTTCTCCAGACAATGGCACGGCAAGCTCGACGAATTCGCGCGCAGCCCGGACCAACACAGACAACGATACAACCGCAGTGACAGTGAAGACTTCTCCACCCGGGTGCTCATTGCCGGAGAGGCCGCCGATTTGATCGACAGCGTGCTTCCCGCCGCAGAAATCATCGAATCAACCATAGAGCAGGCCGTAGAACTATTGTCAGCAGCGCCGTCATTTCTGCTGTAGCGCATCAATGAATCAACATCACTCGCCGGGGCGCTTTCCCGCCTGTCATCAGTCAACGGCATCATCAATGTAAAATACAAGCGGACTTTCCGCAGCCCTACCCTGATAAGCGTCAACCGCATGAAATGGCAATTAAAGCGACTGAACCTCGCGCTCAAAAGACAACTCGATAACCGCACCTACAAAAGCTCACGCCGTGAGCGTCGCGGCAGACACGACTTTTTCAACACCGCATTCAAAGCCCTGTCATTTAACGGCATTGATGGCGACTATGCGGAATTCGGTAGTCACGGTGCACTGACTTTTTCGCAAGCCTTTCACGAGGCCAAACGCCATAAACACACAGCACAACTCTGGGCCTTTGACTCTTTCCAGGGACTGCCTGCAGCAGCGATGGAGAAAGATGAACACCCGAAGTGGGTGGCCAGTGAAATGGCAACACCGCTCAACGAATTCCATAAACTGTGTCAGCTACGCGGCATCGACAAAAACCGTTACCACGTTGTACCCGGCTTCTTCAATGAGAGCCTGCCCCCGTTGGCAGACACCGGCGAGCCCCGCAACATATGCCTCGCATATATCGATTGCGACCTGTACACAAGCACTCTGGATGTACTGGCATTTCTACAGCCAAGGCTGAAGCACGGAATGATAATCGCCTTTGACGACTACTATTGCTGGTCTGAAAATCAGCTTTCCGGAGAACGCCTGGCAATGCTTGAGGTGTTCTCGACTGATGAGCGGTGGCACCTGCTGCCCTACACCAACATAGGGTGGCACGGCGCATCGTTTATCGTCGAAGATAAATCGCTACTCGCCACCTGATCAGCCGCTGAGCCAGTTACACATGGCTGTGGAGACGCGCTGGTGCACGAGTATATAGCTCGGCGCAATTGCTATAGCGCACAGCGCAAATAGCACCGCCGACACCCGACGGTGTATGACTCATGAAAGCACATAGCTTCGCTGCCCGTGGAATGCTCCAATAGCAACACAGGCTATACTTGTTAAAAATGGCAGCATTCACGAACCCACAAACCATTTTGTAATGCGGACAGACACAGTTGTACAATGATAGCTAGATGAGCAGAGCACACGGGCAACCACGAACCAGACCAACACAACCGACCCAACCGACCAGCCAACCAACCCAACCAACCCAACCAACAAAACGCGGAAACTTAAAAAATCGCACAGGAGCAGGCAACCATGAATCGAATCGCTGGATTTACATTACGCAGCCTATGGCTGTGGCTGATTCTATCACTGCCGGTAATCGCCTCCACACGGGTAGATAACCCGTTTGTCGGTGCACAAGGCTACATCGATCCTGACTATGTCGAAAACGTCAATCGGTCAATCGCACAGTCTGATACTGCCACCGCAGAACACATGCGCGTCGTCGCAAACACACCAACCGCTGTGTGGCTAGATAGTATCGCCGCAATCGATGGCTCTAATGGCCGCAGATCTACGCTGGAACAACACCTGGTAAATGCAACAAAGCAAGCACAGGGTAACGAACCTGTACTGATCACAGTCGTGATCTACAACCTGCCCGACAGAGACTGTTCTGCCAAAGCATCCAACGGCACACTGAACGGACTGGCCGGGTTGAAAATCTATCGCGAGGACTTCATCGATAGAATAGCCTCGCTGTTCTCAGACAACCGTTTTTCCGATCTCAGGATAGTAACGATACTGGAACCAGACTCGCTGCCAAACCTTGTCACCAACAAGTCGGTTGCCGATTGCCAGTCAGCATTTGAAAACGGTATCTACACCGGGGGCATCGGGTACGCACTAAATCGCTTCAGCGACATTGGAAACGTCTATAGTTATCTCGATATCGGTCACTCGGGCTGGCTAGGCTGGGACGACAATCGCACTCGCACCGTAGACCTGTATGTCGACGTTATCAAAAGCAGTGGCTCACTACACAACGTGCACGGTGTTGCAACGAACACCTCGGGCTATTCACCTGTTGAAGAATTGTTGCTGCCAGATGCTGACTTAATGATTCAGGATCTGCCAATAAAATCTGCTGACTTTTATCAATACAACGGCATGTTCGATGAAAGAGACTATGCCAATACGCTTAAAACAGAGTTCACAGCCGCCGGAATGCCCGATCAGTTTGGAGTGCTTATCGACACCTCCCGCAACGGATGGGGTGGAAAAAACAGACCAACAAAAGCAAAGCGGAAAGCGAGCATCAACAACTATGTTAATGCAGCACGCATTGATCGCCGGCCCGCCAGACAAAACTGGTGCAATCAAAACGGCGCAGGTGTCGGTGCGAGACCAACACCGAACCCGTTTAACGATGGCACTATTCACGCGTTTGTATGGATAAAGCCTCCTGGTGAATCCGATGGCACCAGCGACTCAACGCAAACACACGCAGACGCCGAAGGTAAACGATTCGACTCTGACTGCGACCCACAGGGTACAACCCATAGCGGCAACCCTACCGGCGCCATTGGTAACGCACCGGCCGCAGGCAGATGGTTTCACCAACACTTCGACATGCTGGTGCGTAACGCACATCCGCCACTGATAAAGTAAATTAAACACTGATTAGTGAGCGCAGTTTGCTTAACACCAGTTTGTAATTACCCGGATTAATATGGCGCTCACTACTGTTGTGCTGCATAAAAATGTATCTGCTGACTACGTGCAATAATCACCTGTGGCTACAACACAGGCTGCCCTGCAACTTGCACTACATGTAACGCAAAGCGTCATTTTCATTGGTCGAAGATTCGCACAAAACACCCCGTATCTGCTATGTTAGAGGTGCTATGACAGATGAAGAAATACAGCACCCTCTGCCAGACAATCCGCCTGACCCGGCCGACTATGGTGAGCAGGTATTAAAAGCGCTTGAAAGTGTAGTTTCCGTTCGAACGCGCATTCCCGATGACGCGATGACCGCTAATCTGCTCGGCACCGAGCGCGAAGGCCACGGCGTCGTCATTAATGATCAGGGCCTGGTTCTCACTATCGGCTACGTAATTACCGAGGCAAGCAGTGTCTGGCTGGTTGATCACAAAGGCACTACCCTGCAGGGACACGTGGTTGCCTACGATCAGCAAAGCGGGTTTGGACTGGTGCAGGCACTCGGCAAGTTGAACCTGCCTCCCATTATGCTCGGCAAATCAGACGACATAATATTGGGTCAACCGATGCTGCTGGCAGGTTGTGGTGGTGTCGAGGCAACACAGCAGGTCCAGATCGGCGGTGTTGACGAGTTTGCAGGCTACTGGGAATACCTGATTGATTCCGCCATTTTTACCGTGCCGGCTCATCCATTCTGGAGTGGTGCAGCGTTACTGGGTGAAGACGGCATGCTCTACGGCATTGGGTCTCTGATATTACAGACTGTTGATCAGGACAACGAGGTCAGCAGTGCCAATATGGTCATACCAATCGATTTACTCCCCCCCATTTTGAACGAACTCCTGCTTTACGGTAAACGCAACGCACCCGCACGACCCTGGGTTGGCTGGTTTGCACAGGAGTCAAACGACGGGTTAATAATCTCCGGCCTCAGTGACGATGGCCCCGCTGACAAAGCCGGCTTGCACAGCGGCGACCGCATTCTGCAGGTTGAGGGTCAATCGGTAGAAACCCTGCCTGAACTGTTTCGAGCCGTGTGGTCTGCCGGACAGGCCGGTGTAGAAATTTCAGTCATCTTCGAACGCAACCAGATAACAGAATCAACCACCATCTCAACAATTGATCGCAACGCCCGGCTCAAATCTGCCAGTATTCACTGATACGATCCCTGCGCGCAAATGAATTGCAAGCCCTCGTTTGCGATACACAGTTAGTCCTTATAAACGCTTCAACCCTATTGTTCTGCACGGCCTGGTACACAACAATTAACCACCCCTGATCAGCACCTCACGATAAAGCCATGAAAACTGACACGAATAGCATTTACGACTTTGATACTGAAACCAGCTCAATTCAAGTGTCGGATGAACACTGGCAACTGACCATGGCATCAGATTGGAACATTGGCAACAACCCGAATGGCGGCTATATACTGGCTTGCCTGCTAAGGGCAATGGCGACCCTGGTGCCGGACACCCCTGACCCGATATCAGTAACAACACACTATCTGCGGCCAGGCTTGCCCGGCAAGGTGGCCGACCTTACGGCAAGTGTCGTACGGCTTGGCCGACGCACCGCTACCGTAACCGGCACCATGGAACAGGATGGCAAACCAAGGATCACATGCACTGCAACGTTTGGCCTGTTGAGTCCAACTGTCAATGCTACCGACGCAAACTCAGATCATTCCAAAAGTGATCAGCGCAGCCTTTCACCATCAGCACCGGTTCTGCCCCCGCCGGAAGATTGCACGACACGTTCAGAACTGGCGCAGGCTGTCGACTTGCCGATTATGAACCGCCTGGATATACGCGTTGATCCACAGTATGCAGAGTCTGGCCAACACAAAGACGCGCTAATGGCAGGCTGGATTCGTTTCAGAGATGAACGTCCAGTGGACAATCTGGCCCTGCTACTTTTCTGCGACGCTTTTCCACCGTCCATGTTTACACTGTACGGACCAATAGGCTGGGTACCAACCATCGAACTATCTATACACGTTCGCAGACGTCCGCAACCCGGCTGGATAAAAGGCATGTTTTCAACCAACGATCTTGCTGGAAACCTGTTTATCGAAGATGGCACTTTGTGGGATGAAAGCGACCAGCTGGTCGCGTGCTCAAGACAACTGCAGCTGATCCTGAGTTAACCGATCCATACTCATCAGCCAAAACGATTCCTGATGGCGCACGCGAAGGTTCTGCTAACAAACAATCCTCCGCGAATTTGCCAACATGGAAATTAGTCGGCCGGCAGTCCGTAGCAATTAGCATCGATAGGATTCCTGGCGGCCCGCCTTTCGAAAACAGCCTGATAAATCGCTAAATCCAGCCACCCCCGACCACTGTAACAATCCTTTACGATGAACCAGATCCGGCCGCGCACGCCACTCCAAAACTACGTTGGTCGCAGCATTCGCGCCGTAAAGTACTGGCTTTCACCTGCAAATTGAAATCCCTGTCATCGCGATAGTTGGCAAAACAACTCGGAAAATCGCTCATTTACGTCTGGTCGTCGGGTCAGGCCAATCACTGTCAGGCCGAGATATTGTTCTACAGTTAGGAGAGTAAGGTTGGCTATAGCCAGCCCGACTTTTCATGGAAGGACCAAACGATAAGGTTTCCCAACACAAGGAAAAGCGCTGCTTGCAGCCATTTTCGATTCAACCAGGCAGAATTAATGAACAAGTCTGACAGCGCCCAATTGCGCATACTCGATACCAGTTACACGGGAAAGTCCATTTCAGTCTCCCGACTCAAACACACAAAGCGTGGCTGTTCAACCAATAGCAAAAACACTCAGCGGCAACATCGATTGCTACCCTTTGCATTCAGCATGCTGGCACTGCTATGTGCGAGTGCATCAGGCGCAGCTGACGGCGATAACGACGGCATTAATGATCTGCTTGAAGGAAAGTTCAACGGCGGTACAGCTATGCCACTGTTTGACAATAGTGATTTTGAATTTCCGTCTATAGGAAGCGGGTATCAAATAAAAGATGTAGCACAAGTACCGGCCTGGTCGACGAGCTCAACTTGTGAATGCGCCGAGATCTGGGTTAACGGTTTTAATGGGGTTGACAGCTACTCAGGGAACCAGTTCATCGAGTTGAATGCTGTCTCGGCGTCTGATCTTCATCAACAGATAACAGTACCTGCCGATCGATTTACCGTCACGTACTCTATTGCGCATCGAGGCCGAAACTCGGTCGATACCATGGAAATATATATTGGTGCCGATGAATCTTCTAAAGTGTTAGTTGACACGGTATCAACAGGTAGCGCCGACTGGTCGGTGTATCAGGGCTCATGGGATAAACCAGCGGGCGTTACATCGCTCTATGTAGAGCTTCAGGCTGTTGGTACTGGCAGCATCGGCAACTTCATTGATAGCCTGGAGATAAACGGCGTGTCATTGGATACAGATGGTGACGGTACCCCCGATTATCTGGACGATGATTCCGACGCTGACGGTATTCCAGACTCTGTCGAGTCCACGATCGACGCTGACAATGACAATATCCCTGATTTTCAGGATCCGGATTCAAACGGTGGCGGCAGCGATGATACGGACAACGACGGACTGAGTAATCAAACCGAAGTAACTACCACGCTAACCGATCCTGCCAACCCGGACACCGACGCCGACGGGCTTAACGACGGCGACGAAGTAAATATTCACAACACCGACCCCAACAATCCGGATACCGATGGCGGTGGCACCAATGATGGCATCGAGATCGATAACAACACTAATCCAGCTGATAACCCGGGCGACGATGGCCCGGATGCTGACAATGACGGGCTGACCGACGCTCAGGAAGCACAGGCGGGTACCGATCCGGCTAACCCTGATTCAGATGCCGACGGTCTCACAGACGGCGAAGAAATTAACACCACAAATACTGATCCAACTATCGCCGACAGTGACAGCGACGGGCTCAACGATGGCGATGAGATCAACACTCACAACACAGATCCACAATTACCCGATACTGACAGTGACGGATTAAACGACAGCGAGGAGGTAAACACGACTGGCACAGACCCGACAATTGCCGATACGGATGGCGACACCTTGTCCGATGGCGATGAGCAGATCAACCTTGGTACCAACCCCTCGTCTGCAGATACTGACAACGACGGGCTGCGCGACGACAACGAACTTACCGGCACTCAGACTAACCCGCTGATCGCAGACAGTGATGCCGATGGGCTGACTGATGGCGCTGAAGTCAACACGCATGGCACTGACCCGCTTAACCCGGACAGCGACGGAGGTGGAGCACCAGACGGCGACGAAGTACTCACAGGTTCAAACCCGGCACTTGCAGACGACGATGTGCTTGACCTGGATATCGACAACGACGGTATTCCCAATAGTATTGAAGGCGGCGAAGATCAGGACTCAGACGGTATAGCCAACTATCTGGACCTGGATTCTGACAACGACGGTATCACCGACCTTGTTGAAGCCGGTGGTGCCGATATTGATGGCAACGGTATCGTTGACAACATGATCGATGCGGATAACAACGGCCTTGACGACAACATAGCAACGGATCCACTGCCAACCGCCGATACTGACGGCGATGGACTTGCAAACTATCTTGATGTCGACTCCGATCAGGATGGCTTGTCTGACCTGTTTGAAGCAGGTGGTACTGACACCGACGGCAATGCCACGGTCGACGATTTTCAGGATGCTGATGCAAACGGTCTGGACGACGAGTTAACAGCAACGCCTCTGCCTATCCCGGATACCGACGGTGACGGAGATGCAAACTATGTTGATCTCGACAGCGACAACGACGGTCTATTCGATTTGGCTGAAGCGGGCGGCACAGATAACGACAACGACGGCATAGTTGATTTGTTTCTCGACGACGACGGCGACGGCATTCCAAACCAGGCTGATGTATCAAGCACCGGCGGTGAAGATGACGATAGCGACGGTATAGACAATGTCGCAGACGTTGATTTAACCGCTGGCAATGACATTAACAACAATGGCATCGATGACAGCTTTGAAGCCGACCCGGATGCTGACGGCCGTGCAGTGGTTCTGGCGAATGATGGAAGCGCCCTGCCCGACGCAGACAATGATGGCATTCCTGATGTACTTGATCATGCTGGTGCCGCGATCCTTACCGGCTTAAGCGGCTCGGCAGCAGGCTGTTCTGTGGCGAGCACTACAAACCGGGTTGACCTGTTTTTTCCGGCAACCCTGCTAATGATTGGTATGCTGTTGCTGCGACGCCGACAACAAGGCTAACACCTCGCACCACCGAACCAACAGCGCATTCTGCGCTGTTGGCGCACGCCTTCCACCCGCCACAGCTTTTCACACAGCACGCCGGTAGCACTACACTCAACTGATTTATTGCTCAAGGTGCTCGACAACATCGATCACCAGCCCGGCCGGATCTTTCACCATAAAGTGTGCGATGCCAAATTCCTCAACCGGCTAGTCATACACTATTTCCAACCCGGCTCGACGTGCCTGCTCGATGTGCCTGCTCAAAAGGCGTCTTTCGCAGCGGACACTTCAAGGCTTATCACCATACCCGCTGAACTGGGGGGTATCCGTAGACATTTCGGTTGAGTGGTATGGTTTGGCACCATGAAAGCGAGCTAACCCGGACGCTGCAACAGCCAGCTCACATTTGCCACCCTCAAGCTGCAAATGATAAAGCTGCTTTGATGCTGTCAATAGTTGCCGCGAGCCGAGCATGTAATCTATCTACCCTTGTTCAACAGTCTCTTCCATCGCTGCCCTATCAGTGCATTTAAAGCAACAACACTGGCACAGACGTGCGACTCTGCATAAAATAGCACTCGCGGTAGCTACTCATCAATCCGGAGGAAGCAGGCTTGAGCATTGATATCGAATGGCGCGACTACGACGTATTGGTAGTGGGCTCCGGTGGCGCCGGCAGTCATGCTGCGCGTGCCGCGGCTGAAGCCGGTGCGCAGGTACTAGTCATCACAAAAGACCCGGTAGGTTGCTCCGACACCAAAATATCCGAGGGCATCGCCACCGTGCGCGCGTGCTCCGCGGATGACGACAGCGAAGCTACGTTATCGGAAAACCTGCGCATGGCAGGCGCCGATCTGCCGCTGGCGAAAATTACCGATGCATTCGCCGCTGACAGCAAAGAGGCCTATGATCAGTATCGCGTAAATGGACTGCGCCCGCCAATCGATGCAAACCGATCGACCCCTCAGGCACTGCCGCTGCCAATGGGCGGCCATAACCGTCGCCGATCCGTTGGCCACAGCAACTGTGGTGTCGCCTTTGGTCATGCGAGTTGCGATGCGGTGATAGCCAACGGTGGCATAGACTATCTCGAAGACAACTGGCTACTGGATCTGGCCACTACAGCAGCAACAGATCAACATCCGTCCGGGGAAATAACAGGTGCGCTCAGCTACGACGCCGCGCGTGGCTGCCTGGTCGCGATACGCGCACCTTCGGTCATTATTGCGGCCGGCGGCCTGTCGACACTGTACTTTCCAAAGACAGACACAATGCGTGGTAACACCGGCGACTCCTATGCAGTGGCGGCACGCGCCGGCGCTGAACTGGTAGATATGGAACAGGTTCAGTTTCTGCCATTTTGCCTGACCTCCCCGCCCTCCTACGAAGGCTTGCTATGCGGCGAGCCGGTGACGGCAAGCTTTTTAGGCGTACTGCGCGACAATCAGGGCAAAGTCATACTCGATGGCGTCTATCTGCGTACCAGAGCAGAATGCTCGGCCGCTATTATGCGCGCAGTCGAAGATGGCCGTGGCAGCCCTAACGGCGGCGCCTGGCTCGACATGACAGCTAACAAAACACCGCAGCGGTCTGGCCCCTATTTTATGAAATTTCTGGAAACCTCGCTGCCCACTGCATACCGCAACGCACGTCAGGCACTGAGCAAGTCCGCCGCCAAATGCGAGGAAGCCTGGGAAGTAAGGCCCGGCGCGCACTATCACATGGGCGGCATTCGTGTTGACGAAAATGGCGCCAGTGTATCGGGCAATGGAGACGGCAATACCGCCAGCGGCATTCACGGACTATTCGCTGCCGGTCAGGCAATGGGCGGGTTGTTCGGTGCCAACCGACTTGGCTCTACATCACTAACAGAAGTCGCCGTCTTTGGTTCGAGAGCCGGTGCTGCGGCCGCACAACATGCAGCGGCACAACGAGCGCAACATGAAAAACAAACCAGCACGCCTAACCAGCACGCCTTCGATCAGCATATTACACAAGCCAGCGCTCTGTTTGGCCAACAGGGCAACACCTCCGCTGCGCGCCTGCGCAAAGAATTACAAGAGGCCAGCTGGAAGTTTATCGGGCCGCTCAGAAGCGCCGACAAGCTGAAAGAATTTACCAGCGACATTGAGCGTTGGAAAACTCAGTTGAACGACATCGCTATTCCCGACTACGGCAACTGGAACCAGAGCTTTATAGACTTCCAGGAGCTACGCAATATGCTCAACACAGCCGAGGCCGTATGTGCCGCATCACTCGAACGCGATTGCAGTGTTGGCGGACACGTGCGACTGGATTGCGATAACGTATCCCTGTTCAGCACGCCTTTTTCTACCGTGGTCAGTCGCAACAACGAAGGCGAGATAAAAGCCTGTCGAACAAAGCGCTCCCGTACACCTATAAAACGCGCCATCGCCTACAAGATCACCGAAAAGCACACTCGCCTCAAGGCCAGCTTGTTGCGCCTGCTGCCCGCTGACCTGCAGGATAAACATCTGGAAAAACGTTATCGCGCCATCATGGGCGCATCAGGCGCCACTGCCATGATGCCGGGTGGCACCGAAGCGGCCACTGCCGATGCGGGTAACGTATGAAAGTTACCATTGTGACCAACCGCAACGGTACTGAAAGCACTGTCGAGTTCGACTACCGGAAACGAGACGACAAAGAGCGCCCGATGGTGCTGGACGTATTGCTGCAAGCGCAGCTCGATAGCATTCCCGATCTTGCGTTTCGCTACGGTTGCCGGGCACGCAACTGCGGAGTGTGCACTGTCGATATCAATGGCAAGCCACGCATAGCCTGCAGAGCACGCGCTCGCGAAGGTGACCGTATCAGTGCTGTTGCAACCTTGCCAGTAGCCAGCGACCTGGTTGTACGTCGCGATGGTATCGCCCGCCAGCTACACGGCAAACTTGGAGGCCACCCGCGCCACAACGATCTCAACGTAGAGGCGCCTGATGACTATCACGCATTAACCGCCTGTATTGAATGCTATGCATGCCTCGACAAATGCCCGATGCATGCGCGCAACTTTAATGGCAGTGTACCAGGTGAAGTCAACGACAAAACCACCCTGCCCGACCCGGCAGAGGGTTACCGATGGGGCAATCCGTTTTCACTGCTGAAATTACAGCGATACCGACTGGACCCGCTTAACACCGAGAGCGGTCATCAGGCAGCCATCAAGCTCGCCGAATCACTGGGTCTTGATGCCTGCGTCGAATGCCCGGGTTGCAAATGTGGTGTAGGCATTGATCTCAAGCGTAAAGTTATTTCACCATTGCTGGAAACCAGCGGATTGAAATCACCAGCAACAGACTGAGGCAATTAAAAGCAGTCATAGCGTTGGGACTGCCAACACGAACTGACGCGCTCAGGTCTTCACCCACTATGTGATCTGGCAATGCCTGTTCACGAAAATCGCACGTTTTGAATCCAGACCTGCTTCCAGCGTTCCGGCTTTTCAGTGTCAGATAAAAATTTTACAGCCGACGAAGTCTGCGCCGGCATCAGGGAACGCCTGTTATCCAATGTCCTCGAGTTCAGAGAACCGGCAGTACCTCCCTCATGAGAGTAAGTGACGGCCATTAACACGCCACAGTGCCCACACAGTAAAAAATCTGCCAGACCACTGCCATGTTGATAGGACACAGCATGTTCCGAATCTTTTATCCGAATGTCCAGACTACCCTCGGCCTCCGAAATGTAAGCGGCACCATGCTTTGCGCAAAAGTCACAGTCGCAGGCTCGCGGTTCGAAATCAGCAAGCGGCTTCGAAAACCTGACCTCCGCGGTGATTTTCCCACAATGACATTGCGCGTGTTCGGTGATCATCCTCGACTCCTTCTAATCATAAACGACTGACATCTGCTGATAGCTTTTCCGATTTTGCTTTGTCTGTCAGAAATAACAATCAAAATATCTGGCTCAATTGATCACTGCCGCAGCAGATCATTCGTTCTCGGTCAGCTCGTGGCGCATAGGTAGCAATCAAAATGCAACGCCTATCAAATGAAAATTCCGCTGATTGCGCCGGATTTACAGAATCGAATCTATCCTGTCGGGTGTACAGTCATACCGGACTGCCATCGATCAATACCGCAAAGAAGCGCAAACATCGCCAGGATAACAAAGCGCGTCTACCTGCGATGTTGCCAGCGGATGTTACAAAAATTCGACCAAATGGTGAATATTACCAAACAGCGTTGCGGAACCAACCCGTTAATCCAGCACTCATACAAACAACACACGCAGTAGGGAGAAGGTTCAGACAGTGTTCAGAGGCCTCACCCTATAACAAGTTTCACGTTGCAGCCAAATACTCTTGGAGAACCGCATGAGACTACTTAAAGCCAGATCATTCATCACAGGAATTACCGCAGCGCTGCTACTGGCAGTTGGCACTTTCACCAGTACTGCTGTACTCGCAGACCATTCTTCACATCGACAGGGCCAGCAACAACGCTATTTTCACAACGGACATAGACAGCAGCACGACAATCGCAACCACCGAGGCTGGCGTCCGGGCTGGCAACATAGCTACAGCTACAACCGACACCGGGGTTACGGCAACAGATCATACGGTCACAGTCACCACCACAAACCTCGCCGTCTCAACCGACGCCACCATCGACATTACAACCATGGCCGTGGCTACTACCGTGGTGGCCACTACCGTAGTAATGACCTCGTTGGCGCACTGATCGGCGGCGCGATAATTTACCATATAGGCCGAGAGTTAAGCCGACATTAGCCCGCCGGGGGTTGATCTCAAAAGATGTCAGGGTGGTGGATGCGCAAGCTTATCCACCCTACAGTTGCATCCAGTATTCGCAAGTATTGAACATGCCTCCGGGTATAACAAACGCAAAGCGTTTGATCTCGATCTTCCACCTTTGGGATTGGTGCGGTTCGCGTCACTCACCAACACCCTACTTCTTTCGAGTCATTAAAAACGGACTCCGCCGG